>NZ_SJEW01000066.1 GCF_005930475.1 Modestobacter altitudinis
CGGATCCCCCCGCCCGGCCCCCTGCAGGGCCCCGCCGCGAGCCTGCGAGTGGTGGGGGGCAGGCGGTCCTTCTTCAGCCGGTCGGGCGCACGGCACCGTAGTAGTCGCTGCCGTACCACATGCTGCTGATCTTGACGACGTCGCCGCTCTGCGGAGCCTGGACGACCTTGCCGCCGCCGAGGTAGAGGGCCACGTGGTAGATCGAGGTGTACGAGCTGCCGCTCCCCCAGAACACCAGGTCGCCGGCCTGCAGGTCGGACTTGGCGACCGTGTTGCTGCGGAAGCGGTACCACTGGTCCCGGCTGGTGCCGCCGATCTGGACGCCGGCCTGCGCGTAGGCGTACTGGGTCAGGCCCGAGCAGTCGAAGCCCCAGATCTTCGTGTCCGGCGGGATGCCGTAGCTGGGACCGCTGCTGCCGCCGCCGCCCCACGAGTAGGGCAGGCCCAGCTGCGTCTTGGCCGCCGCGATCGCGGTCTGCACCACCGAGCCCGAGGGGGCGCCGGCCGTCGTGTCCTGCACCGGCGCGGGCTTCGACGCGCTGCCGGAGCTGGACGACCCCGTGCCCGCGGACGACCCGGACGTACCCGGGGACGACTGACCGGCGGACGACGACCCGGCGGACGGCGAGGCGCTGGCCGAGCTGGACGAGCTGGTCGGGCTGGACGCCGCGGACGAGGAGCTCGCCGACGTGGTCGACCGGCTCGTCGTGGCCGCGGCAGCTGCGGCCACGGCGGCCTGCTGCTGGGCGTAGGTCTCGGCCGCGCTGCGCTGGCCCTCGAGGCTGTCGAGGGTCTGCTGGGCGCTGGCGAGCTGGTCCTCGACGGCGTCCTGCTGGTCGGCGAGCGCCGCCTCCTGGCCGCGCGCGGCGATCTCCTGGTCCTGCGCGCTCACCAGCAGGGTGGCGGCCTCGGCCTTGAGCGTGTCGGCCTGGGTGACGCTCTGCCGGGCGGCCTCGTCGGCGGCGGTGGCCTGCTCCTCCAGCACGGTGAGCTGGTGGACGACGTCGACCCGCTGCTCGCCCACGGCGTCGAGCAGTGCTGCCCGCTCGATCAGCTCGCTCGGCCCGCCGGAGGTCATCAGCGCCAGCGCTCCGGAGGAGGTGCTGCCCTGCTTGTAGCTGTCCCGGGCGAAGCGGGCGACCTCCTGGCGGCCACCCTGGAGGTCGGCGTCGGCCTGGGCCGCGGCGGCAGCAGCGGCGTCCGCCGCGGCGCGCGCCTCGTCGTAGGCGGACTGCTTCTCCTCGTAGTCCTGCAGCGCGATGTTCGCCGCGGCGGAGGCGTCCGCCGCGGCGTCCTGGGCGGCGGCGAGGGCGGCGGTGATCTGCCCGACCTCGGCGGCCGCGGCCTGCCGCGCCTGCTCGGCGGCGCTGAGGTCCGCGTCGCTGGGGTTGACCGGTACCGCCAGGGCGGTGCCGGGCGCAACGCCCAGCCCGGTGGCGACGACGGCGGCGACGCCGACCAGGCGGGTCGCCCAGCGCACTCCCGCCCGTCGTCCGGTGGTGCTCGTGGTGGTGCCACCCTGCGTGTCCACTGTTCCCCGACTCCTCCGCTGTCGGCGCCGCAGTGCTCCGCGGCGCCGATCTCGACCAGTCCCGGCACACCCGTCGGGGTGCGCTCTCGCGAGGGACATCGACCGCTTCGGGTGGACGGCACAGCGCCGTCGGGCAGATCTCCCCCCTCCGGGGGACATCCGTCAGGTGGCAGAAGGACCCCTCCCACGAGCCCTTCGCAGGCTCAGGCCACGACCGGAGGGGGCCGGAGAGCATCAGTGCACCTGGCGGTCCTCGTCGGTCCAGAACGCCTGCCGGAGCTTGAACTTCTGGATCTTCCCGGTGGCGGTGCGCGGGATGGCCTCGCGGAACTCGACCCGCTTGGGCGCCTTGTAGCCGGCGATCCGTTCCCGGGTGTGGGCGATGAGCTCGGCCTCGGTCACCGACTGCCCCTCGGAGAGGACGACCAGCGCGGTGACCATCTCCCCCCACTTCTCGTCGGGGACGCCGATCACGGCGACCTCGGCGACGGCGGGGTGGCTGAAGACGGCGTCCTCCACCTCGATCGAGGAGACGTTCTCCCCGCCGGTGATGATCACGTCCTTCTTCCGGTCGGAGATCGTGAGGTGGCCGCCGTCGTCGATCGTCCCGCCGTCCCCGGTGTGGAACCAGCCGCCGTCCAGGGCCTCGGCGGAGGCGTCCGGGTTCTCCCAGTAGCCGGCCAGCACCGTGTTGCCCCGGGCGAGCACCTCACCGCTCTGGCTGACCGTGAGCCGGGTGCCCAGCGCCGGCACCCCGGCGCGGGAGAGCGCCTTGGCGCGGTCCAGCGGGCTGAGGGTGTCGTACTCGGCGCGGGGCCGGTTGATCGTCAGCAGCGGCGCGGTCTCGGTGAGCCCGTAGATCTGGTTGAACTCCCAGCCGAGCTCCTCCTCGACCCGGGCGATGGTGCGCGAGGGCGGCGGCGCGCCGGCGACGACGATCCGCACCTGGTCGCGGCCGGGCACCGGCCCGTCCCAGGTCACGGCGGCGTCGAGCACCGCGTTCCACACCGCCGGGGCACCGGCCATCAGCGTGACGCCGTGCTGCTCCACCCGGCGGAGGATCTCCGCGCCGTCGATCTTGCGGATCGGCACCTGCTTCACGCCCAGCCCGGCGCACGTGTAGGGCAACCCCCAGCCGTTGCAGTGGAACATCGGCAGCGTGTGCAGGTAGACGTCGCGGTCGCTGACCTGCATGTGCATGCCGAAGGTGGTGGCGTTGATCCACTCGTTGCGGTGGGTCATCTGCACGCCCTTGGGCCGCGCCGTCGTCCCGCTGGTGTAGTTGATCGTCGCGGTGGCGTCCTCGTCCGGCTCGGTCCACGGCCGCGGCTCGGCGTCGTACCGGAGCAGCCCGGACTCGTACTCCTCGCCCAGCAGGAAGCGGTGCTTCACGTCGATGCCGGCCAGTTGCTGCTCGACCTCGGGGTCGACGAGCAGCACGCTGGCCCCGCTGTGCTCGACGATGTAGGCGAACTCAGCCGGGGAGAGCCGGAAGTTCACCGGGACGAGCACCCGGCCGAAGGACGGGACGGCGTACAGCAGCTCGAGCAGCCGGGCGGAGTTGTGGCTGACCACAGCCACCCGCTCCCCCTCCCCGACGCCCAGCGCGTCCAGCCCCGCGGCGATCGCCCGGCCCCGGCGGGCCACCTCGCGGTAGGTCAGCTCGCCCAGCGGGCTGGCCGGCTGGGTGGGCTCGTCGACGATGCCGATCCGGTCGCCGTAGACGAGCTCCGCCCGGTCGATGAAGTCGCGGGTGGTCAAGGGCACGCGCATGACGGCTCCTGCTGCGTCGGCCGGCATCGGCGCCGGCGGCGGAACGTGGTCGTCGTCACGCTAACCGGCGCGGCCCGCGACGACGAGGCCCTCACCGCGCGGCGGCCAGCAACGCGGGGAGCGCGGTGCCGATCGGCTCGCGGACGACCAGGTCGGCCAGCCCGTCGTAGGGGGTCGGCTCGGCGTTGACGATCACCACCCGGGCACCGGCGGCGGCCGCGACCTCGACCAGACCGGCGGCGGGGTGCACGCCCAGCGAGGTGCCGACGGCCAGGAACACGTCGCAGTCGGCGGCGGCCTGCGCGGCGGCGTCGATCACCTCGGCGTCCAGGGCCTCGCCGAAGTAGACGGTCGCCGTCTTCAGCACCCCGCCGCACACCGGGCAGGCCGGGTCCGGGTCACCGGCGTCCACCCGGGCCAGCACGTCCCCGATGGGCAGCCGGTGCCCGCACCGCGTGCAGACCACCTCGTGCACGGTGCCGTGCAGCTCCAGCACCCCGGTGGAGCCGGCCGCCTGGTGCAGACCGTCGATGTTCTGGGTGAGCAGCGCCCGCGACCGCCCCTGGCGCTGCAGGTCAGCCAGTGCCGCGTGACCGGCGTTCGGGCGCACGTCGGCGGTGGCCAGGTCGCGGCGCAGCAGCCAGGAGCGCCGGCGGATCTCCGGGTCGCGGAGGTAGTAGGAGAGCGTCACCAGCTTCTCGGCCTCGGGGTCCCGGGTCCACACGCCCTGCGGCCCGCGGTAGTCCGGGATGCCGCTGTCGGTGGAGACCCCGGCGCCGGTGAGCACGCAGATCCGCCGCGCGTCGCGCAGCCAGTCGGGGGCCTCCACGGCCCTCAGGCTAGGAGGCGGTGACCGGGGTCCGCGACCGGTGCGGCAGCGCCCGGGCCAGCCGGGGCACCACCACCCACACCGCCCCGGCGTACAGCGCACCGAGCAGCGTGTCGACGACGTAGTGCTCGCCGGACCAGACCAGCACCACTGGCATGAGGACGGCGTAGGCCACCAGCGCGGCCCGCTGCCAGTGGTGCCGGGCCAGCGGCAGGAGCACCAGGCAGGTCAGGACGGCGAAGGCGGTGTGCAGCGAGGGCACCGCGGCGACCGCGTTCACCTGCCCCTGGCTGGAGTGCAGCAGTGCGCCGGCCTTCGGCAGCCCGAGCACCGCCCAGCCGGAGCTGCTGATCCGGTCGACGTGCTCGATGACGCCGTCCTTCGCCGCCAGCCACGGAGGTGCGGCCGGGTAGAGGACGTAGGTGAGCAACCCGGCCGCGGACAGGGCCAGCACCAGCCGGACGTAGCCCGTCCAGCGGGCCCGGTCGCGCAGCCACAGCACCGCCAGCACGACCGGGGTCACCACGAAGTGGCTGGCGTAGACCAGCGAGGCCACCGCCGCCCACCACGCGGCACCCCAGTGCTGCTGCAACCAGACGGTGGGCAGCACGCCGTCGGTCAGCCAGCGGTCCGCGGTGGCGGGCTCGGTGACGTGGACCGGCATCCCGAGGCCGTCGGCCATGCCGCGGCTGAGGTCGTAGAGCAGCAGCAGCGCCATGAGCGGCACCCAGTCGACCAGCAGGCGCACCAGCGCCGCCCAGCCCCGGCCGACGGACTGCGCCGCCAGCACGGCGAGCACCCAGCCGAGCAGCACCACCCGGTCGGTGGGCAGGCCGGAGGAGACACAGGTGGCCAGGAACAGCGCGACCAGCCCGGCGGTCAGCAGCCGGCGCACCCCGCGGTGCCGCTCGGCCGCCCCCGCCGGCGACGCGACCGTCGGGGGCGTCGCCGGGCCCGCAGCGGTCGTCATGGGCCGGACGCTAGGCGACGTGCCCGCCGGATGGGAACCGTCCCCGCACGGCACGCCGCCGCACCGCGGCGTCCGGGACTGCGGTGACGAATGGTGCCCACCGCCCGCCATGTCCGGTGACCTCGGTCACCTCGAGCACAGGAAAGGGTTGCCTTGGTCCGCGCACGGAGGTGGAGGCTGGGATGATCCGGGGTGCACATCGAGGCGCAGGACGCGCGCAGGACCAGCGAGGGTGAGGCGCAAGCAGTGGCAGCCAGCAAGGACAGCTTCGGGGCGCGGGCGACGCTCGACGTCGACGGCACCGAGTACGACATCTTCCGGCTCGACGCGGTGGAGGGCAGCGAGAAGCTCCCCTTCAGCCTGAAGGTCCTGCTGGAGAACCTCCTCCGCACCGAGGACGGCGCCAACATCACCGCGGACCACATCCGCGCGCTGGCGAACTGGGACCCGTCCGCGGAGCCGGACCAGGAGATCCAGTTCACCCCGGCCCGGGTGGTGATGCAGGACTTCACCGGCGTCCCGTGCATCGTCGACCTCGCCACCATGCGCGAGGCGATGGCCGAGATCGGCGGCGATCCGAACAAGATCAACCCGCTGGCACCGGCCGAGATGGTCATCGACCACTCGGTGATCGCCGACATCTTCGGCACCCCGGACTCGTTCGAGCGCAACGTGGACATCGAGTTCCAGCGCAACGGCGAGCGGTACCAGTTCCTCCGCTGGGGCCAGGGCGCGTTCGACGACTTCACGGTCGTCCCCCCGGGCATGGGCATCGTCCACCAGGTCAACATCGAGCACCTGGCCCGCGTGGTCTTCCCGCGTCAGGAGGGGGACCGCACGCTGGCCTACCCCGACACCTGCGTGGGCACCGACTCGCACACCACGATGGTCAACGGCCTGGGCGTGCTGGGCTGGGGCGTCGGCGGCATCGAGGCCGAGGCAGCGCTGCTCGGTCAGCCGGTGTCGATGCTCATCCCCCGCGTGGTCGGCTTCAAGCTGAGCGGCGAGCTGCCCGACGGCGCCACCGCCACCGACCTGGTGCTCACGATCACCGAGATGCTGCGCCAGCACGGCGTGGTCGGGAAGTTCGTCGAGTTCTACGGCGCCGGCGTCTCCGCCGTCCCGCTGGCCAACCGGGCCACGATCGGCAACATGAGCCCGGAGTTCGGCTCGACCGCCGCGATGTTCCCGATCGACGGCGAGACCATCGACTACCTGCGGCTGACCGGCCGCAGCGACGAGCAGATCGCGCTGGTCGAGGCCTACGCCAAGACCCAGGGCCTGTGGCACGACGACGACCGCGAGCCGGCCTTCTCCGAGTACCTCGAGCTCGACCTGGCCACCGTCGTCCCCTCGATCGCCGGCCCCAAGCGCCCGCAGGACCGGGTCTCGCTGTCCGAGGCCAAGGAGGCGTTCCGCGAGGCGCTGCCGACCTACGCCCAGGTCGAGGAGGTCACCCACGACCCCGACGTCGCCCCGGAGGCCGCGTCCAACGTGGACGAGTCGGTCGAGGAGACCTTCCCGGCCTCGGACCCGGCCAGCCCGTTCGCGCAGGGCAACGGTGAGGCCGGCAAGCCGCACACCGCCGTCACCGGCTCGGACACCGGCCGCGCGACCAAGCGCACCCCCGTGGTGATGGAGGACGGCACCGAGACCTTCGTCGACCACGGGCACGTGGTGATCGCCGCGATCACGTCGTGCACCAACACGTCCAACCCGCAGGTCATGATCGGCGCCGCACTGCTGGCCAAGAAGGCCGTCGAGCGGGGCCTGACCACCAAGCCGTGGGTGAAGACGACGCTGGCGCCCGGCTCGAAGGTCGTCACCGACTACTACGAGAAGGCGGAGCTCACGCCCTACCTGGAGAAGCTCGGCTTCTACCTGGTCGGCTACGGGTGCACCACCTGCATCGGCAACTCCGGCCCGCTGCCCGAGCCGGTCAGCAAGGCCGTGAACGAGGCCGACCTCGCCGTCGTCTCGGTGCTCTCGGGCAACCGCAACTTCGAGGGCCGGATCAACCCCGACGTCAAGATGAACTACCTGGCGTCCCCGCCGCTGGTGATCGCCTACGCGCTCGCCGGGTCGATGGACATCGACATCACCACCGAGCCGCTGGGTCAGGACACCGACGGCAACGACGTCTTCCTGCGCGACATCTGGCCCTCGCCGCAGGAGGTGCAGCGGACCATCGACATGGCCGTCTCGGCGGAGCAGTTCGGCCGCAGCTACGCAGACGTCTTCGCCGGCACCGAGCAGTGGCAGAACCTGCCCACGCCCTCGGGTGACACCTTCGCCTGGGACGCCGAGAGCACCTACGTCCGGAAGCCCCCGTACTTCGAGGGCATGCCGGCCGAGCCGACCCCGGTGCAGGACATCGCCGGCGCCCGGACGCTCGCCGTCCTCGGCGACTCGGTGACGACCGACCACATCTCGCCGGCCGGTTCCATCAAGGCCGACTCCCCCGCCGGCACGTACCTGACCGAGCACGGCATCGAGCGCCGCGACTTCAACTCCTACGGCTCGCGCCGCGGGAACCACGAGGTCATGATCCGCGGGACGTTCGCCAACATCCGGCTGCGGAACCTGCTCGTGCCCGGCACCGAGGGTGGCGTCACGAAGAACCACCTGACCGGTGAGACGACGTCGATCTACGACGCCTCGCGCGCCTACATCGACGCCGGCATCCCGCTGGTCGTGCTGGCCGGCAAGGAGTACGGCTCCGGGTCCTCCCGCGACTGGGCGGCCAAGGGGACGGCGCTGCTGGGGGTCAAGGCGGTCATCGCCGAGAGCTACGAGCGCATCCACCGGTCGAACCTGATCGGCATGGGCGTGCTGCCGCTGCAGTTCCCCGAGGGCCAGAGCCGCGAGTCGCTCGGTCTGACCGGCGAGGAGACCTTCGAGATCACCGGGGTCACCGCGCTGAACGACGGCACCATCCCGCGCACGGTGAAGGTCACGGCGGGGGACGTCGAGTTCGACGCCCGCGTCCGGATCGACACCCCCGGCGAGGCGGGCTACTACCGCAACGGCGGGATCATGCAGTACGTGCTGCGTTCGCTGCGCGACGCCTGATCACCGATCGAGAACTGAACAGCTGATGGACCTGGGCCTGGGTGGCCGCGGATACCTGCTCACCGGCGCGAGCCGGGGCCTGGGGTTCGCGACCGCCCGGGCCCTCGTCGACGACGGGGCCCGGGTGCTGCTCAGCGCCCGGTCCGCCGACGCCGTCGACGCGGCCGCCGCCTCGCTGGGCGGCGCGCCGGCGGCCACCGGGCTCGCCGCGGACCTGTCCGACGCCCGGGCAGCCGAGGACCTCGTCGGTGCCGCGGTCGACCGGCTCGGCCGGGTGGACGGCGCGCTGGTCTCGGTCGGCGGTCCGACGCCGGGCGGGGTGCTCGACGTCCCCGAGGAGGCTTGGCGGGCCGGCGTCGACAGCGTGCTGCTCGGCCCGCTGCGGCTGGTCAAGGCGCTGGTCCCGCACCTGCACGACGGGGCGGCCATCGGCCTCGTCCTCTCCACCTCCGTGCGCCAGCCCATCGGGCAGCTGGCCATCTCCAACGGGCTGCGGCCGGGGCTGGCGATGACCGCCAAGGCGCTCGCCGACGAGCTGGGCCCCCGGGGCATCCGGGTGTTCGGCCTGCTGCCCGGCACGATCGCCACCGACCGGGTGGCCGAGGTCGAGGCGGCCTCCGGCGACGCGGCGGCGATGCGCGCCCGCACCGAGGCGGGCATCCCGCTGCGCCGGGTCGGCCGGCCGGAGGAGTTCGGGCGGGTGGCCGCGTTCGCGCTCTCCCCCGCCGCCTCCTACCTGACCGGCACGATGGTGACCGTCGACGGCGGCATCACCAGGGCGCTGTGATGCAGGACCCACGCGAACGGAGTGCCAGGGGCGCGGAAACCGCGCCGTCCCACTCCGCCCCGGTGTTGGTCGCCTGCGCGCACGGCACCCGCAACCCGACCGGACGGCGGCTGATCGGCGAGCTCGCGCTGGCCGCCCGGGCGCTGCGGCCGGGGCTGCGGACCACCGCCGCGTTCGTCGACGTCCAGCCCCCCACCGTGGTCGACGTCGTCGCCGGCCTGGCCGGTTCGGGCACGCCGGCCGTCGTCGTCCCGCTGCTGCTCTCCGGTGGGTACCACGTGCACGTCGACATCGCCGGGGCGGTCGCCGACCACCCCACCGCCGTCGCCGCCCGCCCGCTGGGGCCCGACCAGCGGCTGGTCGCCGTCCTCACCGACCGGCTGGTCGCCGCCGGTGCGGACCCCCGCGATCGGACCACCGCGGTCGTCCTCGCCGCCGCCGGGTCCAGCGACCCGCGCTCGGTGGCCGACGTCGAGGGCACCGCCGGCCTGCTGCAGCAGGGCTGGGCCGGCCCGGTCACCACCGGCTACGGTTCGGCCGCCCGGCCCACGGTCCCCGACGCCGTCACCGCCGCCCGCCGGGCCGGTGCCGAGCGGGTCGTGGTGGCGGCCTACCTGCTGGCACCCGGGCACTTCTCGGACAAGCTGCAGGGGGCCGGCGCCGACGTCGTCACCGCGCCTCTGCTCCCCGACGAGCGGATCGCCGCCGTCCTGCTCGACCGCTACGACGCGGCGCTGCGGAAACCGGTGGACGCCGCGTCGTAACCTGTCGGGGTCGGTCAGCGGGCCGACGTCGGGGTCAGCGAGGAGCAGCGGGTGCGCAGTGTCGCCGCGGGTCGCGGGGTGGCCGTCCCGGCCTGCTCCACCGCGGGCCGGACCCGCGTCCGGCGCCGCTGACCCCTCGAGCTGGTCCACGCCCCGCCCCTGGCGGGACGTGCAGCTGGGTCATGGGCGGACGCGACCTCGGCCCCGCCCCTCCCGCCGGCCACCGCGGCGCCTTCGCGCGCGCGGCCGGCGGTCCCCGCTGACCTGAGAGCTGGACCCTGATGAACCCCCTGACCGAGAAGCAGATCCGCGCGTCGTTCGTGAACGCCACCCGCCGCGAGGCCGCCCAGGCCACCGTGCCCGACCTGGCCGAGCCGGCCTGGAACCGGCTGGACTACCTGGGTTGGTCGGACCGGAAGGCGCCGTTGTCCGCCTACGTCGTCCTCGAGCTGGACGGCACCCCGACCGGCGTCCTGCTGCGCGCCAGTGCCGCGCCCGCGAGCGGGAGGCGGCGCAAGGCCCTGTGCGCCTGGTGCCGGGACCTCGCCTCCGTCGGCGCCATGCTGTACGTGGCCCGCCGCGGCGGCGCGTCCGGCCGGGCTGGCAACACGATCGGCACCCTGGTCTGCGAGGACTTCTCCTGCTCACGGAACGCCCGGCGCCCACCGACCAGCGCGGAGTCGGGCAGCGGCATCGAGGCGATCGCCGACCAGGTCGTCGCCGAACGGATCGCCGGGCTGCGCGAGCGGTCCACCCAGTTCGTCCGCGACGTGACGGCGACCCTCTGAGGTCCTCTCCGGGGGGCCATGTCGGCCGACATGGCCCCCTGTGGGCCTACGGACCGGTGGCAACCGGGCGGGCGGGATCGGCGGACCACTGCGACCACGAACCGGGCCACAACGCCGCCTCGATGCCCGCCTCGGCCAGCGCGGCCACCTCGTGCGCGGCGGTGATGCCGGAGCCGCAGTAGACGCCGACCGTCGTCCCGGGCTGCACCCCCAGCGCGGCGAACCGCTCGTTCAGTACAGCCGCTGTACGGAAGCGACCGCCCTCGTCGAGGTTGCCCGTCGTCGGGGCGCTCACCGCGCCGGGCACGTGCCCTGCCCGCGGGTCGACCGGCTCGACCTCGCCGCGGTACCGCTTCCCGGCCCGGGCGTCCAGGAGCACCCCACCTGTGCCCGGCAGGGCAGCGGCCTCCTCGGCGCTCAGCACCGGCATGCCCCCGCCGGTGAGGGTGACGTCGCCCGGTTCCGGCACCACCTCACCGGTGTCCAGTCGCCCACCTGCAGCGGTCCACGCCGCCAGCCCGCCGTCCAGGATCGTGACGTCGGTCAGGCCGCCCCACCGGAGCAGCCACCAGGCCCGGGCGGCGGCGAGTCCGCCGGTGGCGTCGTGCACCACGACCCGCGAGTCGTTGCGCACACCCCAGCGCCGGGCGGCTGACTGCAGTGCCTGTAGCGACGGCAGCGGATGGCGCCCCTCGGCGGCCGATGGCGGGGCGGCGAGCTCGGTCTCCAGGTCGACGAAGACCGCCCCGGGCAGGTGCCCGGCCAGGTGGTGCTCCCGGCCGTGCGGGTCCCCCAGCGCCCAGCGGACGTCGAGCAGGACGACGCCCTCGGGGTCGGCCAGCAGCTGCTCGGCGGTCGTCAGGACCCTCAACGGGCGGCCTCGAGCTCCGCGGTCAGGGCGGCCAGGGCCTCGGCGCGGCCGCCGTAGCGGGCCGGGGTGCTCTGCAGGACGGCGATCCGCCAGCGACCCGCGTCCTCGACCGCGGTGAGTGCGTGCACGGTGTGCAGCGACGGGTCGAGCGCCTCGGCGCCGGGCGGGACCATGCCGGCGACCGCGTGCAGCACCGCCACGTTCTCGGTCAGCCGGCGGACCGAGCGCACCACGCCGACGAAGGTCGGGATGGAGCGCTCGGCGAAGATCCGGCGCATGTCGGCGGCGATCGTCAGCCGGCCGCTGCGCAGCGTGCCGTCGAGGTCGATCATCTCGCCGTCGTCGGCGAAGACGGAGGACACGGAGACCCCGCTGCGCTGGTTCCAGCCAGCGAGGAAGCGCGCGTACAGCGCCCGGATCTGGGTGTCCTGCGGATGGCCTGCGCTCAACGACTGCTCCTGCGGGTGGTGCGGGTGGGACAGCTGGGTCTGGGGCAACGCTAGTGTGCAGGCCCGGGCGACGGCCCGCCCCCGCGCCGTGGCCGGGCGGACTGGTCCGTTCATCGACGTCGGCGACAGCGGAGCGTGACGGCGAGCAATCCTGCGGTCACCAGAACCGGTCCCCCCATGGCCCACCCGGCGAGGAGCACCCCGGGCTGCTCCCCCGACCCCCAGGTGCTGAGCACCGGCCCGGCGGGCGGCAGCCACGGCGACCGGGCACTGGCCAGGGACACCGCGACCACCACCAGCGCCTGCACCCCGCGGGTGACGCGTCCCGCGTGCAGCGCCAGGGCGAGCGCGACCCCGACGCAGCCGCAGAGCAGGTGCAGCAGCGCGCCGAGCAGCCGGACGCCCACCGGGGCGGGGTGCGGGTCCGCGGCGACGTCGGCGAGCACCCCCGCGGCCGTCGCGGCGAGCAGCCACAGCAGGGCGGGCACCGCATCGGCGACGAGCGTCCGCACCGGCCCGTCGGCCGCCACGAGCACCTGGCGGAGGTCGGCGCTGGTGGCGGCGAGGTGGGCCGCGGTCGCCCAGGCGGACACCGGCAGCAGGAGGGCAGCGGTGGCGGCCAGGGCCGGGAGAGGTGGCCCGGCGTCCGCGGCGTAGACGGCGGCGAGCACCGCCAGCCAGCCGAACGACGCCGCGAGCACGCTGCGGCTGGATGCCGCGGTGGCCATCCCGAGCCGGGCGACCCGGCTCAGCGGGACGACGGGCCGGCTCACGGGAGCGGGTTCACCGAGTGCACCGACCACCCGGCGTGCAGCGCGGCGAGCAGCAGTGCGTCGCGCTCGGGAGGCGGGACGGTGAGGGTCAGCCGCCCACCGGCGGCGGGTGCGCCGCGGAACGTGCCGGTCCCGGCGAGGACCACCTCGACCAGGGCGGGGGCGGTCGCGCCGCCGAGGTCCAGCACGTCCCCGCCGGCCAGCGGCAGCGGCTCGTGCTCGGCGAGGACGACCGCGTCCCCGGCAGCCAACCGGTCGGTCAGCCGGTCGGCCAGGCGGTGGACCGCGGCGGCGTCCAGGCCCGCGGCCGGCTCGTCCAGGACGACGATCGGACACGGCAGCCCGAGCACCGCCTCCAGCAGCACCCGCCGCTGCCAGCCGCGGCTGAGCTGGTCGGCCCGGGTGTCCACCGGCACGTCGGCCCCCGGCCGGCCCGACACGAGCTCGACCAGCCGGCGCGCGTCGACCGCCGGCAGGTCGCCGGTCTGCTGCGGCAGGTGGGCGACCGGCCCGGCGCGGTGGACGCTGCCCCGCCGGGGCGCCACCGCACCGGCCAGCACCCGCAGCAGCGTGGACTTGCCGGCCCCGTTCCCGCCGCGGACCCGGAGCAGCTCGCCCGGGGCCACGTCGAGCGTCAGCCCGTCGAACAGCCAGCTGCCCCGGCCGAAGCGGAAGCCGAGGTCCCGCACCGACAGGGCAGGGAGGGCGGGCACCGGACGACCGTAGTGGCCGGCCCCGGCCCCGCCGGTCAGCCCGTGCCGGTCAGAAGGCCGCCTGGCTCTCGGCGACGTAGCCGCCGGACCGCTGGGTGATGTGCCAGACCCGGACGTCCTTGCCGCCGATCGCGTCCTTCTCGTGGAAGCGCACCAGCTCGCCGTGGGTCACCCCGTGACCGGAGATCACCAGCGGCTCCCCGCCGGTGTCGATGCTGAACTCGGCATCGCCCAGGAAGGCCTCCAGCGACGACTCGACCCCGACCGCGGGCGCCACCACCAGGTAGGGCTTGCCGGAGGCGATCGACTGCCTGTGCTGAGTGGTCATGTGAACCCCTGTCCTCGGGACGACGGCGCCATCAGGTCGCCGGACCTCAAGGTGTCATGCATCCCTGGGCGCTCGCTGTCCGGCGCACAGGTGTCGGCCTGTTGTAACAAGGAGTTCGCACTCACGTGCAGCGGCGGGCTACACCCCGGCGATCGAGCTCGCTGCCGCGTCGGTGGGGGCGAACTGGGTGCGGTAGAGCTCGGCGTAGTGCCCGCCGAGGGCCAGCAGCTCCTCGTGGGTGCCGCGCTCGACGATCCGGCCGTGGTCCACCACCAGGATCTGGTCGGCGTTGCGGATCGTGGACAGCCGGTGGGCGATCACCAGCGACGTCCGGCCGGCCAGCGCGGTGTCCAGCGCGTGCTGCACCGCGACCTCGGACTCGCTGTCCAGGTGCGCCGTCGCCTCGTCCAGGATCACCACGCCCGGCGCCTTGAGCAGCACCCGGGCGATCGCCAGCCGCTGCTTCTCCCCACCCGACATCCGGTACCCGCGGTCACCGACCACGGTGTCCAGCCCGTCGGGCAGCGAGTGCACCAGGGCGGCGATCCGCGCGCCGGTGAGCGCCGCCCACAGCTCCTCCTCGGTGGCCTCGGGTCGGGCGTAGCGCAGGTTGGCGCCGATCGTGTCGTGGAAGAGGTGCGAGTCCTGGCTCACCACACCGATCGCGTCGCGCAGCGACGCGGTGGTGGCCTGCCGGACGTCGACCCCGCCGACCCGGACCGCGCCCCCGGTCACGTCGTACAGCCGGGAGACCAGCGCGGCCATCGTCGACTTGCCCGCCCCGGACGTGCCCACCAGGGCGACGAGCTGGCCCGGCTCGGCCCGGAAGGACACCTGGTGCAGCACGTCGGTGCCCGCGTGCTGCTCCGGGACGGCGACGTCCTCCAGCGAGGCGAGCGACACCTCGGCCGGCGCGGGGTAGCGGAAGGAGACCGCGTCGAACTCGATCGACCGGTCGTCGGCCGGCACCGGGACCGCGTCGGGGGCCTCGGCGATCATCGGCGTCAGGTCCAGCACCTCGAACACCCGGTCGAAGCTGACCAGCGCGCTCATCACGTCGACCCGCACGTTCGCCAGCGCGGTCAGCGGCCCGTAGAGCCGGGACAGCAGCAGCGCCAGCGCGACGACGTCCCCGGCCGACAGCGACCCGGTGAACGACAGCCACCCACCCAGGCCGTAGACCAGCGCGGTGGCGAGCGCGGCGACCAGCGTCAGCGAGGTGAAGAAGACCCGCCCGTACATCGCCGACAGCACGCCGATGTCGCGGACCCGGGCGGCCCGCCCGGAGAACGACTCGGCCTCCGCCTCCGGTCGCCCGAAGAGCTTGACCAGCAGGGCGCCGGCCACGTTGAACCGCTCGGTCATCGTCGCGTTCATCGACGCGTTGAGCCCGTAGGACTCCCGGGTGATCTCCTGCAACCGCTTCCCGATCCGCTGCGCCGGGAAGACGAACAGCGGCACCATCACGATCGAGAGCAGGGTGATCTGCCAGGACAGGCTGAACATGACGCCGGCGGTCAGCACCAGGGCGATCACGTTCGAGACGACGCCGGACAGCGTCGAGGTGAACGCCCGCTGCGCCCCGACGACGTCGTTGTTCAGCCGGCTCACCAGCGCGCCGGTCTGGGTGCGGGTGAAGAAGGCGACCGGCATCCGCTGCACGTGCTCGAAGACCCGGGTGCGCAGGTCGAAGATGACGCCCTCGCCGATGCGCGCGGAGTACCAGCGCTGCACCAGCGAGCTGCCGGCGTCCAGCACCGCCAGGCCGGCGATGACCAGCGCGATCTGCACGACGTCCCCCGCCGTCCCGGACAGCCGGGCGATCCGGTTGACGATGTCGCCGGCCAGCAGCGGGGTGATCACACCGATCAGCGAGGAGAAGACGACGAGCGACAGGAACCCGATCAGCTCGCGGCGGTAGGGCCCGGCGATGCCGAGGATCCGGCGCACGGTGCCCGGGGGGATCTGCCGCGAGGTCACCGACGAGTCGCGGCTGAACGACCGCATCGCGGCCATCGAGGTCATCGGTGAGTCCATGGCACGTCCTCTTGGTGCTGTAACCGGGTAATCAACCACCGGAACAGCAGCCGGGGCCGCGCTGTTCCGCGACGGTCAGTCTCTCCCGGCCAGCACGCCCAGTCGCCGTGCCTGCGCCGCCCGCTCGGCGGCGTCCTGCTGCGCGGGCTCGTTGCGCACCGCGGACCGGACGAGAGCGAGCGTCTCCCGGCTCGCCCCGACGTCCGGCCGGAGCAGGGCGGCGGTCAGCCCTGCCACGGTGGTCTCCAGCTGGTCGACCGGGACGACGGCGTTCGCCAGGCCCATCGCCAGCGCCTCGGCGGCGCCGACGGGGCGGCCGGTCAGGCAGATCTCCACGGCCCGGCTGTACCCGACCAGCTCGACCAGCGTGCTGGTGCCGGTGAGGTCGGGGACCAGCCCGAGCGAGGCCTCCGGCAGCCGCAGCTGGGCGTCGTCGGCGAGGACCCGCAGGTCGCAGGCGAGCGCGAGCTGCGCGCCGGCGCCGATGGCGTGCCCTTGGACGGCCGCGACCGACACCACGCCCGGCGAGCGCAGCCACCGGAAGCCGGCCTGGTAGCCACGGATCCGTTCCTGGGCCAGCTCGGCCGGCAGCGCACCGAGCTCACCGAGACCGCCGGCGACCCCGGGCTCGGCGCTGAACAGGCTGCGGTCCAGCCCGGCCGAGAAGGACCGCCCGGCACCGCGGACGACGACCACCCGGACGTCGTCGTCCAGACCCTCACCGACCGCGCGCAGCGCCGCCCAGGTGTCCGGCGTCTGCGCGTTCAGCTGGTCGGCGCGGTCGAGGGTGACGGTGAGGACGGCACCCTCGCGCGCCGTCCTCACCCACCCGGTGGACTCAGGCGAGCTCACGCACTCTTCTTGGCGTTCCGGTTCGCCCCACCCCGGCCACGCAGGCTGGCGCCCGACTCCGACAGCAGGCGGTGGACGAACCCGTAGGAACGGTTGGTCGAGGTGGCCAGCGAGCGGATGCTCTCGCCGCCGTCGTACCGCTCGCGCAGCTCGTCCGCGAGCGAGGTTCGGTCGTCCCCGGTGATCCGCTTGCCCTTGCTCAGGTCTGCAGTGCTCGAGTCGGCCATGACTCCCCTCCGTGTGTCAGGGGTCGCGCCGACGTCCGCCGGCACCAGCCCACTGATCCCCCGGCGCCGCTGCCCCGGTGACATCGGCGTCTCACCAGTCATGATCACCCGGCTGGGCGACGACGGCCACCGGAGATGGGAAGTGCACGACCTATGACACTGTCGGCCTCACGGCCGACACCGCGACCAGGTGCCGTCCCCGGTCGTGCGGAGCCGCTGCCCGTGTCCCGGTCGGGGACCCTCCGGGCCCCGCGACCGGTCCACCGCTGCGCGAGAGTGAGGCCACGACCGGAGGGGCCGTGGGTGTTCAGGCCAGCGAGACCAGGTCGGCGAAGTCGGCGCTCCAGGTGTCCTCCGTGCCGTCGGGCAGGATGATCACCTTGTCCGGGTTCAGCGCGTGGACTGCGCCCTCGTCGTGCGTCACCAGCACGATCGCGCCCTGGTAGGTGCGCAGTGCCTCCAGCACCTGCTCGCGGCTGGCCGGGTCCAGGTTGTTGGTCGGCTCGTCCAGCAGCAGCACGTTGGCGCCGGAGACCACCAGCGTGGCCATCGCCAGCCGGGTGCGCTCACCACCGGAGAGCGTGCCGGTGCGCTGGTCGACGGCGTCGCCGGAGAAGAGGAACGCGCCCAGGATCCGGCGCAGCTCGGTGTCGGTGCTGTCCGGGGCCGCGGAGCGCATGTTCTCCAGCAGCGAGCGGTCCATGTCGATCGTCTCGTGCTCCTGCGCGTAGTACCCGATCCGCAGCCCGTGCCCGGGCTTCACCTCGCCGGTGTCGGGGGTCTCGGTGCCGGCGAGCATGCGCAGCAGGGTGGTCTTGCCCGCGCCGTTGAACCCGAGGACGACGACCCGGGTGCCCTTGTCGATGGCCAGGTCCACGCCGGTGAAGATCTCCAGCGAGCCGTAGCTCTTGCTCAGGTGCTCGGCGGTGAGCGGCGTCCGGCCGCACGGGGCCGGCGTCGGGAAGCGGAGCTTGGCGACCTTGTCCTGGACCCGCACCTGCTCCAGGCCGGCGGCCAGCCGCTGGGCGCGCTTGTCCATGCTCTGCGCGGCCTTGGCCTTGGTGGCCTTGGCCCGCATCTTGTCCGCCTGCGCGGAGAGCGCGTCGATCTTCTTCTCGGCGTTGGCCCGCTCCGCCCGGCGGCGGCGCTCGTCGGTCTCCCGGGCGTCCAGGTAGCGCTTCCAGCCGAGGTTGTAGACGTCGACGGTGGCCCGGTTGGCGTCCAGGTGCCACACCTTGTTCACGACGGCGGCGAGCAGGTCGACGTCGTGGCTGATGACGATGAGGCCGGCGCGGTGGCTGGCCAAGAACCCCTTCAGCCAGACGATGGAGTCGGCGTCCAGGTGGTTGGTCGGCTCGTCCAGCAGCAGCGTGTCGGCGTCGGAGAAGAGGATGCGCGCCAGCTCGACCCGGCGGCGCTGGCCACCGGAGAGGGTGCGCAGCGGCTGGCCGAGCACCCGGTCGGGCAGCCCCAGGTTGGTGCAGATGCGGGCGGCGTCGCTCTCCGCGGCGTATCCACCGAGCGCGGCGAACTGGTCCTCGAGCCGGCCGTACTGGCGGACGGCGCGGTCCATCTCGGCGTCGTCGGCGGGCTCGGCCATCGCGATCTGGGCCTTGGTGAGCTTCGCCTTGAGGACGTCGAGCCCGCGGCCGGAGAGCACCCGGTCGCTGGCGGTGATGTCCAGGTCGCCGCTGCGGGGGTCCTGCGGGAGGTAGCCGATCTCCCCGGTCACCTCGACCTTGCCGGCGTGCGGCACGCGCTCGCCGGCCAGCGTGGTGAGGGTGGTGGTCTTGCCGGCGCCGTTGCGCCCGACCAGGCCGATCCGGTCCCCGGGCTGGACGCGCAGGTCGGCGTCGCTGATGAGGATGCGGGCGCCGGCACGCAGCTCGAGGCCGGTCGTCGTTATCACTGATCCCAGGGTAGGCCCTCGGCGGCGGTCTTCCGACCCCTTTACCGGGTGACGTGCACGTCACCCGCTTGTGGAATACGCCCTGGACGGGGGCGCGGCACGCCAGGATGCGCTCATGTACCCGCGTGGACCTGCGTGTCCTGTCTGTGCGGCCGAGGTCACCGGCCCGCCCGCTGCCGCCTGCCCGGTGTGCGGCCTGCCCGCGGCCGGTCAGGCCGGCTGGGTGCTGGGTCGGATCGGCGCGACGCTGGAGCAGCTCACCCGCGAGCGCGACGAGCTGCTGACCACGCTGCGCGCCGCCGCGCCGGGTGTCCCGCCGTCGCCGGCCGCGGCCGTGCGACCGGCCGAACCGTGGGCCCCGCCGCCTCCCGTCCCCACCCCGTCGGCCGAGCAGCTGCCGCGCTGGACCCCTGTCCCCGACGGCTCGCCGCCGGTCCCCCGGCGGCGGCTGAGCCCGCAGCAGGTGCTGCTCGGGCTGGGCGCCGTCCTGCTGGTCGCCGGTGCGCTGGCGTTCGTGGCCCTGGGCTGGACGCGGTTCGGGCTGGTCTTCCAGGCCACCGTGATGCTCACCGGGACGGCAGCGGCGTGCGCGGTGTCGGCCTGGGCCGCGCGCCGCGGGCTGCGGGCGACCGAGGAGACGCTGGCCGCCGCGGGCACCGCCCTGCTCGCCGTCGACCTGGGCGCGGCGCACGCCCGGGGGCTGCTCGGGCTGGACCAGGTGCCGCTGCGGCCGTGGACGGCGGTGTCCTGCCTGGTCGTGGCAGCCGTCGCCCTCGCCCTGGGCCGGCTGACCCGCAGCACCGTCACCTGGCCGCTGGCGGCCCTGCTGGCGGTCCAGCCGGTGCCCGCGCTGCTGCTCGGTCCGGACGCGCTGGCCGGCCCGGCCGGCGTCGCCGTCGCCCTGGCCCTGGCTGCGGTGGACCTCGCCCTGGTGCTGGCGCTCCGGCCGGCACTCGTGCCGGTCGCCCGGCTGCTCGCGGTGCTGTGGGCGGGCCTCGGGGTGGCAGGCGGCCTGCTGATCGGCCAGGCCGGGGACATCGGGGACGCCTGGACGGCGACCGTGCTGCTCGCCGCCGCAGCCGTCGCGGCGGTGGTGGTCCTGCGGGCGCCCCGGGTGACCGGCCGGCCGATGCCCGCCCGGACCGTGGTGTCCGCGGCCGGCCTGGTGGTCGGCGTCTCGGTCGGCCAGTCCCTGGGGCTGAGCGGCTCGGCCGGGCCGGTGCTGGCCGGCGCCCTCGCCCTGCTGCTGGCCACCGCAGCGGTGCTGCTGTCCGGGAGCCGGCCGCTGCGCGGCCCGCTCCCCCGGGTCGCGCTGCCCGACGTCCGCACCGCGCTGCTGGCCGCCGGGGCCGCACTCGCGGTCGTCGGGGGCCAGCAGCTGCTCGACGCCGAGCGGTTCACCCCGCTGGCGCTGCTCGTCCTCGCGGCCACCGTCCCGGCCGCCCTGGCCGCCGTCCGGGTGCCGGGCGTGCGCGACGGCAGCACGTTCGTCGCACTGCTGGCCCCCGCTGCCGCCGCGCTGCTGGCCCGGGAGGGCGGGGCGCTGACCAGCCCGACGACCGGGCTGCTGGTGGCGCTGGTCGGCGCCGGGGCCTTCGCGGTGGCCACCGGGCGGGCCGGTGCGCCGGAGGAACGGGTCGCCGCGGCGGCCGGCACGCTGGCCGGTGTCGCCGCCGGGGTGACCACCTCCTCGGTCGGGGCGTGGGGGCAGGTGGGCCTGCAGCTGGGGGTCGTGGGCGTCGCCGCAGGTTGCTACGCCCTGGTCGCCCGGCGGCCACCGGTGGCGGCGTTCGCCCTCGCCGACCTGGTGCTGGCCACGTGGACAGCCGTGGGCGGTGCCGGTGTCGAGACCCCGGAGGCCTACACGCTGCCCGCCGCGGTCGCGCTGCTGGTCGGCGTCCTCCCCCGGCTGCGGACCCGTGGACCGTCGTGGGCCGCCGAGGGAGCCGCGGTCGGCGTGGCACTGGTGCCCTCCACGCTGGCGGTCGCCGCCGCCCCCACCGCGCTGCGTCTGGTGCTGGTGGTGGCCGGGGCGGTCGCGATGGTGGCCGTCGGCACCCTCGCGCACCGGCAGGCGCCGTTCGTCCTCGGCTCCTGCGCGCTGGCGTTCGTCGCCGCCACCCGGTTGGGGCCCTACGCACCACTGCTGCCGTCGTGGGTGGCCTTGGCCGCCGCCGGCCTGCTGCTGCTGGTCCTCGGCGCGACCTACGAGCGCCGGTTGGCCCAGGCCCGGGAGGCGGTGGCCTGGGTGGGCCAGATGAGCTGAGCGGGGCGGAGCCGGCCCCCGTAGCGTGGGCCGGCGACGTCGGCGGGGAGGTGATCGGGGTGCCGCAGGAGCCCGAGGTGCACTACCCGCCTCCGCTGGGCCGCGCCCTGCCGCCCCCGCCCGCCCCGCCGGCCGACGAGGGCCTGCGCCGGGTGACACCGCAGCAGGTGCTGCTGGCCGCCGGGGCGGTCGCGGTCGTGGTCGCCGGGGCTGCCTCTCTCAGCCTGACCGGTCGACTGGTCTCCACCGTCCTCGCGCTGGCCGCCGCGGCGGCGTCCGTGCGCAGTGCGCGGCGCGGCCTGCGTGCCTCGGAGGAGACCCTGGCCATCGCGGCCGTGTCGCTGTCGGTGCTCGGCGACCGTGCCACCTCGACGGATCGTGGCGTGCTGGTGCTGGGCCTGCTCGCCGGCCTCTGGTGGCTGCTGGGGCGGGTCGCGCGGAGCACCGTCACCTGGCCGGTCGCCGCGTGGCTGACCGCCCAGTTCGCGGTGCTCACCGCGCTCACCGGCGGGGAGCCGGCTGCACCGGCCCAGGTCGCGGCCGTGCTCGGCACGGCGGTCGCCGGCCTGCTGGTCGCGGTGCGCGCCCGGCGGCCGGTGGCGGGGACCGCACTGGTCACCGCGGCGCCGTGGTGGGTCACCGGCGTCGTGCAGGGCCTCCACCTGGTGTGGACCACGCCCTCCGGGTCCGCCGCCGCCCTCGTCGGGCTGCTGCTCGTCGCCGCGGCGGGCGCGCTGCTGGCGCTGCGCCGCCGGCCGTCGCTGCGGCGACTGCTCGGCCCGCGCCCGGCGGTGCCCGTGCTGGCGGGTGCGGTCACCGGCGCCGCGGTCGCCGGGGTGCTGCAGGCGCTCGGGCCGGCGGGCGGGCCGGCGGCGGGCTACCTCGGGCTGGCCACCGCCGCGCTGGTCGGCCAGTTCGCCTCGCCGCACCCCCGGTCGCTGGTGCGCCCGGCCGGCCTCGCGGTCGCCGCCACGGCCACCGGGGCGTCCGTCGTCCAGCTGCTGGCCGAGGGCCACGGGACGGCGCTGGCCCTGCTGTTGCTCACTGCCGCGGCGCCGGCGGTGCTGGTCGCCGCCCGGCAGCCGGTGGACCGTCCCGGCGCGCTGCCCGTCACGGTCGGCTGCCTGGCCGGGTCCGCGCTGTTGGCCGAGGCCGACGGGTCGCTGGCCCCCGGCTGGACCGGACCGCTGCTCCTGACGCTGGCGGTGGTCGCGCTGGCCGCGGCCACCCTGGAACGCCACTCCCGGGCGGAGGTGCCGCTGGCCGTCTCCGCCGTGGTGGTGGGCGTGGTCGCCGTGGCCCACGTCGGGCGCACCGGGGACGCGGCTGCCGCCTCGGTCGCGCTCGCCGTGCTGGGCGCCGCCCTGGTCGGCTACGCCGACCGCACCTCACGTGCCCCGGCGCGCGCCGGTGGCTGCGCAGCGCTCGTCGGCGCCGCCTGGCTCGCCATCGGGGACGCCGGGGTACGCGTCCCGGAGGCGTACACGCTCCCGCTGGCCGCGGTGCTGCTGCTGTACGCGGGCCGCCGGCTGCGCACCGGGGACTCGTGGTCGTCCTGGGGGCCGGCCCTCGTCGCGGCGTTCGGCCCGTCGGTGGTGCTGAGCCTGGTGCAGCCCGACCTGCTGCGGGTGCTGCTCGTGGTCGTCACTGCCACGCTCACCACCATCACGGCCACCGGCCTCACGGCCGCCAGCGAGGGAGTGCGGGCACCGTTCCTGGTGGGCGCGACCAGCCTCGTCGTCGTCGCCGTCGGCCGGCTGGCCGCGGTGCTGCCGGCGGCCGGGTCGGTCGCGGTCGCCGTCGCCGGCGTGCTGCTGCTGGGGGCCGGCGCGAGCTACGAGAGCCGTCGCCGCCAGGCCCGCGAGGCGGTCGCCTCCCTCGCCGACATGCGCTGACCCCGGGGGCCATGGTGGCCGACATGGCCCCCGGGGTCAGGGGTGAAGAGGACCTCGGCGGCGACGGGGCGCCAGCCGGCGGCCAGGAAGGACCGCAGGGACGCCGTGTTGGCCGGCGCGACCTGGGCCCACAGCGGCGCCCCGCCGGGCACCAGCCCCGGGGCGGCCACCGCGAGGGCGGTGCCCAGCCCTCGTCCGCGCGCGGACGGCTCGACCTCCACGCCGACCTCCCACCGGCCGCACACGCCCCGGCCGAGGGTGAGCAGCCCACCGGCGTCCGGGGTGGTCCACACCCGGACGTCGGTGCGGTGCCGCAGCGACCGCTGCACCCGGGGGTGCTCCCCCGGCAGCGCCGCGACCAGCTCGATCCCGGCGCGCAGCGGGGCGGGCGGCGCGACCAGCAGCGCGTCGAGGACGCCCGGTTCCGTGCCGACCCGGTCGGCGAGCGCAGCCAGGAACCGCGCCCCGAGCGGGACCTCGATCGGGTCGCGCGCCACCTCTGCGGCGACCCACGCCGGGTCGACGTCGGCCGCGACGACGTGCCACGCCGTGCCCCCGACGACGAGTGCCCGCACCCCGGAGGGTGCGGGCACGGTCGTCACGGTCGCGTCGGCCGGGGGGACCTCCCCCGCAGCCAGCCGATCGAGCAGCTGCCTCAGACGCGGAAGCCCAACGCGCGGAGCTGCTCACGGCCGTCGTCGGTGATCTTGTCCGGGCCCCACGGCGGCATCCAGACCCAGTTGATCCGGATGTCGTCGACCAGACCGGGGCCGGGGCCGCCGGTCAGGGCCTGGCGGGCCTGGTCCTCGATGACGTCGGTCAGCGGGCAGGCCGCCGAGGTCAGCGTCATGTCGATGATCGCGACGTTGGCCTCGGTGTCGACGTCGAGGCCGTAGACCAGGCCCAGGTCGACGACGTTGACGCCCAGCTCGGGGTCGACGACGTCGCGCATGGCCTCCTCCACGTCCTCGAGCAGCGCGGACTTGCCGCCGTAGATGCCCTCGGCCGGGGTCGGCTCGGTGGTCTCGCTCATGTCAGTTCGTCCCTCCACTGGAGGCGAGCGCGCGTGCGCTCGCGTCCTTCAGCGCCATCCAGCTCATCAGTGCGCACTTGACCCGGGCCGGGTACTTGGAGACGCCTGCGAACGCGACGGCGTCTTCCAGGTCGTCCTCGAGCTCCTCGGCCACGGCAGCGTCGCCCTTGCTCTGCATCAGCCGCATGAACTGCTCGCCGGTGCCCAGCGCGGTGGTCACGTCCTTGCCGATGACCAGGTCGTACATCGCCGAGACCGACGCCTGGCTGATCGAGCAGCCCATGCCCTCGTAGGAGACGTCGGCGATCGTGTCGCCCTCCAGGTGCACCCGGAGGGTCACCTCGTCGCCGCACGTCGGGTTGACGTGGTGCACCTCGGCCTCGAACGGATCGCGGAGTCCGCGGCCGTGGGGGTTGCGGTAGTGGTCCAGGATGATGTCCTGGTACATCGACTGCAGCTGCATCGTCACTTCACCTCGGTGGGTGCAACACCGAAGAAGCGCTGAGCTTCCCGGACGCCCTCGACCAGCGCGTCGATGTCGTCGTAGCCGGTGTGCACGTAGAACGTGGCCCGGGTGGTGGCGGGCACGCCGTAGCGGCGGACGACCGGCCAGGCGCAGTGGTGCCCGACCCGGACGGCGATGCCCAGGTCGTCGAGGACCTGGCCGACGTCGTGCGGGTGGATGCCCTCGACGGTGAAGCTGATCGCCCCACCCCGGGCCACGGTGTCCGGCGGCCCGATCACGGTGACGCCGGGGACGGACTGCAGCTGCTCGAGCGCGTACGCGGTCAGCGCCTCCTCATGGGCGAGGACCTTGTCCATGCCGAGAGCCTGCAGGTACTCCACCGCGGCACCGAGCCCGATCACCTGCGCGGTCATCGGCACGCCGGCCTCGAAGCGCTGCGGCGGGGCGGCGAAGGTGCTGCCCTCCATCCGGACGACCTCGATCATCGAGCCACCGGTCAGGAACGGCGGCAGCGCGTCCAGCACCTCGTACCGGCCCCACAGCACGCCGACCCCGGTGGGGCCGAGCATCTTGTGCCCGGAGAAGACCAGGAAGTCCGCGCCCAGCGCCGCGACGTCGACCGGCTGGTGCGGCACCGACTGCGCGCCGTCGACCAGCACCAGCGCGCCGACCTCGTGCGCCCGGGCGACGATGTCGCCCAGCGGGTTGATGGTGCCCAGGATGTTCGACTGCTGGGTGACCGCGACCAGCTTGGTGCGCTCGTTGACCACGGTCGCCAGGTCCGACAGGTCCAGCCGACCGTCATCGGTCAGCCCGAGCCAGCGCAGGGTCGCCCCGGTGCGCTCGCACAGCTGCTGCCACGGGATGAGGTTGGCGTGGTGCTCCATCTCGGTGACCACGATCTCGTCACCCTGACCGACGGCGTACCGGCGGAACTCCGGCTCCTTCGCCGTCGCGGCATTGGACAGCGCGTAGGCGACCAGGTTGATCGCCTCGGTGCTGTTCCGGGTGAAGACGACCTCGTCGACCGCGGCACCGATGAACCCGGCGATGGTGGCCCGGGCCGCCTCGTAGGCGCCGGTCGCCTCCTCGGCGAGCTGGTGGGCGCCGCGGTGCGGAGCAGCGTTGATGTTCTCGTAGAACCAGCGCTCGGCGTCCAGCACGCTGCGCGGCTTCTGGGAGGTCGCCCCCGAGTCGAGGTAGACCAGCCGCTTCCCGTCACGGACCGTGCGGGTGAGGATCGGGAAGTCCGCCCGGACAGCCTCGACGTCCAACGGGAGCGGCACCTGGTGCGCCCCAGCGGGACGCGAGACGGTCTGGGTCATGACGGGTTGGCCTCCAGGGCAGCCTGCTCGTTCGAGTCCTTGACGTAGGCGGCGTAGCCCTCGTTCTCCAGCTTCTCGGCGAGCTCGGGGCCACCCTCCTCGACGACCCGGCCGGCCACGAAGACGTGCACGTAGTCGGGCTTGATGTAGCGGAGGATCCGCGTGTAGTGCGTGATCAGCAGGACGCCCACCGGGCTGTCGGCCTTGGCCCGGTTGACACCCTCGGAGACGATCCGCAACGCGTCGACGTCCAGACCGGAGTCGGTCTCGTCGAGGATCGCGACCTTCGGCTTGAGCAGGCGCATCTGCAGGATCTCGTGGCGCTTCTTCTCACCGCCGGAGAAGCCCTCGTTGACGTTGCGCTCGGCGAAGGCGGAGTCCATCTCCAGCGCCTCCATCTCGGTGCGCACGTCCTTGACCCAGCTGCGCAGCTTCGGCGCCGTGCCGGTCACCGCGGTGGCCGCGGTGCGCAGGAAGTTCGACACCGAGACGCCGGGGACCTCGACCGGGTACTGCATGGCCAGGAACAGCCCGGCCCGGGCGCGCTCGTCGACGGTCATCGCGAGGACGTCCTCGCCGTCCAGGGTGACGGTGCCGCCGGTGATCGTGTACTTGGGGTGCCCGGCGATCGAGTAGGCCAGGGTCGACTTGCCCGACCCGTTGGGGCCCATGATCGCGTGGGTCTCGCCGCCACGGACGGTCAGGTCGACGCCGCGGAGGATCTCCTTGACGTCGTCCCCCTCGCCGACGGTGACGTGCAGGTCGCGGATCTCCAGCACGCTGCCGGCGGTGGTGCCGGTGGCGGTGGGTGCGGTGGTGGGGCTGGTCACGGGGTGCTCCTCAGTGGGTGGCCGCGGCGATGGGGGCGTCGACGTCGACGAGGACGTCGTCACCCTCCACCCGGACCGGGTAGACGGGGACCGGCTCGGTGGCCGGGAGGTTCGTGGGCTGGCCGGTGCGCAGGTCGAAGCAGGAGCCGTGCAGCGCGCACTCGATGGTGGGCGCGCCGTCGAACTCCTCGACCTCGCCGTCGGTCAGCGGGATGTCGGCGTGCGAGCAACGGTCCTCGAGGGCGTAGAGCTCACCGTCGAAGTCGACGACCGCGACGTCGACGTCGGGCAGCTCGATCCGCAGCGACCCGTCCTCGGGCACCTCGGACCGGGCGCACACCCGCTCGAAGGCCATCGGTCAGGCCACCTCGACCGGCTGCTCCTCGAGGTCCGGCAGTGCACCGAGGCGGGCCTCGATGGTGGTCATCAGCCGGTCCTGGAGAGCGGGGATGCCGATGTGCTGGACGACGTCGGCGAAGAAGCCGCGCACGACCAGCCGGCGGGCGGTCTCGGCGTCGATGCCGCGGGAGCACAGGTAGAACAGCTGCTCGTCGTCGAACCGGCCGGTGGCGCTGGCGTGCCCGGCGCCGACGATCTCGCCGGTCTCGATCTCCAGGTTGGGGACCGAGTCGGCGCGGGCGCCGTCGGTGAGCACCAGGTTGCGGTTGAGCTCGTAGGTGTCGGTGCCGGTGGCCGCGGGCCGGATCCGGACGTCCCCGATCCAGACGGTGCGGGCGTTCTCGCCCTGCAGCGCGCCCTTGTAGACGACGTTGCTGCGGCAGTTGGGCGTGTTGTGGTCCACCCAGAGCCGGTGCTCCTGGTGCTGGGTCTCGTCGGCGAAGTACAGCCCGAAGAGGTCCACCGAGCCGCCGGGGCCGGCGTACTGCACGTTGCTGACCAGCCGGACGAGGTCACCGCCCAGGGTGACCACGACCTGCTTGAGGGTGGCGTCCCGGCCGACGACGGCGTCGTACTGACCGCCGTGCACGGTGCCCGGCGCCCACTCCTGCACCGAGACGACGGTGAGCTGCGCGCCGTCGCCGAGCAGGAAGGCCACGCCACCGGAGTACTTGGCGAGCCCACTGTGGTCCAGCACGACGGTGGCCTGGGCGAACTGCCCGACCTCGACGACCAGCTGGCCCCAGACGACGTCCTCGCTGCCGGTGCCGGACAGCCGCAGGCTGGCCGGGCGGTCGAGCACGGCCTCCTTGGCGATCCGCAGCACGTCGGCGCCGTCGCTGTTGCGCCGGGTGAGCGCGGCGAGCCGGTCGACCGGCTCGGGCAGCCCCTCCAGCAGCGGGTCCCCGGCGGGCACGGAGGTCAGCTCGACACCCTCGGGCAGGTCGGTGTCCCACTGCAGGCGGGTCGTGGACGGGGCGCCGTCCAGCAGCGTCCGCACCCGGCGGAGCGGGGTGAACCGCCACTCCTCCTCCCGGCCCGTGGGCCGCGGGAACGCGTCCGGGTCGGGAGAGGTGAAGCGCTCGGCGGGCGAGCCGGTCGGCGCCGGGCCACCGTGCGAGTGCGCCCCGGGGGGCGTGTCGCCGGCGCTGCCGGTGCCGGGCGCCGGGGTGGTCGGCGGGCCGGCCTGGGCGCCCACGCCCGGAGCGAACAGCTCCGAGGCGAGGGCGGCCTTCTCCTCGTGCGCGAGCTCGGCGGTGCTGGTGTCCGGGGTGGGCTGGGTG
>NZ_SJEW01000067.1 GCF_005930475.1 Modestobacter altitudinis
CCGTCCCCCCGGCCGACCTGACCGCACCCGGTTAGGATCGACCGACGTGGTGGCCCGCTCCCGGGCGCCGCAGAGAGGACGGTCGGTGCCCGAGGAGCCCGCGATCGACACCCCCGCCGAGGAGACGGCCCTGCCGGTCCCCGAGGAGACACCCGAGGCGCGCGCTGACGGCAGTCGGTCCGCCGAGGCGGAGAGCCGGGCCCAGCGCGACGCCCGGTTCGAGCGGGATGCCCTGCCCTACCTGGACCAGCTGTACCCGGCGGCGCTGCGGATGACCCGCAACCCCTCCGACGCCGAGGACCTAATGCAGGAGACCTTTGTCAAGGCCTACTCCGCGTTCCACCAGTTCGCCGAGGGCACGAACCTCAAGGCCTGGTTGTACCGGATCCTGACGAACACCTACATCAACAGCTACCGCAAGAAGCAGCGGCAGCCGCAGCAGTACCCCACCGAGCAGGTGCAGGACTGGCAGCTCTACGCGGCCGAGGAGCACACCTCCAGTGGCCTGCGCTCGGCGGAGATCGAGGCGCTGGACCACCTGCCGGACTCCGACATCAAGGAGGCCCTGCAGCAGCTGCCGGAGGACTTTCGGCTCGCGGTGTACCTCGCCGACGTCGAGGGCTTCGCGTACAAGGAGATCGCCGAGATCATGGGCACGCCCATCGGCACGGTGATGTCCCGGCTGCACCGCGGTCGCCGCGGGCTGCAGAAGCTGCTGGCCGACTACGCCCGGGAGCGCGGGTTCGTCCGCGCCGGAGCTGCAGAGGAGGCGCGCTCATGAGCGAGCTCGCGAGCTCATGCGGGGGCACAGCACCCTTGGACACGACGCCGACGAGCGTCAGCGAGGAGGAGTCGTGACCACCGACGCTCACAACAGCGCTCACGACGCCGACGAGATCACCTCGTGTGACGACGTGCTGTCCCACGTGTTCGAGTTCCTCGACCACGAGACCGACGACGCGCGGCGCGAGGTCATCGCCGAGCACCTCGAGGACTGCTCACCCTGCCTGCGGCAGTTCGGCATCGAGCAGGAGTTCAAGGCGCTGGTCCGGCGCCGCTGCGGTGGCGACCCCACCCCGGTGGGCCTGCGCGACCGGATCAAGGTCCAGCTGACCACCGTCTCCTTCGAGGAGGACGGCACCCAGGTGTGGGTCGAGCGGACCACCGTCGAGTCGGTCACCGAGACTCAGGGAGAGCGCCCGACCGCCTAGCGGTGCGACCCCTGATGGCCCCCTGCCGGGGCCCGCCGCGCGAGCTCGCGAGCGTGGTGGGGAGCAGGGGGTCCTTCCTCAGGCGTTGGGGCGCTTGCCGTGGTTGGCGCCGCTCTTCTTGCGGGCGCGCCGCTTGCGTCCACGCTTGGACATCGCTGCCCTCCTCTCCCTCGTGGGTGTGTTGTCCGGGGCCGGCATGAGGTGCGCACACCAGCAAACCGGTCAAGCTGACCGGGCAAGGATCTCACGTGCCGGTGTGGGCACGTGCGGTGGTGCAGGACCCCGGGGTGTGCAACCGGGGCGACGGGGGACGAGACCGGCGCGAGCCGGAGCAGGAGGACGACGTGGTCCAGACAGCCGTGGAGAGCGTGCTGGTGGCCGGCCGGGGGCCGATGGCCTGCGCGGTGATCCGGGCGTGCACCCGGCTCGGCCTGAAGTCGGTCGCGGTGTACTCGGAGTCCGAGCGGGACGCCCGGCACGTGCGGATGGCCGACGAGTCGGTGCTGCTCGGCCCGGCGCCGGCGACCGAGTCCTACCTGGACGCGCAGCGCATCGTCGAGGCCGCCCGGCGGACCCGGGTGGACGCCGTCCTGCCGGTGCCCCCGGCCCTGGCCGGAAACGCACGGCTGGCCATCGCGGTGACCGAGGCCGGGCTCACCTGGGTCGGGCAGGACCCGGAGGTCCTGGAACGCCTCGGTGGCGACGGCGTCGAGCCGGCGAGCGAGCAGGGCTTCCTGGCCTGGGTGACCGCCGAGGGCCTGCACCACGTCACCCCGGTGCTGCGGGACCGGGCCGGCGGGACGCCGCGGGTCTCCTGGACCCCGCCGGCCGGCCTGGGACCGCTGCCGGCCGCTGCCCGCCGCCTCCCCGAGCTGGGTTGGCGCGGGCTGGTGACCGTGGGCATCGACCCGGGCGGTGAACTGGCCGAGGTCGCCGCCGGCTTCTCCCTGGACATGGCCGTGCTCGAGCGGGCGCACAACGTGGACGCCGTCGAGCTCACCCTTCGCGGCATGGCCGGCGGCTCCCAGGGCCGGGTGGTCGAGACGGCGGTGCCACGCGCCGCGGTCGCCGTCCAGCTCCGGTCCACGCTGCCCCCGGGCACCGCCGGCCGGGTGACGGGGCGGCTGCCGGACGTCCCGGCGCGCAGCGGCCGCCGGCCGCTGCTGGGGGCCGAGGTCGTCGCGGTCAGCGGCTACGACCCCGGGGACCGGCTCGACGGCTGGTACGACGCGCTGCTGGCCACGGTGAGCGCCGCTGCACCGAGCGCTGCGCGGGCGGCCAGCGCAGCCACCGAGGTGCTCATCGGCCTGCCGGACTCCGGGGTGCCGCACGACGGCGACGCGGTCTGCGGCGTCCTGCAGCGCATCGCCGGGTCGCTGGTCCCCGACCGCTCCTGACGCGGCCGTCGTCGCGGGCCACGGACGGCCGCCCGACCCGTGCTTTCATGAGCACACCGCCGGGTCCGGCGGGTCAGCCCGTGAGACAGGAGAGACCGGTGGCGCTCGAGGAGATCCACGCCGAGATGGTCTCCAGCGTGTGGAAGGTCCTCGTGTCACCCGGCAGCGAGGTCGCGGCCGGTGACACGCTGGTGATCCTCGAGTCGATGAAGATGGAGATCCCGGTGCTGACCGAACGCGCCGGCACCATCGGCGAGCTGCACGTGGTCGAGGGCGAGGTCCTCCAGGAGGGCGACCTCATCGCCACCGTCGTCTGACGGGGTCCCTCAGCACAGATCTCGGGCGTAGACCCGCAGGTCGACGCCGGGCGCCGGCGTCCAGTCGCGCTCGGGCAGCCGGGTGAAGCCCAGTCGCTCGTAGAGCCGGTGTGCCGCCGTCATCCGGGGGTCGGTGGACAGCACCATGCGCTTCTTCCCGGCCGCGCGTGCCCGGTCCAGGCAGCTGCGCACCAGCGCCTCGCCGACACCCCGCCCGCGCTGCGCCCCGTCCACGACGAGCATCCGGAACGCCGCCTCGTCCGCGGACTCGGTGACCTCGCCGAAGTCGCCGGCGAGCACCAGCGCGACGCTGCCCACCACCGTCCCGGACCCGTCCCGGGCCACGAGCAGCTCGGCGCGGTCCGCCCGGCCCGCGACGTCGGCCAGCTGGGGGACGTAGTGCGGCTCGGCGAGCGCCTCGCCGGTGTAGACGCCGACGGTCAGCTCGGCGATGCGCCCGAAGTCGGCCGGGCCGGCAGCCTCGATGGTGAGGGCGGAGGAGGTCACCGGGGCAGGGTAGGTCGAGGGCCGTGCCCGGTCGCGCCCTAGGCTCCGGTCCACGATGAGCAGCCTGTCCGAACGTCTGACCCGGGGCTCGGCGAGCCCGTCCCAGGTCGACCACGCCCGTCGGCTGGTCGCCGACTGGCAGCTGCTGGCCGACCTGTCCTTCGCCGACCTGACGCTGTGGGTGCCGCTGCAGAGCGGGGCCTGGTGGTGTGTGGCCCAGGTCCGCCCGCTCACCGCGCCCACCAGCCAGCCCGACGACCTGGTGGGCACCGAGGTGACCGGGGAGGCCGCCGAACCGCTGGTGGCCGCGCACGGAGCAGGGCGGCCGATCACCGAGGGCGATCCGGACTGGTCCGGGGCGGCGCCGCGGCGCCGCGAGTTCATCCCGGTGCGGCACGACGGCGTGGTCGTCGCCGTCCTGGCCAAGGACACCAACCTGGCCGCCACCCGGTCGCCGTCCACGTTGGAGCTCACCTACCTCGACATCGCCGCCGACCTCTCGCTGATGGTGGCCGCCGGCACCTTCCCGCCGCGGATGCTCGACGACGCGGAGATGAGCCCCCGGGTCGGCGACGGGCTGGTCCGGCTGGACGCCGCCGGTCGGGCGGTCTACGCCAGCCCCAACGCGCTGTCGGCCTACCGCCGGATGGGCGTCGTCGGTGACGTGGTCGGCTCCGACCTCGCCGAGGTGACCCGCAGCGTCTCGGCCGACCGGGTGGCGGGGGAGGCGGTGGCCGCGAGCATCAGCGCCGCCGTCGCCGGGCGGTTCCCCGACCCGATGGACGTGGAGAACGACGCCGCGACGATGCTGGTGCGCGCACTGCCGCTGCAGGCCCCCGGTGGCGAGGAGGGTGCGCTGGTCCTGGTCCGCGACGTCACCGACGTGCGCCGCCGGGACCGGGCGCTGATGACCAAGGACGCGACCATCCGCGAGATCCACCACCGGGTGAAGAACAACCTGCAGACCGTCGCCGCGCTTCTGCGGCTGCAGGCCCGGCGGATGACCGAGCCGGCCGCCCGGGCGGCGCTCGAGGAGTCGGTGCGCCGGGTGGCGTCGATCGCGGTCGTGCACGAGACGCTGGCCGGGAGCCGGGAGGACGTCGTCGCGGTCGACGACGTGCTGGACCAGGTGCTGCCGATGCTGGGCGACGTGACCTCGGTCGGACCGGCCGCCCGGATCACCCGGGACGGCAGCTTCGGTGAACTGCCCGCCGCGGCGGCGACCCCGCTGGTGATGGCGGTGACCGAGCTGCTGCACAACGCCGCGGAGCACGCCTTCCCCGACGGTGAGCCAGGCGCGATCGTGCTGGCGGCCGTCCGGGACGGGCACGACCTGGTCGTCCGGGTGCGCGACGACGGCCGAGGGCTGCCGCCGGGCTTCGACCCGGCGGCCAGCACCGGGCTGGGGCTGCAGATCGTGCGGACGCTGGTCACCAGCGAACTGCACGGCAGCCTCGCGATGGGCGCCCCGGCGGACGGCGGGTCGGGTACCGAGGCGGTGCTCACGATCCCCGGCGCCGGCCGCCCCCGCCGCTGAACGCGCAACGGGGCCGTCCCGAGAGGGACGACCCCGTTGCGTACGGCCCGCTGCAGGGCCCCGATGCGAGCTTCGGGGGCAGCGGGGTCCTTCGTCAGGCGGTGCGGACCCGGGTGCGGGCGGTGCGGCGCTTGAGGGCGCGGCGCTCGTCCTCGGAGAGGCCGCCCCACACCCCGGAGTCCTGACCGGAGCTCAGTGCCCACTCGAGGCACGACTGCATGACCGGGCAGCGTCGGCACACGGCCTTGGCCTGCTCGATCTGCACGACCGCAGGGCCCGTCGTCCCGATGGGGAAGAAGAGCTCCGGGTCCTCGTCGCGGCAGAGCGCGCGGTGGCGCCAGTCCATGGCGGTGTACTCCTCGATCTCGTCAGGATGTCGGTCGCCGGTCCGTAGACCGCCCCCGCAGGTCAGCGCTGGTGTCCAGCGCGTGGCACGGCGACCGCCCGCCGTGTTACCGACAGGTTGCTTGCTTGTGATGCTTTCACGAGAGCCCGAGGTGTCAAGGCAGTGACGGCCTCCGCCGGGCTCCGTGAGAGCAAGCTCACCATGCGTGTGCGAGGCCCGCCACTCGTCGCGGGTGACGTCTGCGACAGACCCGCCTTCGGGGATCGTTCGGCCCCTCTGCAGGGCCCCGCCGTCGGCCACCCTTCAGAGGCCCGCGGCGAGCCTGCGAGGCGTGGGGGGGAAGGGTGGTCCTTTCAGACGACGACCCGCAGGGCGTCGGGGACGGAGTGCACCCGCAGGCCGGTCGCCACGCCGAGGTGGTCGCCGTCCAGCTGCCAGCCCTGCGGCCGGGTCGCGGTCAGCTCGAGCTCGGCCAGGTCGTGCCAGCGGTGCACGCCGCGGCCGCGTGCGTCGGGCCGGTCGGCCATCGTCTGGCGGAGGTGGTGCAGCATCCGGACGACCCCGACCCGGCCCATCGCGTAGACGTCGAGCCCGGTGTCCAGCGAGGCCTCGGGGCTCGGGTTGACCGGCCGGGCGCCGAGGTAGGTCCACGGGCTGACGTTGGACACCAGCGCCAGGAACAGCCCGTCGACCGGGGGCTCCCCGGGCGGCGTCACGGTCAGCGGCGGGCGGCGGCGGTCCCGCCCGAGCAGGAACGACGCGACCCCCGAGCGGACGTACAGGGCCCCGGTGGAGCGCCGTCCGCGGGCCCGCTGGGCCTCGACCCGGGAGATCACGTCGGCGTCGAAGCCGATGCCGGCGGCGAAGACGAACCAGCGGGGGACCGTCCAGCCCTCCGCCGTCCCCGGGTCGCCGGTGAGGGCCGAGGCGGTGCCCAGGGGCACCAGGCGGGTGCGGCCGGCGCGCAGCGAGTCGAGGATCTCGCCGGTCGCCTCCACCGGGTCGCGCGACCGGCCCAGGGCGCGGGAGAAGACGTTGGTCGAGCCACCGGGGACGACGGCGAGGGTGGGGACGTGCGGGCCGGGCCCGCCGGCGAGCAACCCGTTGGCCGCCTCGTTGACCGTGCCGTCGCCGCCCAGGGTGACCACGACGTCGACCCCGTCGGCCCTCGCCTCGACGGCCAGCTCACGGGCGTGCCCGCGGTGCGTGGTCTCGGCGACGTCGACCTTCAGCTCGCTGGACAGCGCCCGCACCAGCACGTCGCGCACCTTGCGGGTGGTCGTGGTCGCCGCCGGGTTCGCCACCAGCAGCGCACGCATGCCCTCAACCTATCGACCACCGGCTCCTGACCTGGACGGCGCATGTCGGGGCAGCCCTCCCGGCGTAGCCTCGGCGCCGTGCCAGGCCAGGTCTCGAACGACGACGGGGACACCCCCGGCCGCCGCCCCCGCGCCGAGGGGCTGCTGGGCGGTGCGGCACAGCCGACCGCGCCGAAGCCGGAGCGGCCGCGCGGCACGGCTCCGGTCGCCGTCCGGCGCGCGGCCGTGGTCGTGGCGGTCGAGGCGGCTGCGGCCGCGCTGCTCGCGCTGGTGCTGCTGTACTTCACCCTGACCGGGTCGCCGGACAGCGTGGGCCGGGCGCTCGCCGAGGTGGTCTACGTGGGCATGGCGGGCGTGCTGCTGGGCGCCGGGGCCGTCGGCCTGTGGCGGGTGTCGGCGTGGGCCCGCGGGCCGGTGATCGTGCTGCAGCTGCTGCTCGCGGTCCTGGGGTACACGGCCGCGTTCCAGGCCGACCGGCCGCTGATCGGCATCCCGGTGCTCGTCGCCGTGGCGGTGGAGCTGTACCTGCTGGCCACCCCCGAGGCCCGGCTGGCCTTCTTCGGTCGGTGAGGGACCCCCGCTAGACCAGGTCGATGACCTCGGCGATCGAGGGCAGGATCCGGCTGGGCCGGAAGGGGAAGCGGCTGACGTCCTCGGCCCGGGTGGAGCCGGTGAGCACCAGGATGGTGTCCAGCCCGGCCTCGATGCCGGCCACGACGTCGGTGTCCATCCGGTCGCCGATCATCGTGGTCGACTCCGAGTGCGCCTCGATCCGGTTCATCGCGCTGCGGAACATCATCGGGTTGGGCTTGCCGACGAAGTAGGGCTCGGCGCCGGTCGCCTTGGTGATCATCGCGGCGACCGACCCGGTGGCCGGCAGCGGGCCCTCCGGTGAGGGCCCGGTGACGTCGGGGTTGGTGGCGATGAACCGCGCCCCCGCGCCGACCAGCCGGATCGCCCGGGTGATCGCCTCGAACGAGTAGTTGCGGGTCTCGCCGAGGACGACGTAGTCCGGGTCGGTGTCGGTGAGCGTGTAACCCGCCTCGTGCAGGGCGGTCGTCAGGCCGGCCTCCCCGATGACGTAGGCCGAGCCGCCGGGCAGCTGCGAGGCCAGGAAGTCCGCCGTCGCCAGAGCCGAGGTCCAGATGGCGCTCTCGGGCACGTCGAGGCCGCTGCGCGCGAGCCGCGCAGCGAGGTCCCGCGGCGTGAAGATCGAGTTGTTCGTGAGCACCAGGAACCGGCGCTCGCGCTCCACCAGCCGGGCCAGGAAGTCCGCGGCACCGGGCAGGGCGTTGCCCTCGTGCACGAGGACGCCGTCCATGTCGGTCAGCCAGCACTGGGACTCGCCGCGCTCGGTGGTCACGCCTGGTCTCCTTCTGCTCGGTTGCCCCAGCGCCGGTCGGCGGCGAAGCGGGGGAGTGCGTCGTCGGTCAGCCGGAAGACCGTCCACTCGTCCATCGGCACGGCACCGGCTGCCCTGTAGAACTCGATCGACGGGGTGTTCCAGTCCAGCACCGACCACTCGAGCCGGGAGAAGCCCCGGTCGACGCACTCCTGGGCCAGCGTGCGCAGCAGCTCCCGGCCGTGCCCGTTCCCGCGGGAGCCGGGGCTGACGTAGAGGTCCTCCAGGTGGATGCCGTGCGTGCCCCGCCAGGTGGAGAAGTTCAGGAACCACAGCGCCACGCCGACCACCTCGGCCGACTCGTCGTCGACCGCGACGTGACCGAACACCGCCGGGGAGTCGCCGAACAACGCCGACCCCAGCTGGTCGGCGGTCATCAGCGCCTCGTGCTCGGCCTTCTCGTAGGCGGCGAGCTCGCGCACCAGCCCCAGCACGGCGGGGACGTCGTCCGGTCGCACCGGTCGCACGCTCACGAGAGGACCTCCTTGAGCCGGTCCGGCACCAGCCGGCCCAGCGGTGTCAGCACGGGCATCACCAGCGGCGAGACCAGGTAGCTGTAGGCCACCACGCAGCAGGTCACCGTCGGCACCGTGACCAGCCCGATCAGCACGACGACCACGGTGACGACCAGACCATAGGGCTTCCCGCTCTTGGGGCTGACCAGGGACCGGAACGAGCGGTAGCGGACGTTGCTGACCATCAGCAGCCCGGGGACGAGGACTACCAGCAGCATCCACAGCCGGTCCCGGCCCTGCATGAGGTCGGCGAAGGCGAAGACGCTGGCCAGCACCACCCCGGCGGCGCCCGGACTGGGCAGGCCGGTGAAGTACCGCTTGTCCGCCGTCGGGTCGATCGTGGTGTTGAACCGGGCCAGCCGGATGGCCGCGCAGGCCACCCACAGGAAGCAGGCGATCCAGCCCAGCGCGTCGAGGGAGTCCCGGCCGTCGGAGAACAGCGCGAACACCAGCAGGGACGGCGCCAGGCCGAAGGAGACCAGGTCGGCGAGCGAGTCGAACTGCAGCCCGAACGGCGAGACGGCGCCCACCAGCCGGGCGACCGCGCCGTCGGCGATGTCGAAGACGACCGACAGCGCGATGAGGGCGCAGGCCAGCCGGTACTCGCCGCGGAAGGCGACCAGGATGGCGAAGAAGCCGCACATCATGTTGGCCAGCGTGAACAGGCTGGGCAGCCACGAGCGCGCCCGCCGCCGCCCGCCGCGGACCGAGCCGCGGACGAACTCCACGGTCGTGCGCCTGCCCGGCATCCCGCTCTCCCCGCTCAGCGGGGCGCGGGCCAGCGGGCGATGACGGTCTCCCCGCCACGCACGCGCTGCCCCTCGGTGACGGTGACCGTGCACTCGCGCGGCACGAAGACGTCCATCCGGGACCCGAACTTCATCAGCCCGATCCGCTCCCCGGTCGCCACCTGCGCCCCGACGCCGACCCGGGTGACGATGCGGCGGGCCAGCACGCCGACGATCTGGCGGAAGACGACCGTCCGGTCGCCGTCACGGACCCACAGCTCGCTGCGCTCGTTGCGGTGCGCGCTCTCCTTGCGGTACGCGGCGAGGAAGCTGCCCGGCCGGTAGCTGTACTCGGTGACCTGCCCGCGGTACGGGGCGCGGTTGACGTGCACGTCGACGACGGACAGGAAGACGCTCACCTGCTGCCAGTCGCCCTCCGGAGCCACCCCGGGCTGCGGCTCGCCGGCCACCATGACGACGCCGTCGGCCGGGGAGAGCACCTCGTCCGAGGCCGGCGGGACGACGTCGCAGCGCCGGTCCGGGTCGCGGAAGAACACCGCCAGGTACCCGAGCAGAGCGAGGAGCGGCCACGCCGCCAGGCGGGCCGAGCGGCGTCCGGTCGCCCGGCCCAGGGCGGCGAGTGCCGCAGCAAGGCCGAGCGGGACGGCGAGGAAGGGCCAGCCGGCCCGGTCGATGCGCATCGCAGTCCGAGGTTACCGGTGCGTGACCACGGCACCGGGGCCGCGCCGGTCGGTCAGCGCGAGGCGAGCCCGCGGCCGGCCCCGCCGTCGCTGTCCCGGGCCCGTGGCGGCCCGCCGTACCAGTCCAGGCACACCACCGTGGCGTCGTCGCGGAGCTGTCCGCCGGTGGCGCGCATGACCGCCGTCCCCAGCGCGTGCACGACCTCCCGGGGGTGCAGTTCGGTACTGCCGGCCAGCGCGGCGGCGACGTCGAGCTCGGCGGCGTTGCGCTCCTGCATGCCGTCGGTGACGAACACGATCCGGTCGCCGGGCTCCAGCGGGAACTCCTGCACCCGGAACGGCCACCCCGGCTCGACGCCGAACGGGACGTCGACGGCGAGCTCGACCTCCTCCACCCGGCCGTCGCGCAGCCGCAGCGGGAGCGGGTGCCCGGCGTTGACGATCTGCGCGTGCCCGGTGCGCAGGTCGACCCGCATCACCTGGCCGGTGACGAACTGGCCGGGCTCGGCGTTCTCCGCCAGGGCGACGTCGGCGTTGTGCACCTGCTCGTCCAGCGGCAGCCCGCGACGGCGCTCGTTGCGGAGGCTGCCGACCAGCAGGGTGGCCAGCAGCGACGCGCTCACCTCGTGGCCGACCGCGTCGGTGATCGACACCTGCAGGGCGTCCCGGTCCAGCGCGTAGTCGAAGGTGTCCCCGCCGACGCTGGCAGCGGGTTCCAGCCAGCCGGCCAGGGTGAACTGCCCGGCCTCGCAGGTGAAGGCAGCCGGCAGCAGCCGGCGCTGGATCTCCGCGGCGAGCGAGAACGGGGTGGTCCGCTGGCCCCACTCGAACAGGTCGGTGTGCCGGCGGTTGGCGATGATCACGTAGGCGAGGGCGTGGCCGGCGGCCCGGATGTCGGCCTGCACCTCCTCGTCGGGCGCGACCGGGAGCATGAGCTCCAACAGGCCCATCGCGTCACCCCGGTCGGTGACCGGGACCACCATGCGCACGCCGCGGTCGGTGACCGAGACGTCGGCCTGCTGGGTGCGCAGCACCTCGTCGTAGACCGTCCCGTCGAGCGGGACCGTCTCCGCCGCCTCCGGGCCGCGGGTTCGCGTGCCGTCCGGCGTCCGCTCGGCAGTGCTCAACCGGACCAGGGCGTGGCCGCTGAAGTCGGTGATGAGGAAGGAGACCTTGGTGGCATCCGAGAGGACGGCCAGCTGGTCGGCGACCGCCGCCACGGCGTCGATCGGCGCGGCGGACTCCACCCGGTCGAGCAACGAGCGCAGGTCGAAACGGGGGCTCACGGCGCGGTCTCTCCAAGGTCGGGGCGGAGCGGCCGACACCGGGTCCAGCGGCGGCGGCAGGGGACAGCACTGCCGGGCCGCCCCGGAGGGCGACCCGGCAGTGACGGGGTCGTTCGTCAGGCAGCGGCCTTGGTCTCCCAGAAGATCTTGTCGATCTCTGCGATGTAGTCGAGGAGCTTCTGGCCCTCGGCCGGGTCCATGCTGCCCTTGCCGCCGGCGGCGCCGGCCTGCTTGGTGGCCTTGTTGAACAGCTCGTGCAGCTGCGGGTACTTCTCGAAGTGCGGGGGCTTGAAGTAGTCGGTCCACAGCACCCACAGGTGGTGCTTGGCCAGGTCCGACCGCTGCTCCTTGATCAGGATGGCGCGGGTCCGGAACACCGGGTCCTCGTTGGCCTGGTACTTCTCCTGGATGGCCTTGACCGACTCGGCCTCGATGCGGGCCTGGGCCGGGTCGTACACGCCGCAGGGGAGGTCGCAGTGCGCGGTGGCCTCCACGGCGGAGAACATGCGGGACAGACGCATGGGGGGTGCCTCCGGGTTCGTGGGAGATCGATCGTCTGCGACCCTACTCGGGGTGATCAGCGCGAACACGTCCAGCGGTCGCGGCCCGGACGACGCTCCTGGCCTGGCCACCCGGTGGGTGCTCGCCCGGGTCACCGGCCCGTCGATGTCGCCGACCGTGCGGCACGGTGACCGGTTGCTGGTCCGCCGGGTCCGGCGGTCCGGCCGGGTCCAGAACGGGGACGTCGTGCTGGCCCGGTTCCCCGCGCGCCCGGACCTGCTCGTGGTCAAGCGCGTGCGCCGCGCAGTCCCGGGCGGGCACTGGGTGGAGGGCGACAACCCGCTCGTCGGCGACGACAGCCGGGTGTTCGGCCCGGCGGTCGTCGTGGGCCGCGTCGTCCTCCGGCTGTGGCCCCGGCCGCAGCGCCTCGCTCCACCGCCCGGCGGCGCCGTGGCTACGCCACGGGGTTGAGCGGCGGGCGTCCGGCGAGGACGGCGGCGACGTTGTCGACGGCGAGACCGCACATCGCGCTGCGGGTGCGGGCGCCGGCGCTGCCCAGGTGCGGGGTGAGCACCACCTGCGGCAGCGCGAGCAGTCGCGGGTCGACGTGCGGCTCGTCCTCGAAGACGTCCAGTGCCGCGCCGCCCAGCCGGCCCTCGGTCAGCGCCCGGACCAGGGCATCGGTGTCCACGACGCCGCCGCGCGCGGTGTTGACCAGCAGCGCGGTCGGCTGCATGCGGGCCAGCGCCGCGTCGTCGACCAGGTGGTGCGTCTGCGGGGTCAGCGGGCAGTGCAGGGTCACGACGTCGGAGGCGGCGAGCAGCTCGGGCAGCTCGCGGAACTCGACGGCCGCGCGCTCGGCCGGGTCCAGCTCGGCCCGGGTGGGGGTGGCCAGCACCCGCAGGTCGAAGGCCCGCGCGCGGCGGGCGACGGCCCGGCCGATGCGGCCGTAGCCGACGATGCCCAGCGTGGCACCGGCGGAGAGGTCCAGGCCGACGAGCATCCGCGGTCCCCACACCCACGGCGTCCCGGTGCGCAGGAACCGGTCGCCCTCGGCGATCCGGCGGGCGGCGGCGAGCACCAGGCCCATCGTCAGGTCCGCCGTCGCGCCGTCCAGGACGCCGGGGGTGTTGGTCACGGCCACGCCCCGAGCCCGGGCCGCCGCCACGTCGACGTTGTCGTAGCCGACCGCGACGTTGGCCACCACCTGCAACCCGGCACCCGCGGCGTCCAGCACCGCGGCGTCGACCCGGTCGGTGAGGGTGGAGACGATCGCGACCGCGCCGGCGGCGTCCCGGAGCAGCTCTGCCGTGGTGGGCGGTTCCTCCTGCCCGACGACGACCGGCAGCCCGAGCGCAGCGACCGCCGCCATCCCGTCATCGGTCAGCAGCCGGGTGACGTACACGTGGCCGGTCACGAGCTGACCACCGTGCTCGGCCGGTACACCTGCCCGAGCACCCCGGCCAGCAGGCGCTCGGCCACCGGCCGGGGGAGGGCCGACACCAGCGCGTGCACCGGCGCCATCCGCTCGGGCAGCCGGCCACCGCCGACACCGGCCAGCTCCAGCAGCCCCTCGACCTCGGCGACGGTGAGCGCCGCCGGGTCGATGGTGGCCGCGGCGGCCACGAGCGCCGGATCGGCCTGCGGCCGGGGGAGTGCCGCCGCTGAGCGCGCCGCGTCCGCGAGGTCGGCCAGCAGGGCCTCGACCCGGCCGGCGGTCGCCCCGGTCACGGTCAGGTGCAGCGTGGCCGGCAGCGCCCCGCCGGGTTGGTCGAACGGTGGCTGCGGCTGCAGCAGCCAGCCCCGTGCGGTCATCTCGTCGGCCAGGTGCAGCACGTCGACGCCGTCCGGGCCGTCCTCCGCGACCGCCACCAGTGTCGACACCGGCCGGCCCACGACCCGCAGCCCGGGGAGTGCGGAGATCCCCCCGGCCAGCGCCACGGTCGCGTCCCGGGCGCTGCGCGCCAGCTGCCGGTAGCCGTCGGTGCCGAGTTCCCGCTGCACGGCCCAGGCTGCGGCCATCGGGCCCGCCGGGCGGGTGCCGGCCAGCGTCGGGTTCACCACCGGGTAGCCGGGCCAGCCGGCGGTGCTGAACCAGTGCGCGTGCCGCAGCTCCGCGTCCGCGGCGAGCAGCACCGAGACGCCCTTCGGCGCGTAGCCGTACTTGTGCAGGTCGACCGACAGCGACGTGACCCCCGGGACGGACAGGTCGAAGGGCTCCGGGACGTCGTCCAGGAAGGGCAGCACCCAGCCGCCGATGCAGGCGTCGACGTGGCACGGCACCCCGGCCGCGGCGGCCAGCGCCGCGACCTCGCCGACCGGGTCGAGCACGCCGTGCGGGTAGGACGGCGCGCTGACCACCACCAGGGCCGCCCGGTCGTCGAGCGCGCCGGCGACCGCCGCCGGGAGCACCCGGCAGGTGACCGGGTCGACGGGGAGGTCGACCACCTCGAGGTCGAAGAGGTGGGCGGCCTTGCGGAAGGCGGCGTGCGCGGTGACCGGGAGCAGCAACCGCGGCCGGCCCGCACCCCGACCGCCCGCCCGCCACCGCTCGCGCGCGGCGAGCACCGCCAGCAGGCAGCTCTCGGTGCCACCACTGGTCACCGTGCCGACCGTCGCCGGGCCGCCGCCCAGCAGCGCGGCCGCCGCGCCGACCAGGTCGTTCTCGATCCGCGCGACGCTCGGGAAGGCGGTCGGGTCCAGGGCGTTCGTCCACTGGTAGGCCGCCTGCGCGGCCGCGGCGAGGTCGTCGACCCCGGCGTGGCCGGAGTCGTAGACGTAGGCCATCGTGGCGCCGCCGTGCGTGGGCACGTCGCCAGCCTGCAGCGCGGTCAGTTCGGCGAGCACGTCCGACGGGTTCACGCGGGGACCTCCTGGTCGGGGTGGGGGAGCGGGGTGAGCCGGTAGCGGGCGAGCACGGGCAGCGACGCGAGCACCAGCGCGGCGGGCAGCAGGCTGAACCCGAGCAGCACGGTGGTGTCGGCGGCGGCGGGCTGGGCCACCACGTCGTCCCCGCTGGTGGAGACGTAGCCGGCCAGTCCGAGCAGGCCGCCCAGCACCCCGGGGCCGATGGCCAGCCCGAGGGTCTCCGCCGCCGTCCAGACGCCGGTGAACACCCCGGCCCGACGGGCCCCGGACGCGGCCTCGTCGGCGGCGATGACGTCGGGCAGCATCGCGAGCGGGAACATCTGCATGCCGGCGTAGCCGATCCCGACCAGCACGACGGAGGCGATGACCGGGCCGGTGCCGACGACGTCGCCCAGGGCCAACGCGGCGGCACCCACCACGAACAGCGTCGACGCGGCGAGCAGGCCGGTCCGCTTGCCCCACCGCCGGCTCACCCGCAGCCACAGCGGCATGACCAGCACCGCGGGGCCGACCAGCCCGGCGAACAGGACCGAGCCGGCGGCCGGGTCGCCGAGGACCTGCCGTGCGTAGTACGGCACCCCGGCCAGCATCACGCCGATGCCGAGGGCCTGGACCCCGAAGCCGGTCAGCAGCAGCCGGAAGGGCCGGGACCGCCAGGCCAGCAGCACGTTGGCGCCCAGCCGGCCCTCGCTGCGGACCCGGGTGAGGGTCGGTGCGCCGCGCGTGCCGGCGACCGCGCCGAGCATCCCGCCGGCCAGCAGCACGGCCACGATGACGGCCATGGCCAGGTGCCCCGCCCGGCCGCCGCCGAAGGCGTCGACCACCGCCGGGGCGCCCGCGCCGGCCAGCAGGATGCCCACCGCCAGGGCGGCGACCCGCCAGGACATCAGCGTGGCCCGCTCGCCCGGGTCGTCGGTGATCTCGGCCGGCTGCGCCACGTAGGGCACCTGGAAGCAGCCGTAGGCGGTCGCCGCCAGCAGGAAGGTGGCGGCCACCCAGACCGCGGCCAGCGCCGGCGGCGCATCCGGACCGGCGAAGACCAGCACGAACAGCGGCGGCAGGCACACCCCACCGGCGGCCATCCACGGCCGGCGCGGACCCCAGCGGCTCTCCGTCCGGTCCGACCGGCTCCCGATCCACGGGTTCAGCACGACGTCCCACGCCTTGGGTGCGAAGACGACCAGGCCGGCTGTCCCGGCGCCGATGCCGAGCACGTCGGTCAGGTAGTACAGCAGCAGGAGCCCGGGGACGGTGCCGAACGCCGCCGTCCCGACCGAACCCAGCGCGTAGCCGAGGTGGGTGCGTCGGCCGAGCCGGGGCGCGGGGGCGACGCCAGTCACAGCCGCCGACCGTAGTGCCCGATCAGCCGAGTCGGGCCAGGATCGGGTCGACCAGCGTGTGGGCGCCGGTGTTGGCGTAGAGGAACGCCACGGTCGCCACCACGAAGAGCGGGACGAGCACGGCCCGCTCCACGACGGCACCGGTGTGCAGGTGCACCGGGGCGAGCCGGCTGCGCCGGACGAGCCAGACCAGCGGGACGGGGACGCCCTCCTTGGTCAGCCCGTCCCCGGCGATGTGCGTGAGCACGCCGACGGCGACGGCCATCGGCAGCCAGGCCGGGCTGGGGCTGTGCGCCAGCAACAGCCAGGCCCCACCCCAGGAGAGCACCAGGTTCCCGAGGACGGTGTTCTCCGCCCGGCCCGGGATGACGACGTGCAGCGCCCGCAGGGCGAGCCCGATGGCCAGCGCCAGCAGCAGCAGGCTCGACCAGTGATTCCAGGCCGCGGCGTAGGCCAGCAGCCCGAAGGCCAACGGCCCCAGGACGGCGTCGTGCGTGCCCCACCGGTGGCCGCGGGAGACGGCGTTCACCACGCCGGACGGGACGTCGGTGAGCGGGCCCCACATCCGGCTGATCGTCGACCCCTTCTGGTCCAGGTCGGGCAGCATCGCGAACCCGCCGACGGCCGACACCCAGGCGACCTGGGCCACGGTGCCGTGGACGGGGGCCCACGGCAGCGTCGCGGCGCCGACGGCGAGACCGGACAGAGCATGCGAGTGACCGAGCACGGACGCAGCGTCTCCCCGTACGGCCCGCAACCGCCGGAGGCGCGCCCACTGACGGCGGCCTGCTCGGTCGGGACGGGCGGAGGTGACCGATGCCAGGCACTGACGAGAGCCGCCCTGCGAGGTGCGGAGCGCAGGGACGGGGCCGGAGGCTCCTCCCTGCGGTCAGCGAAGCGGCTCAGCGCAGGCTGGGGACGTCTCCTGGCCGCGGTGAGATCCGGAGGATCTCAATCGACATCGTCGGTGCCGCCGCGGGCCAGCCAGGTGGCCAGCCGCTCGACGGGCACCTCGAACTCCGGGTGCTCGTCGACGAAGGCCTGCAGCTGGTCGGCCAGCCAGGCGAGGGAGACCTCCTCCTCGCCCCGCCGGCCGGCCAGCTCCTCGATGCCGCGATCAGTGAAGTACACGGCGGGCTCAGTCCGCGAAGGCCTGGGCCACCAGAGCGCGCTGCTCGGTCTCGTGCACCTTTGCCGACCCGACGGCCGGGCTGGCCGAGGCCTTGCGCGAGACGCGGCGCAGCGTGCGGCCGGTGGGCAGCTCGTCGGGCAGGTTGACCAGCATGAACTGGGCGGCGCCCATGTTCGCCGGCTCCTCCTGCACCCACACGACGTCGGTCGCGTTCGGGTACTGCGCCAGCGCCTCGACGATCTCCTCGGCCGGCAGCGGGTACAGCTGCTCGACCCGCAGCACGGCGGTGTCGGTCCGGCCCTCGTTCTCCCGCTGGGAGAAGAGCTCGTAGCTGACCTTGCCGCTGCAGAGCAGCACCCGCTTGACGGCGGCGCCGTCCAGCGGCTTGCCGCCGATCCCCGGGTCGGGGAGCACCGGACGGAAGTGCTGCTCGGTGAAGTCGGCGACCGAGCTGACCGCCGCCTTCGCCCGCAGCAGCGACTTCGGCGTGAAGACCACCAGCGGGCGGTGCACCTCCGACAGCGCCTGGCGGCGCAGCAGGTGGAAGTAGTTCGCCGGGGTGGAGCAGTTGGCGACCGTCATGTTGTTCTCGGCGGACAGCTGCAGGAACCGCTCGATCCGGCCGCTGGAGTGGTCCGGCCCCTGCCCCTCGAGCCCGTGCGGCAGCAGCATGACCACGCCGGAGCGCTGGCCCCACTTGGCCTCGCCGGAGCTGATGAACTCGTCGATCACCATCTGCGCGCCGTCGACGAAGTCGCCGAACTGCGCCTCCCAGAGGACCAGCGCCTTGGGGTTGGCCACCGAGTAGCCGTACTCGAAGCCGAGTGCGGCGTACTCGCTGAGCAGCGAGTCGTAGACGAAGAACTTCGCCTGGTCGGGGGTGAGGTTCGACAGCGGCGTGTACTCCGCGGCGTTCTCCCGGTCGATGAGGACCGAGTGGCGCTGCACGAACGTGCCGCGACGGGAGTCCTGGCCGGCAAGCCGCACCGGCACGCCCTGCATCAGCAGGGAGCCGAAGGCCAGCAGCTCGCCCATCGCCCAGTCGATGCCGCCCTCGCTGGTCATCGCCGCCCGGCGCTCCAGCATCTTCTGCAGCTTCGGGTGCGGGGTGAAGTCCGGCGGGAAGCTGACGTGGGCGTCACCGATGGTCTTGAGGACCTCGGCGCTGATCGCCGTGTCGACGGTCGCCTGCTGCGGTGAGCGCGGGTCCATGACCGGCCCGGGCGCCGAGGAGTCCCGGGCGTCGTGCGTCTCGGCGAAGGCCCGCTCGAGCTGCCCGCGGTAGTCCTTCAGCGCCTCCTCGGCGTCGGCCAGCGTGAGGTCGCCGCGGCCGACCAGCGCCTCGGTGTACAGCTTCCGGACCGAGCGCTTGCGGTCGATGATGTCGTACATCAGCGGCTGGGTCATCGACGGGTCGTCGCCCTCGTTGTGCCCGCGGCGGCGGTAGCAGACCAGGTCGATGACGACGTCCTTCTTGAACGCCTGCCGGTAGTCCACCGCCAGCTTGGCCACCCGCACGCAGGCCTCGGGGTCGTCGCCGTTCACGTGGAAGACCGGCGCACCGATCATCCGCGCGACGTCGGTCGAGTAGAGGCTCGACCGCGACTGCGCCGGGCTGGTGGTGAAGCCGACCTGGTTGTTCACGACGACGTGCACGGTGCCGCCGGTGCGGTAGCCGCGCAGCTGGGACAGGTTCAGCGTCTCCTGCACCACGCCCTGGCCGGCGAACGCCGCGTCGCCGTGCAGCAGGACCGGGAGCACGGTGAAGCCGCCCTCGCCCTTGTCCAGCACGTCCTGCTTGGCCCGCACGATGCCCTCGAGCACCGGGTTGACCGTCTCCAGGTGGCTGGGGTTGCTGGCCAGCGAGACGGCGAGGGAGCGGCCGTCGTGGGAGAAGGTGCCCTCGGCGCCGAGGTGGTACTTGACGTCGCCGGAGCCCTGCACGGTGCCGGGGTCGATGTTGCCCTCGAACTCGCCGAAGATCTTCGAGTAGCTCTTGCCGAGCACGTTGGCCAGCACGTTGAGCCGGCCGCGGTGCGGCATGCCGATCGCGACCTCTTCCAGGCCGTGCTCGGTGGAGGCCAGCAGCACCTCGTCCAGCACCGGGATGAGCGACTCGCCGCCCTCGAGGCTGAACCGCTTCTGGCCGACGTACTTGGTCTGCAGGAAGGTCTCGAAGGCCTCGGCCGCGTTCAGCCGACTGAGCACCCGCTTCTGCTGCTCACGATCGGGCCGGTCGTGCTTGACCTCGATCCGCTCCTGGAGCCACTGCCGCTCTTCAGGGTCGGTGATGTGCATGTACTCGATGCCGACGGTGCGGCAGTAGGACTGGCGCAGCACGCCGAGGATGTCGCGCAGCAGCATCGTCCGCTCACCGGCGAAGCCGCCGACCGGGAAGGAGCGGTCCAGGTCCCACAGCGTCAGCCCGTGCTGGACGATGTCCAGGTCGGGGTGGGTGCGGACCTTGAACTCCAGCGGGTCGGTGTCGGCCATCAGGTGGCCGTTGCGCCGGTAGGCCTCGATGACCTCGATGACCCGGGCTTCCTTGTCGATCTGCCCCTCGTGGCTGACCCGCTTGTCGGCCACCCAGCGGACCGGCTCGTAGGGCACCCGCAGCGAGCGGAAGACGTCGTCGTAGAAGCCGTCCTCGCCCAGCAGCAGCTGGTGCATCCGGCGCAGGAAGTCACCGGACTCAGCGCCCTGGATGACCCGGTGGTCGTAGGTCGAGGTGAGCGTGATGATCTTCGAGACGGCCATCTCGGCCAGCGCCTCGGGGCTCATCCCCTGGAACTCGGCCGGGTAGTCCATCGCGCCGACGCCGACGATCGTGCCCTGGTTGGTGGTCAGCCGCGGGACCGAGTGGTTCGTGCCGATGGTGCCCGGGTTGGTCAGGCTGATCGTCGTCCCGGAGAAGTCCTCCATGGTCAGCTTGCCGGCGCGGGCCCGCCGGATGATGTCCTCGTAGGCGCCCCAGAACTCGGCGAAGTCCATCTGCTCGGCGGACTTGATCGAGGCGACCACCAGCGAGCGGGTGCCGTCGGCCTTGGGCAGGTCGATCGCCAGCCCGAAGTTGACGTGCTCCGGGGTCACCAGGGTCGGCTTGCCGTCGACCTCGGCGAACGCGTTGTTCATGTTCGGGAAGCTGTCCAGCGCCCGGACCAGCGCGTAGCCGATCAGGTGCGTGAAGGACACCTTGCCGCCACGGGCGCGGGCCAGGTGGTTGTTGATGACGATGCGGTTGTCCACGAGCAGCTTGGCCGGGACGGCGCGCACGCTGGTCGCCGTCGGGACCGTCAGCGATGCGTTCATGTTCTTGACGACGCTCGCCGCGGCACCGCGCAACGGGCTGCGCTTGGGGCCGGAGCCGGCGTCCTCACCGGCGCTCGCGCGGGGCGTGGGCTTCGCCGGGGCGGCGGGGACCTGCTGGGAGGCACGTTCGGCTGCTCGGTTCACGACGGTGCCCTCCGATCGGGCGTCGACCGGGGTGGCCCGCGGCGCAGGAGTGGGGGTGCCCGCGGGCACGGCGGGGCTGCTCGGCCGGTTGGCCGAGCCCTCGGCGTCCGCGGGAGCCGGCGCGGCCGGCTCGGGGACGGGCTCGGGTGCAGCCGGCGCTGCAGCCGGCTTCGTCGCGGCCGGGGCTGCGGCCGGCTTCGTCGCGGCCGGGGCTGCGGCCGGTGCCGGGGCAGGCTGCTCGGGCGCGGGGGCGGTCTGCGAACTGCGGTCCGCACCGTCGGACACCGGGCTGCCCGGGCGGTAGTCGGCGAAGAAGTCGTGCCAGGCCTGGTCCACGCTGCGTGGGTCGGCGAGGAACTGCTGGTACATCTCCTCGACCAGCCACTCGTTGGTGCCGAAGCCCGCCACCGGGTTGGCAGAGGAGGAGGAGGGCTGGGATGAGCTCACGGTTGACACGTTGGCGAGTGCCTTCTTCGTCAGTGGACGTCGTTGGACCGGGTCACGACTCTACGCCCGGGGCCCCGGGCGTAGACGCTGTCGCGTGAGGTGGCGCACGTGTCCCGGCTCACGCCGTACCCGAACGGCACCAGCCGCCCCCCCCGGCCGGGTCGGGCCCGCGCCTCAGACGACGTCGCGGCGGACGGCCAGCAGGGTGCCCAGGACGGCGGCCACCAGCCCGTAGCTCAGCAGCACCAGACCGCCCTGCCACGCGCTGAGCAGGTCGGTCTGGCCGAAGGTGGCCGTCATCGCCTCCAGCGCGCCGCCGGGGAGCCACTTGTAGGCACCGTTGATCGCCGGGATGGCCTGCACGATCGTCTCGACCACGAACAGGTAGACCAGCACGCCGACGATGGCACCCACCTGGTTGCGGACCAGCGCACCCACGCCGACGCCGATCACGGCGTAGATGACCAGCGCCGCCCATGCCCCGCCCAGCACCCGCAGGTTGTCGCCGCTGAGCGAGGGGGCGGCACCGCGCGCGCCGGCGTACACGGACACGACCAGGACGTCGACGGCGATCACCAGCAGCGCCATGGGGATCGCGGCCACCAGGTAGGCCACCAGCTTGGCGATCACCACCCGGCCGCGGTGCGGGCTGGTCAGGAAGGTGGGGGTCGCGGTGCGGTGCCGGTACTCCTGCGTCGTGCCGATGATGCCGAGCACCACGAACAGCACCGTCGCGTTCGCCGACACACCGAGGGCGAGCTGCTCGAAGTCCGCGGTGCCGATGGCCGGCAGGCCCTGCCCGTCGGGACCGCCGCCGCTGCTGCCGGCGAAGCCGGTGAACAGCGCGGCGAAGCCGCCGACCAGCACGCAGGAGCCCAGCAGCAGGCCGATCCACACCCGGGTGGTCAGCAGCTTGGTCCACTCGGCGCGGGTCAGCCGGGCGATGACGGCGCCCATCAGGAGGCTCCCTGTCCGGTCGTGGCGGTGGCGGGCCGTCCGGCGGCGTACTGCTCCGACCCGGCGGTGAGCTGGAAGTACACCTCTTCCAGTCCGCTGGTGTGGGCGCGCAGCTCGTGCAGCTCGATCCCGCCGGCGAACGCGCGCCGGCCGACCTCCTCGACCGGCAGGCCGGTGACGGTCAGCCCGTCCGGGTGGCCGTCGGTCGTGACGACCGTCGTGCCGTCGGTGCGCAGCAGCTCGGCGAGGGTGGCCGTCTGCGGGCTGCGCACCAGCACGCTGCCGACGCTGCCCGAGCGCAGCTCCTCCAGCGAGCCCTGACGGACCAGCTTCCCGGCCCCGACGATGACCACCCGGTCGGCGGTCTGCTCCACCTCCGCCAGCAGGTGGCTGGAGACCAGCACCGTGCGGCCCTGGTCGTGCGCGAGGTGCCGCAGGAACCCGCGCAGCCACTGGATGCCCTCGGGGTCCAGGCCGTTGGCCGGCTCGTCGAGGACGAGCACCGCCGGGTCGCCGAGCAGCGCGGTCGCCAGCCCGAGGCGCTGGCGCATGCCGAGGGAGTAGCCGCCGGCCTTCCGGGCGCCGGCCGGGCCGAGGCCGACCTGGTCGAGCACCTCATCGGCGCGCGACAGCGGGATCCCCGCCGCCCGGCAGTAGACGCGCAGGTGGTTGCGACCGCTGCGGGCCGGGTGGAACGCCGTCTCCAGCACCGCGCCCACCCGGCGGGTCGGCTCGGTGAGGGCGGCGTAGGGCGTGCCGTTGAACGTGGTCGTGCCCCGGTCGGGGTTGATCAGGCCCAGGGCCATCCGCAGCGTCGTCGTCTTGCCCGCGCCGTTGGGCCCCAGGAAGCCGGTCACCTGCCCCGGCTCGACGGTGAAGGAGAGGTCGTCGACCGCGCGCACGCTGCCGAAGGTCTTGGTGAGGGCGCTGACCTCGACCCGGACGGGTTCGAGGGCTGCCCGGCTGCCGCTGGCGATCTCGGCCTCCTCGCTGGCACCGGCGGGTCCGGCGTCGTGGTGATCCAAGCGCATCGGGGCACTCTGCGGCCAGCAGGTCCCGGCCCGGGCGCGCCCCGCCGCAGTGACCCCTCGCACAGTGCGGACGGCAGCTGTTCGGTAGGTTGCCGCCCCGTGAACGCCTCCTGGACGGTGGCCGGCGGCTGCGCGCGCGGGCTCCGCTCCCGCCCGGGCGCCCCCCAGGGGCTGACCCCGGCCGGTGGCTGACCCCGACCCGCAGGAGAGCCTGGAGCGGCTGCTGCTCGACGGGCCGCGCCGCTACACGCGCGCGCGGGTGGCCGAGCTGGCCGGGATGCCCCCCGAGCGCACGCAGCGGCTGTGGCGGGCCCTCGGCTTCGCCGACGTGGCCGACGACGACGCGGCCTTCACCGACTCCGACGTCACCGCCCTCGCCCGGCTCTCGGCGCTGATCGACACCGGCTTCGTCGACCCGGGCGCAGAGGCCTCGATCGCCCGGGCGATGGGGCAGTCGCTGGCCCGGCTGGCCGACTGGCAGACCGACATGCTCGCCGCCCTGCTGCTGGACCCCGCGCACGGAGCACCGGACTCCCGGCCGGCGGTGGAGGCGGGCGTGGTGCACTCGGCGGAGCAGCTGCTGCCGCTGATGCGTGAGCTGCAGGACTACGTCTGGCGCCGGCACCTGGCCGCGAATGCCGGCCGGCTGTTCGTCGCCGCTCCGGGGACGGTGGACCGCCGGGAGCTGGCCGTCGGCTTCGCCGACCTGGTCGGCTACACCTCGCGCAGCCGCGGCATGGGCGGCCGGGAGCTGGGCACGATGGTCGAGGACTTCGAGGGGCTGGTGGCCGACCTCATCGCCCGGCACCACGGCCGGGTGGTCAAGACCGTGGGGGACGGTGTCCTGTTCACCACCCCGGAACCGGTCGACGCCGTCGAGATCGCGCTGCGGCTCCCCGAGGAGTGGAACGCCCCGGACCGGCCGCCGCTGCGGGTCGGCGCCGCCTTCGGCCCGGTGCTGACCCGGCTCGGCGACGTCTACTCCCCGGTGGTCAACCTGGCCAGCCGGCTCACCTCGCTGGCCCGGCCCTCGACCGTGCTGGTCGACCAGCAGCTGGCGCGGCGGCTGCGCGGGCTGCCGGACTACCGGGTGCGGCCGCTGCGCCGGGTGTCGGTGCGCGGGTACGACCACCTGCAGCCCTGGCTGGTCCGCCGCCCGGACACCGACGCCGACGTCGCCCCCGGCGTCGCCTCCCTGGAGCAGCTGCTCGACGAGATCGCCGACGACGTGCTGACCGAGGCGGCCGACGACCCGTCCAGCGAGGCCTGGGACGAGGAGTCGCCCGACGCCGGCGGGCCGTTCGCGGACTGAGCGGGCCGGCCGCCGACACCGCGTGGTCCGGCGTCCCGGGCGGTGGGCACGATGGGCGGGTGTCCGCCACCCTGCTCGCCCGTGGTCTGGCCGCCGGTCACGGCGCCCGAGTCCTGTTCACCGACCTCGACCTGGTCGTCGCCCCCGGTGACGTGGTCGGCCTGGTCGGGGTGAACGGCGCGGGCAAGTCCACCCTGCTGCAGACCCTCGCCGGGGTGCTCCCGGCCGAGGCGGGGGAGATCTCGCTCAGCCCGCCGTCGGCCACCGTCGGCTACCTGCCGCAGGAGGCCGAGCGGCGGCCGGGGGAGACGGTGCTGGACGCGCTCGCCCGGCGCACCGGCGTGGCCGCGGCCCAGGTGGCCATGGACGCCGCTCTGGAGGCGCTGACCGAGGGGGTGCCGGGGGCCGACGACGTCTACGGCGACGCCCTGGAGCGCTGGCTGGCCCTCGGTGGCGCCGACCTCGCCGAGCGGGCGGAGGAGGTCGTGGCCTCCGTCGCGCCGGGCGTCGCCCTGGACGCGCCGACGGTCGGGCTCTCCGGCGGGGAGGCGGCCCGGGTCGGGCTGGCCTCGCTGCTGCTCAGCCGCTACGACGTCCTGCTGCTCGACGAGCCGACCAACGACCTGGACCTCGCCGGGCTGGACCAGCTGGAGGCCTTCGTCGGCGGCCTGCGCACCGGGGTCGTCCTGGTCAGCCACGACCGGGAGTTCCTGGCCCGGACCGTCACCCGGGTGGTCGAGCTCGACCTGGCCCAGCAGGTGGTGCGGGTGCACGACGGCGGCTACGAGGCGTACCTGGTCGAGCGGGAGGTGGCCCGCCGGCACGCCCGCGAGGAGTTCGAGGAGTACTCCGACACGCGGTCCGGCCTGGAGGACCGCGCCCGGATGCAGCGCAACTGGATGGCGAAGGGCGTCCGCAACGCGGTGCGCAAGCAGGGCAACGAGCCGGACAAGAACATCCGGGCGCACATGCGGGCGACGTCGGAGAAGCAGGCGGCCAAGGCCCGGCAGACCGACAAGCGGATCGAACGGCTCGAGGTGGTCGAGGAGCCGCGCAAGGAGTGGGAGCTGCGGCTGGAGATCGCCCCGGCGCCGCGCGCCGGTGCCGTCGTGGCCACGCTGCGGGGCGCCGTCGTCCGCCGGGGCGGTTTCACCCTCGGCCCGGTCGACCTGCAGGTCGACTGGGGCGACCGGGTGGCGATCACCGGCGCCAACGGGTCGGGGAAGAGCACCCTGCTGGCCGCGCTGCTGGGTCGGGTCCCGCTCGACGAGGGGACGGCGTCGCTCGGCGCCGGCGTGCGGCTGGGCGAGGTCGACCAGGCGCGCGGCCGGTTCCTGGGCGACGAGCCGCTGGCCTCGGCCTTCGGCGCGGAGGTGCCCGACCTGCCCGATGCCGAGGTGCGCACCCTGCTGGCCAAGTTCGGGCTGCGCGCCGACCACGTGCTGCGGCCCGCGGGCACGCTGTCGCCGGGGGAGCGGACCCGCGCGGCGCTGGCGCTGCTGCAGGCCCGAGGGGTGAACGTGCTGGTCCTCGACGAGCCGACCAACCACCTGGACCTGCCGGCGATCGAGCAGCTGGAGCAGGCGCTGGCCGACTACCCGGGCACGCTGCTGCTGGTGACGCACGACCGCCGGATGCTCGAGGCGGTGCACACCACCCGCCGGTTCGAGGTGACGGCGGGCCGGGTGCAGGCGGGCTGAGACGAGACGACGCCGCCCGCCACGGCCGAGGGGCCGGGCGGGCGGTGTGTGCGGTGCGAGCCTGGGCTGTGGGTGCCCCCGGCAGGATTCGAACCTGCGCCCCTGCCTCCGGAGGGCAGTGCTCTATCCCCTGAGCTACGGGGGCTCGTCATCGCTGGCGCCTGTCGTGCTCGGCGCCCGGAAGACGTTACCAGCAGGGCCCGCTCCGTCGGCGGGGGGTTCAGGGGGCCGGCAGCGGGGCGCCGCCGCGGGCCCGGAGCATCTTCTCCATCGTCGTGGTCTCCGCCGTCTGGGTCTCCGCGATCGACCGCGCCAGCCCCCGCACGACCGCCTCACCGGCGTGCTGCTGGCCGTACTGCGCCATCTCCAGCCCGCCCTGGTGGTGCCGGATCATCAGCTGCAGGAACATCACGTCGAACGGGGTGCCCGACAGCGAGCGGAGCTGGGCCAGCTCGGTCTCGGTGGCCATGCCGGGCATCACCGCGCCGTCGGCGGCTCCCGTCGCGGGCATGTCGTGCCCGGACATGTCGTGCCCTCCCGCGGCCGCGTCGTCCATCCAGCCCATCGTGTCCCCGCTGGTGAGCGGCAGACCCCACAGCGTCAGCCAGCCCTGCATGCGGCCGGCCTGGTTGGTCTGGGTGGAGGCGATGTCGAAGGCGAGCAGCGCGACGTCGGGGTCGGTGCTGCGGCCGGGCGCCAGGTTGGCCATCTCCACGGCCTGCAGGTGGTGCCGGGACATGTCCCGGGAGAAGCCGGCGTCGACCGAGTCCGCGGCCGGCTGGTCGGTCCGCCCGATGCCGAGCGCCACCGCCAGCCCGCCGCCCAGCGCGAGCAGCCCCGCGGCGATGACCGTGACCAGCACCGCGGTCAGCCACGACCGCGGCCGGCGCTCGGGAGGCGGCGGTGCGGGGGTGGGGTCGGCGTCGTCCACGGCAGCGGCGTCCGTCAGGGCGCCGGGGTCTCGGTGGCGGCCGGGGTGGTCGACGTCGGTGCGTCCGTGGCCGGGGTCTCGGTGGTCGGCGCGTCGGTCGCCGCCGAGGCGGCCCCGCGGCTGCTGTCGCCGACGACGAGCGGGTCGCTGATGAACGCCGGGTTCTCGCAGCTGGCGCCGACCTCGGGGTAGAAGTCGGCGTTGAAGGTCATGAAGTCGACGAACTGCTGGACCCGCACGTCGGTCGCCGAGTCGAGGGACAGCTGGTGGTTCCAGGACTGCAGGCTGATCGTCGAGCCCAGCCCGGCGTAGGGGGACAGCAGCAGGCCGGAGCGGCCGTCGACCAGGTCCTCGAGCGTGGAGAGGTCGTCGTCGCTGATCGCGTCCGGGTCGTAGGTGATCCAGGTGGCGCCGTGCTCCATGGAGTGGACGGCGTTCTCGTGCCGGATGTCCGCGTCGTAGACGGTGCCCGTGCAGTCAGCCCACTCCGGGTCGTGCGGCCCGCCGACCGGCGGGGACTCGGTGTAGGTCACCGGGGTGGTGACGTGCTCCTGGCCGCTGGCGTAGTCGAAGGTCTGCAGGTCCGCGATCTGGTCGGCCGAGGTGACCTTGTCGGCGTTGGAGCGGTTGACCTGGACGACGGCGTAGGTGATGACCGCGGCGGCGAAGACGACGACGGCGACCGCCGCGGCGATCAGCCCCCACGGCCGCTGCTGGGTCACGACGTTGGCCGGCGGCCGGGTGCGGCCGCCCTGGCCGGGGCGCTGACCGGTCGCCCTGCTGGCGCCGGACCCCCCACGGGACGGGCCGCTCTTCGCGCGGCCGTTCTCGGGCTTGGGGTCCTTGGCCACTGCCGCTCCTCGCTGCGCCGGCGTGCCCGGCAGCGCGTGCGCACCCCCGGACCGCGCCGGCCCACGCGGGCCGGCGGCAGCGAGTGTAGGTGGGGCGGCTGTGCGGGCCGGCCCCTCCGCCCTGGCCCGCCGACC
>NZ_SJEW01000068.1 GCF_005930475.1 Modestobacter altitudinis
CCGGCAGGTCCCCCCGCGCCCCGCAGCTCGGCCTTCGACCGGGTCGACGACAGCGCGCTGGAGGACGCCGAGCTGGACGCCGGGTCCGACCCGGTGTTCGAGCAGCTGGCCGACGAGCTCGCCGACGACCTGTCGGTCGCCGACCTGCCGCTGGCCGAGTCGGACGACCTGGCGGAGGAGACCGCCGTCGTCCTGGCGCTCACCGTGGACGACGACGCGGACCTCAGCCCGGCCGAGGTCGCGGCGCTGCCCGACGACCCGGAGGCCGACGCGATCACCGCGGTGGTCGACGAGCTGGCCGGCGAGGTCGACGCCGAGATCGGGGCGGTGGCTCCGGCCGACGTCCCCGAGGAGGTGCTCGAGGACCTCAGCGCCGACACCGTGACCGAGGTCGCCGAGGACGAGGCCGCACTCGAGGAGTCCGTCGTCGAGGCCGTCCTGGAGGAGGCGGCGATCGAGGAGGCCATGGAGGAGGCAGTGGCCCTCGAGGAGGCCCTGGAGGATGCCGCCGCCGCGGAGGCAGTGGCCGACGAGCTCATCGCCGACGCCGCGGTCGGCGGTGCCCCGCCGGTCGAGGCCGTCCCCGGTGACGCCACCGACGAAGCCCCGACCGACGCAGCACCGACCGACGCAGCACCGACCGACGCAGCACCGACCGACGCAGCACCGACCGACGCAGCACCGACGGCGCACACACTGGACGACCTGACCGCCGACCAGGCACCGGAGCAGACCGAGCTGGTCGACGACGCCGACCCGGACGTCGCGGCGCTCGCGGACGCCGCCGAGGAGCTCGTCGACCTGGGCGGTCCGGAGGCCGCGGAGAGCGTCACGCCCGGCAGCGACATCACCGACAGCGCCGACAGCGACCCCCTGGTGGTGCCGGAGGCGGACGCACCGACCGACGGCACCGACGCGGGCACCGACGCCGGCACCGAGGCCGGGGCCACCAGCCCGGTCGAGGGGTACGACGCGTTCAGCATCCCGGCGTTGCGCGGCCGGCTGCGGAGCTACCCCATCGAGACCGTCGCCGACCTGCTCGACTACGAGCGGGCCACCCAGGCCCGGGCGCCGTACGTGACCCTGCTGCAGAACCGGCTGGAGAAGCTCAGCGCCGACCGCGGCTGACCCACGACGGGCCGAGCGGGTCCGGTTGGCCGCCGGGAGCCGGGCGTGGTGCCAGGATCCTCAGCGGTCCGGGGATCCGCCCGGCGCAGCGAGCACCGGGGAGACGGGTGGCCAGCAGCAGTCAGGGCGCAGGACACCGGGCGGCACGCCGCCGCGGGTCCGGAGCCCGCCGCGTCGTCGTCGCACTGGTGCTGCTGGCGGTCGTGGCCGCCGTCGTCGGGCTCGTCCGCGAGGCCCGGTCCTCCGGTCCCCCGCCGACCGTCGCCGCCGCCGTGCCGTCGTCGAACTCGGTCGCACCGTCCAGCAGCGCACCCCCGACCACGTCGACCCCCGCCCCGCCGACCACACCGCCGGCCGAGCCGACCTTCGACCGGGCCCAGCAGTCCATCGACGACCCGAACAGCCCGTGGGTGGTCGTGGACAAGGCGCGCCCGCTGGCCCCCCTGGACCACGCGCCGGCCGACCTGGTCGACATCGGCGGCCGCCAGCTGCGGGCCGAGGCCGCCCAGGCGATGCGCGACATGATCGCCGCCGCGGCCGCGCAGGGCCTGACCATCAGCGTGCTGAGCGCATACCGCTCCTACGACTACCAGGTGGACACCTTCCGCAACCAGGTCGCCCGGTTCGGCGAGGAGCGGGCCGAGATCCAGGTCGCCCGGCCCGGCTACAGCGAGCACCAGACCGGGCTGGCCGCCGACGTCGGCGGCGGCGGCTGCGACATCGAGAGCTGCTTCGCCACCACCGCCGAGGGCCAGTGGGTCGCCGCCCACGGCGCCGAGTTCGGCTACGTCGTCCGCTACCCCGACGGCGCCCAGGACGTCACCGGCTACAAGTACGAGCCGTGGCACGTGCGCTACGTGGGCGTCCCGCTGGCGACCGAGCTGCAGCGCACCGGGACACGCACGCTCGAGGAGTTCTTCGGGTTGCCGGCGGCGCCGGGCTACCCCGGCTGACGGCGGGCGGCCCGGGCCGCAGTGGCACCCTCGTGCCGTGACCAGCCCCTCCTCGCCCGAGTCCCCGTGGCCGGTGCGGACTGTCGCCCGCAAGGTCGCCGAGTGGATCGGCCGGCTCGGTGAGGTGTGGGTCGAGGGCCAGGTCGCGCAGCTGTCCCGGCGGGGCAACGCGGCCACCGTCTTCCTCACCCTGCGCGACCCGGCCGCCGACCTCTCGATCCCGGTGACCTGCCCCCGCGACGTCGCCGACCGGCCGGGTCTGGAGCTCACCGAGGGCGCCCGGGTCGTCGTCCGGGCGCGGCCGGACTACTACGTCGCCCGCGGCTCCTTCTCGCTGCGCGCCACCGAGATCCGTGCCGTCGGGCTGGGCGAGCTGCTCGCCCGGATCGAGCGGATCCGGCGGCTGCTGGCGGCCGAGGGGTTGTTCGACGCGGCGCGCAAGCGGCCGCTGCCGTTCGCGCCTGCCGTGGTCGGGGTGATCACCGGCCGGGACAGCGCGGCCGAGCGCGACGTGCTGGTCACCGCCCGCCGCCGCTGGCCCGCGGTGCGCTTCGCGGTGCACAACTGCGCCGTCCAGGGGCCGACGGCGGCCGAATCGGTGATCGCCGGGCTCCGGAAGCTGGACGCTGACCCCACCGTCGAGGTGATCGTGATCGCCCGCGGCGGCGGCTCGGTCGAGGACCTGCTGCCGTTCTCCGACGAGGGGCTGGTCCGCGCGATCGCGGCCACCCGCACCCCGGTGGTCACCGCCGTGGGCCACGAGACCGACACCACGCTGGTCGACCACGTCGCCGACGTCCGGGCGGCGACCCCCACCGACGCCGCCCACCGCGTCGTCCCCGAGATCGGTGAGCAGCGGCGGCTGGTCGACGGGTTGCGCGCCCGCGCGCGGCACCTGCTCGGCGCCCGCCTGGAGCAGCAGGAGCGCTGGCTGGAGTCGGTGCGCAGCCGTCCGGTGCTGGCCGACCCCCAGCGGCTGCTGACCGGCCGCGCCGACGACGTCGCCATGCTGCGCGGCCGGGCGACCCGCACGCTGACCCACCGCGTCGAAGGGGCCGAGCGGGACCTCCTACACGCCCGCGCGCAGGTGTCCGCGCTGTCGCCCCAGGCCACCCTGGACCGCGGCTACGCCGTGGTGCAGCGCGCCGACGGGGCACTGGTGCGCGACCCGGCCGAGGTGGCCGACGACGAGCGGCTGCAGGTGCGGGTCGCCGGCGGTCGGCTGCCGGTGCGGGTGGACAGGCAGGATGGGACACCGTGACGACGCCCGAACCCACCCAGACCTACGAGCAGGCCCGCGAGGAGCTCGCCGACGTCGTTCGGAAGCTGGAGGCCGGCGGGCTGACGCTGGAGGAGTCGCTGACCCTCTGGGAGCGGGGCGAGCAGCTGGCCGAGACCTGCCAGCACTGGCTGGACCGCGCCCGCGAGCGCCTGGCCGCCGCCGCCCCCACCGACGCCCAGGCCTGACCCCCGAGGGGCCGTGGTGGCCAACATGGCCCTCAGGGTGCGTAGGGCTCGAGGGAGCCGGCGAGGGTCTCCAGCTCGTCGTCGGACGCCGAGCCGGTGACCACCAGCGTCGCCGTCCCCTCGGTGCGGGTCAGCGCCGTCTCCCCGCGCTGGGTGGTCACGCGCTGCCAGGTGTCCCCGCCGACCTGCTCGGTGCCGTCCTCGGTCGCGTCCTCCAGGACGTCGGTGAGCGCGGTCGTGTCCGGGTCGTCGCTGACCACGTACTGCGCGAACTCCTCGGCCGGGGTGAGCCAGCCGATCTGCAGGCTCACCGGGTCCCCGGGCGACGCCTGCCCGGCGTCGGTGCGGACGCTGGTGGGCCGCCAGTCGTCGGACAGGCCACGGGGCACCAGCAGCTGGTAGCCGGCCAGCTGGGACACCGCCCGCTCGGCGCTCGAGGTGTCCACCTCGCGCACGGGGTCGTCCGGGTTCTGCCGGATCGCGGTGACCCCGACGACGAGCAGGCAACCGAGCACCAGCGGCAGCAGCGACCGGATCATGTTGGCGGCGGTGAAGCGCTGCAGCCGCTCGACGGCGGGCGGCGCGGGGACCTCGGTCGGGTCGGCCTGCGGGGGGACGGGACCGCCGGGCTGACCCGGCTGGCCGGTTTCAGGCATGCCCCTAGGATCGCAGCACTGCTCCCCCACCCCGCCGACAGCGTCGTCCGGCGGTCGTCAGGAGGTCCTGTGTCCCTGCCCCTGCCCGACGGACCACTGCCCGGCGGCACGGCCGCCCGGCCCAGCACCGGCGGTCGGGGCGACCGCCCCCCGCCGGACCGCAACCTGGCCATGGAGCTGGTGCGGGTCACCGAGGCCGCGGCCATGGCCGCCGGCCGCTGGGTCGGCCGCGGCGACAAGAACGGTGGGGACGGCGCCGCGGTCGACGCGATGCGCGCGCTGATCGGCACCGTGAGCATGCGCGGCGTCGTGGTCATCGGGGAGGGCGAGAAGGACGAGGCCCCGATGCTCTACAACGGCGAGGAGGTCGGCGACGGCACCGGCGGTCACTACGACGTCGCCGTGGACCCGATCGACGGCACCACGCTGATGGCCAAGGGCATGCCCAACGCCGTCGCCGTGATGGCGGTGGCCGACCGCGGGGCCATGTACGACCCCTCGGCCGTCTTCTACATGGACAAGATCGCCACCGGGCCGATCGCTGCCGACGTCATCGACATCACCGCACCCGTCGCCGAGAACATCCGCCGGGTGGCCAAGGCCAAGCGGGCGTCGGCCGCCGACGTGACCGTCTGCATCCTGGACCGCCCCCGGCACGAGACGCTGGTCCAGGAGGTGCGGGAGTCCGGCGCCCGGATCAAGTTCATCACCGACGGCGACGTCGCCGGGGCGATCGCCGCGGCCCGCGAGGGCACCGGCGTCGACCTGCTGATGGGGATCGGCGGCACCCCGGAGGGGATCATCACCGCCTGCGCCCTCAAGTGCATGGGCGGGGCGCTGCAGGGGCGGCTCTGGCCCAAGGACGACGCCGAGCGGCAGAAGGCGCTGGACGCCGGGCACGACCTGGACCGGGTGCTCGCCATCGACGACCTGGTGCGCGGGGACGTCTTCTTCGTGGCCACCGGGATCACCGACGGCGAGCTGCTGCGCGGCGTGCAGTACCGCGCCGGCGGCTGCACCACGCAGTCGCTGGTCATGCGCTCGCGGTCGGGCACCATCCGGTCGATCGACAGCCTGCACTCGCTGGAGAAGCTCAGCTCGTACTCCGCCGTCCCGTTCGGCGACGGCGAGGGCTGAGCCGGCGCGCTAGGGCCGCGCCGGCGGGGGCGGCAGCGGCGGACGGCGGTCGGCCAGCCGGTCCAGCACGGACCGCCACCGGCTGGACGACTCCCCGGGAGCGAGACTCCGCAGCTTGCGGTCACCGAAGACCGACCAGCCGGTGACCACGACCCGCGGCGTGCCCGCCAGCCGGGGCACCGGGGCCAGCTGGGTCTTCCGGTCGCCGAACACCGTCCAGCCGTTGATCTCGGCGGCGACACCCTCGCTGACGATCACCTGCACGTCCCCGAAGACCGTGCAGAGCCGCAGCTCGACGGCGTCGTCGGCGGTGCGCAGTCCCCGCAGGTCGATCGTCACGTCACCGAAGACGGTGCTGACCTGCCTCGGGACGGCGGTCGAGACCGTCAGCTTCACATCCCCCATGACGCTGAACACGGGCTCGGGCGACATCCGCTCACCGACGACCTCGCCGACCGCCGGCACCGCGGACGCCGGCGCCGGCAGGTCGGCGAGCAGCGCCTCGAGCTCCGCCTTGGTCACCGCGGCATGGGCCGCCGCGGCCCGCTGGCTGAACTCGTCGAGGTCGATCCGCCCCTCACCGACCGCGGTCTGCAGCCGCGTGACGGTGGCGTCCCGATCGGCGTCGCCGGCGCGCAGGGCAGGCGCGGGCGCCCCCCGGGGATCCTGACCAGCCACCGGCTCCTGGGTCATGCGGCGACCCTAGCGACGTCAGTCGGTGTCGGAGTAGACGTCGACGCAGTAGGCCCACGCCCCGCCTCCGCGACGACCGGCGCAGGTGTCGCCGTACTCCTCGTAGGCGGAGTCGATGTCGGAGCGGTCGTAGAGGTCGTCGCAGGAGGACATGTCCCCGTCGTGGCAGGCGCGGGCGAGCTGGTCGAACACCGGGTCGTCCCCGAGGCCGGTGGGCTCGCGGGTCGCGACCGGCGCCGGCACCGTCGAGTCCGGGATCACCCTCCCCGCCGCGACGAACACCGCGACGACCAGGGCCAGCAGCGCCAGCCCGCCGATCACGAGCCCGATGACCAGCTTCCGACGACCCGGTGGCCGGCCACCGGTGTAGGGCCCGTACGGCCCGTACGGCGGCCCGCCGTAGCCGTACTGCGGCTGCCCGTACGGCGGCTGCCCGTACTGGGGCTGCCCGTACTGCGGCTGCCCGTACTGCGGCTGCCCGTACTGGGGAGCGCCGTACGGCGGCTGCCCGTACTGCGGAGCGCCGTAGGGCGTCCAGTACTGCGGCTGCCGGTACGGCGGCGCAGGCTGCGGCTGCTGCTCCGGCGTCGTCCCCCACGGGGACGGGTCGCCGGACGGCGGTCGGGTCATCGGTGCTCCTCGGCGGGATGCGGCGGTCAGTCCAGGTCGGGGCAGAGGCAGCCCACGGCGTACCACTGCTGTTGGCCGGGGCCGTGCTCGGACATGCGGTCCCTCCGTCTGCGGCGTTGTCGCCGCTCCACCATGACGGGACCATGGCCTCGCCGGGTCGTCGCTCACCCGGCTGGGTGAGTCGGCGTCCGGGGGCTGTCTAGGGTCGTTGCAGCACCACCCACCACTTCAGCAGCCGACCACAGGACCTGGGAGCGCAGCGTGGCCACCGAGGACGACTTCCGCATCGAGCACGACTCCATGGGTGAGGTGCGCGTCCCCTCATGGGCGAAGTGGCGCGCGCAGACCCAGCGAGCCGTCGAGAACTTCCCCATCTCCGGCACCCCGATCGAGCGCGAGCTGATCGGCGCGCTGGCCGCGATCAAGGGCGCCGCGGCCGGCGTCAACGCCTCGCTCGGCGTCCTCCCCGAGGACGTGGCCGGCGCCGTGACCGAGGCCGCCGCCGCGGTCGCCCGGGGCGAGTGGGACGAGCACTTCCCGATCGACGTCTTCCAGACCGGGTCCGGGACGTCGAGCAACATGAACACCAACGAGGTCATCGCCACCCTGGCCACCGAGTCGCTGGGCTCGCCGGTGCACCCCAACGACCACGTCAACGCCTCCCAGTCGTCCAACGACGTCTTCCCCTCGGCGATCCACGTGGCTGCCACCGGCGCGATCGTCCGCGACCTGGTGCCGGCGCTGGAGCACCTGGCGGCCTCCCTCGAGCGCAAGGCCGAGGAGTTCGCCACCGTCGTCAAGAGCGGGCGCACCCACCTGATGGACGCCACGCCGGTCACCCTGGGCCAGGAGTTCGGCGGCTATGCCGCGGCGGTCCGCTACGGCATCGAGCGGCTGCAGGCCTCCCTCCCCCGCATCGGTGAGCTGCCGCTGGGCGGCACCGCCGTGGGCACGGGCATCAACACCCCGCCCGGTTTCGCCGCCGCGATCATCGAGCGGCTGGCCGGGGAGCTGGGGCTGCCCTTGTCGGAGGCGCGCAACCACTTCGAGGCGCAGAGCTCGCGCGACGCCCTGGTCGAGGGCTCGGGTCAGCTGAAGACGATCGCCGTCGGGCTGATCAAGATCGTCAACGACCTGCGGTGGATGGGCTCGGGCCCGCGCACCGGCCTGGGCGAGATCGCTCTGCCCGACCTCCAGCCGGGCAGCTCGATCATGCCCGGCAAGGTGAACCCGGTGATCCCCGAGGCGGTCATCCAGGTGGGCGCCCAGGTGATCGGCAACGACGCCGCGATCACCTACGCCGGCACCACCGGCGTCTTCGAGCTCAACGTCACCCTGCCGCTGATGGCCCGCAACCTGCTGGAGTCGATCCGGTTGCTGGCCAACGTCAGCCGGATCCTGGCCGACCGCTGCGTCGACGGCATCACCGCCGACGTCGAGCAGTGCCGCACCTACGCCGAGTCCTCGCCCTCGATCGTCACGCCGCTGAACAAGTACATCGGCTACGAGGAGGCGGCGATCGTGGCCAAGCAGTCGCTCAAGGAGCAGAAGACGATCCGCCAGGTCGTGGTGGAGCGCGGGTACGTGGAGGCGGGCAAGCTCACCGAGGAGCAGCTGGACGCCGCCCTCGACGTGCTGTCGATGACGCACCCCTGACGCCGGCCGTGCCGGGTCGCGGCCCTCGCCTTTTCCACCCGATGGCGGGGGCCGTGTCGCGGCGGCCGGAGAACTGAGTAGCGTCCTGAGCTGATGAGCGAGACAGCGAGCACCCCAGACGTAGCCCTGCGCTGGACCGGCGGCGAACTCCCCCTGCCGGTCGTCCCCTCCACCGAGGGGTCCGAGGGCATCGACACCAGCAAGCTGCTGGCCACCACCGGCCAGGTCGCGTTGGACATCGGGTTCGTCAACACCGCGTCCTGCACCTCGGCGATCACCTACATCGACGGCGACCAGGGCATCCTGCGGTACCGCGGGTACCCCATCGACCAGCTCGCCGGCCAGGCCAGCTTCCTCGAGGTCTCGTACCTGCTGATCCATGGTGAGCTGCCGACCGCCGACCAGCTCGCCGAGTTCGACCAGGGCATCCGCCGGCACACCCTGCTGCACGAGGACCTGAAGCAGTTCTTCAAGGGCTTCCCCAGCGATGCGCACCCGATGCCGGTGCTCTCCTCCGCGGTCAGCGCCCTGTCGACCTTCTACCAGGACTCGCTGGACCCCTTCGACGAGCGCCAGGTGGAGATCTCCACGCTGCGGCTGCTGGCCAAGCTGCCGACGATCGCGGCCTACGCCTACAAGAAGTCGGTCGGTCAGCCGTTCCTCTACCCGGACAACTCGCTCGGCCTGGTGGAGAACTTCCTGCGGATGACCTTCGGCTTCCCGGCCGAGCCCTACGAGGCCGACCCGGAGCTGGTCAAGGCGCTGGACATGCTGTTCGTCCTGCACGCCGACCACGAGCAGAACTGCTCGACCTCCACGGTGCGGCTGGTCGGGTCCTCGCACGCCAACCTCTTCGCGTCGGTCTCGGCCGGCATCAACGCGCTCTTCGGCCCGCTGCACGGCGGGGCGAACCAGTCGGTGCTGGAGATGCTCGAGGCGATCAAGCGCGACGGCGGCGACATCGGCCGCTTCGTGGACCGGGTGAAGAACAAGGAGCCCGGCGTCAAGCTCATGGGCTTCGGGCACCGGGTCTACAAGAACTACGACCCGCGGGCCCAGCTGGTCAAGGCGACCGCCGACACCGTGCTGGGCAAGCTCGGCGGCAACAACGAGCTGCTCGACCTGGCCCGGCAGCTGGAGGAGATCGCGCTCTCCGACGACTACTTCATCCAGCGCAAGCTCTACCCGAACGTCGACTTCTACACCGGGCTCATCTACCGGGCGATGGGCTTCCCGGTGAAGATGTTCACGGTGCTCTTCGCGCTCGGCCGGCTCCCCGGCTGGATCGCCCAGTGGCGCGAGATGATCGAGGACCCGGCGACGAAGATCGGCCGTCCGCGGCAGGTCTACACCGGTGAGACCGAGCGCCCGTTCGTGCCGATCACCCAGCGGTAGCAGCAGCACCTCCGAGGCCCCGCCGTCCGTCTGGACGGCGGGGCCTCGTCGTCTCTCGCTCCCGCACCCCCGATGGGGTGAGGGGCACCCCCCGAACCGGTGAGGGAGCTACGCCCACCCCCCGGGCCCGTCGATGTGATCAGGACACCGGACGCCACCAGGCGTCCGGGCCGATCCGTCGCACGAGCAGGGAGGGGGCCCGGTGTCCGCACCCCGCGCACGAGCAGCTGCGCCGCGGACCCGCGTCCCGGCCGGCCGGGCACCCGTCCGACGGACGGCCTCTCCCCCTCGTCCCAGCGCATCCCGTCCCGGCCCGGCCGCGCGACCAGGGACCGCTCGTCGTCGTCCCGCTCCCCGGACGACGGGCTCCGCTCCGCGGTCCCGCGCGCCGGGCGCCGTCCGCGCGTGGTGGCGTCGGATGGCGGTGCTCGCCGGGTCGACGCTCGGGATCGTCACCGTGCTCGCTGCGCTCGCCCAACCGCCGACCGAGGCCGGGCAGGTCCCGGGGCGCGCCGACGCCGTCGGACAGGCGCAGCTGACCGCGACGACCCTCGCCGAGGCGACCAGCCGTTACCGGTCGGCGCTGGCCGAGGCCACCGCCTTCGAGACCCAGGCACAGCTGGCCCGCGATGCCGGTGCCACCGCGCTGGCCGCGGTCGCCACCGACCGCGCCGCCGTCGGCGAGTACGCCGCGACCGCCTACCGGCGCAGCGCCGAGGAGCGCTGGCCGCTCAGCCGGCTCAGCCTGACCGCCCCCGACGCCACCACCGAGGTGCTGCACGGCCAGGGCCTCGCCGACCGCCTGTCCGACGAGCAGGACACCCAGGTGGCCCGCGCCGCGACCGCTGCGGTGCACGCCGCCAGCTACACCGACACCGCCCAGGCCGCCGAGGCCGCGGCCGCCGCCGCCCGGCGCACGGCCGACGACGTGCTCGTCGCGATGCGCGACCTGGTGTCCACCCTCGATCCGTCCGTCAGCGCCCGGTGGGCGGGGCTGGGCACCAGTCCCACGTCCACGGCGCAGCAGGAGCGCAACGCTGCTGCCCTGACCGAGTGGCAGCACTACCTGGGCCAGCTCGCCGCCGGCGGGATCACCCCGCCACCGGCCGCCACCCTGACCGATCCCACCGACCTGCCCAGCGGGCTGGCCCCGCTGCGGGACGCATCGGGAGCGACGGTCGCCGGGGTCGCCTCGACCTTCGTCGGGGGACGCACGCTGACCGTGCTCCCCGCCGAGACCGTCGCCGCGGTCAGCGCCGCCTTCTCCCAGCTCGGCAAGCCGTACCTGGCCGACCAGAGCGGTCCCGACGGGTACGGCTGCGGCGGCCTCACCTCGACCGCATGGACCACGGCCGGCGTCGGGCTGACCAGCGACCTGGACGGGCAGTGGGCATCGGGCACCCCGGTGCCGGTCGGCCAGCTGCAGGTCGGCGACCTGGTGTTCAGCACCGACCCGCGCAGCGGCCTGGACGACGTCGGCCTCTACCTCGGCGGCACCAGCGTGCTGTCCGCCTCCGCCGACCAGTGGCAGGTGGCGGTCCGGACCGTGACCGACCTGAGCACCGCCGTCCGGGTCACCGTCCCGGCGACGACGCCCGCCGACCCGCCGGTCACCGGCCCGGACCCGGCGACCTGCAGCGCCCCGCTGCCCTCCCCCGGCTCGGCCGGCGGCCCGGTCGACGGCGCCTGGGGCGGCTGGTCCAACGGCCAGGTCCCGGCCGACCAGCTGTGCTCCCTCGGCGGCGGTCACCGGCTGCGCTGCGACGCGGCCGCTGCCTACAACGCGATGTCGGCGGCCTACGCGGCGACCTTCGGCGGCCCGCTGTGCATCACCGACTCCTACCGGTCGCTGGGCGCCCAGGTCGACGCCCACCACCGCAAGCCGGCGATCACCGCGGTGCCCGGCACCTCCAACCACGGCTGGGGTCTGGCGGTCGACCTGTGCGGCGGGATCAACGTGTTCGGGACGGCCCAGACGGCGTGGATGCAGGTCAACGCGGCGCACTACGGCTGGGTGCACCCGGACTGGGCGCAGGCCGACGGGCAGAACCCGGAACCGTGGCACTGGGAGTACGGCAGCCTCACCTGAGGCCGCAGGCGCTCACGCCCAGCCGAGGTCGATCAGTTCCCGCCACGGGATCGTCGCGCTCGCGTCGGCGGCCTCGGCCACCAGCCGGCGGGCGACCGGCGCGTCCGCGCAGGCGACCGGCCGGCGTGGGGTGACCACCACGTGCGGGTCGCGCAGCCGCACCCCGCGGTCGGCCATCCCGGCCAGCACCCCTTCCGGGCGCACCAGCACGGCGGTGTCGAGGCCGGGCTGCGCGGAGGTCCACAACCCGACGGGGCCGACCATCCGCAGCTGCCCCTCGACCCCGGCCGCGCGGCCGAGGGCCTGGGACCGGATCTGGTGCACCGCCGGCAGGGTGGCCGTGCGGGAAGGGCGCCAGGGCACCAGGAGCTCGGCCCGGAGCAGGACCACCCGCCAGCCCAGCGTGGTCTGCCGGGCATCGGTCCAGTCGAGCACGGCCATCCCGCCGGCGGCGGCGAGCCGGTCGGGCACCGGCCGCCGGGCGATCCAGGCCGCCAGGGCGACGGTCACCCCCTCGGGGGTGGCGGCCACCCGGGCGCGGGTCATCTCCACGGCGAGCTCGCCGAGCAGCACCCGGGTGCTGCGGCCGGCCTCCTCGAGCACGAGCACCGGCCCGCGGACGCCGTCCAGCACGTCCAGCTGCAGCAGCGGGTCGAGCCCGGTGGCGGTGAGCCGGGGAACGGCGGTGCGGATGTCGGAGGCCCGCACCTCCGACCGGTCCAGTCGTCGGAAGAGCCCGGCGGGGGCGCCGAACAGTGCACCCGTCACGCGCTGCGTCCGCCGGTCAGTGCCTCCCGGGCGGCGAGCGCCAGGTCCGGGAGGGAGAGCACGCTCGCCAGCTCGACCGCCGACAGCCGGACCGGGACGACGTCCTCGCCCCAGCCGGTGGCCCGGCGGACCCGCGCGGTCGGCGCCGGCCAGACGACCTCGCGGGCCGCGGCGACGTGCAGTTCGGTGAGCACCTCGGCCAGGTGGACGGCAGCGACCGGGTGCACCGGGCCGCCGGCCAGCGCGTCGGTGACGGCCCGCTCCAGCTCACGGCGGTCAGCCGCGCTGAGCCAGTGCGGCACCAGGACGGCGTGGGCCGGGTCGGACAACGGCGGGAGGCTCATGCCCGGACCGCCCAGCGGAGGGCGGCCGGCACCGTCGGCGTCCGCGGCGGGGCCGGGGCGGCCGCCACCGGGCGGCTCCCCGCGGGGCGGCGAGGACTCTCCGGTGCGGTCACGAGTCGTACATCGGCAGGGAGGAGACCTGGTGGACCCAGCTCCGGCAGCTTTTCCCCGCCGTACGGCCCCCGGACAGCACGATGGCCCGCCGTCGTCCCCGGTTGCGCGGGGACCACGACGGGCCAGGTGACGTGCTGGAACGGCCGCCTTCGGGGGGAGGGTGGTCCTCTCTCAGCCGTGCTCGGCGAGCCGCTCCTTGAGGGCGCGCTCGGCGCGGTCGGCGTGCACGTTCATGTTCCGCACCGAGGTGTTCAGGTCCGCCGACAGCTGGGTCTTGGTCTGCCCACCCCAGGTGGTCAGGTACCAGGTGGCCCAGCCCAGCACGTTCGGTTGTGCGGCCCGTTGGTCGCGGCGCGCGGTCGGGTCGGGGGCGCAGGCTGCGGTCAGGGCGTGCGAGAGCAGGGTCTGCTCCGCCTCTCCCATGATCTCGTCGGGGACCTCGGCGCTGTCCGGGACGACGAACTCCACCGCGTCCGCACCACCGTCCAGAGACTGCAGGTTGCGCAGGCCGTTCAGCGTGGCGACGGTCTGGGAGTTGCGGCGCAGCGTGGCGACGCTCTGCCCCATGTAGGCGGCGAGCTCCTTCTCGCTGGGCCGGCGCTGGTGCTCGGCGGTGAAGGACGCGACCGCCTTCTGCTGCTTGTTCTCGGTGTCGGCGGCGGTCCGGCCGTAGGCGTTGCGCCCCAGGTCGTGCACCCACTTGGACAGCTGGGTGGCCAGGTAGGCCCCGAAGGGCACCGACTTGGTCTCGTCGTAGGTGGAGACGGCCTTGAGCACCCACTCCGCGACCTGCTGGTCGATGTCGTCGTTGTCCGGCAGGTGCAGCCGGATCGTCGACATGTTCCGCTGCAGGCGCTTGAGGCTCACCCGGCAGTAGTGCCGGCACAGGTCGGACAGGAAGGCCGGGGGCAGGTCCCGCGGTGCACGGCGACGGACGCCGGTCTCCGGCCGGAGCCCGACCGTGCCGTACCCGCCGGCGGCGCACCAGCTGCGGACCAGCGCGGCCAGGGGCTCCGCGGAGCCGGGCTCGCCGTCGACGCGGTACAGCCCGTCGCCCTCGTCGTAGGTGACCGTGACCCCGGCCGGCAGGGCCGCGCGGAACTCGGCCAGCGGCAGCTCCCGGTCGGTGCGGAAGTGCACCCGGTCGCGGGGGGTGATGGGTGCGAGCGCCCAGCCCTCGGCCTCGAGCAGACCGCCGAAGACCAGCGGCTCGCGGTTGCGGCGTTCCTCGGCGGCGGCCTGGGCGGCGGTCCGCCCGGTCGTCTCGGTGGGCTGTGCGACGGCGATGTTCTCGGACACCGGTCCTCCTGAGGGGAAGTGCAGGCGGGAAGGGTGGGTACGGACCGGCGGCGCGAGGCAGTGCCCGGGCCGGCCGGGTGGAGCAGCGGCCTGGCGGCCGGCGGACTGCGTCAGACGAGGACGGGGGCGCCACGCCGGGCGGTGGAGGTGCTCGCGCCGGCCATCTCGTGGGAGGTGCGCGGCGAGGGGATCCGCGGCGCGACGGTGCGCGGGCGCGCGGTGTCGGCGGCCTCGAGGACACCGGCGGCAGCGGCTCGCTCGGTCTCGCTGGGCTCGCCCACGTAGACCGGCATGTAGTCGTAGAGGTCGGTGAACAGACCGTCGGCGAAGGCGTACGCGGCCTGCGCCTGGTCGGAGAACTTGGCGATCAGCTCGCGGGGGCCGAGCTCGACACCGACGGTGACCCGGACGACGCGGTCGTCGCCGCTCAGCCCGGTCAGGGTGAAGGGGACCATGTCGTGCCGCAGCGCCAGCGCGGACAGCGCGGCGAGGCAGCGGCGGGTGGCCGACCGGCGGGGGCGCAGCTGGACGTGCACCACCACCGTCTCCGGGAGGACGGACGTGGGGCACACCGGCTCGAGCGCGTCGGTGCCGACGGCGTCGAAGAGCCCGTCGACGGTGGTGTCGACCCGGAGGTCCACACCGTCGGCCGGACCGGATGCGAGTGCGCTGAGTTCCATCGTGTTCTCCCCCTGTAGCGGTGGCGCTGTGGGGAGAGACTTGCGCAGGATCAATCCGGCCGACGGCGAGACTCGCCGTCCTGTTACCAGTGAGACAGACGAGTCGAGCGGTTATTGAGCCGTATTGGTCACGGTGTTGTCACATCTTGCTGAGGAGCTCGGCCTGACCCTGGCGCAAAGGCTGCCAAGGCGGCCATCGCGTCGGCCGCGACCTCGGCAGCGAGGCTGTTCGCCTCGGTGATCTGCCGGTAGACCTCCTCGCGGTGGATCGTCACCTCGCGAGGGGCCTTGAAGCCCAGTCGCACGGTGCCGCCGCGCACCTCGACGACGTAGACCTCGATGTCCTCGCCGATCCGGATGCTCTCGCCGACGCTGCGGGTGAGTGTGAGCATGGGGAACCCCTCCATGGGTCGTGTGTCGCCATCCGTGGCACCCGCCGGTCGGCGGGGTCAGGAGGAGCGCTCCGTCGCAGGACGGAGCAGCTGCCCCCTGTCGTTCTCGGCAGGCGTCATGCCCGCCAGGAGGTCCGGCGACCCCTGATCAGCGCAAGAAGTCCAGCAGGGTGGGCTGCAGCACCTGCGCCGTCACCTGGAGCGCTGCTTGGTAGCTGACCTCCTGGGCCTTCATGGTCATGATGGTCTTCGGCAGGTCGACGTCCTCGGTCGCGGCGAGCGCCGCCGACAGCGTCAGCGCCCGAGCCGAGTTGGTCGTCCCGGCCCTCTCCATGCGCTGCGCCCGGGTCCCGACGTCAGCGGTCGCCTCGGTCAGCCGGCTGATCGCCTCGTCCAGGGCGGCCAGGTCCTCGGTCAGCGCCGGCTGGTCGTCGCCGGTCGTGTGGGTGGCGATGTTCTGCACCACCGCGAACAGGTTGGATCCGTCCGGGCTGCCGAAGGCCTCCGGTCCGGTGACGTCGACCCGGATGGTCTCGTTGTCCGACACCCGCCGGTTGATGGCTGTGGCCTTCACGTCCTCGTCGAACGCGACGCCGACGAACTCCCCGTCGTCGTACGCGGTGGCACCGGACGTGACCCCGCCGAAGAGCGGCCGGCCGGCCACGACCTGGTTGGCCTGGCCGAGCATGCTCTCCCGCAGTCCGCTCACCTGACTGGCGATCGCCTGCCGGGTCTCGGCGTTCCCCGCACCGCTGTTGAGAGCCTGCACGGTCAGGTCCCGCACCTTCAGCGTCTGGGCCAGCATGTCCTGCAGCGCCGAATCGGTGGCCTCGAGGACCGTCGTCCCGTCGGTGATGTTCCGGGCCTGCTGGTCGTTGTCCGCGATGCTGCGGCGGGTGAGCATCGAGGTGTTGGTGCCGGTCGGGGAGTCCGACGGGCGGCTGATCGTCGTCCCCGACGTCAGCTGCTGCTGCAGCTTGTTCAGGGCAGCGAGGTTGCTGTTCAGGCCGAGCAGGCTCGTCTGCGTGATCGCACGCTGGGTGATCCTCATCAGGAGACGCCCATCCGGTTGATCACGGTGTCGAGCATCCCGTCGATCGCGGTGATCATGCGCGCGGCGGCCGAGTAGGCGTGCTGGAACTGCAGCATGTTCGTCATCTCCTCGTCGATGCTCACGCCGGAGGTCGACTCGCGTGCGGCGTCGACCTGCGTGCTGATCACGCTCTGCGCGGCGAGGTTCCCCGACGCGGTGGAAGCCTGCACCCCGAGTCCGACGATCATCTTCCGGTAGAGGCCGTCCGCCCCACCCGCGGCCGAGCCGAGCTGGGCCAGCTCGTCGGCGTTGAGACTGTCACCCGAGGCGACCCCGCCCGCGGCGGTCGGGGACAGGGAGGCGGCGGCCAGCTCGTCCGGGTCCTTGATCCGGAGGTTGATCGTGGCCGCGGTGACTGCGGTCCAGTCGACCGCGTCGTCGCCGGTTCCGGTGCCGTCGTCCAGCAGCGGATGGTTCGTGTTCCCGGCCAGGTCGTACCCGGACTGGTGCACCTCGTTGAGCGTCTTCACCAACTGCTTCGCGACGTCGTCGAGCGACTTCTTGTAGTGCGGGATCGTCTTCGTCATCGCGGTGAGCTGGCCCTCGGCCGTGCCACCCGGCTTGATCGTCGTCCCCCCGGGGACGGTCACGATCCGGGGCGGGTCGATGGGCGGCGCGGTCGCCGTCGTCAGGTTCGTTGCCCCACCGACCGCCAGCGTGACCGAGTTCTTCCCGGAGACCAGCGTCATCCCACCCAGGTTCAGGGTCACCGTGCCGTCCGCCTCAGCGGTGGAGGTGGCGCCGGTCTGCTCGGCGACCTCCAGCACCAGTGCGTCCCGCTTGTCGGCGAGCTCGTTGGTCGGCAACCCGGCCTGGCTCGCCCGCTTGATCGACTCGTTGAGCGTGGCGATGGACGCCGCGGAGGCATTGACGTCGTCGACCAGCACGCCGAGGTCGTCGAGGCCCTGCGACCACTGCTGGTCCAGCGTGGCGTTGATCGTGTGCAGGCTGGCGACCACCGTCTGGGTCGTCTGCAGCACCGCCGTGCGCGCACCACCACCGTCCTTGGCCGTGGTGTTGTTCGTGACGTCACCCCAGGCGGACCACATCTTCGACAGCTGGGCCTGCAGGCCGTCGTCACCGGGCTCGTGGAACGCGTCCTCGATCTGGTTGAGCGTGGTCTGCTTCACCGTCAACGACGCCGTGGTGGCGCGCTCGACCTGCGCGCGGCTCTCCATGAAGGCGTCGCGGATCCGGATGACGGAGTCCGCGTCGACGCCCTCACCGATGCCCGAGCTGGTCGAGAACACCGCCGGGACGGCGGAGCCGCCCACGGACGTGAGATCGACCCGCTGCCGCGAGTAGCCGTCGGTGTTGACGTTGGCGACGTTCTGCCCGGTGACGTCCATCGCGCGCTGCGCGGCGAACAGCGCCGAGGACGCCGCGGACAGTCCTGAGAAGGTGCTCACTGCCCTGCCCTTGTGGTCTCGTCGGATGTCTGGTGGTGGGTCACAGCGCGCCGTCCAGGGTCACCGAGCGGTAGGCGTTGCCGGCCGCGCGACCGCTGTTGGTGTACGTCCCGGCGGACGGCGTCCGGACGCTGGTCAACGCGTCGCTGATCGCCGACAGACCACCCTCGAGCATCTCCCGGTTGGCGTCGGAGAGCCCGCGCAGCTCGGTCACCAGGACCAGCAGGGTCTCGTGGTGCTTGGCGTAGAGGTCCGACCACGGAGCCGGCGCGGAGTCGGCGAGCTGGCGCAGCGAGGGATTGGCCTCCATGCCGAGCCGGCCGGCGATCTGCTCGGTCGCCGCAGCCCGCTCCACCTCGAGCGTGCGGAGCTGCTCGAGGACCACCTCGATCTCATGGGCGATGCGCGCCAGCCACCGGGTCTTGCCCGACAGGATCAGGTACTGCTTCTCCTCGGCCTTGAACAGCAGCAGGTCGAGCAGCTCCTGCTCCCGCCACAGCAGGGTCGACAGGTGCTGGTGGTCCATACCCGGCCCCTCCCTCGTCGTCTGCGCTCGCAGCTGCCCACCGGTCGGCGGGTGCTCGTCGAGGGAGCCATCGGCACCTCCGCCCGGCCGGTCAAGCCGAGATCCGGACTGTGCCGACCTGCCGATCCGGGTCCGCACAGACTTGGCCCAGGATCGGTCCCGGAGCGGGCGGATCCTGCCGAGAAGGACGTCGTGAGCCCAGCCCGCACCCTCGTTGACGAGCGCCCGCCCTCCGACGTGGACGCGCTGGTGACCACGCACCTGCCGCTGGCCCAGTTCGCGGTGAACGCGGTGGCCGCGCGGATCTCGCTGCCCAGCCACGTCAGCAGGGACGACCTGCTCTCCTGCGCCCACGTGGCCCTGGTGGAGGTGGCCCGACGCTTCGACCCCGGCGCCGGCGCGACGTTCTCCACGTACGCCCTCCCCCGCCTCCAGGGCGCCGTCCTGGACGAGCTCCGCTCCGGCGACTGGGCCAGCCGCTCGGTGCGGGCCGCGGCCCGGCGGACGGACGCCGCGGCGGACGCCCTGACCATCCGGCTGGGCCGGCCGCCGACCCGGGAGGAGCTGGCCGAGACCCTGGGGGTGCCGCGCAGCGAGCTGGACACGCTGCAGGTGGACGTCCACCGGGCCGTGATGGTCAGCATCGATGCCGAGACCGGTTCCGAGGGCGGGTCGCTCGACCTGCCGGCCACCGGGGACTCCCCCGAGCGGGCGCTGCTGCGCGGCGAGCGCGCCCGGCACCTGCAGGAAGCGATCGCCGCGCTCCCCGACCGGCTCGACGAGGTCGTCGAGCGGAACTTCTTCGGCGACGAGTCGCTCACCGAGATCGCTGACAGCTTCGGGGTCACCCTTTCTCGGGTGTCGCAGATGCGGGCCCGCGCGCTGACCCTGCTGCACGCGGCGATGAGCGAGATCTGGGAAGGGCAGACCGTGGCCGCCGACGGCGGGGTGCGCGCGCGCAACCAGCAGCGGGCCTACGTCGACCGAGTGGTCGCCCAGCAGACGGCCGCGCGCACGGCCACTCCCCCACCGTCCGTACGTGTGCCTGCCCAGCGAGCCCACCGACGACCGACCTGGCAGCTCCCGACACCGGCGACGTCGCAGGGAGCGGCTCGACCCGCCTGAGGGGACCGGTTCGAGAAATTCTCGCGGTTCGGCTCAAGGAACCACGGCCGACAGCCGTAACCACATCTGTCACACCCCGCAGCACGGATGCAGCGGGACCACCTGATCGCCCCCGATTCCACGGAGGAACACCATGGGCATGAGCGTCAACACCAACATCGCGTCGATGAACGCGTACCGCAACCTGTCCTCGACCCAGGACTCGATGAGCAAGTCGCTCGAGCGCCTGTCCTCCGGTTTCCGGATCAACCGCGCGGCCGACGACGCCGCCGGCCTGGCGATCTCCGAGGGCCTGAAGTCCCAGATCGGTGGCCTGACCCAGGCCGTCCGCAACACCCAGGACGGCACCAGCGTCACGCAGACCGCGGAAGGTGCGCTGAACGAGACCACCTCGATCCTGCAGCGCATGCGTGACCTGTCGGTCCAGGCCTCGAACGACGGTGGCCTGAACACCGACGCCAAGACCAGCATCCAGAAGGAGATGACGCAGCTGAAGGAGGAGCTGACCCGCATCTCCGACACCACCACCTTCAACGGCACCAAGCTCCTGGACGGCAGCTACAACAAGACCTTCCAGGTCGGCGCCAACGCCGGTGAGACCATCGGGGTCAGCATCAAGACGGCCTCGAACACCGGTCTGGACGCCGTCGGCCTGGGGGTCGGCAACATCAACGTCACCGCTGCGGGCGGCACCTACGCAGCGGCCACCAGTGGGACCGCCGCTGGCACGGTCACCAGCTCGGCTGCCAACGCGACCACCGCTGGCAGCCTCGTCTTCCACAGCGCCGGCTCTGCCGGTGTCGATGACTTCACCGCCGACAAGACGGCCTTCACCGGCCTGACGGGCAGCGTTGCCTTCGGTGGCAAGACCTTCGACCTGTCGACGGTGGACTACTCGGGTGCCACGGACGGGGCGACCGCGCTGGCCGCGCTGAACCTGGCTGCTCGCAAGACCCTCGGGGTTTCGGTCAGCCCCTTCGCGGCCACCAGCGCCACTGCGCTGACCTTCTCGCTGGCGTCCACGGAGCCGGCCATCTCGGGCATCACCGCCAGCGGCGGCAAGGCGCTCGGCACCGCCACTGACCAGGTCGCCATCGCCTCGCCGAAGTTCTCGGCACAGTCTGGTGCCTCGGCTGCTATCAACGCCATCGACGCGGCCATCAAGACGGTGTCCGGCGTTCGGGCCGACCTGGGTGCCATCCAGAACCGGTTCGAGCACACCATCAACAACCTGAACGTGGCCATCGAGAACACCACCGCGTCGAACTCGCGCATCCGCGACACCGACATGGCGGCCGAGATGTCCAAGTTCACCCGCAGCCAGGTCCTGACCCAGGCCGGCACCTCCATGCTGGCCCAGGCCAACCAGTCCACGCAGAGCATCCTCAAGCTGCTGGGCTGATCGACCTAGCTCGACCCGGTACCACCTGATCCACCCGAGGAGGGGGGAGGCTGCGGCCTCTCCCCTCCTCGGCGTGCCCGGGCCGGCCCGGACTCCAGAGGCCGCGTTGACGCGGCGACAGCCCGCCGACGCCACGCGGGGAACTCGTCCGGGGGAGCCGGTGACGAAGTCGGGGCGTTCGAGTCAAGGAGCGCCCCGTCCGGACCGATCTCAGGAGAACAGGCTCGTCGCCCGCACCGGGGCCGCCTGGACCACGACGTCAGAGGAGAAGCGCCCATGGGCATCAGCACGGGAACCGGTCTGTCCTCCGGCATCGACTACACGTCGATGATCACCCAGTTGATGCAGATCGAGGCGCAGCCCCAGGACCTGCTGAAGAACCAGCTGGCCGACAGCCAGGACGACGCCAAGGCCTACCGGGAAATCAACACGTCCCTCGCCTCGCTGTCCTCCGCCGCGCAGGCGCTGACCGGCAGCGGTGTCACCGCGGCCCGCAAGGCGTCCAGCAGCAGCACGACCGCCGCTGCGACGGCGGGGGCGACCGCCGTCCCCGGCAGCAGCGTCAGCTTTTCGGTCTCCCAGCTGGCCACGGCACAGACCTCACTCAGCGCCGGCACCTGGGCCTCCTCCTCTGACCCGATGCAGGCAGCCACCAGCTCCACTGGCACCATGCCCGGCTGGCCGCTCACCGTCACCCAGGGCGGGAAGAGCACCACGATCAAGCTGGACGCCGGCGCTTCGCTCAACGACGCGGCGGCGGCGATCAACAAGAGCGGCGCCGGCCTGTCCGCGAGCGTCATTCACCTGGACACCGGCTACAAGCTGCAGGTCACGGGCGCGGCGACCGGGACTGTCGGCTCCTTCAAGATGACGAGCGACGCAGACCCCACAGGCTCGGCGTTCACCAGCGCCGCACCTCAGGACGCCATCATCAAAATCGGGGGGATGCCGCTGACGTCGTCGTCCAACACCTTCAACGAGCTGCTCACCGGCGTGTCGGTGACCGTCTCGCAGGTCAGCGCCGCGACCGACGCCGCCACCACGATCACGGTGGCCAACGACACCAGCGCGGTGACCGCCAAGGTCAAAGCCATGATCGACGCGGCCAACACAGCCCTCAGCACCATCAGGAGGAACACCGACAGCAGCCAGGGCAGCCCCGCGGCGCTGAAGGGCAACTGGACGCTGACCAACCTCGCCAGCCAGATGCTCACTCAGGTCTCCAACGCGGTCGGCGGCTCGTCCCCGGCCAAGGCGGGGATCTCTCTGAGCCGGGACGGCACCATCAGGTTCGATGCCACCGTGTTCTCCGCGGCCCTGGTCGCGGACCCGACGCTCACCCAGAAGATCGTGGGCGGCGCCACCGGCGCGGGCGCCGACAACATCAACTACACCCCCGACGACACGATCGACACCGACGGGCTGGCGTCCCGGCTGTCCTCGCTCGCCGAGCGCGCCAGCGACTCCGCTGCGGGCATGATCACCAACCTGGCCAACAGCCAGGACGCCCGCACCAAGGACATCCAGAAGCAGATCGACGTCTGGAACCTGCGGCTGGCCTCCCGCAAGGCCTCGCTGACCACCCAGTTCAACGCCATGGAGAAGGCGCTGGGCGCCCTGCAGAGCCAGTCGACCTGGCTGACCGGGCAGCTGAAGTCGCTGCCCTCCTGGTCCTCGTCCGACTCCTGATCTCCACCGCCGCCGCACCGACCCCTGGAGAACCACCGATGAGTGCCGCTTCGCTCCGCGCGCGTTACGTGAACAACTCGATCGCCACGGCGTCACCCCACCAACTGCTGGTCATGCTCTACGACCGGCTCGCCCTCGACCTCGAGCGCGGGCACACCGCGATGGCCGCCGGCGACCGCGAGCAGGCCAGTGCGCAGCTGCAGCACGCGCAGGAGATCATCCTGGAGCTGCAGGCCAGCCTTCGCGTCGACATCTGGGACGGCGGCCCTCGGCTCTCTGCCCTGTACGCGTGGCTGCTGTCGGAGCTCATCCGGGCGAACACCAAGGGCGATCTGCGCCGGGTGGCCGACTGCCGGAAGATCGTCGAGCCGCTGCGGGACGCCTGGACGGAGGCTGCGGCCTCCCTCGCCACGAGTCCGGCATGACCGGCGGCGGCCCTGCTCATGGGGCCCGGAACCGCGCCGCGGACTTCCCCACCCTGGTCGACGAAGCGCGTTCGTGGCCGGCAGTCCTGGACGCCCTCGAGGGCGACGTCCTGGACGCCGAGGAGACCCTGTCCCGCGGCCGGGCCGAGGAGATCGCGGCCTGGGGGCGACGCACCACCGACTGGATACCCCCGAGCAACCTCGGGCCGCTCCCCGACGACCTCCGGGAGCGCGCCGCCCAGCTGCTGCAGCACCAGTTGGCGGTCGCCGAACAGCTCGTCGAGCGGATCACCCAGTCCCAGAAGCAGCGGGACGTGGCCGCACGGATGTCCTACGCCCCGACCCGCCCGGTCGCCCTGTACGTCGACCGGGCCATGTGAGCGGGGCCCCCTCCCCACGCTCGGAAGCCACATGACCGTCTGCACCCGACCAGGTGCAGGCGGTCATGTTCGTCATAGGGACTGCCGATGACTTGAGGGCACGGAGTGCACCATCCCGCCACGGATCGGCGGACCCCCGCCCGCAGGCACCTCCTGCGGGTGCGTCCCGCCGTACCCGGAGGTAATCCGTGCTGCGTCGCTCCCCCACGAGCGCCCGGTGATCACCGACACGACCATGACCGCGCTGCACGCCGCCCTGACCGGGCTGCAGCAGCGGGCCGACGTGACCGCCGACAACATCGCCAACGTCGACACCCCCGGCTTCCTCGCCTCCCGCGTCAGCTTCGAGTCGACGCTGCGGAACGAGCTGGCCAACGGGCAGACGCCGAAGGTCGCGCAGGGCTCGGTGGACCAGTCGATGGACCCGACGAACACCAACGGCAACAACGTCAACCTCGACACCGAGACGACGATCGCCACCGAGACCGGGCTGCGCTACCAGCTGGCGCTCAACGCCCTGGACGGCAAGTACAGCCTGCTCCGCTCGGCGCTGAGGACCTCCTGACATGAGCACGTTCGACGTCCTGCGGATCTCCGGGTCCGGGCTCTACGCCAACCGCAAGTGGATGGACGCCGTCTCGGACAACCTGGCGAACATCAACACCGCCACCTCCACCGACCAGGCCGCCTTCCAGGAACGGATGATCGTGGTCCAGGCCGCCGACTACGGCTCCGGCCAGGGCGGCGTCCAGGTGGCCGGTGCGCAGTTCGGCAGCGCCGAGGGCCGGGTGGTCTACGAGCCGGACAACGCCCTCGCCGACGCCGACGGCTACGTCCGCTACCCCGACATCGACATGGGCGACCAGATGACCCAGTTGATCCAGGCCCAGCGCAGCTACCAGGCGAACCTGTCCTCCATCGACCGCGCCACCGACGCCTACCGCGCGGCGCTCCAGCTCGGGAAGGGCTGACCATGACCTCGCCGATCGCAGGCATCACCTCCGCCATGTCCGGCGTCTCCGGGCTCAGCGCACTGTCCGGGATCGCCGGCACCGCGGCGACCCCCGGGACGACGTCGACCTCCGGGGCCGACTTCGCCTCCATCCTGGCCGGCTCCGTCGACCAGCTGCAGGGGATGCACTCGACCACCGACGCGCTCGCCACCCAGGCCGCCACCGGCGACCTCAACGACGTGACCGACTACATGATCGCCAGCAACGAGGCGAAGTTGGCCACCGACACCGTGGTGACGCTGAAGAACCAGGCGGTGTCCGCCTTCACTGAGATCATGAGGATGAACATCTGATGCCTGCCGCCCTCGCCGGCCCGCTGGCCAAGGCCCGTTCGCTGCTGCAGACGATCAGCATCGGCCAGAAGATCGTCATCGGCCTGCTGGTCGCCGGGCTGGTGCTGGGCGGCTTCGTCTTCTACCGCTGGATCACCGCGCCGACGCTGTCGCCGCTGTTCTCCAACCTCGCCTCGGCCGACGCTTCCGCGATCGTCGAGGAGCTCAACACCGAGGGCGTCCCCTACGAGCTCGCCGACGGCGGGCAGACCATCATGGTGGCCCAGGACACGGTCTCCAGCCTGCGGCTCACCATGAGCGGCCTGGGCCTGCCGGCCGACAACGAGTCCGGCTACGCGCTGCTCGACGAGCAGGGCATCACCACCAGCGAGTTCCAGCAGCAGGTGTCCTACCAGCGCGCCCTGGAGGGCGAGCTGGCCAACACCCTGAAGGCCCTGGACGGCGTCAACGAGGCGGTCGTGCACATCGCGCTGCCCAAGGACGAGGTCTTCGCCACCGACGAGGGCAAGCCGACCGCCTCGGTGCTGCTGGACCTGGCACCGGGCACGTCGCTGTCCGGTGAGCAGATCCAGGCGGTCACCCACCTGGTCTCCTCCAGCATCGAGAAGATGGACCCGGCCGACGTGACCGTGGCCGACTCCACCGGCGCCGTGCTGTCCGCGGCCGGCGAGGGCGCGACCGCGGGCACCGGGGACGCGCAGGCCCAGGCCGAGCAGGAGTACGAGGCGCGGCTGGCCGCCAACGCGCAGCAGATCCTGGACCGGATCGCCGGCCCGAACAACGCCGTCGTGACCGTGCGGGCGGACCTCAACTTCGACAAGGTCGACACCACCGCCGAGTCCTACGACTACACCGCGGGCACCCCGGCGATCTCCGAGAGCACCACCACCGAGGGCTACACCGGCGCCAACGGCGCCACCGGCGGTGTGCTGGGCGCGGAGACCCCGACCACGGGCGGGACCGGCGACTCGACCTACGACAAGTCCTCGACCACCTCCAACAACGCCGTCGGCAAGACGGTGACGACGACGGAGGGCGCGGTCGGCACCGTGGACCGGCTCACCGTCTCGGTCGCCATGGACAGCGCGACAGCCGGCGGGGTCGACCAGGTCCAGCTGCAGAACCTGGTCAGCAACGCCGTCGGGCTGGACACCGCCCGCGGGGACGCGATCACGGTGGCGAACATGGCGTTCGACCAGACCGCCGCGAAACAGGCCGCGGCCGACCTCGAGGCCGCCCAGGCCGCCGAGAAGAGCGCGCAGATGTGGTCGCTGGTGAAGACCGGCGGCATCGCGCTCGGCATCGCGCTGCTGGTGCTCGTCGTCTGGCTGCGCTCGCGGCGCAACCGGGAGGAGTACGAGGAGTTCGAGGACGAGGAGCCGGACTTCGAGCCGATCCAGGTCGAGAGCATCCGCGACCCGGCGCTCGACGACCGGGCCCACCAGATCGCGGCGGCCCAGCGGGAGAAGGTCCGTGGCGAGATCTCCGAGATGGTCAGCGACCGCCCCGACGAGGTCGCCACCATGCTGCGCGGTTGGTTCGCCGACGCGAAGTGAACGACCGCCGGTGGCGGGTCGGGTCCTCGGTACCGGGGACCCGGCCCGCCATCGGCGTCTCGTGGACCTGGTGCCCGACCGGGCCCGGGACTGCCGATGGAGGAGGAGGGCGCCGATGGTGCCCCCGAGAACGAGGAGTGAGCAGTGAGCATCGCCAGCGTCGAACAGCTCGTCGGGGTGGCACCGACCTCGGTCATACCCGTCGTGGTGGCCCGCAAGGAGCTGCCCGGCCTGCGGAAGGCGGCGGTGTTCCTGGCCCAGCTCTCCAAGGAGGAGGCCGGCGCCGTGCTCGCGCAGCTGCGCCCCTCCGAGGTCGAGAAGCTCACCAGCGAGCTGATGCGCCTGCAGGGGGTGGACGGCGCCGACGTCGACGACGTGCTCAGCGAGTTCCACTCCCTCATGCAGGCCCGCCGCTTCGTCGGTACCGGGGGCGTCGAGTTCGCCCGTGAGGTGCTGGCCGCCGGCCTGGGCGAGGAGAAGGCCGACGGCATCCTGTCCCGGCTCAACGTCGTCTACACCGAGCTGCCGTTCGCCTCGCTGCGCAACAGCGACGTCCGCCAGCTCGTCACCTTCCTCAAGGACGAGCACCCGCAGGTCACCGCGCTGGTGCTGGCGCACCTGCCCGCGCCGCAGTCGGCCGAGGTCCTGTCGGGCTTCCCGCCCGACCAGCAGGCCGACGTCGCCTACCGGATCGCGGTCATGGACCGCACCTCGCCGGAGATGGTCCGGATGGTCGAGGAGGAGCTGGGCCGTCGGATGGGCTCGCTGCTGGCCTACCAGGACATGGCCACCGTCGGTGGCGTCGAGACGCTCGTGGAGATCATCAACCGCTCCTCCCGGCCCACCGAGCGCTCCATCCTGGAGTGGCTGGAGGGCAGCGACCCGGAGCTGGCCGAGCGGATCCGCTCGCAGATGTTCGTCTTCGAGGACATCGTCACCATCGACGACCGGTCGCTGCAGCTGGTGCTGCGCGACGTCGAGGCCAACGACCTGGCCACCGCGCTCAAGGGCGTCCGCACGGACGTCCGGGACAAGGTGGTCCGCAACCTCTCCGAGCGCGCCGGGGAGAACCTGCTCGAGGAGATGGAGCTGCTCGGCCCGGTCCGCACCCGGACCGTCGAGGAGTCCCAGGCCAAGATCGTCGCCGTCATCCGCACGCTCGAGGAGCAGGGTGCGCTGACCATCTCGCGGGGCGGTGAGGACGATTTCGTCGCCTGACGTCAGCCGCGGGAGCACCCGGGAGACGCTGCTCCTGCGCGGCGCCTCCGCCGCCGACGCGGTTCCCTACCAGCGCGCGGGCGACGGCGTGCCGACCTGGGGCCGTCGCTCCGGACGGCGCAGCGAGCAGCCGGTGACCGCCACTCCCCCGGTC
>NZ_SJEW01000069.1 GCF_005930475.1 Modestobacter altitudinis
AGTGTGTATAAGAGACAGCCCCTGCCCCCGGCGGCACGACCGAGTTCCTGGAGCTGCTCCTCGGCGACGCGGCGGCGATCGAGTACGAACGCCCGCTGGTGCAGGCCCGCGCGGCCGGGGCAGACGCCTCGGACATCGCCGAGCTCGAGCGGGCCAAGGTCCTGGCCCTGCAGGTCCGGGAGGCCTTCCAGGCCCGCCGGCGGCGGGAGTCGGAGCTGTCGGCGCTGTTCGACACCGCCAGCGACCTAGCCCGGCTGCGCAGCGTCGACTCGGTGCTGACCGCGATCGTGCGGCGCGCCCGGCAGCTGCTGGGCACCGACACCGCGTACCTGACGCTGAACGACGACACCCGCGGCGACACCCACATGCGGGTGACCGACGGCACGGTGTCGGCCTGGTTCCAGTCCCTGCGGCTGCCGATGGGCGCCGGCCTCGGCGGGCTGGTGGCGCAGACCGCCGCGCCGTACGCGACCGACAGCTACTTCACCGACACCCGGTTCCGGCACACCGAGGACATCAACGGCGGTGTCCGCGAGGAGGGCCTGGTCGCGATCCTCGGCGTGCCACTGCTCCGCGGGTCCCAGGTGATCGGCGTCCTGTACGCCGCAGACCGCACCGAGCGGACGTTCGAGCGCTCGGAGGTCGCGCTGCTGGGGTCCCTGGCGGCGCACGCGGCCATCGCACTGGACAACGCCCGGCTGCTGGAGGAGACCCGGGCGGCCCTGGAGGAGCTCTCCGCCACCAGCCGGGAGCTGCGGGCGCACAGCGCCTCCGTCGAGCGTGCCGCCGGCGCCCACGACCGCTTCATCGACCTGGTGCTGCGTGGCGGCGGCGTGGAGGACGTCGCGGTGGCGGTGACCGAGGTCCTCGGCGGCCGGCTGACCGTGCTGGACCAGGACGGCCGTGCGACGCCCAGCGGCGGCGACCCCGGCCCGCCCGACCCGGCAGGTGCGCTCAGCCTGGCCCGGACGACGGGCCGCACCGTCCGGGACGGCGACTGGTGGACCGCCGCCGTCACCGTCAACGACGAGCTGATCGGCGGCCTGGTGCTGGGCCGGGAGGAGGAGCTCTCGGTCTCCGACCAGCGCATCCTCGAGCGGGCCGCGCTGGTCACCGCGCTGCTCCTGCTCATCCGCCGGTCGGCCGGCGAGGCCGAGCACCGGGTCCGCGGCGAGCTGCTGGGCGAGCTGCTCAGCGCGCCCACCCGGGACCCCGACGGGCTGCGCGAGCGTGCCCGGCGGCTGGGGGCCGACCTCGACCGGCCGCACGCGGTGGTGGTCGCCCAGATCGGCGGCCCGGTCGGCGACGGGGAGGGCGACGGGGTCGGCACCCGGGCCGCGGCGGCCGCCGGGCACCTGGCCGCGGTGCGCGGCGGGCTGGCCGGCGTGCACGAGGGGCGGCTGGTGCTCTGCCTGCCCGACGTCGCCCCCGGCGCGGCGGCGGAGGCGGTGCGGGTGGAGCTGCGGTCCTCGGCCGGAGCGGTGACCGCCGGGGGTGCGGGCCCGGCGACCGGCCCGGAGGCGCTGGCCGCCGCGGCCGTCGAGGCCACCCGGTGCCTGGGCACGCTGGTGGCCCTCGGGCGCACCGGCCAGTCGGCCAGCGCCGAGGAGCTCGGCTTCTTCGGCCTGCTGGTCGGCGAGCGCCGGGACGTCGGCGCCTTCGTGCGGGCGACGCTGGCACCGGTGCTCGACTACGACGCCAAGCGCGGCACCGACCTGGTCGCCACGCTGCGCGCCTGGTTCGACGCGGGCGGCAGCCCGGCCCGCGCGGCGGAGTCGCTCCGGGTGCACGTCAACACCGTCACCCAGCGGCTGGACCGGGTGGCCCGGCTGCTCGGCCGGGACTGGTCGACCCCGGACCGGGCCCTGGAGGTGCAGCTGGCGCTGCGCCTGCACCGCCTCGCCGAGGGGGCCGGCTGAGGCCCTAGCCTGGGCGGGTGCACCTCCTCGACCCCCCGGTCCTGGCCGAGGAGGAGTGGACCGTCCGGGAGGCGGCCCACCAGCGCCGGGTGGATGCGTGGGTGCTGCCGCACCAGCAGCGCCGGCGCGCGGGCGAGGCCCACCCGGTGTGGGACTTCCTCTTCAGCTACTACTCGCAGACCCCGGGCCGGCTGCGCCGCTGGCACCCGGGGGTGGGCACGGTGCTGACCGGCCCCGCCGCCGAGGCCCGGCTGAGCTGGCCGTTCCACGCCCGGGTCGGGCAGGGCGTCGCCGTGGACGTCGGGGCGTTCCTCGCCAAGCGCAGCACGGCGGTCGGCTGGGTGCACGGGCTGCTGTCGGCGACGGCCGGCCGGAGCCCCCAGTTCGGCTGCTTCGGGCTGCACGAGTGGGCGATGCTCTACCGCCCGGGAGCAGGCGAGGTGCGGCACGAGCAGCTGCCGCTGCGGCTGGGCCAGGCCGGCACCGACGCGGTGGTGGACAGCCACCGGGTGCAGTGCAGCCACATCGACGCGTACCGCTTCTTCACCCGCGCCGGCGTCCCGCGGAACACCCTGACCCCCACCCGGGAGACCCAGCAGCAGCTGGAGCAGCCGGGCTGCCTGCACGCCACGATGGACCTCTACAAGTGGGCCTACAAGCTCAGCCCGGCCGTCCCGGGTGAGCTGCTGGCCGACTGCTTCGAGCTCGCCGCCGACGTCCGGGAGCTGGACATGCGCGCCTCCCCGTACGACCTGACCGCGCTGGGCTGGTCACCCGTGGCGATCGAGACGCCGGCGGGCAAGGCGGAGTACGTGGCCGCCCAGCGCGGGTTCGCCGCTCGCGGTGCAGCACTGCGGACCCGGCTGCTCGCGGTGTGCCAGGAGCTGCTGGACGCCCCCTGATCTGCGGATCACCCCAGGGAGGGCGTCGGCACGTCCTGGGCATGGACCCCTGCGCCTGCCGCACCGGCGGCACATCTCCCCGGGCGGACGTGGAGCTCCTCCTCGACGGGGTGCCCGGGCACGTGGGCGTGAGACCGAGCCGGCACCGAACTGGCCTGCTGGACATGGACCGAGGGAAGGCAGGTGCAGGTCCCGGGTGAAGGGCTCCCGGCACGGGTGGAGCTACCGTCGGGGGGTGACCTCCACCCGCACCGACCGCTGGCTGCACCTGGACGGGACGACGAACACCCGCGACCTGGGCGGACTGCCCACGGTGGACGGCGGCGAGACCGTCTTCGGCCGGGTGCTGCGCAGCGACAACCTGCAGACCCTCAGCGAGGACGACGTCGCGACCCTGGTCGAGGAGGTCGGGCTGACCGAGGTCATCGACCTGCGGACGACCGCAGAGATCCTCATGGAGGGCCGCAGCCCGCTGCGGGACGTCGACACGGTCACCCACCGGCACTTCACGCTGCTGCCCGAGCGGGGCAGGCGCACCGACGTCTTCGCCGCCGAGGAGGACGACGAGGAGATCCGCGCGCAGCTGCCCGCCGACTGGGTCGAGTCGCTCCTGCCCCGCCAGGTGGAGGCCGAGGACGAGGGCGAGCCGCCGGCGGTCCGCTCCTACCTGGGCTACCTGACCGACGGGACCGACAACGTGCTGGCCGCGCTGCGCACGCTGGCCACCGGCGGCCCGGGCGCCGCGGTCGTGCACTGCGCGGCCGGCAAGGACCGCACCGGCGTGGTCTGCGCGCTGGCGCTGGCGGTGGCCGGCGTCGAGCCCGAGGCCATCATCGCCGACTACGCGCAGACCGCCGAGGTGATCGAGGCACTCGTCGCCAAGCTGCAGACCCACCCGACCTACGCCGAGGACATGACCCGGCGGGACGTCGCCAGCCACACCCCGCGGGCCGAGTCGATGCGCCGGGTGCTCGAGCTGCTGGACGAGCGCTGGGGCGGACCGATCGGCTGGCTCGAGCAGAACGGCTTCGGCGCCGACGAGCAGGCCGCCCTCCGCGCCCGCCTGCGCGAGTAGCTCCCGCGTCCCCCCTCCCGGGCACCGCCCCGAGCGTGCGAGGGATGGGGGGAGGGGGTCCTCCCAGCAGAAGACCCCGGCTCCCATGGGGAGTCCGGGGTCGTGTGCACGCCTGCGCGGCGCCCTCGTCGTCGAGGGAGGTGGCCCTTCTTCAGCGCAGGATGTTGGTGAACTGGTTGCTGTTCGCCAGGGTCAGCAGCTCGTCGCGCATCGCGGGGCTGCTGGTGCGGGCGACGGCGGCCGCGAGGGCGCGTCGCGTACGCGACGCCTGCCGACGCTGACGCCAGCTGGAGGTCACGCTGCTCATGTCACTGCCTTCTTCCGGTGGTCCCAGTGGTGTGTTACGCCTGTATTAAAGCAGGCGAGACATTGGATGTTCCATCGGATCGCAGGGTGTGTCGCACGAGTCACCGAAGGTTTACTCACCCAAATGGAGGAGTTGCCGTCGAACCGTCAGAGGGATGACACCCGCCGGACGCCTCCTCGACACGACGAGGCCCCGCCGGTCTCATCGACAGGCGGGGCCCCTCTGTCCAGCGCACGAGTCGTTGGTCACATCGCGCTGAGCACCTCGCGCACAGCGGCCCGGGCCGCCTGCGGATCGGCCGCCGCCAGTGCCACCTCGGCCGCGCGCTGGCAGGTGGCCAGGTCCACCGTCGCCAGCCGGGCGCCGACGCCGGCCACCGAGGACGCCGCGCAGGACAGCGAGGAGATGCCCATGCCGACCAGCACGCAGGCCAGCATCGGGTCGGCGGCCGCCTCGCCGCACACACCCACGGGCTTGCCGGCCCGCTGACCGGCCGCCGCGGTCGCGCGCACCAGCTCCAGCAGCGCCGGCTGCCAGGGGTCGGTCAGGTCGGCCAGGTCGGCCGACAGCCGGTCGGCGGCGAGCGTGTACTGCGACAGGTCGTTGGTGCCGATCGACAGGAAGTCCAGGTGCTCGAGGAACCGGTCGGCCAGGACGGCGACCGAGGGCACCTCGACCATCACGCCGGGCACCATGCCCCGTTCGCGCACCTGCGCGGCGAAGTCCGCCGCCTCGCTCACGGTGGCCACCATCGGCGCCATCACCCACGGCTGCGCTCCGGTGGCCTGCGCGGCCTGGGCCACGGCGTCGAGCTGGTGGACCAGCAGCCCCGGGTCCCGCCGGGCGGTGCGCAGCCCGCGGACGCCGAGGGCCGGGTTGGCCTCGTCCGGCGGGGTGGCGAAGGGCAGCGGCTTGTCCGACCCGGCGTCCAGCGTGCGCAGCACGACCTTCCCGTCCGGGAAGGCGGCGAGCACCGCGGCGTAGATCTGGGCCTGCTCCTCCACCGACGGCTCCTCGGTCCGGCCGAAGAAGGCCAGCTCGGTGCGCAGCAGCCCGACGCCCTCGGCGTGCGCCGCGGCGGCGGCCTGCGCCCCCGGGCCGTCCTGCACGTTGGCCAGCACCTGGACGGGGTGGCCGTCGCGGGTGGTGCCCGGCCCGCGGTAGCCGGCCAGCGCGGCCGCCGCCTCGTCGGAGGCGGCGACCCGGGCCGCGGCCTCCTGCGGGTCGGGGTCGACGGTGACGGTGCCGCGTTCGCCGTCGACGAGCACGACCACCCCCTCCGGGACGTCGGAGAGCCCACCCACGCCGACCACGCAGGGCAGACCCAGCTGGCGGGCGATGATCGCGGTGTGGCTGGTCGCACCCCCGAGGCGGGTGGCCAGGGCGACCACCTTGGTGGGGTCCAGCCCGGCGGTGTCGGCCGGGGCCAGGTCGTCGGCGAGCAGCACCGAGGGCGTCGCGGGCGCCGGGACGCCGGGCTCCCCCTGCCCGGTCAGCTGGGCGACGATCCGGTCCCGCACGTCGCGCACGTCGGTCGCCCGCTCGGCCATCACCCCGCCCAGGCTGGTGAACAGCTCGACGAACTGCTCGGCGGCCCCGACGGTGGCGACCTCGGCCGAGGAGCCGTCGCCGATCCGCTGCTCGACGGTGGACAGCAGCCCCCGGTCGCGGGCCAGCTGTGCGGTGGTGTTGAGGACCTCGGCGCTCACGCCGGTCGCGGCGGCGGCGCGGCCGGCCAGCCGCTCCGCGACCGCGTCGGCCGCTGCGCTGAACCGGTCCTTCTCGGCGGCGCGCTGCGCCTCCGGGACCGACAGGCCCGGGGTCGTCGGCAGCTCGACGGCGCCGACCGGGCGGACGACGGGGCCGACCGCCACCCCGGGTACCACCGGCGTGCCGGTCAGCACGGTCGTTGCGGGCAGGGCCGCCGCGGCGGACCGCGCTCCGGTCGGGGTGCTGGACATGGGGAGCCTCACTGTCTGCTCGGACCCGGCGTGGGCCCGTCCGGTGGATCGGGTCACGTCGATCGGTGGCGATGGGTGGAGGTCGCAGCGACGTCGGTGCGTTCGGTGACCAGGGTCACGAAGTGGCCTTGACTTGTCAACTGATCCCACGTAGAACAACAACAACACAACCTCGATCCCACACGATCGGGCATCGGCACCACGTCGAGACCTCAACGCTCCGCAGCCAGGGAGGTGACCGTGTACGCAGAAGAGCGGCAGCAGGCCATCGCCGGCCTGGTCACCCAACGCGGCCGGGTCGCCGTCACCGCCGTCGCCGAGCACTTCGGGGTCACCACCGAGACCGTGCGGCGCGACCTCGCCCTGCTCGAGCGGGCCGGGATGCTCCGCCGGGTCCACGGCGGCGCGGTCCCCGCCGGCATCTTCACCGTGGTCGAGCCCGGCCTGGGGGAGCGGCGCAACACCCGGACCGAGGCCAAGCACCGGATCGCCGCCGCGGCACTCGCCCTGCTGCCGGCCAGCTCCGGCAGCCTCATCCTCGACGGCGGCAGCACCACCGCAGCGCTCGCCGAGGTGCTCCCCGGCGACCGCGCGCTGGTCGCCGCGACCAACTCCGTCCCGATCGCCGCCCGGCTGGCCGGCTCCCCCGGCATCACGCTGCACGTGCTCGGCGGCCGGGTCCGCGGCATCACCCAGTCCGCGGTGGGCGAGTCCACCCTGGCGTCGCTGGCCGACCTGCGGGCCGACGTCGTCTTCCTGGGCACCAACGGGATCAGCGCCGGGCACGGCTTCTCCACCCCCGACGAGGCCGAGGCCGCGGTCAAGCGGGCGATGACCCGGGCCGGGCAACGGGTGGTCGTGCTCGGCGACAGCAGCAAGCTGGGTCGTGAGCACCTGGTGCGCTTCGCGACCGTCGAGGACGTCGACGTCCTGGTGACCGACGACGAAGCCGACCCGGCCGTCGTCGCCGAGCTCGAGACTTCCGGGATCGAGGTGCTCGTCGCATGACGACCGAACCCACCGCGGCCGGCGGGCGGGTGGTCACGCTGACCGCCAACCCGAGCCTGGACCGGACGCTGGACCTGCCCGGGTCGCTGGAGCGCGGCGCGGTCGCCCGCCTGGGCGGCAGCTCCACCGAGCCCGGCGGCAAGGGCGTGAACGTCGCGCGGGCGATCGCCGCCGCCGGCGCGGACGTGGTCTCGGTGCTCCCCGCGGCCGACGACGACCCCCTCGTCAAGGCGCTGCACGCACTCGGCCTGCGGCTGTCCTCCGTGCCCGTGCAGACCCCGGTGCGCACCAACTACACGCTCACCGAGCCCGACGGCACCACCACGAAGCTCAACGAGCCCGGCGCCCGGCTCGACCCGGCCACCCTCACCGCGCTCGAGGCCGCCGTGCGCGAGCAGGCCCTCGGCGCGCGGTGGGTGGTCCTGTCCGGCTCGCTGCCGCCCGGCGCGCCACTGGACTGGTACGCCACCCTGGTCCGGTCGCTGCGCGGCACCGGCGCGCGGATCGCCGTGGACACCTCCGAGGCGCCGCTGCTGGCGCTGCTCGCCGCCGGGCCGGACGCGGCCCCCGACCTGCTCAAGCCGAACACCGAGGAGCTCGCCCAGCTGGCCGGCGTGCCCGAGCAGACGGTCGGCGCCGACCCCGACGCCGCGCTCTCGGCGGTGGCCACGCTGCACGAGCGGGGCGTCGCCGAGGTGCTGCTGACCCTCGGTGGCGACGGCGCGGTGCTCTCCACCGCCGACGGCGGCCTGTGGTCGGCGCGCCCACCGCGCACCACCGTGCGCAGCACCGTCGGCGCGGGCGACTCCAGTCTCGCCGGCTACGTGCTCGCCGACCTGGCCGGACTCGACCCGGCCGGGCGGCTGCGGAACGCCGTGGCCTACGGCTCGGCCAGTGCCGCGCTGCCGGGCTCCGCCGTCCCCACCCCGGACCAGGCCGACCCGGCGGGCGTCACCGTCTCCGCCGGCCTGCCCACCTCCCCTGCTCCCGCCGAGGCCGCCCCGGCCGCCGGTGCCGACGCCCGCTGAGAACCCCCCGGGAGAACCGCATGTCCGCTCTGATCACGACCGACCTGGTGGCGCTCGACGCCGACCTCGGTCCCGACAAGGACTCCGTCATCCGCCGGCTCGCCGGGCTGGTCGCCGGCGCCGGCCGGGCCACGGGGACCGAGGCGCTGCACGACGACGCCATGGCCCGCGAGGCCAAGGTGGCCACCGGCCTGCCGGGCGGCATCGCCATCCCGCACTGCCGGTCCGGCGCGGTCACCGAGGCGTCGCTGGCCTTCGGCCGGCTCGACCCGGAGGTGGACTTCGGCGCGCCCGACGGCCCCGCCGACCTGGTGTTCCTGATCGCCGCGCCCGAGCACGGCGACGCCGACCACCTCACGCTGCTGACCGCGCTGGCCCGGGCCCTGGTGCGCCCGGAGTTCGTCGCCTCGCTGCGCGCCGCGGGCTCCGCGGAGGAGGTCGTCGGCCTGGTCCAGGACGTCGTCTCCCCCACGCCGGTCGCAGCCACCACCGGGGCCACGGCCGCGGCTGCTCCCGCGCCGGCCGGCACCCCGGCACGGTCCGCCCGCAGCCTCGTCGCGGTCAGCGCGTGCCCGACCGGCATCGCGCACACCTACATGGCCGCCGACAAGCTCACCGCCGCGGCCAAGGAGATGGGCGTCGAGCTGCACGTGGAGACCCAGGGCTCCTCGGGCTCCACGCCGCTGGACCCCTCGGTGATCAGCGGGGCCGCCGCCGTCATCTTCGCCGTGGACGTCGGGGTGAAGGACCGCGAGCGGTTCGCCGGCAAGCCGGTGGTGCAGTCGGGCACGAAGCGGGCGATGAACGAGCCCGAGGTGATGATCCGCGAGGCGCTCGCCGCCGCGGACGACCCGGACGCCCGCCGGGTGCCCGGCTCCGCCGGCGACGGACAGGCGGCCGCCACCGGCGACAAGCCCAGCGGCGGAGCCGAGGTGCGCCGCTGGCTGCTCACCGGTGTCAGCTACATGATCCCGTTCGTCGCGGCCGGCGGTCTGCTGATCGCCCTGGGCTTCCTGCTCGGCGGGTACCAGATCGTCAACCCCGACCCGGCCACCGACGGCCTCAGCTACGCGCAGAACTGGGCGCTCAACAACACCTTCCTGAACCTCCCGGACGTCTCGGGGATCGAGCACCTGAACGACGGGTTCCTCGGCTACCTCGGCGCGCTGTGCACGGTGCTCGGCCAGGCCGCGTTCACCTTCCTGGTGCCCGCGCTGGCCGGCTACATCGCCTACGCGATCGCCGACCGGCCGGGCATCGTCCCCGGCTTCGTCGTCGGCGCCATCTCGGTCACCCTGAACGCCGGTTTCCTCGGCGGTCTGGTCGGCGGCATCATCGCCGGGTTCGCCGCACTCTGGATCAGCCGGTGGAAGCTGCCGACCTGGGCCCGGGGGCTGCAGCCGGTCGTGATCATCCCGCTGCTGGCCACGCTGATCTCCAGCGGACTGATGGTCGCGGTGCTGGGCCGCCCGCTCGCCAACGTGCTGAGCGGCCTGACCGACTTCCTCAACGGGCTGACCGGCACCTCGGCGTTCCTGCTCGGGCTCATCCTCGGTCTGATGATGTGCTTCGATCTCGGCGGTCCGGTCAACAAGGCGGCCTACCTCTTCGCCACGACCGGCCTGACCGCCGATGCGAGCCGCGGCTCGCTGGTGATCATGGCCACCGTGATGAGCGCCGGCATGGTCCCGCCGCTGGCGATGGCGCTGTCCACCGCGATCAGGCCGCGGCTCTACACCGAGGCCGAGCGGGACCAGGGCAAGGCGGCCTGGCTGCTGGGTGCCTCGTTCATCTCCGAGGGCGCCATCCCCTTCGCCGCAGCCGACCCGCTGCGGGTGATCCCCTCGATGATGCTCGGCGGCGCCACCACCGGCGCGATCGTCGCGGCCAGCGGGGTGGAGCTCCGCGCTCCGCACGGCGGCGTGTTCGTGTTCTTCGCGATCAGCGGCATCCTCATGTGGATCATCGGGCTGGTCGCCGGGACCGTCGTCGGCGCGGTCGCGGTCACCATCGCCAAGAGCATCGGCCGGAAGAAGGACGACGCCGTCCCCGAGGACGCCGTCGACCTGGCCCACGCCCACAGCCCAGCGGCGGTCCCGGCGCGACCCGCCGCCGTCTGACCGGCAGACTGACCCCCAGCCTCTCGACCTCAGAAAGCAGGCACCGATGCCCTCGAAGACCGTGACCGTCGGCTCCGCCGTCGGCCTGCACGCCCGTCCCGCCGCCCTCATCGCCGAGGCAGTGTCGAAGTCGGGGGTGCCGGTCACGCTGGCCACGCCCGGCGGCAACGCCATCGACGCCGGCTCGCCCCTGATGATCATGACCCTCGGCGCCAAGCAGGGCACCGAGGTGACCGTCAGCAGCGACGACGCGAGCGTGCTCGACCGCATCGCCGACATGGTCGCCACCGACCTCGACGCGGACTGAAGGACCCCCTCCCAGGGCCATCCCGGTACGTCAGCACGGCGCCCGTCCCCCTCGGGGGGCGGGCGCCGTCGTCGTGGTGCCGACCGGTCGGTGCTGCTGCCACCCTGGGGCGGTGGACGCAGCGAGCCGCCAGCGGGCCGCGGCAGCCCTGCGCCGGCACGCCCCGGGGCTCGCCGGCACCGAGCTCGCCGCACTCGGCCAGGGCCTGGACCACACCGCCCACCTCGCCGGTGACCTGGTGCTGCGGGTCGGCGGCGACGTCGCCCGCGAGGCCGGGCTGCTGCGGCTGGTGGCCGCCCGGGTGCCGCTCCCGGTCCCCGAGCCGGTCTTCGCCGACGAGGACGACGGCGTCCTGGCCTACCGGCTGCTGCCCGGCCGGCCGCTGCTCGGCCGGGACGCCGGATCCGGGCAGGGCGCCGTCCTCGCCCGGTTCCTGCGGGCTCTGCACGCCATCGACCCCCGGGAGGTCAGCGGTCTGGTGCCGGTCGAGGAGGACGACCCCGGGGAGTGGCTGGCCGACCTCGCCGGTCCGCCCGAGCTGCTGGCGGTGCTGCGGGCGACGGTCCCCCCGCCGGCCGCGCACCGGGTGCTGGCGCACGCCGACTTGGGAGCCGAGCACCTGCTGGCACGGGACGGCGTCCTGACCGGGGTCATCGACTGGTCCGATGCCGCCGTCACCGACCCGGCGCTCGACCTCGCCCGGCCCTACCGCGACTTCGGTCCGGCCTTCCTCGCCGAGGTCCTCGATGCCTACGGCGACGGTGCCCCCGACCTGGACCGCATCCGCTTCTTCGCGCGCTGCGCGGCCCTGGAGGACCTCGAGTTCGGCCTGCGGACCGGGCAGGCGGCGTACACCCGGGCGGCACGACGGAGCCTGACCTGGCTCTTCCCCTCGAGCTGACCCGTCCGGCCCGCACGCAGAACGGCGCCCGTCCCCTGCGGAAGGGACGGGCGCCGTCGTCGGGTGGCCACCGCCGAGGACCTGCGGCCACCTGCTGCGTCCCTACCCGGTGGTGCACCACCGACACATCGCCGCTCGCCCCCCTCTTGGCGCCGGGCACCCCCGGGCAGCAGGCTGCCCTCCGTGGAGACCCGACCGCAGCAGTGCACGGTGGTGACCGGCGGGGGCCGGGGCATCGGGCGGGGCATCGTGGAGCGGCTGCTCGCCGCCGGCGACGCGGTCGTCGTCGTCGAGCGGGACGCCGCGGCCACCGCCTGGTGCGCCGACCACCCGGCGGCCGGGCGGCTGCGGGTCGCCACCGGCAGTGCCGCCGACCCCGCGGTCGCCGAGCGCGCCGCCGACCTCGCCGAGGAGCAGGGTGCGCTGACCGGCTGGGTGAACAACGCAGCCGTCTTCGCCGACGCCGGCCTGCACACCTCCCCCGCCGGCGAGGTGCTCGACCTGATCACCGCCAACCTCGCCCCCGCCGTGGTCGGCTGCGCGACCGCCGTCCGGCGGATGTCGGCCCGGGGTGCCGGGAGCATCGTGAACGTCTCCAGCCACCAGGCGCAGCGGGCGGTGCGCGGCGCCCTGCCCTACGCCACCGCGAAGGCCGCCATCGAGGGACTCACCCGGGCGGCTGCGGTCGACCACGGCCCCGCCGGGGTCCGGGTCAACGCCGTCGCGCTGGGGTCGGTGGAGACCGCACGGCACCGCGCCTTCCTGGCGGGTCTGGACACCGGGACGGCCGGCTCCGTGCAGGCCCAGCTGGCGGCGCTGCACCCGATCGGCCGGGTCGGTCAGGTCGGCGACGTCGCCGGGGTCGTCCGCTTCCTGCTCTCCGACGAGGCCGCCTGGGTCACCGGTGTCGTGCTCCCCGTCGACGGCGGCCGGGCGGCCCGGGGCGCCGACCCCGAGGAGCGCTGACCCCCCGGAGGCCGCCGGGACGACTCAGAAGGCGAGCGCCGTGCCGGGGTCGTGCAGCAGCGCGCCGACGTCGGCGAGGAAGCGCGAGCCGAGCTCCCCGTCGATGATCCGGTGGTCGAAGGAGAGCGCCAGCTGGGTCACCTGCCGGACCCGGATCCTCCCCTTGTGCACCCACGGCATCTCGCGGACCGCACCGAACGCCAGGATCGCCGACTCACCGGGGTTCAGGATCGGCGTCCCGGTGTCCACGCCGAAGACCCCGACGTTGGTGATCGTGATCGTCCCGCCGGACATCGCGGCCGGCGGCGTCTTCCCGGCCCGCGCGGTGGCGGTCAGCTCGGCCAGCGCACCGGCCAGCTCGATCAGCGACAGCCGGCCGGCGTCCTTGACGTTCGGCACCACCAGGCCGCGCGGCGTGGCCGCCGCGATGCCCAGGTTCACCGCGCCGTGGACGACGATCTCCTGCGCCGCCTCGTCCCAGGAGCTGTTCACCATCGGGTGCCGCTGCGCCGCGAGCAGCACCGCCTTGGCCACGAACAGCAGCGGGCTGACCTTCACGCCGGCGAACTCCGGACGGGCGGCGAGCCGCTCGCGGAGCTTCATCACCCGGGTCACGTCGACGGTGAGGAACTCGGTGACGTGCGGGGCGGTGAAGGCACTGGCCACCATCGCCGCGGCGGTGTGCTTGCGCACCCCCTTGATCGGGATGCGCTGGTCCCCGACTGCACTCTCGCGCGCGAGACCACCCGTGCTCTCGCGCGCGAGAGCGCGCTCTGCGGAGGCGGGCGCGGCGAGGGCGGCGTCGACGTCGGCGCGGGTGATGACCCCGCCCGGGCCGCTGCCGGTCACCGTGGAGAGGTCGACCCCGAGGTCCTTGGCGTACTTGCGCACCGGCGGCTTGGCCAGCGGCCGCAGCGCGCCCCGGCCGGACACCGGGGAGGCCGTGGGCGCGGGCAGCGTGTCCTCGGTGCTCACGTGCGCCTCGGCGGCGCGGCCGGTCTCCAGGCCCCCGTGCCGCACCGGCTTGACGGTCGCGTCCGGGGCGGTGGCCAGCAGCGGCAGATGCGCCCGGGAGTGGTCGGCCTCCGGCAGCACCTGCGGCGCCGTCGCCCGGGCGGCCGCGCTGGTCCCGTTCCGCCGGGGACGGCGGGTCGCCTCGGTGCTCTTGGGCCCGTAGCCGACCAGGACGGCGGTGCGGCCGTTGGCGTTGGTCTCCCCGATCAGCCCGGACCCGGCCGGCTCGGCCGCGGCGGGAGGACCCTCGCCGCCCAGGTCGATGGTGATGATCGGGGCGCCGACGTCGACCGTCGTCCCCGGCTCGTACAGCAGCTCGGTCACCGTCCCGGCGAACGGGCTGGGCAGCTCCACGGCGGCCTTGGCCGTCTCCACCTCGCAGAGCGGCTGGTTGACGGTGACGGTGTCACCGACGGCGACCAGCCACGACAGGATCTCCCCCTCGGTGAGCCCCTCACCGACGTCGGGCAGCTTGAACTGGCGCAGGTCGGCCATCAGAACCCCAGCGATCGGTCGACGGCGTCGAGCACGCGGTCGAGGTCGGGGAGGTACTCCTCCTCCAGCTTGGACGGCGGGTAGGGCGTGTCGTAGCCGCCCACCCGCAGCACCGGCGCCTCCAGGGAGTGGAAGCACTCCTCGGTGACCCGGGCGGCGATCTCCGACCCCAGCCCCAGGGTCACCGGCGCCTCGTGCACGACCACGCACCGGCCGGTCCGGCGGACCGAGTCGAACACCGGGGCGAGGTCCAGCGGGGAGACGGTGCGCAGGTCGATCACCTCGAGCGACCGGCCCTCCTCGGCGGCGGCCTGGGCGGCCTGCAGCGCCGTCTTCACCATCGGGCCGTAGGCGAGGACGGTCACGTCTTCGCCACCGCGCACCACCCGGGAGGCGAACAGCGGGTCAGGGGTGCCGTCGACGTCGACCTGCCCCTTCTCCCAGTACCGCCGCTTCGGCTCCAGGAAGACGATCGGGTCGGGGTGCGTGATCGCCTGCTGGATGCCCCAGTACGCGTCCGACGGGGTGCTGACGGCGACCACCTTGAGGCCCGCGGTGTGTGCGAAGTAGGCCTCCGGGCTCTCGCTGTGGTGCTCGACCGCGCCGATGCCGCCACCGAAGGGGATGCGGATGACGATCGGCATCGGCAGCCGGCCCTTGGAGCGGGCGTGGATCTTGGCGACCTGGGTGACGATCTGGTTGTAGGCGGGGAAGACGAACCCGTCGAACTGGATCTCGCAGACCGGCCGGTAGCCGCGCATGGCCAGCCCGACGGCGGTGCCGAGGATGCCGGCCTCCGCGAGCGGGGTGTCCACCACGCGGTCGTCGCCGAAGTCCTTCTGCAGGCCGTCGGTGATCCGGAAGACCCCGCCGAGCTTGCCGATGTCCTCGCCCATGAGCAGGACCTTGGCGTCGTCCTCCATGGCCTTCCGCAGGCCGAGGTTGAGCGCCTTGCCGATGGTCAGCGTCTCGGTGCTCACTGGTGACCCCCCTCGAAGCTGGCGTGGTAGGCCACGAACTCCTCGCGCTGGCGGGCCAGCTCGGGGGTCTGCTCGGCGTAGACGTGGTCGAAGATCTCGGTGCCGGCGGGGTCGGCCATCTCCAGCGTGCCCCGGCGGATCCGGGCCGCCAGCTCGTCGCCCTCGGCGTCGACCGAGGCGAAGAACCCGGCGTCGGCGATGCCGGAGCGGGACAGGTGGGCCTTGAGCCGGGCGATCGGGTCGCGCAGCTTCCACTCCTCCAGCTCGCTGGCCAGCCGGTAGCGGGTCGGGTCGTCGGAGGTGGTGTGCGCGCCCATCCGGTAGGTGAAGGCCTCGATGAACGTCGGCCCCTGACCCTCCCGCGCGGCGGCCAGCGCCGCCCGGGTGACCGCCAGGACGGCGAGGACGTCGTTGCCGTCGACCCGGACGCCGGGGAAGCCGAAGCCCGCGGCCCGCTGGTACAGCGGCACCCGGGACTGGCGCTCGATCGGCACGCTGATCGCGTACTGGTTGTTCTGGCAGAAGAAGACCACCGGGGCGGAGAACGTGGCGGCCCAGATCATCGCCTCGTTGACCTCGCCCTGACTGGTGGCGCCGTCACCCAGGAAGGCCAGCGTCGCGCTCTCCGCGCTGTCGCGCTGCAGCCCCATCGCGTAGCCGGTGGCGTGCAGCGTCTGCGCACCGATCACGACCGTGTAGAGGTTGAACCTGGTGGCGACCGGGTCCCAGCCGCCCTGGTCGACCCCGCGGAACAGGCTCATCACGTGCAGCGGGTCGACGCCCCGGGTCCACGCGACGCCGTGCTCGCGGTAGGTCCGGAAGGCCATGTCGTCCTCGCCGAGCGCGCGGCCGGCGCCCACCTGGGCGGCCTCCTGGCCGAGCAGCGAGGCCCAGATGCCGAGCTCGCCCTGCCGCTGCAGGGCGGTGGCCTCGACGTCCCAGCGCCGCACCAGGGCGAGGTCCCGGTACAGCTGACGCAGCTCCTCGTCGCTGACGTCGAGGGAGTAGTCCGGGTGCTCGACCCGCTCACCCTCCGGGGTGAGCAGCTGCACCAGGTCGGGTTGACCGGGCAGGTGGGGGGCGCCGGCCCCGGGTACGGGGTCGACCACCTCGGTGGTCTGCGACAGCGTGCTCATGCCGATCTCCTGCCGTCTCGCGGGTGCCGGGGTCACCGACCGCCCGTCGTCGGACGTCTCCGCGGCGCCGGGGTGTGGCACCACTCACACATCGTGGCACGCGGAACCGCGCCAGGAGCACATCACCACGCGGCCGTTCTGCGCAACACCCTCACCCGGCGGTGCGCACGATGACCAATGTCGGCCCCTCCCGACGTGTCAGACTGAGCAACGTGCCCGCCGTACCGGACCGACTGGACGCCACGGACGCACGGCTGCTCCTCGCCCTCTCCACGGACCCGCGGGCCACCGTGCTCTCCCTCGCCCAGACCCTCGGCCTGGCCCGCAACACCGTCCAGTCCCGGCTGGCCCGGCTGGAGTCCGGCGGCGTGCTCGACCCCTTCGAGCGCCGGGTGCGCCCCGAGGCGCTCGGCTACCGGCTGGGCGCCTACGTGACGGTGCAGGTCGTGCAGCGCAGCCTCGCCGACGTCGGGGACGCGCTGGCCGCGATCCCCGAGGTGCTCGAGGTCATCGGGCTGTCCGGGGTCGCCGACCTGCTGGTGCAGGTGGTCGCCGTCGACGCCGACGACCTGTGGCGGATCACCGAGCAGGTGCTGGCCATCCCCGGCGTGCAGCGCACCGACACCAACCTCGCGCTGCGGCGGTTCGTCGACCACCGGATGACCCCGCTGCTCGAGCGGGCCGCCGGCACCGCCGCCGCCGACGAGGCCTGACCCGGGCGCGTCGGCGGTTGACGTCCGCTCCTGCGGGCAGGGAGGCAGCAGCACCGGTCCGCAGGAGGAGCGCAGTGACCCAGGGGACAGCACCGCGGGTGGTGGTCGTCACCGGCGCCGGCACCGGCATCGGGGCGGCGACCGCCCGGCGCTTCGCGGCCGACGGGCACCGGGTCGTCCTGGCCGGGCCGTCCGAGCCCGAGCTCGACCGGGTGGCGGCCGACCTCGGCGAGGAGTCCCTGGTCCACGTCGTGGACGTGTCGGTCCAGGACGAGGTGGAGTCGATGGTCGCGGCCGCGGTGGCGCGGTTCGGCCGGCTCGACGTCCTGGTGAACAACGCCGGCGTCGCCCCCACCGGCCCGCTGCTCGAGACGTCGATCGAGGACTGGCGGGCGGTGATGTCCGTGGACGTGGACGGCGTCTGGTTCGGCTGCCGGGCCGCGCTTCCCCACCTGCTGCGCACCGGCGGGTGCATCGTCAACGTCTCCTCCGTCTCCGGCCTGGGTGGCGACTGGGACATGAGCGCCTACAACGCGGCGAAGGGCGCGGTCAGCAACCTCACCCGGTCGCTCGCGTTGGAGCTCGGGCCCCAGGGGGTCCGGGTGAACGCGGTCTGCCCCAGCCTGGTGACCACCCCGCTGACCGAGGGCGTGCAGCAGGACGAGGACCTGCAGCGCGCCTTCGCCGAGCGGATCCCGCTGGGACGCGGCGCCCACCCGGAAGAGGTCGCCGACGTCATCGCCTTCCTGGCCAGCCATGACGCGCGCTTCGTGTCCGGGGTCAACCTCCCCGTCGACGGGGGCCTGACCGCCTCCAACGGGCAACCCCGGCAGGCCTGACGCCGCAGGCCTCAGCGCGGCCGGCGGATCCGCACCGGCCCGCGGGCGCTGGCGACGTCGACGACCTCGCCCCGCTGGGTCACCTCGACCTCCCCGCTCGCGGCCAGCCGCCCCGCCGCCGCCCGGGCCGCCGGCATCAGCTCCCGCCAGCCGTCCGGGTCGACCGCGCGGGCCGCCTCCGACGGGCAGATCGTCGTCCCGGCCCGGCGCTCGTCGAGCAGGGCGTCGATGGTCCGCTCCAGAGCCCGGTCGACGTCCTCCACCGGCCCAGCATGGACCGACGGCCCCGATCGCGCCCGACCGGGCGCTCCCCGTGCTGGGATGGCCCGGTGCCCACTCCTGCTCCGCGCGCCCGCCTCGGGCTCGGCCTCGCCGCGGCCGGCCGGCCGGCCTACCTGACCCTCGGCCGGGACGTCGACCTGCCCGGGGACCGCTCCCCCGCCGCCCTGCAGACGCGGACCCACGAGCTGCTGGACGCCGCGGCGGCGCTGGGCATCGCCCACGTCGACACCGCCCGGTCCTACGGCCGGGCCGAGGAGTTCCTGGGCTCCTGGTTGCGCACCGCGGAGCCGGTGCCGTTCGTGGCCAGCAAGTGGGGCTACCGGTACGTCGGCGACTGGCGCCGGGACGTCGCCGTGCACGAGGTCAAGGACCACGGCGCGGCCGCCTACGAGTCCCAGCTGGCCGAGTCCACCGCGCTGCTGGGGCCGTGGCTGCGGCTCTACCAGGTCCACTCGCTGACCGCCGACAGCCCGCTGTGGGAGGACCGGCCGCTGCAGCACCGGATGGCCGGGCTGCGCGCCGCGGGCGTCGAGCTGGGCTTCTCGACGTCGGGGCCGGCCCAGGCCGAGGCCGTCCGGCGCGGACTGGCCCTCACCGTCGACGGCGCACCGCTGTTCACCAGCGTGCAGTCGACCTGGAACCTGCTCGAGCCCTCCGCGGGCGAGGCGCTGGCCGAGGCCGCCGCGGCCGGGGCGCGGGTCGTGGTGAAGGAGGGCGTCGCCAACGGCCGGCTGACCGACCGCGGCACCGCGGCCGGCAGCCCCCTGGCCGAGGCGGCCCGCGAGCGCGGGGTCGGCGTGGACGCCCTGGCCCTGGCCTGCGCGCTGGCCCAGCCCTGGTGCGACGTCGTGCTCTCCGGCGCGGTCACCGTCGCCCAGCTGGAGAGCAACGCCGCCGCGCGCGACCTGGTGGCCGACCTGGTGGCCGACCTGGCAGCCGAGGAGTGGGTGCAGCCGGAGGAACCGGCGGCGTACTGGTCAGCCCGCAGCGGGATGAGCTGGGGCTGACCCGTTTCGCGGCCGGTGCGCGCCGGGTAGGACGCGCGCCATGGCGGAGCGGGGCACGGGCATCAGCACGCTGGGCTGGGTGCTGCGCGGCGCGGCCGCCGGTGCTGCGGGCACGACGGCGCTGAACGCCGTCACCTACCTGGACATGGTCGGCCGCGGTCGCGGCACCAGCTCCACCCCGGAGCAGACCGTCGAGGCGCTCGCCGAGAAGGTGCACGTGCAGATCCCCGGGGACGAGGAGGAGCGGTCCAACCGGGTGCAGGGGCTGGGGCCGCTCACCGGGCTGGTCGCCGGGATCGGCGTGGGGGTGCTGACCGGGCTGGTCCGTGCCACCGGGTTCCGGAGCCAGCCGCTGGTCGGGACGGCGTTGACCACGGTCGGCGTGCTGATCGCCTCCAACGGCCCGATGACCGTCCTGGGCATCACCGACCCGCGCACCTGGTCGACGACGGACTGGGTCAGCGACGTCGTCCCGCACCTGGCCTACGCCGTGGTCGTGAAGACCACGATGGACGCCTTCCGGTAGGCAGTCACTGCCAGCCCCGGTCGTCGACGCCGCCGGGCACCGGGGCGTCGGGGTCGTAGGGCGTGCGGGTGAGGACGAACGTCGCCAGCTCCAGGTGGTCCGGCGCGATCCGCAGCGTCTCCCCGGCGTAGTAGCCGTCCAGTCCCACGAAGGTGCCGTCCTCGCGCGCGGTGAACCGGCTGGCCCGGCCGCTGCGCCCCGGCAGCGGACCCAGGTGCAGCAGCCCTCCGGCCTGGGCGCGCAGCACGTGCGGCGTCGGCCCCCAGAACCAGGTGCCGAGCAGGTCCAGGGACACCGGCGGCGGGGACGGCGCCCAGGCCGCCACCACCCGCGGCTCGGCGGCGCGCAGGTCCGCCAGCAGCCCGGGCACCAGCGGGTCGAGCCCGCTGGTGGTGTTGGCCAGCGAGACGGCGCCGGTCTGCTCGGCCCGGTCGACGAACACCCCGGCGAGGAAGCCGGGCATCGAGCCGCCGTGCCCGACCAGGACCGCCCCGTCCACCCGCAGCACCTGCACCCCGAGCCCGTAGGCCGACCAGCCGGGGACGGAGGGGTCGACGCCGGCCGGCACGGTCATCTCCTCCAGCGTCGCCGACGACAGCACGTCCGCGGTGTCGTCGAGCAGGAAGGCGGCGAACCGGCCCAGGTCCGTCAGCGTCGCCCAGAGCTGGCCGGCGGCGGCCATCACGCCCGCGTCGTGCTCGGGCTCGGGCAGGACGACGTCGGCCCACGGGTGCACGGCCGACCCCTGCGCCGCGGGACCGGTGGGCCGCGGGCTGGTCCGGGTCATGCCCAGCGGCGCGAGGACCTCGTCGCGGACGACGTCGGCCCACGGTCGGCCGCGGTGCCGCGCCACCAGCTCACCGAGCAGCCCGTAGCCGAGGTTGGAGTAGTGGAACCGGCGGGCGGCGCCGAGCACGACGTCCTCGCCGGTCAGCTGCAGCTCCTCCAGCGACCCACCGGGCACCCGCTCCCACCAGCCGCCGGGGCTCTCCGACGTGGCGCCGGCGAGGTGGGAGAGCAGCTGACCGACGGTGCGCTCGCCCAGCGGGGTGCCCGGGACGTGCCGCTCCACCGGGTCGTCCAGCCCCAGCCGGCCCTCGTCGCGCAGCCGCATCACCGCCACGGCGGTGACCGTCTTGCTGATGGAGCCGATCCGGTACTGGACGTCGGTGTGCGGCTCGGCGACGTCGCCCCGGCCGGTGGACCAGGCGAGGCCGCCGTCGCGGACCACGCCGGCGACCAGGCTGGGCGCCCGGCCGTCCCGCTGCACCCGGGCGGTGCGGGCCAGCAGCGTGCGCGCGGTGGAGGGCAGGACCGGTTCGACCATGCGCGGAGGCTAGCCAGCGGCCGCCGCGGGCGCGTCGACCGGCAGCCGGCCGGTGCGCCGGGCCCAGCGCTCGAACACCACCGTGCACAGCGGCGGGACCGAGGCGACCAGGGCCAGCAGCGCGGTGCGCGGCGACCAGCGCAGCACCCGCCACGCCGTCAGGCTGACCAGGACGTAGGCCACGAAGACCGCGCCGTGGACGGGGCCGGCCAGCTGGACGCCGAGCTCGGAGGTGCGCAGCACCCACTTGACGAACATCCCGGCGAGCAGCAGGACCCAGGACACCGCCTCGGCGACGGCGACGGCGCGGAACACCCGCGCGACGGTGCGCGGGTCGGTCAGGGATGCGGGCACGGCGTTCCTCCGGTCGGTGCGGACGGCCAGGTCATCGTGCCGCCCGGAGCTGTGGAGCCCGGCGCACGCCCCGGACACGACGGTGCCCCGGCCGCCGTGAGGCAGCCGGGGCACCGAGGTGGCGTGCGGGTGCTTCGTCAGCCCAGCCGGCGCATGGCGGTGATGCTGCCCATGACGTCGATGCTGGCGACCTTGACCACGTCCCCGGACGTCGGCGCGTGGACCATCTGGCCGTTGCCGATGTAGATGCCGATGTGGCTGACCGGGGAGTAGAAGGCGATGAGGTCGCCGGGCTGCAACTGGGCGCGGGTCACGGCCGTGCCCATCCGGGCCTGGGCGCTGCTGGAGTGCGGCAGCGAGATCCCGGCGGCGGCGTAGGCGTACTGGACCAGCCCGGAGCAGTCGAACGAGCTCGGGCCGGCAGCCGCCCAGACGTAGGGGTCGCCCTGCTGGGCCAGCGCGGTGCTGACCGCGGTGGCCGCGGCACCACCGGCCGCAGCCGGGGCCGCGGCCGGGGCCGCGGCAGCCGGTGCGGCCGGCGCGGTCGAGGAGCTCGACGAGCCGGTGGAGCTGCTGCCGGCAGAGCTGCTGCCGGCAGAGCTGCTGCTGGCGGAGCCGGACTGGGTCCGGTCCGCCCGGGACGCGGCCTGGCTGGCCCGCGCCGCGGCGTCGGCGGCAGCGGCCCGCGCTGCGGCAGCAGCCGCGGCCTCGGCCCGCGCCTTCTCCTCCGCGGAGAGCCGGTCGTACTGCGCCTTGTACTCGGCGATCTGGCTGTCGAGGTCGGCCTGCTGGGCGGCGACCTGGTCGACCAGCGTCTGCGCGTCCGTGGTCGCCTTCGTGGCGGCGGCCTCGGCGGCGTCGGCCTGCTCGGTGGCGTCCTGCGCGGCGCCGAGCACCTCGTTGTTGTGGTCGGCGATCGTGCCGAGGGTGCCGACCCGGTCGAGCATCTCGTCGGCGGACGTGCTGCTCAGCATCGCCTGCAGGGTGCTGAGCTGGTCGCCGGTGTAGGCGCTGCGCGCCACCTGGCGGACCTGGTCGCGGGCGGTGGCGACGGCGGCCTCGGCGGCCTGCACCTGCTGGCGGGCCTGCTCGGCCTCCGCCTGCTTGGTGGTCAGCGCCTCCCGGGCGTCGTTGAACTGCTCGGTCACGACCTCGAGGTCGTGACCCCGGGCCGCGACGAGGGCCGCGGCCTCCTGGGAGGTGGTGGGCTGCTCCGGTGCGGCGAGCGCCGGCAGCGGAGCGAGCGCGACGCCGCCGGCGGCGACGAGGGTGAGGAGGACCCGACGGCCGGTGAGGCCACGACGGGCAGAGCGGTGCGTACTCGCCATGTTCGGCGGGTGTGTCCTTTCTTCCACCTGCCGCCTACCGAGTTAGCTGACGGGTTCGGGAGGGAAGACGCCCGGCACCTCGCGCCCGGATGCGGACGGCGTGGTGCTTCACCCCAGTGCTGCGGTGGGTCCCCGGTCCACGGGCTCGCGGGTGTCGCTGCGAGCCGCTGTGGTTCGGCGGCGGTCCTGGCGGTCGCCACCGTGGCGGTGGCTGAGCTGCCCGTTCGGACCGTCGCCGACCGTACGTGCGTCATGGACTGATGACAAACGCCTCCTCGCAATTTGTGCAGAAACTCCTGGCGTGTGCTCCGACACGCTCACAGGGCGTGACAGGCTCGCCGGGTGCGGGGGTTGGCGCGGCGGGAGTTCTGTCTCGTCCTCCTGCGCCGGATGGCCGACACGCGACCTGACCTGGTCGCCGACGCGCTCACCCGGCTGGGCGCCGACCGCGCCGAGGCCCGCGCGGCGCACCGCCGCTGGCAGTCCCTCCGGCACGCTCCGCGCGGACCGCGCGGCCTGTCGCTGCACACCGCCGTCCTGGGGCCACCGGCACGACGTGACGAGGCTCGCACCGGCGACCTGACGCTCGCCGTCCACCGGTGGCCGCTGCCGCTGTGGCCGCACCTGCTGTGGGAGGTGCTGGCCGACCCGGGCGGGTCCGTGCTGGCCGAGCAGCTGGTCCGCGCCCCGGGTTCACCGGTCCCCCCGGCGTCCGCGGGGCTGCTCGTCTGGGAGCACGTGGTCGCCGACGTCGCGGCGCTCCCCGGTGCGGCGGGAGTCGACCCCGGCGTGCCGCCCCGCTGGGAGGTGCGCCTGCCCGACGGCACCCGCGCCGCGTTCGTCTGGGGGTTGCTCCAGCAGGTGCACGCCCCTGCATGATCAGGACGTGCCCCCTCTCACCCCCGCCGCGTGGGACGACCCGGTCGTCCCGGAGCTGACCGCCGACCCGTCCTCCGCCGCCGGGGTGCTCGCATGACCGCCGCGCGGTACGACGTGGTGGTCGTCGGCGGTGGGCACAACGGGCTGACCGCCGCCGCCTACCTGGCCCGGGCCGGCTGGTCGGTGCTGGTGCTCGAGCGCCGGGACGTGCTCGGCGGCGCCGCGATCAGCCAGCAGGTCTTCCCCGGCGTCGACGTCCGGCTGTCGGCGTACTCCTACCTGGTCAGCCTGCTGCCGGACCGGATCGTGTCCGACCTGGCGCTGCCGCTGACCCTGCTGGACCGGTCGGTCGCCTCGTACACCCCGGTCCTCCGGCAGGGCTCGTACCGGGGGCTGCTGGTCGAGCGGGACGAGGGACCGGAGACCGCGGCGTCCTTCCGCGCACTGACCGGCTCGGACGACGAGCTGGCCGGCTGGCAGCGGTTCTACGCCCGGCTGACCACCCTGGCCGAGGACCTGGCGCCGACGCTGACCCGACCGCTGCCCTCCCCCGCGGAGCTCGAGGGCCGGCTGCGCGACCCCGGCATCTGGCACGACCTGCGCGAGCGGCCGCTGGCCGACGTCGTCGCCGACCACCTCGCCGACGACGACGTCCGCGGCGTGGCGCTCACCGACGGCCTGATCGGCACCTTCGCCGACGTGCACGCTGCGGACGGGCTCGCCGGCCGCTGCTTCCTGTACCACCTGGTCGGCAACGGGACCGGCCGCTGGCGGGTGCCGGTGGGCGGCATGGGTGCGGTCAGCGGCGCGCTGGCCACCGCCGCCCGGGCGGCGGGGGCCGAGCTGGTCACCGGCGCCACCGTGACCGCGCTGGAGGCCCGTCCCGACGGCGTCACGGTGCACTGGACCGACGACGCGGGGACGGCGCGCGCCGCGGACGCCGGGTACGCGGTGAGCGGCGCCGCCCCGGCGGTGCTCGACGACCTGCTCGGCGCGCCGTCGCCGGTCCGGCCGTCGGGCTCCCAGCTGAAGGTCAACATGGTGCTGCAGCGGCTGCCCGGTCTGCGCTCCGGCGCCGATGCCCGGCGGGTGTTCAGCGGGACGCTGCACGTCGACGAGGCGGCCTCGCAGATCGACGCCGCGTACGCCCAGGCCGCCGGCGGGCGGTTGCCCGACGTCATCCCGTTCGAGGTGTACTGCCACTCGCTGACCGATCCCTCGATCGTGGGCGGCACGGGGCTGTCGACGCTGACCCTGTTCGGCCTGCACACCCCCGCCGAGCTGTACGCCGCCGACCCGGTGGGCACCCGCGAGGAGGCGGTGCGCCGGGTGGTGGCCCAGCTGGACGCGCACCTGACCGAGCCGCTGGCCGGCTGTCTCGCGCTCGACGCCGACGGCCGGCCCTGCCTGCAGGCGTCGTCCCCGCTGGACGTGGAGGCAGCGCTGGCGATGCCGGGCGGGCACATCTTCCACGGCGACCTGTCCTGGCCGGTCGCCGACGAGCCGGAGCAGGCGGGCACCTGGGGCGTGGCGACGCCGCACCCGCGGGTGGTGGCCGCCTCCTCCGGGGGGACGGTGCGCGGCGGGGCGGTCAGCGGCCTCGGTGGCTTCGCCGCGGCCCAGCACCTGCTCGGCGCGGAGGGGTGAGCCTGGCAGAAGTGGGCACCGGAGGACCAGGCGAGCCGGACCAGGCCGCGGAGATCCCAGGAGAGCAGATGAGCACCCCGCATCGAGACGACCACCGTGCGCACCAGCAGGTGCCGAGGAACCGGTTCCGGCTCATCGTCATCAGCGTCGTGGTGCTGATCATCCTGGTGATCTTCGGTTACATGCTGCTGGTCGGCACGAACGCCTGAGCACCGCCCACCGGTCCGACGAGCCGGACCGACCGGAGCCTGGTCAGACTGCCCTGGTGCGGGTGGTGGAGGAGGCGCGCGGCCTGCTGGTGACGATCCGCGACCGGCTGACCGGCCGGGACACCGCACTGATCGCCGCCGGTCTCACCTTCTACGCCGGGATCGCCGTCGTCCCAGCGCTGGTGCTGTCCCTGGCGCTGACCAGCTGGCTCACCAGCCCGGCGACCGTCCGCGACCTCAGCGCCCGGCTCGGCGAGGTGCTCCCCGACCAGCTCGGCGCCCCGGACGCGCTCGCCCGGCTGGCCGAGGCGGGCACCTCCCTGAGCGTGCTGCAGGCGGTGCTGACCCTGCTGCCGATCTCGCTCTACGGCGAGGGCATCCGCCGGGCGCTGCTGCGGTTCAGCCCGGCGACCGACCGGTTCACCGCCTGGCGCGGGCGGCTGGCCTCGCTGCCGCTGCTGCTGCTGGCACCGCTGCTGCTGTACCCGCTGCTGCTGGTCGGCCGGCTGCTCGCCGAGCTCGCCGACCGACCCGGTCTCGGCCCGACGCTGGGCGGGTTCGCGCTCGGCTACTACTCGGTGCTGGCAGCGCTGACGGTGCCGCTGATCTGGGTGTTCCGGGTGGTCGCGGCCGGTCGGCTGCGGTGGGGCGCCGTCGTCGTCGGTGCGCTGTTCACCGCGGCCTCGCTGTCGGGCTTCCTGCAGGGGTTCGTGGTCTTCCTGTCCCTGCCGCTGGACCTCGGCGCGCCCTTCGGCGGGCTCACCGTCGTCGGCGGGGTCGCCGCGGTGTCCTTCTGGCTGTTCCTGCTGCACTTCGTGCTGATCGCCGGCTGGCTGTTCACCGAGGCGCTGGACGCCCGGGTGCGCCGGGGACGGGCCGCCCGCGAGGTGACCCCGGTCAGCTGATCGGGTGCTCCTCGATCAGCCGGTCCCGCTGCTCGGCCACGTCGTAGGTGGGCTCGGGCAGCCGCGGGTCCAGCTCGGTCAGCGTCTCCAGCAGCAGCCGGCCCACCGCCCAGTTCCGGTACCACTTCCGGTCGCTGGGGACGACGTACCACGGGTTGGCCGGGGTGCTCGTCCGCTCCAGCGCGATCTCGTAGGCGCGCTGGTAGGCCGGCCAGAGCGCCCGCTCGTCCAGGTCGCCGGGGTTGAACTTCCACCGCTTGGCCGAGTCGTCGAGCCGGGCCAGCAGCCGTTCCTTCTGCTCCCACGGCGAGATGTGCAGGAAGCACTTCACCAGGGTGACGTCGTCGTCGGCCAGCTGCCGCTCGAACCGGACGATCTCGGCGTAGCGACGCTCGATGACGTCGGGGGCGGCCAGCTCGCGGACCCGGCCGATCAGCACGTCCTCGTAGTGCGAGCGGTCGAACACCCCGATGATCCCCGGCCCGGGCACTGCGCGGCGGACCCGCCACAGGAAGGAGTGCCGCAGCTCCTCGGGGGTGGGCCTCTTGAAGGCGGTGACCTCGACCCCCTGCGGCGAGACGGCGCCGACGACGTGCGACACCACCCCGCCCTTGCCGCTGGTGTCCATGCCCTGCAGCAGGAGCAGCACCCGCCGCCGGCCACCGGTGGCGCCCTCGGCGTACAGCCGCTCCTGCAGCTCGGCCAGCTTCTCCCCCTCGGCCAGCATCACGTCGCGGGTGCGCTCCTTGGACCCGGGCGCCAGCGGGGTGGCCCGGGGGTCCAGCCGGGAGAGCTGGACGGGCGGCGCCGGGGCGCGCAGCGCGTCGCGCAGGGAGTCGGCCATGCGCGCAGCCTAGAGACGCAGCTCAGGCAGTGTGCGACCCGACGGACGGGAGGACGGCGGCAGCGACGAGGTTCGCCGCGACGACGACCGCGAAGGCCGCACCCCAGCACGGCGCGGCCCCCCAGGCAAGCAGCACGGCGGCGGCCCCGAAGACCAGCACCTGGACGGCGAGCCGGCCGGCCACCGACGGGTGGGCCGCCCGCGGCGCAGCGAACTGGCTCCACAGCACCCCGGCCGCCACCGGCAGCGCCACCGCCAGCAGCGCCCGGACGGCGACCGGCCCGCCCAGCTGCCACCCG
>NZ_SJEW01000006.1 GCF_005930475.1 Modestobacter altitudinis
CGCCTACAGCGCCTGGGCGCCGCACGTCCGCCCGGTGGTCGCCGACGTCGTCGCCAGGTTCGGCGTCTCGACCGTCCTGACCCGACCCGGCCACTCCCCGACCCAGCAGCTCGCCGCCGACTTCATGGTCTACAGCGACGGGGCCAAGGGCAACGCCGTCGCCCAGTACGTGATCGACAACGCCGCCCGGATGAAGGTCGACTACGTCATCTGGAAGCAGCGGATCTTCATGATCGGCGGCTCCGGTTGGACGGCCATGGAGGACCGCGGATCACCCACCGCCAACCACATGGACCACGTCCACGTCAGCTTCAACCCCTGATCCACGTCTGACCGGCGCCGGGGCGACCTCGGGATCCCGGGGTCGCCTCCGGCGCCGCGCCAATGGCGTGCGGCAGCGAGGATGGGGGCGTGGCCATCGACTTCTCCGCGTCCTACCCCGCCCCGCCGGACGCCGTGCTCGCCCTGCTCACCGACGAGGCCTTCCTCCGGGACCGCGCCGCGGCCCTCGGCGGGCAGGCCGAGGAGGTGACGGTGGCCGGACCGGTCAGCACCGTCCGGCTCGCCGCCCCGACCGCGGGCATCCCCACGGTCTTCGCCCGGTTCGTCGGCTCGTCGGTCTCCGTCGTCGAGCGCACCACCTGGACGCCGGACGGCGCCGGGCACCGCGGCGCGCTCGACGTGCAGGCCGAGGTGTTCGGCCGGACGGTCCAGGTCACCGGCGAGCGGCTGCTCACCCCGGCCGAGGGCGGCACCCGGTCGACCGTCACCGGGACGGCGAAGGTGGACGCACCGCTGATCGGGCGGCAGGCCGAGGGGGCGGTCAGCGAGCTCGTCGCGGTGGTGCTGCGCCGGGAGGACGAGCTGCTCCGGCGCCGGCTGGGCTGACTGTCGGTACCGGCTGCGACGATCCCGGCATGGTCGCCTTCTTCGTCCCCCGGGCCAGCGACGACGAGCAGGCGGAACGGCTCTACGACGCCCTCGCCGAGTTCGCCGGCTGCGAGCCCGCCGCACCCGCCGACCGGGTGCAGGCCATCGACTTCACCCACGACGGCGCGCAGTGGCGGGCGGAGGTCGGTGAGGAGCTGCGCGGGAGGCGGACGACCCAGCAGCTCCGCCGTGGCGAGCTGCTCGAGCACACGGTGGAGCTGGCCTCCAGCTCCCGCGTGCTGGCCGTCTACCCGGGCAGCCCCTTCACGGTGGTCACCGACGCCCAGCCGATCACCGGCGCCACGTCCGAGTGGGCCAACCCCTTCACCGCCGAGCCGGACCGGGTGACCCGGTTCGACCGGCGATGAGCTCCCGCCCGGCCCGGTCCCACCGGCCCCACCCGTCTCACCCTCCGAACACGTGCGGTGGCGGACCGACCACGGAGGGGCTGGATCGCGGCAGTACCGGATCTACAGCGGGCGCAGTGATTGACGAGCAGAACGACACCGGCGTAACTGTCCGCATGAGCACCACCATCCTCGTGGACGACGTCGTCCCCTTCGAGGACTGGACGTCCGCCGCTCGTGCCTCGCTCGCCTTCCTCCACCGCACCGTCGGGCTCGACGTCTGGCTGGTGACCGAGGTCCTGGAGCCGTTGCAGGTGGTGCTGCACTCCCATCCCGCGGAGATCCTGCCGCCGGGCATCTCGATCTCCTGGGACCGCAGCTTCTGCCACTCCATGGTCAGCGGGCAGGGTCCGCGGGTCGCCACGGTCACCGCCGCGACCCCGGCCTACCGCGACCTGGAGACCGGCCTGCCGCACCGGGTCGCCGCCTACATCGGCGTCCCGCTGGTCACCCGCGAGGGCACCCTCTTCGGCACGCTCTGCGGCCTGTCCGTCCGCGCCCAGCCGCGCACCCTGGTCCGCTTCCTCCCGGTGGTGGAGATGACCGCCCGGATGCTGAGCACCATGCTCCCGGCGGACGCGTCGGCTCACCGGGCCGCGAGCAGCCCCCCGTCGGCGATGCGCGAGCGGGCGACGTAGTACAGCGTCGTCCCCTCCGGGAGCGGGGTGTCCCAGCCGGGGCTCAGCAGGAGGCCCTCGGCCGTGCGGACGGCGAGCACGGTCGCCCCGAACGTGCGCCCCAGGTGCTGCTGGCAGTCCCCGAACGCGCTGAACCCGTGCCCGGCAGGCAGCCGCACCGAGTAGGTGTTGCCGCCGCCGCCACTGCTCATCAGGTCGCTGTAGACCTCGGTGATCCCCGGGTCCAGCGCCTCCTCGGTGATCAGGGAGGGCATGTGCCACTGCACGCAGGCGATCCCCGGGTTGACGTAGCGCAGGTTGTCCCGCCGGCCCAGGTCGCGCAGCGCCGCGACGGTGTGCACCCCCGGGTTGGCGTGCTCCACGGCGACCGCGATCGCCAGGGTCTCGTTGTCGTCGCGGCCGTCGACGATGACCGTCCGGGCCCGGCCGACGCACGCCCGGTCCATGACGTCGGCGTGGGCGAGGTCGCCGCGGACGAAGGAGACGACCGGGTCCTCGGGCACCGGGTTCTCCGGGACGTCGTCCCAGGCGCACAGCGCGATCGGCGTCGCGTTCTCCGCGTGCAGCTCGGTGAGCATCCGCTCGGTCCGCCCCGGCACGTACCCCAGGACGACGACGTGGTCGGTCAACTGCAGTGCACTCACACCCCTCCGGCGCCGCCCTCGAGCCGACTGCAGGTAGTCGGCCAGCCGGGTGAACAGCAGTGTCAGCGTGACGATCCCGCCGACGATGACGTAGGTGCCGACGACGTGACCTGCGGCCGACACCGGGAAGAAGTCGCCGTAGCCGACCGTCGCGGCGGTGACGACGAAGTACCACCAGTAGTTCGCCGGCTCGGCGATCGTGCTGTCGGCCGGCTCCACCAGGGCCATCGCCAGCCAGCTGGTCAGGAAGACGAGCACGATGACCAGCAGCGGCAACCGCCAGCCGTGCAACCGGCTGCCCACCAGCCGGGCGAGCCGGGAGAGGAAGAAGAACACGGGCCTCCTGCCGGGACGGACGCTCGGGGAACCTACCGCCCGGCGCCGCACTCGGGGCATGCTGAGGCTGCCGCAGGCCCTGTGCTTGCGCGTCTCCGGGCCAGGGAAGGACCACTGCCGTGATCGATCCACAGGCAGGCGCACGGGTGGTCGGCGGCCGGTACGAGATCGCCGGCGAGCTCGGCCGCGGCGGCATGGGCGTCGTCTGGCTGGCCAACGACCGCGTGCTGCAGCGCGAGGTCGCGCTGAAGGAGATCAGCTACCCGCTGTACCTCGACGACGCCGAGCGTGCCGTCCTCCGGGAGCGCACGCTCCGCGAGGCGCGCGCCGCGGCCCGGCTGGAGAACCCGCACGTCGTCGCCATCCACGACGTCGTGGAGGAGGACGGCCGCCCGTGGCTGGTGATGGAGCACGTCCGGTCGCGCAGTCTGCAGCGCATCCTGGAGGAGGACGGGCCGCTCTCCCCCGCCGAGGTGGCCCGGATCGGCCTGGACGTGCTGTCGGCCATCGAGGTGGCCCACGCCGCCGGCGTCCTGCACCGCGACGTGAAGCCGGGCAACGTGCTGGTGGACGAGGACGGCCACGCCTGCCTCACCGACTTCGGCATCGCCACCACCACCGAGGACTCCTCCCTCACCACCGACGGCGCGGTGCTCGGCTCCCCCGCCTACATGGCGCCGGAGCGCGCCAACGGCCGGCCACCGACCCCCGCCGTCGACCTGTGGTCGCTGGGCGCGACGCTGTACGCGGCCGTCGAGGGGCACAGCCCCTTCGACCGGGACACCCCGATGGCCACCCTGCTGGCCGTGGTGGGCGAGCAACCCGCACCGATGGTCGCTGCCGGCCCGCTGGAGCCGGTGCTGCGCGGGCTGCTGACCAAGGACCCGGCCGCCCGGACGTCGGCGGCCCGGACCCGCGAGCAGCTCGCCGCGGTGGCCGCCGGTCCCCGGTCCCGGACGTCGGGTCGGGCCCGCCCGCGGCGGGGCATCCGCAGCCCCGCCGGTGGGGACGTCGTGCGCTTCGACCTCGCCGACCTGCTCTCCCTGGCGTCGTCGTCCAAGGCCGCGCTGGGCACCGCCGTCCGGGACGCCCGCGACCAGGTGAAGGAGGCGAACGAGCGCCGGCACGAGCCACCGCTGCCCCGGCGGGAGCGGCGGGCGGCGGCCAAGCAACGCCGGTTCCGGTTCAAGCGCCGCTGGGTGGTCGTCCCGATGGTGCTGCTGGCGCTGGTCGTCGTCCTGCTGGTCGCGGCCACGGCGCTGCTGGTGACCGGCGTGATCACCCTGTCCTGAGCCGGCCGGTGGGGCAGGGTGGGGTCATGACGACACCGCCGGACGGCGAGCCGCAGCCCCGCGACATCGCACTCGAGCAGGCCACCCCCGAGCAGGTCGAGGAGCTCGAGGCGGCCAGCGACGACGAGGGCACCGACTGACCCCACCCGGGCACCCGAGCCGACGGCGCGGGGTTGACGCGGTGCGGCCGACGGGTAGCGGCCCGGCATGGAGATCCGGGACCTGCTGCTGACCGCCTTCGACAACGTCGAGGAGTCCGTCCGCGGAGCCCTCGACGGGATCGACCCCGCGCTGCTCACCGTGCGACTGGACCCCGACGCGAACACCATCGCCTGGCTCGTCTGGCACCTGACCCGGGTGCAGGACGACCACGTCGCCGAGGTCGCCGGGGTCGAGCAGGCCTACACCGAGGCCGGCTGGGCGGACCGGTTCGCGCTGCCCTTCCCGCCCAGCGCGCACGGCTACGGCTTCACCAGCTCCGACGTCGGCCGGACCGAGATCACTGACCCCCAGCTGCTCCTGGACTACCACGCGGACGTGCACCGCCGGACCGCCGAGTTCGTCCGGACGCTGACCGCGGCCGACCTCGACCGCGTCGTCGACCGGCGGTGGGACCCGCCGGTGACCCTCGGCGTCCGGCTGCTCAGCGTCATCGGCGACGACCTGCAGCACGCTGGGCAGGCAGCCCTCCTGAGGGGCTCCCTCGAGCGGCGCTGAGCACACGGCACCGGGGGTGACCCGCAGGTAGCTTCGGATCCGTGAGCAACGCTGCTACCGCGGACTTCTACGCCCTCGAGGACCTGCTGGAGCCCGCGGAGATCGAGGTGCGTGACCGCGTTCGCGACTTCTGCGAGCGCGAGGTCACCCCGATCATCAACGACTTCTGGGAGCGGGCCGAGTTCCCCGCTCAGCTGATCCCGAAGATGGCCGAGCTGGGCATCGCCGGCGGCACCGTGGAGGGCTACGGCTCCCCCGGCATGAGCGCCGTCGCCGCGGGCCTGGTCGCCGCCGAGTGGGCCCGGGCCGACGGCAGCCTGGGCACCTTCTACGGGGTGCACAGCTTCCTGGCCATGCAGTCCATCGCGCTGCTCGGGAACGAGGAGCAGCGCCAGCGGTGGCTGCCGGAGATGGCCCGGATGGAGAAGATCGGCGCCTTCGGCCTGACCGAGCCCGAGCACGGGTCGGACGCCGTGGCGTTGTCCACCTCCGCCCGGCGGGACGGCGACTCCTACGTGCTCAACGGCGCGAAGAAGTGGATCGGCAACGGCACCATCGCCGACCTGGTGCTCATCTGGGCCCGCGGTGAGGACGGCAACGTCGGTGGCTACGTCGTCCCGAAGGGGTCGATCGGCTGGACCGCGACCCGGATGACCGGCAAGACGGCGCTGCGTGCGGTGTGGCAGGCCGAGATCACGCTGACCGACGTCCGGGTGCCGGCGGAGAACAAGCTGGCCAACTGCTCCTCGTTCAAGGACGTCTCGGTGGTGCTGGACCGCACCCGGTACACCGTCGCGTGGCGCGCGCTGGGCATCGCCGAGGCCGCCTACGACCTGGCGCTGCAGCACACCCTGCAGCGGGAGCAGTTCGGCCAGCCGATCGCCGGCTACCAGCTGGTGCAGGAGAAGCTGGCCCGGATGCTCGCCGAGATCACCAGCATGCGGCTGCTGTCCTGGCGGCTGTCCAAGCTGGCCGACGAGGGCCGGATGACCGCGGCCATGGCGTCGATGGCGAAGATGAACAACTGCAAGAAGGCCCGGGCGATCGTGGCCGACGCCCGCGACCTCTTCGGTGGCGACGGCATCCTGCTCGAGCACCACATCGCCCGGCACCACGCCGACATCGAGGCGATCTACACCTTCGAGGGCACCGACCACGTGCAGGCGCTCATCGTCGGCCGTGAGATCACCGGCATCTCGGCGATCACCGGCCGCCGGTCCTCCCGGGCGGAGCAGCGGCCGGCGGAGCCGCAGCAGTCGATCTAGCGCGCAGGTGGGCCGGCGCGTGCGGCAGCGCCATGGCCGCCGCGGACAGGACGCTGTGCACGCCCAGCCGCTCCCGCACGTGCTCCATGTGCTTGCGCACCGTGCCCACGGAGATGAACAACCGGTCGGCGATGACGGCGTAGGGCATCCCGGTGGCGGCCAGGGCCAGGACCTCCCACTCCCGCGTGGTCAGCCGGGGGACGCCGGCTCGGCGCTGCTCGGCGTCCAGCCAGATCTCCTGCAGGTGCGGCCGCAGCAGCATCGCGATCTGACGCTCCCGCTCGGTGAAGTCCGCGTCGTCGTGCCGCATGAAGCAGATGCGCCGGGCCTCACCGGGTGGTGCCGGCAGCGACACGATCAGCGCCGCGCGCACCTCCGGCAAGAGGTCGCCGAGCGGACTGGCCAGCCGGGCCTGCTCGGTCGGGAAGAAGTCCCGGGTCTGGATGACGGTGTGCAGGTCGCCGGTGCGCTGGGGCCAGGAACACAGCCCGTGCCACCAGTACTGCCAGAACGGGTGGTCCGGCCCGCCTCCTTCGTGGGCAGCCGGCCCTTCGTGCAGGCCGCCGTCCCCGACCCTCTGGATGCAGAGGTTGCGCAGGCCCCGGTGGTCGTGGTGCTGGTAGGAGACGTCCAGGTCGCAGGGGACCAGCCGGAGCAGCCCCTCCAGCAGGGCCCAGGGCATCGCCTCCCCGGCGGCGTCCTCGCGCGCATCGTCGAGCACGCGGACCAGCGCCTCGACGTCCGCGGCGTGCAGCTCGCTGGTCGTCATGGCCCCTCCTCCGGCCGGCGGGGACGACGGTAGGCCGGTGCGGCGACCGGCGGAATACGCCCGAGTGCGTATGGCCCGCGGGCAGCCGGGTGCGGAGCCTGGTGCTGCGCCGGTCGTCCCCGACCGGGACACGCACCCCGCTCAGCGAGCCGCACCTGCGGCCGGGAGGGACCCTCGATGTCCGCGATCACCCACGTCCTGGGCGCCGGCTGGGCCGGCACCCACCGCGCGCTGGCCCTGCTCGTGGCGATGGTGCTGGTGGCGGTCGCCGTCACCGTGGCCGTCGTCCTGCTGACCCGGAGCACGACGGCGGCCGTACCGGGACCCGCGCACCTGCCCGCCTACGACGACACCTGCGCGAACGCCACGGTCGGTGCCGCCTGCTGACGCCGGGAGGTCAGCCGGCGTGCCGGAGGGCCGCGGCGGTGCGCTGCCGGCACTCCGCGCAGGCGGAGCGCCCCGTGCCCACCCGGTCCCAGCTCTGGGTGCCCCAGATCTGCACGATCGCGCCGCAGACGGCCAGCTCCACCTCGCCGTCGAGCTCGTCAGCCGGGCGGTGCGCCTCGACCGCGTGCCACGACATGGCCTGGTCGGCCGGCTGGGCCCAGGGTCGACGGTCGGGGCGGGAGAAACCGACGGCGAACTCACTCACGGTGAGTTGTGTGCCCCACAACACACCGGCCCAACCCTCTCCTGGCCGCCACGGACCGGGCCGGTCAGTCCTGCGCGTCGACCAGCTCGCGGAGGGCCGTGACCAGCGAGGTCACCCGGTGCTCGCCCAGCGACCGGGCCAGCGCCGCCTGCTGGGCCGCGACCAGCCCCTCCCACCGCGCCAGCCGGGTGCGCCCGAGCGCCGAGGCGTGAACGACCACCCGGCGCCGGTCGGCGGGGTCGGGCAGCCGGTAGGCGAGGGCGGCGTCCACGAGGCCGTCGACCACCCGGGTGGCGGTGGGTCCCGGCAGGTGCAGCGTGGCGACCAGCTGGCCCATCGTGCGCCCCGGCCCGGCCGCCAGCAGCCGGAGCACGCGGTAACCGTCCAGCGTGCCGCCGTCCTCGGCGAGCGCCTGGCCCACCAGGCGGGAGACCCGCCGGGAGGTGGCGGTGAGCAGCTCGACGAGGTCCGCGCGGGGAGCGACGACGGTGTCGACCTCTCGCCCCGGCATGCGGCTGACGATACTGAACCGCGTGCGCGGCGACCCGGCTCCGCTGCGGGACCCCTGGGACGTCCTCGTCTCCGGTCCCGCACCCGACGCCGTCCGGATCGGCCTGGCCGTGCCGCTGTCCGGGCCGCTCGCGCTGACCGCGCCCTCGGCGCTGGACCTCGCCGCGCTGGCCGCCGAGGAGTGCACCGAGGCCGGTGAGGTGTCCGGACGGCGGGTCGAGCTGGTGCCGGTGGACTCCGGTCGCGCGCCGGACGTCGTCGCCGCCGAGGCGCTCGCGCTGCGCGAGGCCGGGATCTTCGACAGCCTCGTCGGCTTCCACACCAGCGACGTGCACCGCTCGCTCGCCCGGGCCTGGGCCGGCCGGGGCACCTACGTGTTCACCCCGCCGCACGAGGGCGGGCGCAGTCTGCCCGGCGTGCGGCGGACCGGCTTGGGCCCGCACGCCCAGCACGCCGCCGCGCTGGCCTGGCTGGTCACCCGCCGCCGGGCCACCCGCTGGGTGCTGCTGGGCACCGACTACGTCTGGCCGCGCGCGGTGCACCGGGCCGCCCGCACGACGCTGACCGGACTGGGCGCCCAGGTCGTCGGCGAGGCGCTGGTGCCCTTCGGTCCCGGGGACCCCGGCCCGCTGCTGGACCTCGTCGTCCGCAGCCGCGCGGACGCCGTCCTGCTCAGCCTGGTGGGCCGGGACCTCGTGCTGTTCCACCGGGAGTTCGCCCGCGCCGGCCTGGACCGCCGGGTGGTGCGGCTGTCCGGTGCGCTGGAGGAGAACGGGCTCTACGCGCTGGGCGGGGACGCCACCGGGGAGCTGTACGCCACGATGCCGTCCTTCGTCGCCTCCCCGACGTCCGCCGACGAGGGGCAGCTGGCGCTGCAGGAACGGCACGCCCGCCGGGTCGGAGCCGACGCCCCGGTCGTCTGCGCCTACGCCCGAGGGCTCTACGACGGCGTCCGGCTGGCCTGCGCGCTGCTGTCGGCCGGCGGTGCGCCGCCGCCCGCTCCCCCACCGCCGCGGCTCGCGCGCGCGGACGGGCTGTCCTTCACCGAGGTGGCCGCCGGCTGACCGCCGGACGAACGAGTTTCCACCTGGAAACAAATCCGTCCTACTCTCCACCCCGTCCGGCCGAGGGCCGGCAGGAGAGAGGAGTCCTCGTGACCGACCCCCGCACCACCCGGCCACCGGCCGTCAGCCCCGGCGGGGACACCCCGAGCGTCGAGGCGTTCGGGTACCACCAGGAGCTGAAGCGCTCGCTGAGCTTCACCGACCTGCTGGTCTACGGCCTGGTGTTCATGGTCCCGATCGCGCCGTTCGGCATCTTCGGCAGCGTCTTCCAGGCCTCCGGCGGCATGATCGCGCTGGCTTACGCCGTCGGCGGTCTGGCCATGGCGTTCACCGCCGCCTCGTACTCGCAGATGTCCCGGGCCTTTCCGATGGCCGGTTCGGTGTACACCTACGCCGGCCGCGGCATCGCGCAGCCGGTCGGGTTCATCGCCGGCTGGATGATCCTGCTGGACTACGTGCTGGTGCCCGGTCTGCTGTACCTGATCGCCGGCGTCGCCATGAACGCCATCGTCAGCAGCATCCCGGTGTGGGTGTGGCTGGTCGGCTTCGTCGTGCTCAACACCGTCGTCAACTACCTGGGCATCGAGTTCACCGCGCGGATCAACAAGCTGATGCTGATCGGCGAGCTGATCGTGCTGGCGGTGTTCCTCGTCATCGGCGTCGTCGCACTCGCCCGCGGCGAGGGCAACGGCCTGGACGCGCTGACCCCGGTCTACAACAGCGACACGTTCTCCTTCAGCCTGGTCTTCGGCGCCGTCTCCATCGCGGTGCTGAGCTTCCTCGGCTTCGACGGCATCTCGACGCTGGCCGAGGAGAACCGCGACTCCGCCCGGTCGATCGGCAAGTCGATGATCGCCGCGCTGGCGCTGGCCGGGACCTTGTTCATCGTGCAGACCTGGATCGCGGCGCTGCTGGTGCCCGCACCGGACGCCCTGATCGCCGAGGGCGACGCCGGGGGCACCGCGTTCTACGACGCCGCCGAGGCCGCCAGCGGGCACTGGCTGTACGTGGTCACCGCGGTGGCCACCGCGATCGCGTGGGGCTTCGCCAACTCGCTGGTCGCCCAGGCCGCCACCTCCCGGCTGCTGTTCGCCATGGCCCGTGACCGGCAGCTGCCGTCGTTCCTGGCCAAGGTGCACCCCACCCGCCGGGTGCCGATCAACGCCACGCTGCTGGTGGCCGCCGTCAGCCTGGTGCTCGGCCTGTACATGAACAGCCGGGACGACGGCATCTCGCTGCTGTCCACGCTGGTCAACTTCGGCGCCCTGTCGGCGTTCCTGCTGCTGCACGTCGCGGTCGTCGTGCACTACGTGGTCCGGCAGAAGAGCCGGGACTGGTGGCGGCACCTGATCGTGCCCGTCATCGGCTTCGCGATCCTGGCCTACGTCATCTACAACGCGAAGGTCGCCGCCCAGGAGCTCGGGTTCGTGTGGTTCGGCATCGGCGCGGTGCTGCTCGTCTTCCTGCTGGTCACCGGCCGCAAGCCCGTGCTGGCCGAGGAGGCCAAGTGACGGCCCAGCTGGAGGTGGTCTCACTCGACCCGACACCGGACCAGCTCCGCTACGTCTTCGGCGGCGGCGAACCGCTGCTGCGCGTGCAGCCCGGCACGGTCGTCGAGCTGACCACCGAGGACTGCTTCGGCGGCCGGGTGCGCTCGGTCGAGGACCTGCCCAGCCAGGTCTGCGAGTTCCCCTACCTCAACCCGGTGACCGGGCCGGTGCACGTCGAGGGCGCCGAGCCCGGCGACACCCTGGCGGTCCACGTCGTCGACATCGCACCGGCCCGGGACTGGGCGGTGTCCACCACCTTCCCGCACTTCGGTGCGCTGACCGCCACGCACGAGACGGCGATGCTGCACGACCCGCTCGAGGAGGTCGTCTGGGTCTACGAGGTCGACCGGGCGCGGGGCACCTGCCTGTTCCGGCCGCGCCGCGGCGGGCCCGAGGTCGAGCTGCCGCTGGACCCGATGCACGGCACGCTCGGGGTGGCCCCGGCGGCCGGCCAGGTGTTCATGTCGATCACCCCGGCGGCGCACGGCGGCAACATGGACACCCCCGAGCTCCGCGCCGGGACGACGGTCTACCTCGGGGTCAACGTGCCCGGCGCGCAGCTGTCGCTCGGTGACGGGCACTGCCGACAGGGCGAGGGCGAGGTCTGCGGGACGGCGGTCGAGGCCGCCATGCGCACGGTCGTCGTCGTCGACCTGGTCAAGGGCGGCGCCCCGGCGTGGCCCCGGCTGGAGAGCGACGAGTTCCTCATGTCCACCGGCTCGGTGCGCCCGCTGGAGGACGCCTACCGGGTCAGCCAGCGCGACCTGGTCGGCTGGGCCGCGGAGCTGACCGGCTGGGACACCCTGGACGCCTACCAGCTGGTCAGCCAGGCCGGGCTGGCCCCGGCCGGGAACGTCGTGGACACCAACTACACGATGGTGGCCAAGCTGGCGAAGCGGTACCTGCCCGGCGCGGCCGCGTTCGACGGCGTCCACGCCCGGCTCCGCGACACGGCCGCCGCCTACCTCGCCCAGCGCTGACCCGGGTCCCGGGCCCGCCACGGCGGGCCCGGGACCTCGTCGGGACTGTGACCTTCTCCCGCCGCCCTTCACGACGCCGAAACACAATCCCCGCTCAACCGAAATCTGCGTCGGTTGGAGTTCTCCCCGCACCCCGCCGGCGACCTGCGGCGGGTCCTGGTGCCACCCGAGACGACGTCGAGCGAGGACCCCCATGAGCCGCACCTCCCCTGGCCGGAACCACCTGCGGCGCACCGCCGCCGCGGCCACCGCCGCCGGCCTCGCCCTCGCGCTCGCGGCCTGCGGGAGCGACGACGCCGACGCGAGCTCCTCCGGCGGCGGCGGGGACGGCCACGGCGAGCTGAGCGTGCAGCTGTCCTGGATCAAGAACGCGGAGTTCGCCGGCGAGTACATGGCCGACAGCAACGGCTACTACACCGACGCGGGGTTCTCCTCGGTCAACCTGGTCGCCGGCCCCTCCACCGGTGTGGCGGAACTCGTGCAGGGCTCCGCCCAGGTCGCGCTCAGCGACGCGGTCTCGATCGGCACCGCGGTCGCCAACGAGGACGCGCCGGTGAAGATCTTCGGCACGACCTACCAGAAGAACCCGTTCACCATCCTGTCGCTGGCCGACGGGGGCAACATCGCGACGCCGCAGGACATGGTGGGCAAGAAGATCGGCGTCCAGGACTCGAACACCAGCCTGTTCAAGGCGCTGCTGGCCGCCAACGGGATCGACGAGAGCCAGCTGACCATCGTCCCGGTCCAGTACGACCCCTCGGTGCTGGTCAACGGCGAGGTCGACGGCTTCGTCGCCTACCTGACCAACGAGTCGATCACCGTCGCGGCGAAGGGCAAGCCGGTCACCAACCTGCCCTTCGCCGACAACGGCCTCCCGTTCGTGGCCGAGACGTTCACCGCCACCGACCAGACGATCGCTGAGGACCGGGAGATGCTCAAGGACTTCCTGGTCGCCGAGATCAAGGGCTGGACCGACGCGATCAAGGACCCGGCCGCTGCCGTCGACGTCGACCTGGCCGACTACGGCTCGGACCTCGGGTTGGTGCGGGAGAACGAGCTGAAGTCCGCGCAGATCGCCAACGACGAGCTCATCACCTCCAGCGACACCGAGGCGAACGGCCTGTTCACCATCTCCGACGAGCTGCAGAGCGAGACGCTCGAGTCCCTCTCCGGAGCCGGCATCGACGTCTCCGCCGAGGACCTGTTCGACCTCTCCCTGCTCGACGAGGTCTACGAGGAGAACCCCGACCTCCTCGACTACGCCGGCTGAGGTCGCTCTCCTTGACCGAGCTCACCAGCACCGCCGGTGCCCAGGGCAGCGCCCTGGGCACCGGCGTGCAGATCTCCGGACTGACCAAGGTCTTCAGCATGCGCAGCCGGTCGGTGACCGCCCTGCAGGACGCCGACCTGCACACCACCCAGGGGACGTTCCTGTCCCTGCTCGGCCCCTCCGGCTGCGGCAAGTCGACGATCCTGCGCATCCTCGCCGGCCTCGACGAGCCCACCAGCGGCTCGATGAAGGTCGACGGCAAGAGCCCGCAGGAGCTGCGGCGGGGAGGAGAGCTGGGCATCGCGTTCCAGGACTCCGCGTTGCTGCCCTGGCGCAGCGTCCTGTCCAACATCCGGCTGCCCTTCGAGGTGGCCGGGCGACGAGTCGACGAGGGCTACGTGCGCGAGATGATCGCGCTGGTCGGCCTCGAGGGCTTCGAGGACGCCAAGCCCGCCCAGCTGTCCGGCGGCATGCGGCAGCGGGTCTCGATCGCCCGCTCGCTCATCCTCAAGCCCTCGGTGCTGCTGCTCGACGAGCCCTTCGGCGCCCTGGACGACATGACCCGGCAGAAGCTGAACCTCGAGCTGCTGCGGATCTGGACGGAGAAGCCGGCGACCACGCTGATGGTCACCCACGGGATCACCGAGGCGATCTTCCTGTCCGACCAGGTCGCGGTGATGAGCCCGCGGCCCGGCCGGATCAAGGAGGTCATCGACATCGACCTGCCCCGCCCCCGCACCCCGGAGATGCAGCGGACGCCGGAGTTCCACGCCTACGTGGACCAGGCCTCCGAGCTGCTCTTCGGCGCCGACGGCGCCGCAGCAGACGACTGACCGCGATGACCCGTCTGCGACTGCCCTCCTGGGCGATCGGCGTCCTGGGCACCCTGCTGCTCGTCGTCCTGTGGTGGGTCCTGGCCGTCACCGTCTTCTCCGGGGTGGGCGCCGGGAACGCCGATGCGATCCCTGCGCCGCCGGACGTGGTGCGCCAGTGGGCGACCGACGGGTGGTCGTTCTACCGGCGGAACTTCGGCATCACCCTCGACGAGGCGGCCCGCGGCTTCCTGTGGGGCAACGCGCTGGCCCTGCTGCTGGCCGCCGTCGTGCTGCTCGTCCCGCGCAGCGAGGGCCTGGTCATGCAGGTCGCCACCATCAGCTACTGCATCCCGATCGTGGCGATCGGGCCGCTCGTGCTCATCATCGCCGGGGCCCCGGACTCCGGTGACCCGTCCGGGACGGCGGTCTTCCTGGCCGCGCTCAGCTGCTTCTTCACCACCGTCGTCGGTGCACTGCTCGGGCTCAAGGCGGCCGACCAGGCCGCGCTGGACGTCGTGTCGGTCTACGGCGGCAGCAAGCTCACCCAGCTGCGCAAGGTGCGTCTCGTCGCGGCTCTGCCCGGCATCCTCAACGCGCTGCAGATCGCCGTCCCGGCCGCCTTCCTCGGGGCCATCCTCGGCGAGTACTTCGGCAAGGTCGACCTGGGCATCGGCCCGGCGATGACCGCGGCCCAGCAGGGCCTCAACGCCCCGCGGGTGTGGGGCATCGCGCTCGCCTCCGGTGCGGTGGCGATCATCGGCTTCGCGTTCTTCGGACTGATCGCCCGGCTGGTCACGCCGTGGTCGAGGGGAGGTCGGAACTGATGATCGACACCCTGGCGAGCACCCGGACCGCGGCCGATGCAGTCGCCCGCCGCCGGGAGATCAGGCGCGAGTCCAGCCGTCAGATCCTGCGCGCGCTCGGCCGGTCGCTGGTCACCTTCGCGCTGACCCTCGTGGTCGTGCTGGTCCTGTGGGTCGGTGCCATCGAGCTGTTCGGCATCTCCTCGTACGTGGCCAAGGGCCCTGCCGACGTGTGGGCGTACCTGGTCACCGACGACGACGCCGGCGAGCACGTCGCGCTGCTGCGCGACCAGCTCGGCATCAGCCTCGTCGACGCCTTCATCGGGTTCGTCGCGGGGCTGGTGGTCGCCCTGCTCGGCGCCACGGCGTTCCGGCTCTCCAAGGGCGTGGAGCACGCGCTGATGCCGGTGGCCATGCTGCTGCGCTCCGTGCCGCTGATCGCCCTGGCGCCGCTGATCATCCTGGTGTTCGGCCGGGACGTCACGACGGTCGCGGTGGTCGCCGGGATCGTGGTGCTCTTCCCGGCACTGGTGAACATCGTCTTCGGCCTGCACTCGGCGTCCCCGCAGATGCTCGACGTCGTCACCGTCTACGGCGGCAGCTCCTGGACGACGCTGCGCAAGGTCGCCCTGCCGGCCTCGGCGCCGTCGTTCTTCGCCGCCGTGCGGATCTCGGTACCCGGCGCGCTGACCGGTGCGCTGCTCGTCGAGTGGCTGGCCACCGGCGACGGCATCGGCTCGACCATCCAGACCGCCTACTCCCAGGTGCAGTTCTCGCTGGTCTGGTCGGCGGTGGTCGTGGTGACCACGGTGTCGCTGGTGCTCTACAACGTCGTCCAGGTGATCGAGAGCATCGTGCTCAGTCGGATGGGGATGACGCCGCGGCAGGGCAGCTGACCCGCCGGCATCGCTGAAGGCACGCCTCTGGCGACGATGCCGGTCGTCAGTGGTACTGGTGGACGACGGCGTGCCCCCGGCCACGGCTCATCAGCCAGCGGTTGACCGGGAGGGTGAGCACGAAGGCCACCGCCAGCGACCCGGCCAACGCCAGCCAGAACAGCGCGCTGCCGAGCCCGGCGTCCATCGCGCCGGGCACGGAGAGGATCACGGTGTTGTCGACGACCTCCATGACGGTGATGGAGATGGTGTCGGCGGCGAGGGCAACGCCGAGCGCCTGCCGGACCGGCAGCCCCGCGCGCAGCACCCCGCGCATGGTCAGCGCGTAGCCGAAGACGAAGGCCAACGCGATGGCGAGGACCACCGTGCCGGCGTCGGGCAGCCCGAGCGACGTCCCGATGACCATCCCGAGGACCTCACCGATGGCGCAGCCGGTGAGGCAGTGCAGCGTCGCCTGCCGGGCCATGGCCCAGCTGACCGACGTCTGCTGCTCCCTGTGCTCCACGTGCTCCGTGTGCTCCATGTCGGTAGTGATACCCCCCCGGGGTATGTGACGCGAGGGGCTGCTGCGCCGGATCGACACGGTGCAGGGGCGTGCTTGGCGAGATCCGCCAGGCTCCCGGCGATCTTCTGGTGACCTGCTTCACAGTCGACGCACCGATCGGCTGCCGATGCTCTGTCCATGGCATCCCGGCTCGCAACGGTGCGGACCACGACCGAGCACTCCGTCGCGTCGGGGCAGGCCCCGGCCGACTGGTGGCGGACCGCCGTGGTCTACCAGGTCTACCTGCGCTCCTTCGCCGACAGCAACGGCGACGGGATCGGTGACCTCGCCGGTCTCCGCTCCCGGCTGCCCTACCTGTCCTGGCTCGGGGTCGACGCACTGTGGATCAACCCGCACTACCCCTCGGGCGGCGCGGACGGCGGCTACGACATCGTCGACTACCGCGCGGTGGACCCGGACTACGGCGACGTGGCCGACCTCGTGGCCCTCGTCGAGGACGCCCGCCGGCTCGGCCTGCGGGTCATCCTCGACGTCGTCCCCAACCACACCTCCGACCGGCACCCCTGGTTCCAGGCCGCGCTCGCCGACCCGGACTCCGCCGAGGCCGCCCGCTACCACTTCGCGCCGCCCTCGGCGGAGCCGCCGAACAACTGGCAGTCGCTCTTCGGCGGCCCGGCCTGGTCGCGCACGCCGGACGGCCGCTGGTACCTGCACCTGTTCGCCCCCGAGCAGCCCGACCTGAACTGGCGGGACCCGGCCGTGGCCGCCGACTTCGACCGCACCCTGCGGTTCTGGCTGGACCGAGGCGTGAGCGGGTTCCGGGTCGACGTCGCCTACGGGCTGTTCAAGGACGCCGAGCTGCGGGACAACCCCGGCAGCTACTCCCCCACCCTGTTCGGGCACGGGCCGGAGCAGGCGATGACCTGGAACCAGCCCGAGGTGCACGACGTGTGGCGCCGCTGGCGGTCGGTCTGCGACGAGTACCCCGACACGATGCTGGTCGGCGAGGTCTGCCTGGCCGACCTGGAGCAGGTCGCGCTGTACTCGCGGCCCGACGAGATGCACCAGTCCTTCTCCTTCCGGCTGCTCAAGTCGACGTGGGACACCGCCGCCTTCGCCGACGGGGTGCAGTCCGCGCTCGACGCCTTCGCCCGGGTCGGCGCCCCGGTCTCCTGGGTGCTGGGCAACCACGACAAGGACCGGCAGGTGAGCCGGTTCGGCGGCGGGGCGCTCGGCACCTCCCGGGCCCGCGCCGCCGCGCTGATGGTGCTGGCGCTGCCCGGCTCGCCGTACCTGTACGCCGGGGACGAGCTCGGGCTGCCGCAGGCCGTCGTCCCCGACGAGGCGAAGCTCGACCCGATCTTCTGGCGCAGCGGCGGTGCGCGGGCGGGCCGGGACGGCTGCCGGGTGCCGATGCCGTGGAACGAGACGGCCGGCGTCGGCTTCTCCCCCGACGGCGCGGCGGAGCCGTGGCTGCCGATCCCGGCGGAGTGGGAGGGGTTCGCGGTGTCCCGGCAGACCCGCGACGGCGGCTCGATGCTGACCCTCTACCGCCGCGCGCTCGCCCTGCGCGCGGCCCACTCGGCGCTGGGCTCCGGGGACGCGACGGTGGAGACCCAGGGCGACGTGCTGACCGTGCGCAGCGTCGGCGACGACGAGACCGTGCGGTGCGTGGTCAACATGGGCACCGGGACGGCCCTGGTGCCCAACCCGGGCTCGGTGCTGCTGGCCTCCTCCACGCACGTGAAGACCTCGGCGGCCACCGTGGCGCTCCCGCCGGACACCGCCGTCTGGCTTCTCGAGGACTGACCGGGGTCAGCCGGGCGGGTTCCCCGTCCCGGCAGCGGTCGTGGACGGGAGGCCGCCGGGCTCGAGCTCGGCGACCAGCGCCTCGAGCGTGGCCCGGGTGCCGCGGTCGTACAGCGAGCGCAGCGTCGCGGCGTAGGGCACGGTGAACCGCTCGTCGTCGACCAGGTCCCCGAACAGCTCGCGGTCGGCGATGAACGCCAGCGGTTCCTCCCGCTGCCGCTCGGCCAGCGCCTGCAGCGCGTCCCGCCGGCGGTCGACGACCGTGATCGGCTGTCCCTGCTCGTCCACCCCCTCGGAGTAGCGCGCCCAGCCGGCCACGACCGCGGCCGACCGGCGCACCTCGCCGCCGGCGGCCAGGTTGTCCCACACGACCGGCAGCAGCCACTTCGGCAGCCGCTCCGAGCCGTCGAAGGCCAGCCGCGCCAGGGTGTCCCGGACGGCGGGGTTGGAGAAGCGGGCGATCAGGTCCCGCCGGTAGGAGTCGAGGTCGATCCCGGGCAACTCCCGCAGGGTGGGCGTCGCCTCCTCCACCATGTAGCCGAGCAGCAGCCGCTGGAAGAGCGGGTCCTGCGCCGCGTCGTGCACCAGCCGGTACCCGACGAGGTGCCCCAGGTAGGCCAGCGCCTGGTGACCGGAGTTGAGCAGCCGCAGCTTCATCATCTCGTAGGGCTCGACGTCGTCGACGACCTGGACGCCGACGTCCTCCAGCGGCGGGCGGCCGAGCGGGAACCGGTCCTCCAGCACCCACTGCGCGAACGGCTCGCACACCACCGGCCAGCCGTCCTCGATGCCGAAGCGGGAGGCCACCTCGGCCCGGTCGTCGTCCGTGGTCGCCGGGGTGATCCGGTCGACCATGCAGTTCGGGAAGAACACCTCCCGCTCCACCCAGGCCCCGAGCTCGGGATCGCGCAGCGCGGCGAAGGAGGCGAAGCTCCGCCGGGCGACGTCGCCGTTGTGCTGGATGTTGTCGCAGGACACCACGGTGAACGGCGGCAGGCCGCGCGCACGCCGACGGACCAGCGCCTCGGTGACGAACCCGAAGGACGTGGTCGGCGACGCCCCCGGCGCCAGGTCGTGGACGACGCCGGCGTCCCCCGCGTCGAACTCCCCGGTCACCGGGTCGATGGCGTAGCCGCCCTCGGTGACGGTCAGCGTGACGATCCGGGTCGACTCCGCCGCCATCTTCTCCACCACCGCCTCCGGGTCGTCCGGGGCGAACAGGTACTCGACGATCGACCCGATGACCCGGGCGTCCCAGGTCCCGTCGGCGTGCTTCACCACCAGCGTGTACAGGCAGTCCTGGGCGGCCATGACCTCGGCCATCCGGCGGTCGGACGGGAGCACCCCGACGCCGCAGATGCCCCAGTCCCCCGCCGCGCCCTGCTCGAGCAGGCCGTCGAGGTACATCGCCTGGTGCGCCCGGTGGAAGCCGCCCACCCCCAGGTGGACGATCCCGGTCCGGACCTGCGACCGGTCGTACGTCGGCCGGGCCACCTCTGGGGGCAGGGACGACAACGACTGCGCGGTGAGCAGTGCCACGGGGTCCTCCTCAGGACGGCTGCGGGCGGGGTCAGGTCGGCAGGCGCCGACCGGTCGAGGCTGAGAAGAGGTGCTCCTTGCCGGGCTGGATGCGCAGGTGCAGCCGCTCGCCCTTGAGCGGCGGGTGCGCCGGGTCGACCCGGGCGATGACCCGCCGGGCGTCCGCATCGGCCCCCTCGGGGAGCTCCGGCAGCGTCCCGTGCAGGTAGGCGTCGGACCCCAGCTCCTCCACCACGACCACGTCGACCGGGAAGGCGTTCGGGTCGTTCTCGGAGACGACGTCCAGCGCCTCCGGCCGGAAGCCGACCGTGACCCGGTCCGCCCCCTCGGCGGACAGCGCGCTCAACGACTCGGTGCGCAGCGGCAGCCGGGCGCTGCCGAGGACGGCGTGCCCGTCGGCGATGGAGAACTCGGCGAGGTTCATCCCCGGGGAGCCGATGAAGCCGGCGACGAAGACGTTGGCCGGCTGCTGGTAGAGCCGCAGTGGGGTGTCGCACTGCTCCAGCAGACCGCTGCGCAGCACGGCGACCCGGTCGCCCATGGTCATCGCCTCGACCTGGTCGTGGGTGACGTAGACCGTCGTCGTCCCCAGCCGCCGCTGCAGGTCGGCGATCTGGGTGCGGGTCTGCACGCGCAGCTTGGCGTCGAGGTTGGACAGCGGCTCGTCCATCAGGAAGACCTGCGGCGAGCGGACGATGGCGCGGCCCATCGCCACGCGTTGCCGCTGGCCACCGGAGAGCGCCTTCGGCTTGCGGTCGAGGAACTCCTCGAGGTCGAGGATCTTGGCCGCCTCGGCCACCCGGGTGGCGATCTCGTCCTTGCCCTTGCCGGCGATCTTCAGCGCGAAGCCCATGTTCTCCCCCACGGTCATGTGCGGGTAGAGGGCGTAGCTCTGGAACACCATGGCGATGTCCCGGTCCTTGGACTTGAGGTGGGTGACCTTGCGGTCGCCGATGAGGATGTCGCCCCGGTCGACGTCCTCCAGGCCGGCGAGCATCCGCAGGCTGGTGGACTTGCCGCAGCCGGACGGGCCGACCAGGACGAGGAACTCGCCATCGGCGATCTGGAGGTCGAGCGAGTCGACCGCGGGCTTCTCCGACCCGGGGTAGATGCGGCTCGCCCGGTCGTAGGTGACAGAGGCCATCAGGTTCTCTCCTCGCTTCGTGCGTGGGTGGGGCGGGACGTCTCAGGTCTGCGGGTGGACGACGACCTTCACCGACTGCGGGTCCCGCCGGCCCGCGGTCAGCGCGTCCTCCGCCTCGGCCAGCGCGTAGCTGCCGGTGACGAGGCGGTCCAGGTCGATCCGCCCCGCGGCGACCAGCGCGATCGCGGTCGGCCAGGTGCCGGCGTAGCGGAAGACGCCGGTGACCTCCAGCTCGCGGTCCTGCAGGACCGACAGCGGCAGCGGCAGCTCGTCGCCGCCCATCCCGACCAGGACGGCGCGGCCGGCCGGGGCGAGCGCCCGGAGGCCGGCCACGGTGGCCCCCGGGTGGCCCGAGCACTCCAGCAGCACCCCGGGCGCCCACGGCAGGTCCTCGAGACCCGTCGTCCGGGCGTCGACGACCTCGGTGGCGCCCAGCTCCCGGGCGAGCTCCAGCCGGGCCGGGTTGACGTCGGACACCACGATGTCGGTGGCACCGAAGGCCCGTGCCGCCTGGACGCTGACCAGCCCGATCGGTCCGGCCCCGGTGACCAGCACCCGCGAGCCGGCGGTCACCCGGCCCTTCCGGCAGGCCCAGATGCCCACCGACAGCGGTTCGAGCAGCGCGGCGGCGTCGTCGCTGATGGTGTCGGGCACCGGGTGGGCGAAGGCGGCGTGCACCACGACGTACTCGGCGAAGGCACCGTCGATCGGCGGGGTCGCGTAGAAGCGCATCGCCGGGCAGAGGTTGTACCGGCCGGCCAGGCACTGCTCGCAGGTCAGGTCCGGCACGCCGGGCTCGATCGACACCCGCTGGCCGAGCGCCGGCGACGTCACCCCGGCGCCCAGTGCCGTCACCTCACCGGCCGCCTCGTGCCCGAGCACCAGCGGGGAGTCCACGACGTACTGCCCGATCCGGCCGTGCTCGTAGTAGTGCACGTCGGACCCGCACACCCCGACCGAGGCCACCCGGACGACGACCTCCCCGGGGCCCGGTTCGGGCTCCGGGCGCTCGACGAGGGCGACGTCCCCGACGCCCTGCAGGACCGACACCCTCACGCGGCGGCCCTCACTTGACCGCGCCGAGGGAGAGGCCCTGCACCAGCTTGTCCTGGGCGGCGAAGCCGGCGATCAGCACCGGCAGCGACACCGCGAACGCCGCGGCGCAGACCTGGGCCAGGAACAGGCCCTGGCTGGTGACGAAGCCGGTGAGGTACACCGGGGCGGTCCCGGCCCGGGTCCCGGTCAGGGTCCGGGCGAGCAGGAGCTCGTTCCAGCTGAAGATGAAGCAGATCAGCGAGGTCGCGGCCATGCCCGGCAGCACGATGGGGGCCACCACCTGACGGAGGGTCCGGATGAGCCCGGCGCCGTCCATCGATGCGGCCTCGAGGATCTCCACCGGGACCTCGGCCAGGAACGAGCGCATCATCCAGACCGCGATCGGCAGGTTCATCGCCGTGTACAGCACGATCAGCAGCCAGATGTTGTCCAGCAACCCGCTCCACTGGGCGAACAGGTAGATGGGCAGCAGCCCGGCCACGATCGGCAGCATCCGGGTGGACAGGAAGAAGAACATGACGTCGGTCCACTTGCGCACCGGCTTGATCGACAGCGCGTAGGCCGCCGGGATCGCCAGCAGCAGCACGATGACCGTGGAGACGACGCTGGCCGTCAGCGAGTTGGCCAGCGAGGGCCACGGGTTGGCCCCGGTGCCCACGCCGAAGAACTCCTTGTAGCCGCTCAGGGTCAGCGGCGCGGCGAGCGAGGGCGGGTTGGTGGCGGCGTCCTCCTCGCTGTGGAAGGACGTGAGGATCATCCACAGCACCGGCACCACGAAGAGGAAGCCGATCAGCCAGGCGGCCACCCCGAGCAGCGCACCGCTGCGCGGCTTGCGGGGGGCGCGCTCCTCGCCGGAGTCGGTGCGGGTCGCGGCCACCGGGCCCACGTCGGTGAGAGAGCTCATCGCGCGTTCTCCTCCTGGAACAGCGTGGACACCGTGCGCAGCGCCAGGGTGGCGATGGCGATGGTGGCGATGACGACGACGACGCCCGCCGCGGACGCCCGGCCGTAGTCGTGCGCCTGGTAGAAGGTCTGGTAGATCACGTAGGGCAGGTTCGCGGTGCCCAGCCCGCCCGAGGTGATCGTGAAGACGGCGTCGAAGTTCTGCACGATGTAGATCGACCCGAGCAGGCCGCCGAGCTCCAGGTAGCGGCGCAGGTGCGGGAAGGTCATGTACCGGAAGATCTGCCAGCTGCTGGCGCCGTCGATGCGCGCGGCCTCGATGACGTCCAGCGGCCGGCTCTGCAGTCCGGCCAGCAGGATCAGCATCATGAACGGCGTCCACTGCCAGATGAGCGCGATCTCCACCGAGATCAGCGGCGCCTGGGAGATCCAGTCCGGCTGCGGTGGGTTGTCCGAGCCGAACAGGCTCCACACCCACGTGAGGGTGCCGTTGAGCAGGCCGTACTCGGGGTTGAACAGGGCGTGCTTCCACAGCAGCGCCGCGGCCACCGGGACGATGAGGAACGGCGTGATCATCATGGTGCGCACCACGCCGCGGCCGGCGAACTTGCGGTCCAGCAGCAGCGCGATGCCCATCCCCAGCAGCAGGCTGACGAGGACGACGACCACGGTGAGGACGACCGTCACCCAGATCGCGCGCCGCATGTTGACGTCGGTCAGCACGCTGGCGTAGTTGCTCAGCCCGGCGAACCCGCGCTCGTCGGGGTAGTAGGCGTTCCAGTCCATGAACGAGACGATCAGCGTCACCACGAACGGCAGCTGGGTCACGATGATCGTGAAGACCAACGCGGGGAGCAGCGGCGCCCGGCGGGCCCAGTCGGCGGACCGGCGGAGTGCTCCGCTCGGCGGTTGCGAGGGCGGCGGGGGCGGCGGTGGTGCCGGCGGCTCACCGCGTCCGCGGCCGGTCTCCAGGATGGTGCTCATCGCGCCGCCTCCCCCTGCTGTCGTCCTGCCGGCTCGCTCACTTCGCCTCCCGGTCCTGGTAGCGCTCGGCCACGTCGTTGGCGAGGTCCTGACCGCGTTCCAGCGCCTCGTCGACGGTCAGCTGCCCGGCGATCGCCGAGCTGACGTCCTGGGACACCTGGGTCGCCAGGTCCGGGAACTCCGGGATGTCGATGAACTGGATGCCGGGCGCCGGCCGGGGCTGGACGCCGGCGTTGTTCGGGTCCGCGGCCTGGATCGCGGCCAGGGTGGGCTCCGCGAAGGCCGAGGCCTCGGCCAGGTAGTCGGGGTTCTCGTAGGTCGACGCCCGCTTCCCCGCCGGCACCCGGGACCAGCCGAGCTCGGCGCCGACCAGCTCCTCGTACTCGCGGCTGGAGGCCCAGGAGATGAACTCCCACGCGGCGTCCTTCTTGCTGCTGGCCTGCTGGATGCTCCACGACCAGGCGTACAGCCAGCCCGCGGTGTCGGTCTCGACCACCGGTGCGGCGACGTAGCCCATCTTCCCCTTGACCGGTGAGTCCTCGGACTCGAGCGAGCCGGCCGCCGAGGTGGCGTCGTACCACATGGCGGCGTTGCCCTGGACCAGGTTGTTCAGGCACTCGGTGAACCCGGCCTGCGGCGCACCGACCTCACCGTGCTCGCGGACCAGGTCCACGTAGAACTGCACGGCCGCGCGGAACTCGGGGCTGTCGACCCCGGCCTGCCAGTCCTCGGTGAACCAGGTGCCGCCGAAGGTGTTGACGACCGTGGTCAGCGGCGCGAAGACCTGCCCCCAGCCGGGCTGGCCGCGCAGGCAGATCCCGGCCATCCCCGGCTGGATCCCGTCGACCTGCGCCGCGATGTCGGCGACCTCCTGCCAGGTCGGCTGGGCCGGCATCTCGATCCCGGCGCCGTCGAGCACGTCCTTGCGGTACATGAGGAAGGAGGACTCGCCGTAGAACGGCTCGCCGTAGAGCTTGCCGTCGTCCCCGGACAGCGACGCCGTCATCGGGGCGAGGATGTCGTCCTGGTCGAAGTCGGGATCGGCCGCGACGTAGTCGTCCAGCGGGGCGATCCACTCGCTGCGGGCGTAGATCGGGATCTCGAAGTTGCTCAGCGTGGCGACGTCGTACTGGCCGGCCTGGCTGGAGAACTCCTGGCTGATCTTGTCCCGGACGTCGTTCTCCGGCAGCACGGTGAAGTTCACGTTGATGCCGGTCTCGGCGGTGAAGTTGGCGGCGGTCAACTGCTGCAGGTCCGCCATCTGCGGGTTGTTGACCATGAGCACGTTGATCGTGTTCGGCCCTCCGCCACTGGGGCCTCCGCCCCAGCCGGCGCACCCGCTCATCGTCAGCGTCGCGATGACGGCGAGGGCCGGGACGTTCCTCCTCCCCCCGGTGCGCGGGCGGGTGCGACGGAGTTCGGCTGCAGGCATGGACCTCTCCCCGGACAGGCCAGCGGAGCGTCGCTCAAACGAGCGGCGTCTCCCTCATCTGTGTGACGTGAGTCTCAGGGCTCACACCGCGGGCGTCAAGGGACCTGCCAGGATGAGGGCCGGGTTGCTCGGATGAGCGGAGTGTGGACGTGATGGCCGACCAGGACAGAGGTCCGGCCCAGGTCGTCCTGACGGCCTCGGTGGCGCGCCGCTACTACCTCGACGGCCGGTCGAAGGTCGAGATCGCCGAGGAGTTCGGCATGAGCCGGTTCAAGGTGGCCCGCCTCCTCGACGACGCCCGGGAGACCGGCCTGGTGCGCATCGAGATCCGGCACCAGGGCGAGATCGACGTCGACCTGTCCGCCCGGCTGCGCGACCGGTGCGGGCTGCAGCACGCGGTCGTCGTCGACGTGCCGGACGACGACGCCGCGTCGCTGCGCGGGCACGTCGGCCGGGCCGCGGCGCGGCTGCTCGCCGAGATCGTCACGCCCCAGGACGTGCTGGGGCTGGCCTGGGCGCGGGCGGTGAGCGCGATGGCCCGGGCCCTCCCCGCGCTGCCGGGGACACCGGTCGTCCAGCTCTCCGGCGCCCTGTCGATGCCCGAGGGCCCCGACACCTCGGTCGACGTCGTCCGGGAGGTCGCCCGGCGGTCCGGCGGGGCCGCCCACCTGTTCTACGCACCGCTCACCCTGCCCGACGCCGGCACCGCGCGGGCGCTGCGGCAGCAGCCGGAGGTCGCGCGGGCCTTCGACCAGCTGCCGTCGGTCACCAAGGCCGTCGCCGGGGTCGGGCTCTGGGAGGCCGGCCAGTCGACGCTGTACGACACCGCCTCCGACGACGACCGCCGCGAGCTGCGGGAGCTCGGGGTGTGCGCCGACATCTCCGGGGTCTTCGTCGCCTCCGACGGCACCCCGGTGCCGACCGAGCTGGCCGAGCGGATGATCGCGCTCAGCGCCGACCAGATGCGGGCTGTCCCGGAGCTCGTCGTCGTCCCCTACGGGACCCGGAAGGCGCCTGCCGTGCGCGCCGCCCTCCGCAGCGGCCTGGTGTCGGGCATCGTGACGCACAGCACCCTGGCGAGGGCCGTCCTCGACGAGCTGTGACGGTCCTGGCGGGGAGGCGGCCGGACCACAGCCAGGAGGCGACGGTGCTCGAGCGGAGCGAACCCGAGGTCCTGCTCGTCGGCGGCACGGCGAACCGGGGGCGGGTCGTCCGGATCGGCGACACCGTCCGCCGGCCGCTCCGGCCCACCAGCCCGGCCACCCACGCCCTGCTCGACCACCTGGCGGCGGTGGGCTTCTCCGGTGCGCCGCGGTACCTCGGGGTGGACGACGAGGGCCGCGAGGTCCTCTCCTACGTGCGGGGCGCCGCGATCACGCCGCCGTACCCGGCCTGGGCGCTGACCGACGACGCGCTGACCAGCGTGGCCCACCTGCTCCGCGACTACCACCGGGCGGTCAGCAGCTTCGACCCGACGCCGCACGACTGGCCGCCCTCGCCGCCGTCCCCGTTCGGAGGCGGGCTGGTCAGCCACAACGACGTCAACCTGGACAACGTCGTCTTCCGCCACCGGCGAGCGGTCGCGCTCATCGACTTCGACCTGGCCAGCCCCGGCAGCCGGGTGTGGGACGTCGCGTGCGCGGTCCGGCTGTGGACCCCGCTGCGGCCCGACCGGCACATCCACGACCGGCGGCGGGGCCAGGTGCTGGCGCGGCTGCGGCTGTTCGTCGACAGCTACGGGCTCGGGGACGCCGACCGGGCCCGGCTGGTGGCGGCCGTCCGGGAGAACCACGAGTGGTGCTACGACGTCATCGGGACGGCGGCCGCCGACGGTCACGCCGGGTTCTCCGAGTACCTCGCCGCCGGCGCCGGGGCGCGGGCCGAGCAGGTCCGCGCCTGGTACGACGAGGCCGCCGACGTCCTGGCGGCCGCGCTGCGCTGACCGCCCGGCGCGCCTCAGCGCACGACGGGGAACAGCAGGTGGGTGACGCGGTCGCCCTGGACGCAGACCGTCGGGTCGCCGAGCGGGACGTCGTCCCCGCCCAGCTCACCGAAGAACGGCCGCCCGGTGCCCATGACGACCGGCACGAGGTCGACGGCCACCTCGTCGAGCAGCCCCAGCTCCAGGCACTGCCGGGCGATGGTGCCCGCCGTGATCGCGACGATGCGCTCGCCGGCGATCATCTGCGCCCGGGCGACGGCGTCCTCCACGCCGGAGGTGACGAAGGAGAACGGCGCGTCCGGATGGGCGTCGACCCACTCGGTCGGGACGTCGTGGGTCACCACCACGACCGGCACGTCGATGGTGTGCCGCCCACCCCAGCCGTCGGTGACGTCGAACAGCGTCCGGCCGCAGACGAGCGCGCCGATCCCGGTGGTCCACCGGCGCCAGTACTCGGCGCTCGGCGGGCTCAGGTGGAGGGTGATCCCGGGCGATGCGGTCGGGATCTCCACCTCCCCGTTCTGCAGCCAGTCGAACAACCGCCCGATCGTGTTGTCGTGCTTGGCGATGTAGCCGTCCAGCGACATCGACGCCGACGCGATGACCGTGCCCATCGGATCCTCCCTCGGTCGCACCTCTTCTTTGGGACCGGTCCGGTTCCCGGAAGTCGTCGGTGAATCGATCGCCCCGACGGGCCGGTGCCCGTCGGGACAGGGCATGGCCGACGTCCGGGGCTCCTCCCACGGGCTGCCGGGTCTCCGGGCCTGACCGTCCGCCTTCAGTCGTGCGGTCGTGGTGCCGATGTGGCCCATGACCGTCGGCGCCGCGGCGGTCTTGGTCCACCCAGGACGAGGATGAGGTCATGGACTACTTGCGTCGGTTGCAGTACGAGCGGCCGTGGCTCTTCTGGGCCGTGGTCGCGGTGGCCCTCTGGCTGGGCTTCCGGCTCGTGCTGTTCGTCGCGGCACTCCTGCTCGGACCGTTCGGGCTGCCGTCGTGGGTGCCCCTGGTCGTCGTCGTGGGCGTTCTCGTCGTGATCGCCCGCAATCAGCAGCGAACGCGGTAGACCGGCCACCAGGGCGGGCGCGACGAAGCGGTACGCCTCGCAACTGCCACCCATGCCGTGAGCGAGCACGACGAGCGGCCCGGTTCTCCCGGTCACCTCGAGGCGAGAGTGCCGCCGTCGACGGTCCAGCTGTCCAGGACCGCGGTGGCCCCCGTACGCCGGACGCCATGCCGGGACCCAGCGAGCAGCCAGCTCTGTACAAGTTGACGCTTTATCAAGCGAATGCTTGAGTAACAACGTGGCGATGACCGTCGATGACAAACGGCTGGACGCGGTGTTCGCCGCGCTCGCCGATCGCACCCGGCGCGACATCGTGGCCCGGCTGAGCGAGGGCGAGGCGACGGTCAAGGAGCTCGCGGCCCCGCATGCCATGAGCCTGCAGGCTGTGTCGCAGCACATCAGCGTCCTGGAGCGGTGCGGCCTGGTGAGCCGGAGCCGGCACCGGCAGACCCGCCCGTGCCGGCTGGAGCCGCAGGCGCTGGAGACTGCGGTGTCGTGGATCGACGAGAGCCGTCGGGCCTGGTCTGAGCGGATGGACCGGCTGGAGACACACCTGGCCCGCATGCAGGACGGCGAGCAGGCATGAGCGTCGACGAGCTGGTCCACCGGCGGGTCTTCCGTGCGCCGCGCGAGCTGGTGTGGCGGTGCCTGACCGAGCCCGCTGAGCTCGCGCAGTTCTGGGGTCCGCGCGGCATGACCACCCCGCTGGACGGCATCGTGGTCGAACTGCACGCCGGGGGCCGGTTCGAGACGCTGATAGTCGGCGACTCCGGCAGTCACCGGATGGTCGCCGCGTTCACCGAGGTCGTCCCGCCCGAACGGCTCGCCTGGGTCGAGTCGGCCAGCGGGCTGCACACGACCAGCACGCTCATCGACCTCGGCGACGGCCGCACCGAGGTCGTCGTCCACCAGCGACACGTGCCCGAGCCGATGCGCTCGCCACAGGCTCGCGCCGGCTTCCTCACCTCCCTCGACAAGCTCGAGGAGCACCTCGCCCACCTGATCCGAGAGGAGCAACCGTGACCGACCTGCAGTCCTGGGTGGCACCGACGTTCGACGGACTCGCCGACCTGCTCGCCACCGCGCCCGCCGAGACCTGGGACGCCCCGTCGCTGTGCGCGGGGTGGCAGGTCCGGCACGTGGTCGCGCACGTGACGATGCCGGCGCGGATGACGCCCGAGCAGTTCGGCGCGGAGATGGCGGCGGCCGGCGGGGACTTCGGCGTCGTCTCCGACACCGTGGCCGCGCGCGATGCCTCCCTGCCGCTCGCCGATCACCTGGACGCGCTGCGCTCCCCCGCGCTGCACGCGTGGCAGCCGCCGGGCGGCGGCGCGGCCGGCGCCCTCAGCCACGCCGTCATCCACTCCCTCGACGTCACCGTCGCGCTCGACCGGCCGGCCGTCGCACCCGGGGAGGCCGTGATCGCCGTCCTCGACCAGCTCACCGCCGCCAACGGCGCGTGGTTCGGCCTCGACCTGACCGGCGTCCGTCTGGAGGCGACCGACTCCGGGTGGAGCTGGGGCGAGGGTGACGTCGTCCGCGCCGACAGCGGTCGCCTCCTGGCGCTGGCGAGCGGCCGCACCCTGCCCGAGGGCCCGGCCCTGCCCCCCGGCTGAGCCACTCGGCGGCTCAGCGTCGCCTCGAACGGAGGGAGCTCGAGGACGGACCGGGCCGGGGAAGGACCCCGACGACGCCTGAGCGCCCCTCGATCGGATCGAGAGGGCGCTCAGCACGTGGCGGTCCCGGCGGCTACTGCACCGCGCGGCGGCGGGTCATCGCAGCGCCGGCGACCAGGGCGACCGCCACCCAGACGGTCAGGACCGTGATCGACTGCGCCTGCTCGGAACCCTGCGCCAGGCTGAGCACCGCGTTGCCCGGGTCGATGGCGTCGGCCAGCGCCGGCGTGAACAACTGCAGCAGCGGCAGCACACCGAGGTTGAGCAGGTAGACGCCGGTCAGCGCGCCGGGGGTGTTGCCGAGCGCAGCGCCGATCCCGGCGCCGACGAGCGCGAACGCCGCACCCGCGATGCCCACCACGAGCACCGCACGCCCGACGCCGTCGAAGGGCACGGACGGCCCGAACAGCGCCAGCACCCCGGTCGCGAGCCCGGCGGCGACCGCCGCCACGCCCGCCCCGACGGCTGCCACGGCCACGGCCTTGGCGGCCAGGACGCGGGTGCGGCGCGGCTCCAGCAGGTAGGTGGTCTGCACGCTGCCGTGGGTCCACTCACCGGCGGTGGACAGCACACCGAGCGCGAGCAGCACCAGGACCGACAGCATGCCGGTCACGACGACCGGGCCGGTCGGCGAGCTGAGGGGCTCGGCGGAGGAGGCCACCGCCACGGACATGGCGGCGGGGGCGAGGAGCGCCGCGGCGCCGACCAGGGCGACCCCTGACCGGGTGGACAGGGACTTGCGGACCTCGAGGCCGACCTGGGCGGACAGCGAGGCACCCGACCGGCGGGGAACGACGGGACGGGAGGAGGGGATAACAGCAGCGGTCATGGGGATCGGACCTCCGAAGGCAGAAGGGGTGAGCGGGTGGAGCGGCTCAGGCCGCGGTGAGGGTGAAGAAGACGTCCTCCAGGCCGCGCTGCAGCGGCCGGAGGTCGGTGAGCGCGTGACCGCCGGCGGCCGCGACGGCCCCGACGTCGGCCGGTGAGGCGCCGGAGACGACCAGCTCCCCGTCGGTGCCCGGCGCGACGGCGAAACCGGCCCCGGTCAGCGCTCGGGCGAGGGCGGCGGGGTCCGCGGCGCGGACCGAGACGCCGTCCGTGCCCAGCAGCGACGCCACCGGCCCGTCGGCCACGATCCGGCCGCCGCCGATCACCAGCAGCCGGTCGACCGTGTGCTCGACCTCGCCGAGCAGGTGGCTGGACAGCAGCACCGTGCCGCCCCGGCCGGCGTGGTCGCGCAGCAGGGACCGCATCCAGCGGATGCCCTCCGGGTCCAGTCCGTTGGCCGGTTCGTCGAACATCAGCACCGGCGGGTCGGCCAGCAGCGCGGCGGCGATGCCCAGCCGCTGCCGCATGCCGAGGGAGTAGCCGCCGATCCGGCGCCGCGCGGCCGACGTCAGGTCGACCAGCTCGAGCACCGCGTCGACCCGGGCGGCGGGGACACCGAGGGCGTCCGCGATCAGCCGCAGGTGGGTCCGCCCGGTCCGGCCGGGGTGCACCGCACCGGCGTCCAGCAGCGTGCCCATCACGGCGCCCGGGTTGGGCAGGGCCGCGTAGGGCCGCCCGTCCACCAGCGCCGAGCCCGAGGTGGCCGGGACCAGGCCGGCGACCATGCGCATCGTCGTGGTCTTCCCGGCGCCGTTGGGCCCGAGGAACCCGGTGACGGTACCCGGCTCGAGGGTGAAGGAGACGTCGTCGACGACGGTCCGCCCGCCGTACTGCTTGGTCAATCCGGTGACCGTGATCATGTGGACCTCCGCGGTTCGACCGGCCTGTCCGGTCGCTGGGAAGACCTTGTCGCGGCGGGGCCGGGGGCCGCGTCGCCCGGAGGACCAGACATCCGGTCGCACATCGGTGTCGCGCTGTCATCCGAAAGTCGACGGCGGGCCGCGACCGACGGGCGACCCGGCACTGGCGGTCCGGGAAATACGCTCGCGGCCATGGGGATCCGGGCGCGCATCTGGCCGGGCCTCAGCACGCGCGGAGTCGTCCTCGAGGTCGCCATCGCGCTGCTGAGCACGGTGGCGGTCAGCGCGGGCGGGGCCACGGGCGACCGGGGGCCGGTGTCGGTCGCCGTGTTCGCGGTGCTGACCGCCGTCGCCTTCGTCCTGCTGCTCACCGTGCGCCGGCGGGCTCCGTTCGTGCCCTTCCTGCTCGTTGCGGTGCTGTCGGTGCTCTCCCCGGCCATCAACGGCGCGCTGACGCCGCTGTCCTACGCGATGGGCCGCTACGTGGGTCGCTGGCCGGCGCGGTACGTCGCGGCGGCGGCCGGGACGGTCGTCGTCGCCCAGCCCTGGGCCGGCGGCGCCGCCGGCGAGCAGGTCAGCCGATGGCTCGGCGGCGCAGTGCTGGTGCTGCTGCCCGGCGCGGTCGGGGTCTACGTGCGCACCCGCGCGATGCTGCTGGCCGCGCTGCGCGACCGTGCCGAGAAGGCAGAGGCCGAGCGTGAGCTGCTCGCCCGGGACGCCGTCCTCACCGAGCGGACCCGGATCGCCCGCGAGATGCACGACGCCGTCGGCCACCGGGTGAGCCTGATGGTGCTGCAGGCCGGCGCCATCGAGATGGCTGCAGCCGACCAGCAGCGCGTGCAGCAGCTGGCCGGGCAGGTGCAGACGGCGGGCCGCCAGGCCCTGGACGAGCTGCGCCAGATGGTCGGCGTGCTGCGCGCAGAGGACGTCGACGAGGCGGCGCCGCTGGGTCCGCAGCCGGGGCTGGCCGACCTGCCGACGCTGGTCGCCCAGTCCCGGGAGGCCGGGATGGCGGTGGAGCTGACCGGCCCGCCGAAGGCCGCCGTGCCGGTCGATCCGGTCGCCGGCCGGGCCGCCTACCGGATCGTCCAGGAGGCGCTGACCAACGCCGGCAAGCACGCGCCGGGCACGGGGGTGCGGGTGTGCGTCGAGCGGCGGCAGGGCGAGCTCGTCGTCCGCGTCACGAACGGCCCCTCGCCCGCCCCGGCGGACGGCGCGCCGAGCGGCGGCTACGGCCTGGTGGGGTTGGGTGAGCGGGTGCGCACCCTGGGCGGCCGGCTGACCACCGGACCACGGCTGGACGGTGGGTTCGAGGTCGAGGCGGTGCTGCCGACGTGAGCGCGATCCGGGTGCTGCTGGTCGACGACGAGGAGCTGGTGCGGTTCGGCCTGCGGACGGTGCTCGAGGCCGCCGGCGGGTTCGAGGTCGTCGGCGAGGCGGGCGACGGCGCGGCGGGGGTCCGGGCCGCCCGCGAGCTGCGCCCCGACGTCGTCCTCATCGACATCCGGATGCCGGTGATGGACGGGCTGACCGCGACCCGGGCGATCCTCGCGCTGCCCGAACCCCCGCAGGTCGCCGTCCTGACGACCTTCCACGTGGACGAGTACGTCTACGCGGCCCTGGCCGCGGGCGCCGCGGGGTTCCTGCTCAAGGACACCCCGCCGCGGGAGATCGCCGCCGCCGTGCGTGCGGTCGCCGACGGCACGGCCACGCTCTCCCCCGCCGTCACCGCCACGCTCATCGACTCCTACGTGGAACGGAAGGCCGCCCCCCGGCGGGCCGCGGCCCTGGAGCGGGTGGTGACCCTCTCCGATCGCGAGCGGGAGGTGCTGACACTGCTCGGCAGCGGCGAGTCCAACGCCGAGCTCGCCCGGCGGCTGTTCGTCAGCGAGGCGACGGTGAAGACCTACGTCTCCCGGCTGCTCACCAAGCTCGACCTGACCAACCGCACCCAGGCGGCGATCCTCGCCCATGAGGCCGGCCTGCTGGAGGGCTGAGCCCCATCCGTCCGCCCTCAGGACGGTGGGAGCCGGGCCACCAGGAAGCGGGCCGTCTGGCTCCCGGCCACCGTCGCCACCTGCTCGGGGATGCCCGCGGCCACGATCCGGCCACCCTGGTCGCCCGCTCCCGGACCCAGGTCGATGACCCAGTCGGCGTCCGCGACGACGTCCATGTCGTGCTCGACCACCACGACCGTGTTGCCGGCGTCGACGAGCTGGTGGAGCTGCCGCATCAGCAGCTCCACGTCCGCGGGGTGCAGCCCGGTCGTCGGCTCGTCGAGCACGTACAGGGTGTGTCCACGCCGCGCCCGCTGAAGCTCGCTGGCGAGCTTCACCCGCTGCGCCTCACCGCCGGACAACTCGGTGGCCGGTTGCCCGAGCCGCAGGTAGCCCAGGCCCACCTCCTGGAGCACCCGCAGGCTGGTGGCCACCGACGGCAGGTCGGCGAGGAACCCCGCAGCCTCCTCGACGGTCAGGTCGAGCACCTCGGCGACGTTCCGGCCGCGGTACGTGATCTCCAGGGTCTCGGGGTCGTAGCGGGCGCCGTGGCAGGTCGGGCAGGGCGAGTACGTGCCGGGCAGGAAGAGCAGCTCCACGGTGACGAAGCCCTCGCCCTGGCAGGTGGGGCAGCGGCCCTCGGCCACGTTGAAGGAGAACCGGCCGGCGGTGTAGCCGCGCGCCCGGGCCTCCTCGGTCTCCGCGAAGACCTTGCGGACGGCGTCGAACAGGCCGGTGTAGGTGGCCAGGTTCGACCGCGGGGTGCGGCCGATCGCCTTCTGGTCGACGCGGACCAGCCGGTCGACGGCCTCCAGCCCCTCGGCGCGCACGTCGGTGGCCGCGAGGTCCGGCACGTCGTCGTCTGCGTCGTCGTCCGCCTCGGCCTTCGGTGCGCCCAGCCGCTGGGTGACGACGTCGGTGAGCACCTGGCTGACCAGCGTGGACTTCCCCGACCCGGAGACCCCGGTGACGGCGGTGAAGACGCCGAGCGGCACCCGGACGTCGACGTCCCGCAGGTTGTGCCGGTCGATGCCGTGCAGGTGCAGCTGCCCGGTGGGTTGCCGGCGGGGGCGGGCGGCCGGACGCTCCCGGGTGAAGAGGAAGCGCCGGGTCACCGACTCCTCGACCTCGGCCAGGCCGGCGACCGGACCGCTGTAGAGCACCTGGCCGCCGCGTTCACCGGCCTGCGGGCCGACGTCGACGATCCAGTCCGCCCGGCCGGCCAGGGCCATGTCGTGCTCGATCACGAAGAGCGAGTTGCCGGCGGCGCGGAGCTGGTCGAGGACCACCAGCAGCGGTTCGGCGTCCGCCGGGTGCAGCCCTGCCGACGGCTCGTCCAGGACGTAGACGACCCCGAAGAGCCCGGACCGCAGCTGGGTCGCGATCCGCAGCCGCTGGAGCTCGCCCGGGGACAGGGTCGGGGTCGTCCGGTCCAGGCTGAGGTAGCCCAGGCCCAGCGTGGTGAGCACCTCGATCCGGGCGACCAGGTCGGCGCTGATCCGCACCGCCACGTCGGTCGTCGGTGCGGCGTCCCGCAATGTGTCGACCAGCGTCGTCAGCGGCAGCCCGGCCAGGTCGGCGATGTTCTTGCCCGCGAAGGTGACGGCCAGCGACTCGGGCCGCAGCCGGCTGCCCCCGCAGACCGGGCAGGTCGAGGTGCGGACGAAGCGCAGCGCCCGCTGGCGCATGGTCGGGCTCTTGGTGGTGGCGAGGGTGTGCAGCACGTAGGCCCGGGCACCGGTGTACCGGCCCTGGTAGTCGCGCTGCACCTGGTCCACCCCGCGGACGGGGTGCACGGTGACCTCGGGCTGCTCGTCGGTGAACAGGATCCAGTCGCGCTCGGCCTGCGGGATGTCGCGCCAGGGCCGGTCGACGTCGTGACCGAGCTCGACCAGGACGTCGCGCAGGCTCTTGCCGTACCAGGCACCGGGCCAGGCGGCGATCGCGCCGTCCCGGATGGTCAGCGACGGGTCGGGCACGAGGGTGTCCTCGGTGACCAGGTGGACCCGGCCGAGGCCCGAGCACTCCGGGCAGGCCCCCGCCGCGGTGTTGGGCGAGAAGGCGTCGGAGTCGAGCCTCGCGGCACCGTCCGGGTAGCTGCCGGCACGGGAGAACAGCATCCGCAGCGAGTTGGACAGCGTCGTCACGGTGCCGACGGTGGACCGGCTGCTGGGCGCGCCCCGGCTCTGCTGGAGCGCCACCGCGGGCGGCAGCCCGGTGATCTCGTCGACGACCGGGGCGCCGACCTGCTGGATCAGCCGCCGGGCGTAGGGGGCCACCGACTCGAGGTAGCGGCGCTGCGCCTCCGCGTAGATGGTGCCGAAGGCCAGCGAGGACTTCCCGGAACCGGAGACGCCGGTGAAGACCACCAGGGCGTCCCGCGGCACGTCCACGTCGACGTTGCGCAGGTTGTGCTCGCGGGCGCCGCGGACTCGGACGTAGGGGTCCGCCTCGTCGATCATGCCCTCAGCCTGACCGGCGCTCCGCACACCGGCGTCGGCGGGTCAGCCCTGCGCCGGGTCGGCACCGATCAGTTCCGCCGGCCGGGCTGGTCCATGCCGGCGTACCCACTCACACCACCGACGGGAGACCGACCGTGACCACCCCCGCACACCCCGGCCGCGCGTTCTTCGTGACCATGCCCGTGGCCGACGTCCAGCGCAGCCGGGCGTTCTTCACCGCGCTCGGGTTCGAATTCGACGAGAGCTTCTCCGGCGAGGGAGCCGCCTGCATGCTGGTCGGCGAGCAGGTCAGCGTCATGCTGGGCAGCCGCGAGCAGTTCGCCGAGCTCTCGAAGCTGCCGACGGGTGACCCCCGGACGCACGCGCTGGCGCTCTACTGCTTCAGCGTGCCCACCCGGGAGGACGTCGACCGGGTCGCCGACGCCGCACTGGCCGCAGGCGCCGTCGAGGCCGACGGCCTGGAGGACCTAGGCTTCATGGTCACGCGCAGCTTCTTCGACCTCGACGGCCACGGCTGGCAGGTCATGTGGATGGACCCGGCGATGACGAGCCCGGCGTCCGAGGAGTCCGCGGCCGCGCCGGTCTGAGCACGCTACTCACCCAGCGCGTGAGCGGCTTCGGCGATGTCGCTCGCGGCGAGCGTCGTGACCTCGGCACGGTCGAGCGCATCAACGCTCCGGCCCTTGTCGCGGGTCAGCCGCAACGCCTGGCGGTTGAGCGCCTGCTCGAACAGCGTGCGCACGAAGCGCGCGTTGCCGGACTCCTGATCCGAGGTCAAGCCGCCGAGGGTGCGGCGGAGCGTCACCTGGGCGCCGGGCGCCAGCACGTACTCGTGCTGGGCCACGATGCCGGCGAAGATCGCTTCGAGTTCATCCGTCGAGTAGTCGGGGAACTCGATCTCGCGGGCGAAGCGCGAGCGGAGGCCGGGGTTGGAGAGCAGGAACTGCTCCATCAGCCGGGGATAGCCGGCCACGATCACCACAAGGCGGTGGCGGTGGTCCTCCATGCGCTTGAGCAGGACCTCGACCGCCTCGGGCCCGAAGTCCGGCCGGCCGTCGCCCTCCGGGGACAGCGAGTACGCCTCGTCGATGAACAAGACGCCGTCGAGTGCCCGGCGGATCACGCGGTCGGTCTTGATCGCGGTCGCACCGACGTACTGCCCAACCAGAGCGGCGCGGTCGACCTCCACCAGGTGACCCTTCGACAGCAGGCCGACCGCCCGGTACATCTCGGCCAGGAGCCGCGCCACCGTGGTCTTGCCCGTGCCTGGGTTGCCGAGGAACACGAGATGCTGGGACGTCGCCGCCTCAGGCAGACCGTGCGCCTTGCGTCGCGCCTGCACCTGGAGGAAGGCGACGAGCGCCTGCACCTGCTCCTTGACCGCCTCCAGCCCGATGAGCCCGTCGAGTTCGGCCTGGATCACCGCGAGCGGCCGGGCCGGGCCGGGGCGGCCGCCGAAGAGGTCGCTCACCAGGTCGTCCACGCCACGGAGACCGGACCGCGGGAGTTGATCGCTCAAGCGGCCGACGGTCTCACGGAGGTCGTCCAGTGGCTTGCGGTTGGACGCCATGCCGGGAGCGTAGGCGCCCGCGGGACGGCGAGCCCGTCGTGAGCTGCTGCCCAGCGGCAGCGGTGGACGACCCTCAGAGCACCTCCGACCACCGGTGCCGAGCAGCTCGGACTGCCTGTGCGGAAGGCAAGAGAAAGCCCTGCCAGCGACATGTTGGTCTGGCTGACTTGCTCCCTCGATGGAACCTGAACCTAGAACCCTGCGATTTGATCTTGGTTTAGTTGATCAACGCTGGCGTTTGATGAAACGACGCCCTGAACAGCACGCATGTCGTTGATCGACGTTGACTGCATGAGGTCGTCTCAGTACGTTTTCGATGAGTAAGCGATGCCTGTGCGACAGATTTAATTCCATCTTCCGGCGTCGCTCCACCCCCGGCCCGGCCCCCCTGCCCACTCGAATGCCAGGCAGACGGCCATCGCAATCCGTACCAAGTCCGTTCAGCGTCCGCGACGGCTTCACGGCCACCAAGCCCGTCGAGGGGCGGGCACACGGCGCTCCTCCTCGGGAGCGCGACCACGTCGCTTGTCGTCGGTTCAGCGGACTCCACGGGCAAAGCAGCCCCGCGTGGAAGGCGACCAGTCGCGTGGTGACCACGTCCAGCTGCGCGGCAGTCAGCAGCGCGGCGACCCGGTCGGCGCGCGCGGCGTGCCGGCCGCTTCCAGGTGGTGGCGGCCGTACTGGGCAGCAGTTCAGCACGCTGTTACGTCCCAGGGCAGCCATCGCCGGACCTGGAGCGACAGCGGCACGCAGGTCAGCCTCTCCTCGATGCCATCCGCTGCGAGCCCGCCCGACGTACCAGGCTGCCCGGCGCGACCAGATCTGCTGCGCAGCCCAAGCCGCCCCCTCCGCCTCCAGGGTCAAGATCGGCTAAGCAAGCTCGCACTCTCCAACCTCTATGAGGTCATCAGGCGCGTGCAGTTCGGCCGTGAGGGCGGCGCGGTCATGAGGCTGCAGGTCCAGCCCATGAACAAGAAGGGGAAGTGGGAAGGAGTCTCTCGGACACGAGCCTGGGCGGGCCGGGCAAGTCCGACCTCTACATCACCCACCGCGGCGACGGCTGGATGGATTTCCCCGCTCAGACCCGCCACGACGTGACCGGACACCCCAACGCGATACCCAACCGGCAGGGCAGGATCCTTGGGGGCGACCAGTTCCCGCTGCTGGGTTGCCACGACACCGTCCGGGAGACGCTCGACACCTGGGCCTACGGCTGATGGACCAGAGACGCGTAGACGACCCCGACGCTGCAGAACCACCGGACCGACCTCGACCAGCACCGGTCGGTCCCGAGTCCGCCAGACGTCTGGAAGTCGTTCAGGCACAAAGTCCTCCGCGGACGCTGCAGGTCAGGGGCAGCTGAAGTTAGCCCGAGGCACTGACAGGGTCGCGGAGGACCTCGTGGTGCGGCTAGAAGGGGATGGGCGTCACCCCCGGGTGAGCAACGCGGAAGTGCTCGTCCACGTCCTCATCGACGTGCTGCATGAAGCGGTCGGAACAGCCGGGCGTCTCGCACCGCGGCCAATCCGTGTCGTCGGCCTGGTAGCTGCGGATCATCAGGTAGTTCGAGGGCGTCGTCATGCGACACACGACAACAGTCGAGCTCGCTCAACGTCCACTCCTCAGCGTCCCGCTCTGAGCCAGCTCCCTCGATCGGGCGTAAGGGCGCAGGCGGGACCGCCCGGCGCCGTGGGTCGGAGCACTTCGTTTACGGGGCGGGAGGTCGTCGCCGTAGCGAGGCCGTGGCTGCCTGACTTGATCGCCATGGCTTGTCGGCACTGCAGGGCAAGCTCGTGGCGTCGACGCGGGGGGTGGACGCGGTCCTTGGTGCGCCCCACCCCGCATCGATCTACTGGCGCGCCCCCTCTGCCGGTCGAGCCCTGTCAATCTTCCCAGACTCGGAGACCGCTACGACTGTGGCGAGGACTACCGCACCGTGGACGTCGCGGTGCACTCGATCTGGTACCCCTCGCTCAGTCGGTAGTTGCCGGAGGTGGCTCGCCAGGGGCAGGTTGCGTGTTGCGCCACTCCTCCAGGAGAGTCACGGGATGGCACGCACCCGCAATCAGGAGATGCGCGCGAAGACCCCTTGCGCCCTGTGTGGCGAGCGGCTGTCTAGCCCCGACGGGGAGCATGTACTACCGCAAGGGTTGTTGCGCGCCCTGTTCCCGCAAGAATCTGGCCCATTTACCACCACTTGGGGGCCTAAAGAGGCGCCTCACCGGACGCTAATCGCCAGTACCTTTCAACGCGTGAAGCTGCCCTGTTGCGAACCGTGCAATAAGGAACTCAATCGCCGGTTCGAAAATCCTGGCAGTGGAACTGGCCGGCGCTTGCTCAGTGAGCTCGAGCCTTGCTTGTCAGGGGACGAATTGAAGACGGCCGCGATCTGGTTGCTCAAGACGTGGCTGCTCCTCGTACATCCAAAGACTAGCGCAAACGATGGACTACCTCAGCCCAAAGCGTGGGACAGTGCCCCACCCAGTGTGTGGACCTGGCTGGTCGACGGGTCTGACCCGCCGGAGGGTCTAACCCTCTGGGTTCAGGACGGCGCGCATCCAGTGGTCGCTCCAGGGCAGGAGCACCACCTTTTCTTGCCGTTAATCCGGGCGGATGGCCGCGAATGGCAGTTCCTAGGTTTTGCTCTAGGGTTTGCGCGGCGGTACGTGAGCCTCGTCTACCACCCTGGTTGGGCTATTGAGCATCCTGGCGTGGCGGCCGGCACAGTCAAGCAGCTCTGGCCTCTAACAGGGGCTTCGTCGCTAATCGCCTTCCCAGATACACCTGCTCCAGTCGTCCGGTTTGTTGGCGGCTCGGTCGTCGAGTTTCAAGATGGGATACTGGGACGCCGGGAGCTTCCGCCTATGGTGCCGGACGAGTTACCGGACCATCGGGTTAGGCAATGGGTTCGATACATGAGCATTTGATGGGTCCAGGCTCTAGGGCCGACGTCTGCGCCGCGCTTGAACGACGACGAGAATCGATGCGCCGAGATCGCTACCCTGCGAGTTGATCTTGATCCGTTTGCTCGCGTTTGCTGTAGCGTATAAACGCAGCTCAAGGGCTACGTTATTAATGAGCCAAGCGAACCATTAATTGCGATTAACGACCATATTGAGTGCCTAAAAGAGTGCCTTGCGGTCAGGCTTGTCGATGCCGCGGGGAACGCTCGCCATCGATCGTTGTGCCTCAGTGCCGGCTCACGACCCAGGAGCTCCCACCGATCGACGTCGGCCAGCCACTGTCGGCGGTAGAAGCTCCGTGTCGATTTGGCCGGACATGGGCGCCTACGCGCCTTCCCACCGAGGATGAGCCTCACCCCTCGGCTGGGCCGATTGCCTAGCCGACGCCCGTGCCCGGGACCCGGTTGGCAGGGGCACGGGCGGCGCTCGCGACGCCGAGCGCAGGGGCCGCCACTCCTCCGCCGAAGGGCGGAAGAGCTCCTCCGGAGGCGCGGGCGGACCCGACCCTTCGGTCTGCTTCCCGCGTGCCGGTGGCGAAGTGTCGGCCCCGACGGCGAGCATCGCCCACGTGAGAGCTGTCGTGGACGGATCGAAAGTGACCTTCTCAAGCGGAGCGGGAGCAACCTCGTTGGCTGCGGACCATGTGGATACATCTCCCCCTGCAAGGCTGCTCCGCGGGGTCGGACAGTCTGGTGAAGTCCAAATGACACACCTCGCCACTGTCGTCTTGAGGTCACCACCATTCGCTACTCCCCCGGAAAGCGCTCCCCGTCTGCGACGGCTGGCCCCTACGTGCGGGCCACCCGTCTCCGGACGGGCGGGGTCAGGTCTGCGCGCTGTTGTCGACGTGCGTCAGCTCCCGACGTGCCGTGTCCAAGTCCCTCGCCAACCGCTCGGAATCGATGCTGTGCGTTGTACTGAGATTCATCAGCCGGGTGCTGCCTCCGTGCTGGCGATCCGGGTAGTACAGCTCCGCATGCTGACATGAAGGACAGTGCAGTATTGCGACGAAGGGATCCAGGAGTAAGAGACGGCCCGAGGAGAGCCGCCCGTAGAGGAGACCGGGTTCGAGCGGCTCGGTCGATCCAAACTCGGCGCGTTCGAAGTCCGGATGGTCGCCCATCAGTGACAGCGCCTTGACGATGTGCCAGCGCTGTCGGCGCTCCCAGTCCGCGCGCTCGACTAAGAACCACTGCATCTGGCTAAGCAAGGCGCTGCCGGCCAACGCCGAATTGAGCAGGTCCTCCAACTCGGGCAGCTGCTCAGCGGCCGCCGCCGCCGTTCGAGGGCCGCGCCGATGAGCGACCCCATTGCGAATCTCCACCAACGCATCCAAGTCCCGCAGGAGGCCCTTGTTCCGCCTGGACCGCGTCGCCTCACCGACGCCGAACGGGTCCAGGTCAGCACGACGACTAGCCTCCCCGACATCGCGCAGCAGCTTCAGCCAGTGACCTGGACTGAGGCCTCGTGAGTCGAGCGCCGAGAACCAGTCCGCGGCGCCCGTAACCTGCAGCTGGCTGGACACGGCACTGGCGGCCGCAACCGCCCCGAGTGTGGCGAGCAGAGCCTCAGCGGCACGTACGGACGCGTCGTATCGCTGCAGCGGGTCCTCGACAAGCTTCATCTGCCGAAGCGAACGGGCGATCGGGTGCGGGTAGACGTCTTGGTAGGACTGCGTAGGCTCCTCCTGGCGGAGCAGTGCCTGCTCCGTCACCGTGGCACGCTCAGCCACCTGGGCTACCCGGGCGGCTACCTCTGCACCGTCCGAGGTAGTGAAGGCGTCGTCCAAAGCCGAGTTCAGGTCCTCGACGATGTTGAGCACTTGCTCGCGGACCTTCAGCACACGGCTCGCGTGTGCGGCGGCCTTCGTCGCCATCTCGATGTCGGTGTAGGGCACCGGGAGTGCCTCCAGGTCCGCGCGGCGCAGCCGCGGCATCACGGTCCCCATTGGCGGCAGTAGCCGCGACGCGACCGAGCTCCGAAGAAAGGCGACGAGGTAGTCGCCCATTGCTGGGTCCTCAGGGCGAACGACCAAGGTTCCGTTCCCCGCCACGACGCCATCGAGTTCGGCGGGAACGACCGCCCAGACGTAAGGCCGCATGTCACGTCCGACGATGTCGCCGCCCTGAAGCCGAGTCGCTCGACCGGCGACTGGCTCGATCGGTAACGATGCAAGGTCGGGTAGGGCCGGCGCCACGGCCTTGGCGGCAAGCATGGGCTCCATCGCCTCGGCACGACCTGCCGGACGGCCGGACCGGACCGTGGCCAGTTCGCTCAATGGCACGTTGCGGGCGGAGCGGTGGGCGGCTTCGATGAGGCTCAGCCGCTCGGGGTGCAACGCCTCCTCTACCCACGGGGCGCCGGCGGGCAACCGGGCGCTGAAGCCCTCCGAGAACTGCGTGGCCGGCGCGGCTCCCCCCCTCGCTGTGCGCAGCACGTCGGCTAGTCGAGTGCCCTGTCGATTGTCACGTGTCAGGCTCGCGAAGCGGGTTGGCTCTGCATCGGACGGCATCCGTGGCTCCAGCCGGAGGAGAACCTGCTGCTGGCCGAGCAGACCAGAGGGCCAAGGAACCCGGATCACGTCGCTCACGTGCACCAGGTCCAGCAACCGCGTACGTAGCTGTTCCATCCGGGCGGACGAGATCACGTGATATGGAACGGCGACTACCGCCCGCTGCAGTGGTCGGTCCGCGACAGCCACCGCCTCGGCCAGCACGAGCAGCGCGTCATCAGAGGGCGGAGGCCCCGACGCGAGCGGCATCGGCAGCACTCCGACGAATGCAGTGGCATCCGAGTGCAAGGTCAGCTGACGGCGAAGCCGCAATGGACTAGCCGACACGAACGCTGTAACGGGGTTGTCCGCATCCTCCGGCTCAAAGCCGCGGTCTAGCTCGCCGTCCGCCGGCTCCGGCAAATCGACGCCGAAGGCGACGATGATGCGGTCCTCGCGTTCAGGCTGCAGGAGCGCCTCAAGGACCGGGGCCGCCTGGGAACCGCCGAGCCCCTCTAAAACCTTGCGCCACCCAGAAACCATCGTGGACTCCTGCCCCCTCCCGTGTTCCGGCAGCATGGCAGCCGCCTGAGGCGGCACTCCGCCGGGGGACAAGAGGGGGACTTCCCTTGGTCCACCAACGTACGTAGGACGCCGTCGACAGGGGAGCTCCGTCGCCGGCGCGGCGTCAAGCTTCCTCAGCGGGACGGCCGCCCGGCCGACCCAGCCGCGCCTCAGGAGCTTGTCGCGCCGGGCAACCCGCCACCCACTCGTCTCGTCCTTCTCGTCCGCCCTTGACTGCGTGTATGCGGCCGCTGGTACGCGCCGGCCTCGCCGTCACTCTGTATCTCTAGGCACCGCCAAGCCGCCAGTTGAATCGCCTCCGCGCCCCGTTAGGTGTCCCGAGTCGCGGCCTACCCCAGCAACGTCCCCAGGGCCCAACAGTCATGATCGTGATGTCCGCCCGGCATCAAAGTCCTGCGGCGACGAGATGCTGGAGGAAGTTGGCAGCTACCTGGACACGGTCTACCGAGTCGACGAACTCACCGCCTGGAAAAGCTTGTGGAATGGGCAGAAGCCATCCTCCATCGGAGGACATAGCTCCAGCAGCGGAGCAGACCTCGTTCAGTGACTCAGCGGATCCGGGCTTTGCCCCGGTACGGACCGCGATGCCCCTCGAGATGCTGCGTAGGGCCGTCCCCGACCCGCTCAGGGTCATCCAGCGCGGGGTGGTTGAGTAGCCGTCGAACCACGGATCGACCACTTCGCTCGGACGTCCTGCTTCGCACCACACGGCGTACAAATAGGCGTCGCGGTACCGGCTCCGCTGCACGGTCTTGCGCAGCATGGTCAACTCGTAGCCCAGTCGTCCGTCGGCGCCGTAGTACATGCCGGAATTACCCTCCCGCATCGTCGAGTAGCGGACCAGGTAATAGCGCCAATCGTAATGTGAGCTGGCGATACGCGAGGCGACGAACTCATCAGCAATGGCGACGAGGGCGACCGGCGTGTCCGCTTCGGACGCCGCCACACGATCCAGAAGGGTCGCGAGCACTTGACGGACACGAGCGAGTGCGACGCGGTCACCACGATCGACTAGGAGCAGCCGCCACACGCTTTCGGTGGTGGGAGACCCGAACCGGTGGAGGTCAGAGTCGGCGTAGTCGCGCTGGTACTCGCCAGTCGCAAGGAGAGCACCAGTTAGCGCGGGCCAGTGCTGGGGCTCGAAAACCGCCTCGAACGCTTCGGCGCGGGTTTCGATCGAGGCGTCGAGGTCGAAGGCCGCCAGAGTGCCGCGCAGGATCGCGTGGTCCTCGAGGCGCGCCAGGGCCGAGGCGAGCTCGGGGTGGCGACCGCGGAACGCACGCTTCGCGACCTCGTCTGCCACCTGGTTCTGGTTGAAGGTGGCGAGGCTGGTGATATCCCCGCTCCGCATGAAGGCGTCCACTTCGCGGATGAACTTGGGCATGTTCTGCACGCGCATCTCGAACTGGGACGCTTCGTTGACGTTTCGCAGGCTCCGCAAGCGGGCCGCTGCGTCTTCGGTCTCGTGAATCCGGTGTACGAGGACGGCGAACAGGAGAAGCGTGTCGGTCAAGGAGAACAGGCGCGTCGCACCACGAGTCGCCCCGTATCTGTCACAGCAGGCGTGGAAGAGGTCAGAGGAAGGCGCGCCAAAGAGACGCGCACCGTCGCCGTGAACGGAAGTCTTGAAGACGTCGGCGAAGACCTCAGCGACTGGCGGACCTTCAACCCAGACGTCGAACGCTGCACAGATGAATTCGAGGTGCTCCCGTCGACGGGGGTTGGTGCTGGCGAGGAGAGTGCTGATCCGCTGCTCGGGCGTGAGGACCTCCGCGCCGCGGGCACGGTCTTCGCGCCACTCGCAGACCTCGATGAGAAAGTCAAAATAACGCATGAATTCGTCATCGACAACGTTGTTGTCGCCGCGATAGGGCCAGACGAGGTCTGTCCAGGCGCCATCGATGCGGTGCCCGAAGTCGTCGACGGCTCCCGCCTCCGCGACGAGTTGGCCTAGGTGGGACTTGAATGCCTCGAAGCCTGTGAGCGGCTTCCCGCGCGAGTTCATCTTGATGTAAAGGTCCTCGGCTGCGCCCATCTCGTCGATGGGCAGCAGCTGAAACCAAATGGCTGGCTTGACCCCATCCGTGAGTCGCCCCCACAGTTCCCCGGCGTCCTCGCCCGAGAAGCGCTCGGCGATGGCATCCAGGGTCACGAGCATCGCGCGGATCGTGGGATCAAAGCGCCAGAGGTGGAGGTACCAGCTTTGGTCGGTGATCCATCCGGATGGCGGCCCCGCGACGTCGCTCGGGGGCGGGTACTTCACGATGCGCTCGCAGAACAGACGAGCGCTGGGACGCGTGGTGTACGAGAAACGGTGCCACGGCTGCGCGTCATCGAGCGCACCGCATCGGGAAGCGATATACCAGTGCAGGAGGAAAAGCGTCGTTAGGCGCTGTTGGCCGTCGAGCGGTTCGAACGTGCCGTCGCGAACCTCGCCGTAGATGAAGTCCAGCCCGACCGGCGCGTCTTCAGTAAGTGCGGCGTGAAGGGCGTCGAGGAACCTGCCGCGGATCGCACTGGTCCTCGCGTCCTCACGCCCCTGGGCGTAGTCCCGCTGGATCAAGGGGATCTCGACCTGGTCGACGCGCGGAGCGCCGGCGTCCCGTGCGCCGAACATCGCGTGAAAGGTCGTGCGATAGCCGGCGAGGCTGTTGGTACTCATGCTGCGCCCTCCTCGGAATCTTCGAGCTGGTCGTTCTCCGGGATGTCTTCAAGGAGGTAGTGGTCAAGAGTCGCGCGCATGGCATCTAGGTAGGCCTCGCGGTCGCGTGGTCCCCAGAAGTGGATTTGCTGGGCTCCCGCGCTCTTGTTGTAGTACTTCAGGAAGACGTTGCGGGTGCACACAGGGATGTACGAGCCGTTCTGGTCGAGGCTGATCATATGGCGTCGCTTGACCTCGAAGACGGAGTTGCTGAGGACGCTGTTGTCGTTGCGGGACAGCAGTGCCAGGTTCGCGATCGAGTCCACCTCGTCGCGGTCGGCCGCCTCGGGGCCGTTGCTCGCGTCGGGATCGGCGCTAACCGTGAAGAGCTCGACGATCTCCCGGTGGAGCGACTCGAAGGTGTCGCTGGTGATCGTGGGCAGGGCAGCGTCGATTCGTCCCTGCAGGGCGGCGTGCTGGTCGGATGAGATGTCCAGGGCGTCCAGGGCCTTTCGGTGTTCCTTTAGCCAGGACGTCCACTGCTCGACCGTGTTGAGACCCTGCGAGTTCTGGGCGTGGATGTGTTCCAGGGACCAAAGCCGGCGCGCATGCGCGCTGAAGGAATAGCGCTCGGACGAGTGCTCGTTGCGGCGCACGGTCTCGACGTTCATAAGCAGGAGCACCCGTCCTGCCTTGCTGCCGCCGCCATACGTCAGCGCGGCGACCCCGTGCCAGGGGAGGTTGAGACTCTTCGTGATGAGCACATTGAGGGCAGCCTCGAATTCAGATTTGGCGATGCCCCGGGCCAGCGTCACGATGTCGAAAAAGGATGCGCGCCTCGCCGCGACCAGGTACCCGATCTTGTGGAAGAGGTTGCGGTCGTCGTACCAGCCGAGGACAAGTGAGTGCAGGTCTACTACCTGGTCCCACAACTCCTGGGGGGCAGCCGCGATGAGTGGCCGGAGCGTCTCAAACGTCTGGAAGAGGGCGCGGTGCTCCGGCCGCCCTCCTGACATGAAGTCCGCGACTGTGTCGAGCAGCAGCTCAATCCGCGTAGCCCCGCCAGTAGAAGAGCCGGTGGCAAAGGCCCACACCTCCGGTGACTGCAGATCGCGCTCGATGCTGTCCCACTGGGCCGCGGTCTCGTGCTCACGTTTGATACGGGAGAGCAGCGATGCCTTGACGAGCTCAGCGTCCGTGAGGGGGATCCTCCCAACGTTGAGCCGCGTGAATAGGGCCCGCGAGTCGAACTCCGGCTGTTGCGGCGCCTCATACCAGATGACGTAGACGGTGCTCGTCAGCGCCTTGTAGAGGTCGATGGCAGCGGCCGTCGCGTCCTCCTGCTCCTCGAACCAAGCCTGCACGATGGTGAAAGCGCCGTACATGTGGAAGTAGTCGATGTTCCCCAGGCTCGCCGCCGCCTGCGGCTCGTCGAGGTACGCCGCACTCCCGGGCCGGGTCTCGTACGTGAGCGTGTAGCGGAGCTCCGTGCGCGGCAGGAACTCTTTGATCGTCCGCAGGACGAGGTAGAGCGTCGTGAGGCGCTGCTGTCCGTCCACGAGCTCCCAGCGGCCGTCTTCCATTGGCTTCACGACGACCGGCTGGAGGTAATACTCGGCGGTCCCGGCCTCCTTGATGTCGTCGAGGAGGCGACGGACCTCGTCCGCCCCCCACCGGTAGCCACGTTGATAGTCCGGAACGAAGAACGTCCCTTCGAGATCACCAACCTTGCGGGGCCTGAGGATCGCCGGGGTGCCGAGGTGCATGCTGGCCATCCTGACGGCAAGAACCGACAGCCGTCGGACGCCACGGCGGCGAGCTTGTCAGTCGGGGCCCGTGTTCCTCCTGGGGCTGGCACCGGCCCGTCTAGCTTGATGACCCGGTCCGGCGGCGGCGACAGAAACTTCCTTCATGCCACACCGACGCTGACGACTCGAGCACTCCTCCTCAATCCTCGTCATGCGCGCGCCATAAGAAGGCCGAGTGCAGACCGGGCAGTGTCCGCCAGCCGATGCATCCCCCGATGTCCGTGAAGGCATCGTCCATGCGGCTGATAACTGCCTCCGCCGTGTCCGCCGTGAGCAGGTCGACCTCAGTGCCCTGGGAAACGAAGGTCTCCATTCGCTGCCGCGCCATCGCATCGTTGTGGACCAAGTAGTTCCGCCACGCGTTCAACCACCGCAGCGTTTCGATTGTCTTCTCGTCGAGTTCACGGCTTGCGGATCCGGCGATGGCTCGTGGCGCCTCCTGCCAACGAGGGATCCAGCCGCGGCGACTTGGTTCGACTTCAGCGAGGTGGTAGGCCCAGTGGATCCAGCCCTCGGCGGCAGCCTGGGCCAGCACGATGGTCTCGACGGTGGCGTCAATCTCGCGCAGGCGGCGTTCCCGGCCGCCCGTCCCGACCGACTGGATAGCCCGGCGACGAGCCTGGTGCGCTGTGGCGCAGCTGCGCCGGTACAGCATCACGGCCGGCACGAACTCTGCGGACACCGGCCCAAGACCAAACTCTCCGGCCATCCGGGGCCTCCCGAATCAAGGGACTTGTACCGCTGACTGGTCAGATCAGAGCGAATCTTTGAGGCACCGGAAACGTCACGTCACGTTTCCCATCCAAAGGCGCGACCCCTTACGGGCGAGCTGGCTCTTTAGCTCCTCGTACTCCGGCATGGCCCGAGCGAGCAGCTGCCAGAACGCCGGCCCGTGGTGCGATTCCCGGAGATGGGCCAGCTCGTGGACGAGCACGTAGTCCACCAGCGCCGGCGGCAGTTGGAAGGTGGCCCAGTGCAGCCGCACACGCCCGTGCGCAGAGGCGCTCCCCCACTTGTGTCCGAGATTGGCCACCGAGATGGCCTGCGGCTCGACGCGGAGCCGTTCGGCCCACGACCGGGTGCGCGGCCTGAGCCAGGCCTCCCCTCGCCGGCGGTACCACTCGATGATCGCCTCGGGGCCCGCGTCGGCTTTCACGCGCGGAAGCAGGAGGCGCCCGCGCTCGAGCCGCACGTCGGTCGCGTCGTCAGAGAGCTGCAGGCGATAGCTGCGGCCGAGGTAGGAAAAGCCCTCGCCGTCCACCATCTCCTTGGTGACCGGCTGGTGCTGGAGGGCCTCCTTCTCGGAGAGCTTGCGGTAGACCCATGCCCGCTTGGAGATCAGGAACTGTTCGAGCTCGTCCGCGGCCACGTCGCTGTCAGCCCGCAGACGGAGCGAGCCGTCTGCCTCGATCGTGAGCCGGGCCTTGCGGCCGCTCCCGGCCCTCTCGACAGAGACCCGGATGCCATCGAGGTGGAGGACCAGCGCGTTCACGAGGCCCTCCCGCCACCGAGCCGCTCGGCGATCAGCGGCTGATTGGCCTTGGCCAGCTCCATGAGGCGGTCCGCGATGGCGGCCTGCTCCTCGAATGGGAACAGGTCGCGGTCATCGAGGGTGTGGACGAGCTCCTTACGCAGGTCGTCCTGCGCATGGGGGTTGTGCCAGAAGCGCACGATGCCGGCGTGGTCCACGACCTCCATCACGATCCGCTCGGACAGGTACACGAGGTCGATGCGGACTTTACCGGGGAGGTCGGCGCCGGTCGCGAACTCGGCCTCCAGCAGGCCGTAGAAGCGAGCCACCAGCGGGTCGTGGTGTACGGCGTCCTTGTCGACCTCGTCGGTGGCGCCTTTGAGTAGCTCTTCTAGCGCGAGCGTGAGCTCATCCCACTTGCCCGTGAGCCCCTTGAGGATCTCGTCCAGCCGCTCGGAGAGCTTCGTGTAGCGAGCCGGATCCTCGTCGAAGTTCTTCCTGATGTGGAACCGCAGGGCGTGTTCCATCTCCGACGCCTTGGCCTTGGCCGACGGGAGGCCTTTGACCTTGGCGAGGAAGTCCGGATCGGTCACCGACACCGGAGGGATCTTGGTGGCGATGTCCAGCGCGGTGACGTGCTCATCGATGAGCGCGCGCACCTTCTCGCCGTAGAGGGACGGGTCAAAGTCGCCGAGCCCGTCGTCGCGGTAGCGGCGGCTAGCCACCTTCTGAATGACCCCGAACCGCTTGGCGTCGGGCACGAAGGGCAGCGCCTCCGGCCGCGGCAGGACGGTGTCGAGGGTGCTGAGGAACTGCTTGAGCAGCACGCCAAAGCGGGCGCGCAGCGCCTCATCGGCGAGCACCTCGACGCACGCTTCGATGTCCTCGTCCTCATCGAAAGTCTCGATGCCGGCCTGGGCGAAGACGGCGACGACTCGGTGGTGCCGGTCCCGCAGCTTCGGCACTTCGTCCTTGATGGACGCCAGCGCGCCGACCGCGTCCTCGGCATCCTCCGGCGCGTACGCCTGCAGGGCCCGCTGCAGGTGGGCACCAACTCCGAAGTAGTCGACGAGCAACCCGGCCTGCTTACCGGGGGCGGTCCGGTTGACACGGGCGATGGCCTGCAGCAGTTCGGCGTCCTGGATGAAGCGGTCGAGATAGAGCGCCTGCTCGACCGGAGCGTCGAACCCGGTCAGCAGCATGGTGCGAACGATTAGGAAGGCGATCGGGCTGGTCTGGTCCCCCGCCGGCCCCAGCGGCTTCTTGAAGTCGGCGATGACGGCGTCCTGGCGTGCCTTGTCCGTCCACTGGGCCCACGTCGGGTCGTCGTTGTGGCTGCCGGAGATCACCGGGATGAAGTCGAGGTCGCGGATGAGCGGGAGATGCGGCAGCGCCCGCACCAGCACCCGCGTGCGGCGGTCGAGCGCGTCGATATCCAGGCTGCCGTCGGACACGCCGGTCACGAGATGGTCGGATAGCGCGCTGATCTGACCGACGAGGTCGTCACGGGCCGCGAGTAGCGCGGTGCGGTACCGGACTGTCGCCCGGCGGCTGGTCGCGGCGAGCTGGGCCTTGAATCCGCCGGGCATGACGGTGGAGACGTAGTGCCACAGCATGGACTTCGCCTTGGCCGCGATCAGCTTCGGCGCTTCCAGGACCGCGCCCGTCGTGGCATACCGCGCCTTGAGCTTCTCCAGCTCGTCAGCCGGGTGCTCAACGAACATGTCCTCGAACAGCTCATCGAGGTCGCTGCCGCCGGCCACGGCTCCCTTCGCCGTGCGGCCTTCGTAGAAGATTGGCACGACGGCGCCGTCGCTCTCGGCCTGACGGATCGTGTACTTGTCGATGAAGTCGCCAAAGATCGCCGTGGTGCGCTTCTTGCCCTCGCGCATGATCGGTGTGCCGGTGAAGCCGATCTTGGCGGCGTTGGGCAGCGCGGCCATCAGGTTGGCGTGCAGGGTCGAGGTCTGGGAGCGGTGCGCTTCGTCGACCAGGATCACGACGGTCTCGTCGGTATTCAGGACGCCCAGCGACTCCTGCGACTCATCGTCGGCGAGCTGGATGTCCTTGCCTTCGGCCTGCTGCGCGTCGGTGTCGCGGTACTTCTGGATCATGGCGAACACCAGGGCCGGCCCCTTCTCGGCCAGCACCTTGCGGAGCTTGCTCGCCTTCCGGGCGCGCTCCACCCCCTCGCCCGAGAGCTTGGCGGTCTCGGCGAGCTGCTTTTCCAGGTCGGTGCGGTCGGTGACAACCACGACCTTGAAGGCCCGCAGCACCGAATCCGAGCGCATCGCCCGCACGAGAAAGACCATGGTGAGCGACTTCCCGGAGCCCTGCGTGTGCCAGATAAGGCCACCGCGGCGGTCACTCTCGCCGTCCTGCTGCCGCGTCTTGCCCGTGCGCAGTCGCCGCAGCGCCCGGCCGACCGCGCGGTACTGCTGATACCGCGCCACGATCTTGACGCGCTTGCCACCAGCCTCCGTGAACAGCGTGAAGTGCCGAACGATGTCCAGGAGGTTCGCGGGGCTGAGCATGCCGGCGACGAGCAGCTCCTGACCCGACAGCTGCGATACGGGCTTGCCGAGCGACTGGGCGAGATCGTCACGCGACATGGGGGCGCTGTCTCGCCACTCCAGGTAGTGCTCGGCCCCTGCCGTGAAAGTGCCGACGCGCGCCCTTTCCCCGTACGTGGAGACGACGAACTGGTTGGTCCAGAAGAGCTGCTCGTTGCCCTCAGGTGCTCCCAGATCGCGCTGGTTGGCGTAGCGGCGGAGCTGGTTGATTCCCTCGGCCATCGGGTCGGTGACGTAGGGGCTCTTGCACTCGATCACGACCAGCGGGATGCCATTGACGAAGAGCACGACGTCGGGGACGACGAACTTCTTCGCCTGGCCACCAGGCTCGTCCACCCGGAACTGGTTGATGGCCAGGAAGTCGTTGTTGGACGGCTTGTCGAAGTCGATGAACCTGATCCGCTGCGTTCGCCCCTGATCCCAGTCCGGAAGCCCCGCGACAGACACGCCCTCAAGAAGGCGCTCAGTCATCCGCTCGTTGAGCTCGATGAGCTTGCCTACTTCAGACCGGGTCAGTGATGAGACCGCCTCGGAGAGCCGGGATTCGTCGAGCCATGGCGAGCCGTCAGGGCCCGGGTTGATCTTGAAGAGAGCTGCGCGGAGCCGCCCCTCCAAGAGCGAGCCACGGAAGGAGTCCCGCCCGGTCACCGACGGATCCGACTTTGAACCCTCGATGAGCTCCCAGCCAAGCCCCTCCAGCTGATCCAGCAGTGGCTTTTCGGCTTCTGTGTACTCGGGGCCCGAGGTCATGACTGGCCCCCAGTCCCCACCCGAACGCGTCCGGATAGGAGGTCTGCAGCCAAGCCCTGCTTAAGCGATTTGAGCGCGGCCAGCTCATCACGCGTGCGATCTAGATCGACATCGACGAGGCGCAGGCGATGCGCGATCTCCTCCTGCTCCCCAAGGGGCGGGACGGTGACGCGAAGCTTGCGGAAATAGGGTAGGCCGATTGTCTGGATAGTACTTCCGAGAGCGATTCCTTCGAATGACCGCTTCATAGACTGCAGCCAGTAGTACAGATAGACGTTGTTCAGTTCGCGCCCCACCTGCCAAGCCATGAAGTGCTGACTAACGGCCATGTCTTCGGCGAGAATCGCACTCTTCCCCACCCCGGCGTCTCGGCTCAAGATAACGGTTCCGGCAGGGTGTAGGACCGCCGATGAGTTTGCGATACCCGCTTGGCTTATCTGCTTATCTGTGTCTTCTATAGAGAACCGGTCCAGCTTGGAAGAGTCGGCGAGCGAGACCCACTTTATGCCACCGTTCCAATACGACGGAACATTTCTGTTGGGCGTGTGACCGCTACCCCTCCTGGCAAAGGTATCAAGCAAGCCAACACGCCACGCCTTGGGCCGCAATCCGTAGACGCCGTCGGCATAAAGCGCCACGCTTTGCTTCGGTGACGGGCGCAGCCGTCCTGAAGGCGCAATTCCACGCGTCATCAGGTCGGACAGGAGGCCCGACCTGATGACAGACAGTTTCTCGGCGATGCTCTGCGTTACAGAGATCTGAGCGTCGACTGTGTCTAGAACGGCCGCGATTCGGCACTGTTCGCCGAGCGGCGGTACGGGCACTTCGATCTGCCCGAATTGATTGCCGGAAATCTCGAGGAAGGTTGTACCCGATGCGCGACGCACGATCTCACGATTCAGTGTCGCAAGAAGGTGGTAGTAGAAGTCGGGCTGGGCGCGACCAGAGAAGACAATGGCTTTGAAGCCTTGGTTTGTAGTCACCGGGCCCTTGGTGAGAGCGACCAGACCAAGGGTTGCACGGGTAGTCACAAGAAGGGAGTTCGAAGGAATTAGTCGAGCGCCTGAACTTGCGAGCCCTGCATTGGTAATCGTGTCTGCGGTCTCACTTAGGTACTTGTCCTGAAGTCCGGTCAGTTCGCCCGGCGTGACCCAAGGAATGCCTCCTCCCCAATACTGGGGAGCTTCCCGAGAGGGGGTGCCGCCTCCAACAATCATTTCTGCGATTCCGTTGATGGTTGTGCGGTCCCACTCCTTCGCCACGTCACTCATATCCGAGCTCCCTCAGGAAGCCGGCAAGCGCCGTGGCGGCAGCGTCACGCTCGGCTTCAAGCGCTGAGAGCGGCGTCTGGTACTTGCCCCACCAGGTTTCAAAGGCCGAGATCACCGCCCGACGGTGCCGGGTGATGCGTTCCTGGGCCTCGGCCAGCAAGTCATTTTCCATGCCGTCAAGCACAATCTGACGCGCAGTCGTGTCATCGACGGCCACACTGGCTACTGCGAGGCGATCAGCGAAGGCCGCCTTCCCCGTCCTGAGCTGCTTCTTGGTAGCTGTTAGTGTGCTCTTCAGCTTCTTAAGTCCCGCGGGCGACAGAGCGTCTTCGGCTGACTCTCCGACGCCATCATCCTCATCATCGAGGGCAGAGGCCGCCTTGATCGTGCTGTCCAGTTCGGCCACCTCCGCCTCCAGAGCGGCCAATCGGTCGAGGTACTCAGGAAGGAGTGCCTTAGCCACCTTGTGGTCAAGTGGGTCGACCTTGGCCTTTTCCTCTTCCAGAGCATCGAGCACCGTCGCGACCCATGCCTCGACGAGGCCCTTGTAGCCGAGGGTCGCGAGCGCCTTGAGGTCCGGCAGGCTCTTCCCCCACCAGGAGGCGAGAACGCCACTCACGGCAAAGCGATCGAGCAGGGGTGTCGCTTGCAGGGCCGACCGGAACGTTCCGATCAGGTCCTTACGGAGCTCAACAAGATCCGCAACGGTCTCCAGCTTGTCGAAGCGGGGCTCCTCGTCCTTCCACCACCGCTCGATGGCCGCCTGCACCGACGCCTCAGCGGCGACGACGCCGGGGTCGCCTTCGACGAGGCGACGCAAGTCTCTCCGCTCGGCCACCGAGTCGGCGTACTTCAGGTATCCCTCTGTCTTGGGGACGAACAGGTGCTGCGGCTTCATGCCGTGCGCGGCGAACAGTTCGGCCTTGGCCTCGACCTCCCCGATCGGGATGCCGCCGTGCAAGTGGGCCCGGACGTCCTGCGGCTCAGGCTCGGGCGTGGTGTCGACGTAGCGGCGGATGTTGAGGTTGTCGTCGTTCTCAGCCAGCTCCTGGCGACTGACCACGCGAGCGAACCCGGAAACGTCCTCGAAGGCGCGGAAGGCGGAGAGGATCTTCTCGACGTGCTCCGGCTCCAGATAGTTCTGCGCTCTGCCTTCGCGGAAGTCGCGGTCGGCGTTAATGAAGAGCACCTTGTCCTTGCGCTCCGCCTGCTTGGACCCGAGGGGCCGCAGCACCAGGATGCAGGCCGGGATGCCCGTGCCGTAGAAGAGCTGCGGGCCAAGGCCGATCACCGCCTCGACCATGTCATCGTTGAGGAAGCCGGTGCGGATCCTGCCCTCGTCGCCGCCGCGAAAGAGCACCCCGTGCGGCATGATGGTCGTGACCATGCCGCCCGGCCGCGTGACCGCCAGCATGTGCTGGACGAACATCAGGTCGGCCTTCTTGCCCTTCTCGGGCGTGTAGCCGTAGCGGAACCGCTCCGGGAACGGGATCCCGTCGGCGGCGTAGTTCATGGAGAACGGCGGGTTGGTGATCACCCGGTCGAACCGCTGGAGCTCTCCCCCGCTGATGTGCGCCGGGTCCTCCAGGGTGCCGTCGTCGTTGTTGCGGAGGTCGGCGTCCGGGATGCCGTGCAGGAGCATGTTCATCTTGGAGATGGCCCACACGCTGCCGTCGCGCTCCTGGCCGGCGAGGGCCAGATTGCGCCCGTCACCGCCGCTCTCCTCGACGTACTCCTTGGAAAGGATCAGCATGCCGCCCGAGCCCGTGCACGGGTCGTAGACGCTCATGCCCTCATGGGGATCGGCGATCTGAACCATGAGCCGGACGACGTCGCGGGGCGTGTAGAACTCACCCCCCTTCTTGCCGGCCGAGTCAGCGAAGTCGCGGATCAGGTACTCGTAGGCGGCGCCGAGCAGGTCAGGAAACTCGAAGTCATTCTGGCGCAGCGGAACCTTGTTGAAGTGCATGATCAGTTCACGCAGCTTCTTGTCCGACATCGACGACTGCCCGACCTTGCGAGTGAAGTCGATGTGCTGCAGGACGCCGTCCAGCGACCGGTTCTCGTGCTCCAGCGCTTGCAGCGCCTTGTTGAGCTCGCTGCCGACCCCGTGGTGTGCGTGATCGCGGATCTGCGCCCACCGCGCGCGTGTAGGGACGTAGAAGGTCTTGTAGAAGGATGGCGATTCGGCGCGCTGCTCAGCCTCGGCCTGTGAGCGCCCGCGGGCCAGCTGCACGGCGACTACTTGCTGCCGCTCGTCCTCGAACTGATCCGAGGCGTACTTCAGGAACAGCATGCCGAAGATGTATTCCTTGTACGCGGAGGCCTCCATCGAGCCCCGCAGTACGTCGGCCGCGGCGAAGAGGTGCCGCTCCAGCTGGGGCAGCGTCAGCCGCGCCATCAGCGATCGCTCCCGTCAGTGAGTTGCTCAGCCTCGATCGCCCAGCACCAGGCGTCTACGCCCCTCGTCATCAGAACGGACCGCACCGACATCAGACTGCTCGCCCTCCCAGGTAGCCGACGGAGGCGCGGCGGGATCCACGGACGGTCCCGGCGGGGCTACACGCAGCGACCCTAGGCGCCCAGACCGACAGATGCGGAACGCCACACGCCTGCATCCCGCCACTCGCGGTGGCCATCGCTCACTCTTGCCGCTTCCAGACTGCCAGCCGGCTCCACTGACTGGCGCGTAGGTGCCCGGGTTGCGGCACCGCCTATGGGCGTGGCTGAAGGGCAGTTGGAACAGCACCTCCGTGACGTTGGAAACCGCGGTGCATCGTCCTTCGGCGCACCGGACCTGTCCTCGGCGCAGCAGCCAGGGATGCCAGCAACGACTCCGCCACCTCCACCAGGCCGCCTAGGCTCGCGAACCGCACGATCCAGGAACAGGCCAAGATCGAACCATCCGACACACCTCCTGCACCCAGGCCTGTCGTTGCGTCGTGACGGTTCGGGGTGACGTTGGCTAGGACGTTCGTCCGGACCGTCGACGACGTGAGCAGACGCCGGAATGCATCCATGCGAATCGAGGCGCAGCGCCGAGCGACGAGGCTGCAGGCGCGGCGGCCCAACGCTTCACAGGCCGGTGCTCCGGGAGCAGACCCAACGAACGCGGTCGAGTCTGCTGCCCATGCCCGGAGGCGCGCTGCATCGACGTGCGGTTGGTGCGGGGGCCCGATCACCGTCAAGGCGACGGGGCGGCTCCCGAAGTGGTGCTCTGCGTCGTGCCGACAGCGCGCCTGGGAGCAGGCTCGCGCTGCTGCATCGGGACGCTCGGCAGTCCAGGTCGTCGAACGACGCGTGGACACCCCAGTGCCCATCTCACCGACCCGCCACGACTGGGCCCGCCTGCTCGCTGAGCTCATCACCCAGCTCGACACCGGCCGCATCTACAACCGGGACCTGGACGAGCTGTCCGTCGCACTGACCGCGGTCGGCGTCTCGATGACCCGCCGGCTCTACATCCGCAGCCTTACATCTCTCCGCCCGCGCTGACCCGACGCCGGGGTGACGTGCCAGTCAGCCCGGGGTGACGTCGACCAGCTGGATGTCACCCCAACGCTGTTGGCAGCAACCGCACAACGCCAGCGCCTCCTCGGAGTGACCAGCTCTAGCCGTCGTCCTCCTGAGGAGATGTCATGGCCATCCGCCTGCTGACCACCGAGGAGGTGGCCGCGCGGTTCCGCACCAGCCCGGCGACCGTGCGCTACTGGCGCCACGTTGGCATCGGCCCGACCGGGGTCAAAGCCGGCCGCCGGGTGCTCTACGACGAGGCAGAGTGCGACCGGTGGTGGGAGGCCAAGGTTGCCGCGGCGTTGGACGGCAACCGCTGAGCCAACCGAGTCGTCACCGGCCCATCACCGCCTGCAGCGGCCACTGTCAGCTGGGCTGCCATAGGTCACCCAGCTGCCCTCCGGATGGGTGACCCGTGGACCGCTACCCGCCAGGTCCTGCGTCCCTCGGCCGCCTTCGCGTCGCGCACGATGCCCGTCCTTGAAGGCCGAGGCGTTGATAGCCGTCGCGCAGAAGTTGGTCGACACCGGCCAGGTCGACCGGGCCGGACAGCTTGCCGCCGCGGCTGAGCACGTGGCCCGGGCCGTTCAAAACACCTCAGGGCAAGCCCCGGAGCTGACGGCCGTCGCTCAGGCGCTGGCTGACGCCGGCCAGGCCAATGCCGCCGAACAAGTCGCCTGCACCATCACCGAGCCCTACCACCGAGCCCAGGCGCTGGCCACAGTGTTGGCCGGTGCAGCTCCGGCCGAAGCTCTCACGCCTCGACCCGCTGCGGCATCTAGGCAGGGGGCGGAGAGACCTCTGAGAAAATGCTGGCTCCCTCCCTCAGTCCACGGATGAATCCGGCGACCGCTGCTCGTTCGCGGGCAGACATCGCCTCGACCGACAAAAGGATCCATGCGACGTCGGGAGACATGATGTCGGTGTTGGGCCTCTCCGTCGGCTCGGGAGGGACAGGTCGGGCCACGGGTTCCGGGCAGGCGAACCTGGCCATCACCTCGTGGTACGCGTTCGCGCCGTCCTCCCCCGGAGCTCCTGCCCGCAGTTCGATGATGACCTCCGCAGGGCGCCCGTCGACCGGGTCCCGGAGGCCAATCTCGCGTTCGCGCCCCACCTTCCAAGAGGCGCCCAGCAGGCGCACCAAGATCGCACAGATCGCCTCGGCGAACGCGAACAACTCCAGCGGAGGCGCGTACCAGTCGGCGTTTGGAGTCCACTCCGTCGCGGCTGCGGCAACGGCTCGCTGATACTCGATTTCCGCCTGCGGACTTGCGGCTGACTCGCGCCACCATTGCGGGACCGGGAGCTTCTCGCCCCACCAGTCGATCGCGATCATCCCCTGCATCGCCCACCAGAACTCGAGCAGCGCATCCTCGTCGACTTCCAGGGCGACCGCGTAGCCGCGGACCATCACCTCGCTCTTGGGCGGACGGTTGCCGCTCTCGGCCATCGAGACAGCGGCCACGGAGAGCTTCGGGTCGAAGGAGTTGGCGACATCGGCTTGGTTCTTCGCCGAGCGCTTGCGGACTGCCTGCAGCACTCGGCCGAAGGCCACCGCCGAGCCGGATCCAGATTTCACTTGCACAGGCCCCTTGTGATGTGTGTAGTCTTCGTTTCACAACACGGAGACCATGTTAAACATACCACGACGCGTCTTCGCGACAGCACGAGTTCGTCGCGCTCACGCTCTAAGAGGGAGCCTCACATGAAGCGCCAGTTCATGACCGACCGCCTCGAGAACGTCCGTGTCTTCGCCGACACCGCCGAGCAGATGGCGCCCGAGTTCGGTCGGACGGTGGCAGCGGTTCAGGAGTTCAGCGATCACGCCAAGGTCTTGATCGAGGTCGTGTCTCCATTCGCCCACTGGATCAAGGTGAGACTGTCCCGCCCTACCAACGGCCAAGTTCTGGTCAGGACGAACACGGCGGACCCCATCGTTGTGGAGTCGGCGCGGCGCCCGGGCCACATTGACGGCATCCCGCCGCACCCCCTCGGCACGACAGGGACACTCCCCGTCAGCTCTCCTCGACGGAGCAGTCGGGGTTCCTTGTGACCCCGAAGGCCTCGAAGGGGGCATCGACTACGGCGTCCTCGGCGGTAGCCGCCTCCACCGCGCAGACAGCGGGCAGTGGGAGGCGGCGGACGTCGCAGCGGCAACGGCTCCTGCGCTGCGCCCGGCCGCTCTTGACCGGCCAATCGCTGACGTCGACGAGCAATGGAATCCCATCTCAGCCGAGGAGATCGACGCGGCCACAGCGGCTCCGAGCGGCTGCTTCCATGGCGATCTCGGCCACCGCCACCCTAGGGGGCGAGTCGGCGGGTCAGCTGCGGCAGCCAGCCGTTGTCGGGCCAGCGGTCGTACCCGAAGGCGCGGGGGTCCACCCGCGTCTTGACGAGGTGCGTCAGCGCTGCGTCAGGCACGGGGGTGAAGCGCCAGAACCGCGGCTCGACCTCCTCCCAGTCAATGGCCCGCACTGCGGCCCGAACGATGTTCCCCGCCACCGCCAGGATCTTGAGGTTCGGATTGGCCCGAGCCGTCGCCCCAGCCATCCAAATGCCCGACAAGGCGTCCATGAGCTCGGCGTCGCTCATGCGCGGGTCGAACTTCTTGTTGATGACGACCACAGCGAAGTCGTCATCGAGCTGGCCGATAGCCGGTGCCGCCAGGGCCAGGACGAGGTCGTCGAGGTCCACCATCTGACTGTGTGCCCCTCGGACGAGGTTCGTCAGGCCCGCGTCGGCGAGGGAGGCATACGGGTCAGCGGTCGCAGCGAGGATCCGGACGTTGATCGCGATGCTTTCGGTGTGTGCGCTGACGGACTCAATGTCGAGTTGTTCCTCGACGTCGGCGCCGAGCCAGCCCAGCAGGACATGCCGCACCCGGAAGCCTGCGTCGTGGATGGCGCGGATGCGTTCGAGCTTGTCTAGTTCGACATCGCCTTCGGCTGCCTCGACCTCCTCCCGCACGACTTCGGCGTCCATCACCCCGGGGAACGCGTAGGCCGCCGTCAGGTCGTCTTGGAGCATCTGTGCGGTCCAGACGTGCGCGAGCACGCGCTGACGGCGCCCCCGGCCGATGTAGAACAGCGGGTCTCGGACGCCGGGGCGCGGATCGACCAGGCCGTAGTTGTACGGGCCGAGGGCCTCGTAGACCTCCGCCGGTAGCGGGCGGTACGTCGGGCGCGACCCAGGTGCGGTCGAATCCTTACTGGCGGCCGGTTGCGGACCATGCTCACCGGTGTCGTGCGTCTGCATGCGGCCTCCTTCGATCGTGTCGGATGCTGGCTGGAACCGATCTCGGCTCGCTGTGGTGGTGCCTGGCGCTGGGCAGGGGCAACTAGGTGCTTGCGCCGGGCCGCCCGTAGGTGCTGTCGAACCACTCGATGAACGCCAACGCGCCTCCCCATCGGGAGGCGATCCGGGAGTGGACAGCCCGTTGGTCGTGGCCTGCGAGGAACTGGCTGCGCCCGCTCACCGAGGCGCCGCAGCCGCACGCGCACGTCAGGGAGGCGCCCGGGTCCGGCGGATAGGTCACCGGGTTCCGGAAGTTGTCGGGCGCCTGCTTGCCGATGAGCGCGTCGTGGACGGGGTGACCGGGAGCCAGGACGTCACCCACGATGGCCCGCTTCGCGCCGGCGTTCTCGATGTCGGTGATCTCGACGACGCAGCGAATGAGCCCCTTTGTCGTGTCGCTGAAGATCGCGTACCGCTCGCGGTCCGCCCGCGCCCCGAGCACCCAGATCCCCCGGTTCTGCTCGTACACCGCCTGCGGGTCCATGCCAGGCTCCCAGCCCACCCACGCGCGGTTCAGAGGGTCCCCAGCGCTGGGCGGCACGGCCCGCTTGGGCCCGAGCTTCAGATGAAGCATGTCTCGGCCATCTGTATACCCATTCTCCATGCCTTCCGGTCATCGACCATAGTTGGCCGTGGGGATACCCGCAATCCCTGGATCTCGGTCCTGGGCAGGCAGAGGGATGGAGCGGGCGGCGCCCCGTGACATCACTGCCGGACGGCGCTTGGCACCGCTAATGGGCTGCTCTGGGACACCCGAGGCCCTGCCGGATCCTGCAGCTGCGGAGCAAACGTTGCGGTCGCGCACCAGTTGGGTCGACCGGGTCCCCTGCCCGCCTAGGGAGGCGACTCAGTCACCGCCCAAGTACCCGGGCGGCTTCGGCGCTGACCACCTGGCGGCCGAAGTAGACGTCCAGGGTCATCGAGGGATTGGCATGGCCGAGCTGGTCGGCGACCTGCCGCGGGGTGAAGCCGGCTTCGTCCAGCCGGGTGGCGACGGTCTTGCGGAAGGTGTGCGAGGTGACCCAGGACCACGGTCCCTCGCCGCAGCGAACCGGCCGGCCGGTCGCCGACGTGGGCGTCGCCGGTTGGAAGCCCGTTCCGCCGCAGACCTCGCACTCGAAGCCGTCCAGCAGCTGGCGCAGGTCGCCGGAGACGCTGTTGGGGTCGCGCAGCGTGCCGGCTACCGGCGCCGGGAACACCAGTTCGGTGTCCGGCCGGTGGGGTGACGCAAGCCGGCGGCGCACCATCTCGACCGCGAACTCCGGCAGCGCGATGATCCGCCAGCCCGCGGCGGTCTTGGTCCGCGGCTGCACGACCATCCCCCGCTTGGGCACCCGCACCGCGGTCGCGTTGACCTCCCAGGTGCCGGCGTCCAGATCCAGCAGCGGCCGGCCGGCGGTCTCCCCCGTCCGCAGCGCCACCGCTTCACCGATCCGGGCGCCGGTGGCGAGCATCCAGTCGACGATGTCGACGAGATCCAGCTCGGCCGCGCGCGGGCTGGCGTGCAACAGCTCGACTAGCCGGGTGGTCTGCTCGGCGGTCAGCGCCCGTGGTGCCTTCTTGGCGGTGGTGTCGATCCGGACGGTCGCGTCGCGAACGGGGTTGGCGGTGATGGCGCCGTCGTCGATCGCCTGGGAGAACATCCCGGACAGGCAGGCGCGGGCGGTCTTGGCCGCACCGGGCCCGCTGGCCTTCGCGATTGCGGTGAGCGCTCGGCCGACCCGGCCGGGGGTGACCTCTTGCAGGGTCAGTTGGCCGAAGGCGGGCAGCACCGAGGTTCGGATGACCGAGCGGTAGGTGCGTTCGGTGCCGGTGGACCAGCCGTGGTCGGTGCCCAGCCATGCCTCGATGAGCGCGGACACCCGGGAGCTGGCGGTGATGATCCCGGCGCCACCAGGGCCGCGGCGTGCGGCCAGCTCGGTCTTCAGCGCCCGCTCGGCGGCGGCGCGACTGACGCCGGTCTTGGAGACCAGCCGGGTGCGGCCGTCGAAGTCCCGGAAGCGGGCGCGGGCCTGGATCTCACCGCTGGGCAGCAGCAGGAAGCCGATCTTGCCGAACGTGCCCACCGGCAGCGGTGGTCGTCCCATGCGGCACCTGCCCTCATCGGTTTCCGATGAGTAGATGATGCCTGGATTTTTGCTCCAGAGCTATAAGCCCTGGTCAGAGCTCCCTCGATAGGACTTGAACCTATAACCCTGCGATTAACAGTCGCATGCTCTGCCAATTGAGCTACGAGGGAACGACGGGTGGTGGCCCGTGCGCTCGTCCAGATTACCTCACCTGGCGCGGGCGGTGGCGGGTGGGGCGCTCGGCGGGTCGGATGCGGGACCGGCCGGTACCGTGATCATTCCCCCGAACCCAGGAGGTCCCTCGTGGCCAAGCTGTCCTTCATCGCCGGCTTCGGCGCCGGCTACGTCCTCGGCGCCCGGGCGGGCCGCGAGCGGTACGAGCAGATCCGCCGCGCCTACCAGCACGCCAAGGACGACCCGCGCCTGCAGAGCGCCGCGGGCATGGCCCAGGCTCGGGCCGACGCCGCCGTCAGCTCCGTGAAGAACCGCATCGGGAACGAGACCGCCGGCCGCTGACCCTCGACCCCACCCGCTCAGCGGGTGGGGTCGTCGGCGGCCACCGCCGCGGCCAGCCGTTCCCGGGCGATCTCGCGGGCGACCGGGTCGTCCCGGTCCGCGTCATCGTCGAACACGACGGTCCACTCCCGAGCCGCCTGACCAGGCACCCGGCGCGCCACCAGCAGCACCGCACCCCCGGTGGGCAGCGGGTGCCGCTGACTGGTGACCACCGTCAGGTCCACCCGCTTCTTCAGCACCCCCGGGAGCTCCCCGGCCTCGCGCAGCACGTGCCGCTGCGGCGCCAGCCGCGCCTGGACGCCCGGCTCGACCTCCGTCAGCGGTGTCACGAGGAACGTGCCTCCACCGCCGGCCGCCGTCCACCGCGCCGTGCCGATCTCGTGCCACGGCAGCACCGGCACCTCGGCGACCGCGGTGAGGTCCAGTTCGGCCGGGACGACGCGCAGCCCGCGCGACGTCGCCACCGTCCAGCCGCCGTCGACCCGCTCACCCCAGGCGAGCACCCGCTCGTCGGCGTCGGCCGCCACCACCGCCCGGACCGCCTCGGGCGGTCGGGTGAACCGGGCGCGGACCCGCTCGACGAGGCTCACAGCCCGCCGGCCGCCCGCGCCCGCAGCGACCTGGCCAGCTGCTCCAGGTCGATGAGCTTTTTGAAGGCCTTCATGTACTCGTCCTGGGCCTCGACCGGGTTGGTCCGCTGCAGCTTGCCCTTCACCGCCACCACCTCGCGGTCGGTCGCCATCAGCTGGAGCCGGGCCATCAGCGCGTTGACGTAGCCGGGGTCGTTCTCCCCGACGCTGTGCATCGGCTCTACCGCCAGGGCGGTCAGCATCGCCTTCGCCGAGTCCCGGTCGACATGCGCCGACACCTCCTCGAGCCAGGCGGGCCCGGACGTCGTCGCGCCGGCCGCTCCCCCGGCCCCGGCGACCGCGGCAGCCACCGCCGCGTAGTCCGGGTCGGTGTACGACCCCGGTGCGACGGCGTCGAAGTCCGGTCCGGCGATCTCCGGGCACTGCAGCGCCGCCTTGACCGCCTCGCGTTCGACCTCGAGCGCGGCGTCCTCCGGCGAGCGCTGCGGCGTCCGGGGCCGGGAGCGGGGCCGTTCCTGCCCGCTCTCGCCGGAGAGCTGTCGGACCTTGGCGACGACGTCGGCCTCGTCGGGCAGGCCGAGCAGGCCGGCCAGCCGGCGGGCGTACGCGGGGCGGAGCGCGTGGTCCTTGATCTGGGCCAGCAGCGGGGCGGTCTTGTCCAGGGCGGCGACCCGGCCCTCGACGGTGTCCAGGTCGTAGCCGTCGAGCGTCGTCCGCAGGACGAACTCGATCAGCGGGGTGCGCCGGGCGATCAGGTCCCGCACGGCGGCGTCCCCGTGCGCCTGGCGGAGCTCGCAGGGGTCGCGACCTTCCTGCTCGACGGCGACGAAGGTCTGCGCGACGAAGCGCTGGTCCTCCTTGAACGACTTCATCGCCGCCGCCTGGCCGGCCGCGTCGCCGTCGAAGGTGTAGATCACCTCACCGCGGAACTCGTCCTGGTCCATCAGCAACCGGCGCAGCACGTTGATGTGCTCGGCGCCGAACGCGGTGCCGCAGGAGGCGACCGCGGTGGTCACGCCGGCCACGTGGCAGGCCATCACGTCGGTGTAGCCCTCGACGACGACCGCCTGGTGGCTGCGGGCGATGTCCCGCTTGGCCCGCTCGACGCCGTAGAGGACGGTGCTCTTCTTGTACAGCGGCGTCTCGGGGGTGTTCAGGTACTTGGGGCCCTGGTCGTCGTCCATCAGCTTGCGGGCGCCGAAGCCGATGACGTCGCCGGTGAGGTCGCGGATGGGCCACAGCAGCCGGCGGTGGAACCGGTCGATGAGGGTGCCCCGGGAGGACTCCTTCGCCAGCCCGCCGGTGACCAGCTCCTCCTGGGTGTAGCCGAGGCCGCGCAGGTGCCGGGTCAGGGTGTCCCAGCCGCCGGGGGCGTATCCGCAGCTGAAGTCCAGCGCCACCTGGCGGTCGAAGCCGCGCTCGGCGAGGAACGAGCGCGCCGGGGCGGCATCCGGGGTCATCAGCTGCGCGGCGTAGAACTCCGCGGCCGCGGAGTTAGCCGCGACCAGCCGGGCGCGCTGGCCGGCCTGCGCGCGGTTCGGCCCGGCGGTGGCGCGGCCGCCGTCGTCCTCGTACTGCAGCTGGACGCCGGTCCGGCCGGCGAGCAGCTCGACCGCCTCGGAGAAGGACAGGTGGTCGATCTTCTGGATGAAGGCGATGACGTCGCCGCCTTCCCCACAACCGAAGCAGTTGCCGGTCAGCAGGTTGTCCTCGAGCGTGAAGGCATGGGTCCCGGGGACCTCCGCGCAGAAGACCTCCTCGACCCGATCGCTCCACTCCACGGACTGGACGACCCAGTTCTTGCGCTCGTACTTCTTGTCGTTGGCGAGGTACCGCTCACGGTGCCGGTCGATCAGGAAGAACGACTCCGGCAGTCCCTTGGTCATGAAGCGCACGTTGTAGATGTCGCTCGGTACGCCGTCGATGCCCACACGGTTCTGCTTGGCGATCCCGAAGGTGCCGATCCCCAGCCGGGTGCAGAGCCGGCGCACGTACTCCAGGTTCTCGATGTCCGCGGAGTTGAGGATCGCGTCGCCGTCCTCGGCGACACAGCCGTCCGCCGCGAAGTACCCGGCGAGCCAGCCGAGCAGGTACGAGGTGTCCTCGTCGAGCGACGGGCGCTCGTCCTTGAAGTAGGCGGGGAGGCCGTAGTAGCGCGTGCCGCGCTCCTCCGTCCAGCTGCGGCAGCCCTCGAAGTAGCGCGCCAGCTGGGCGTCCTTCTCGCCGTACAGGACGGCGATCGAGCCGGCACCGGCCCGCGTCCCGTCGCCGTAGACGAGCCCACGGGCGATGCCGAACGGCGACGGCCGGGTCGCCGGGTTGAGCACTCGGGTCGCGGGAAACGAGTGCGAGAGCCGGTCGCCGGGCTGGAGGTCCTTGGTCAGTTTCTCGCGGCGGTGCTGCCGGAGCCCCCCGGACGGGACGAACCAGCGGTGCTCATCCGTCGCGTGGACGACCTTGGTCCGCCCGTTGCGGGTGAGCGTCATGCGCATCAGCCGCTGCACGCCGTAGCTCCTGAACGGGGCCTCGACCCAGCCGCCGTCCCCGTTGAGGACACGCACCGTCTTGCCGGCGAGCTCACGGATCGGGATGGTCCCGTCCTCGGTGAGCACCCCGGTCTCGCCCGCGAGGCAGTGGAACAGGTTTCGCGAGGGGGTGACGTTGAACGACGGCGACTTCTCGTCGTGGAACGGGCACAGGCCCTTGAGGCTGCCGCCGCCGGCCCGCTTGAGCTGCAGGTGCTCACCGATGATCTCGTCGATCTTGGACCGCTCGCGGACCAGCGCGATGTCCGCGGCGCGGATCCGCCCCCGGCCGGCCATCAGACGGCCGCCGCAGCCGCGGCCCAGCGTCGGCCGAGGACGAGCTCGACCCACAGCAGGAACACCGCGTGGTCCAGCGACAGGTCCGGGGCCGCGGTCAGCGTGGGCCGTGGGTTCCAGGAACCGGTCGTGCCGCTCTCTGCCACCTGCCGGCCCTCGACGGTGTACCGGTGGGTGCCCTTCCAGCGGGAGGCCGACGTGACGGTGACCGCGACGCCGTCCAGCTCCATGGTCCAGGTGCCGTTCCAGTAGGACGTCTGCCGCGCCCGCAGCCGGGCGGCGTCCTCGGGGTCGACGGCCCACCGGCCGGTCAGCTCACGGCCGACCTTGCCGAACACCCACGACCGCTCCCCCACCTCCGCCCTCGCTGACTCCTTCCAGTTCAAGGCGTGCACCGTGGCCACCACGGCACCGTCGGACAGCACCGGGACGCTGCCCTTCCCGGTGCCGTGCGACCCGCTCTTGCCCAGCTCCAGCACGATGTCCTTCCTCAGCCTCAGCCGATGCCCGGGGCGCCGGCGACGCTCTCGCCGGTCACGCGGTAGAGCAGGTAGGCAGCCGTCTCCCGGAGGATGTACCTGAACTGCGTGGTGCGCGTCTGCACCGCGGGGCCCTGCCGGGTCGGCGAGCTGCTGGCGTCCATGCCGGCGTCCTCGGCCATCCGCTCCGCGCGCATCGCGTGCCAGGGGTCGGTGACCAGGACGGCGGTGTCCCAGCCCCGGTCGTCGAACTGCGTGGCCACCGCGCGCATGCTCTCCAGGGTGTCTGCGCCCTCCTGCACCGCCAGCAGCGCGTCGTCGGGCACCCCGGCCTCGGCCAGGTACTCCCGGCCCGCCTCGGCCTCGGAGAACTGGTCACCGGTCGCCTTGCCGCCCACGGTGACGACCATCGGCGCGACGCCGTCCTGGTAGAGCTCCAGCGCGTGCTCGAGCCGCGCCTCGAAGATCGACGACGGGACGCCGTTGTACTGCGCGGACCCCAGCACCACGATCGCGTCGGCGCTCGGCCGGGAGTCCTGCCGCGCCGTCCACCAGATGCCCAGTGCCGTGGCGACGACCATGAGCAGCACCGCGGCCACCGCTGCCCCGATCACCCGGACGACCAGCCGCCCCGCCCCCACTGCCACGCGTCATGGGTACCACGCGGCACCGACGCCGGTGCGACGCCTGGGGACGGCGAGCCGTCAGCCCCCGGTGCTGGTGCCACAGACCTTGGTGCCGCCCTCGGGGACGACGGTGAGCTCGGTCGTCGTGGTGCTCCCGCCGTCGTCCCAGCGGACCTGGACGTAGCGCACCGGCTCGTCGTCGATGCGCTCACCGCGGGAGCCGGTGATGGTCGGGGTGCCGGGCTGCAGGTAGTCGCCGGCGAGCTGGTCGGGGGTGATCCGGCCGCGCTCGGAGTCGCAGATCAGCCCGTAGGCGGTCTCGGTGTCCCCCGCGGCCAGCGCCTTGGTGAACACCCCGGCCACCTCCTCGGCCTGGTCGCTGGCGGTGCCCTTGAACAGCACCATGCCGCCCACCATCAGCACCGCGATGAGCACCGTGGCACTGATCAGTGCGATGAGCGTGCCGTTGCGGTTGCGCGGGGTGCCGGTGTGCAGCGGCATCGGGTCGTCGTCGTACAGGAACGGGCCCTGCGTCATCCGCCACCCACCAGCAGCTCCGCACCGGCCGGCGGGCGCGGGTCGTCGCGGTCGGCCAGCCAGCCCTCGGGCAGGGACACCGGCCGCGGCGGGGTGGTGCGCCCGCGCGGCTCGCCGAGCACCGCCGTGGGGTACGGCTGGTCGGGGATCCGGCCCAGCAGCTCGGCGAGCTCGTCGAGGCCGGACACCATCGCCAGGGCACGCCGCACATCGGAACCGACCGAGAAGCCCTTGAGGTACCAGGCGACGTGCTTGCGGAAGTCCGAGCAGCCGTGCTGCTCACCGTGGTCGGCGGCCAGCAAGGTGGCGTGCCGGTGCATGATCGCGGCCACCTCGCGGAAACCGGGCAACGTGCGGCGCGGGGACCCGGCGAAGGCGGCGGCGAGGTCGCCGAACAGCCACGGCTGGCCCAGGCAGCCCCGGCCGACGACGACGCCCGCGCAGCCGGTCTGGGCCACCATCCGCAGCGCGTCGTCGGCCTCCCACAGGTCACCGTTGCCGAGGACCGGGATGTCGACGTGCTCGACCAGCCGGGCGATCGGCGTCCAGTCGGCGGTTCCGCTGTAGAGCTGGTCGGCGGTGCGGCCGTGCAGGGTGATCGCGGCGGCGCCCTCGTCCTGGGCGATCCGGCCGGCGTCGAGGTAGGTGACGTGCTCGGGGTCGATGCCGATCCGGGTCTTCACCGTCACCGGGACGTCGCCGGCGGCCCGGACCGCAGACCGCACGATGTTGCCGAACAGGACCCGGCGCCACGGCAGCGCCGACCCGCCGCCCTTGCGGGTCACCTTGGGCACCGGGCAGCCGAAGTTCAGGTCGATGTGCGCCGGGCGGGTGCCGGCCACGTCCTCGTCGACCAGCATCTGCACCGCGCGACCGACGGTGGCCGGGTCGACGCCGTAGAGCTGCACGCTGAACGCGTCGGCCTCGCCGGGGGCGGCCTGCACCATCTGCAGCGTCTTGGCGTTGCGCTCGACCAGCGCCCGGGTGGTGATCATCTCGCAGACGTAGAGGCCGGCGCCGAACTCCCGGCACAGCGTGCGGAACGCCGGGTTGGTGATGCCGGCCATCGGCGCGAGGACGACGGCCGGGTCGACGGTCAGCCCGCCGAGCTGCAGCGGCGGCAGCGCCGTCGCGCGCTCGAGGGTGCTGGTCACAGGTCCAGAGTAGGTGGCCCGGCTGTGCGACCGGGCTCACGTCGGCCGGCCCGCCCCGTCCCGGTCCGGTGACGCCGGAGAGCCGGGTGACTGCGGTCTGCGGTGGCGCTCCCCGCGCACGAGTGCGGGGCTGGTCGCCACCGGCGGCCCCGCCCTACGCTCGCCCGGCCGACGACGGGGAGGCGGCATGACGCCGCGCATGTTCGGGCCCTACGAGCTGCTGGACCTGCTGGGCCGCGGCGGCATGGGCGACGTCTACCGCGCCCGCGACACCCGACGCGGACGGCTGGTGGCGCTCAAGCTGCTGCCCGACCTGTACACCGACGACGCGGAGTACCTGTCCCGGTTCCGGCGGGAGCAGCTGGTGGCCGCCCGGCTGCGCGAGCCGCACGTCATCCCGATCCACGACTTCGGGGAGATCGACGGCCGGCTGTTCATCGACATGCGGCTGGTCGACGGCGAGCACGTCGGCCGGCTGCTGGAGCGCACCGGCCCACTCCCCCCGGCACGGGCGGTCCACCTGGTCGGCCAGGTCGCCGAGGCGCTCGCCGCCGCCCACGCCGACGGCCTGGTGCACCGGGACGTCAAGCCGACCAACGTCCTGGTCACCCCGAGTGACTTCGTCTACGTCGTCGACTTCGGCATCGCGCGCAAGATCGGCACGACCAGCACGGCGCTGACGGTCAGCGGGGCGACCGTCGGGACGCTGGACTACATGGCCCCGGAGCGGTTCACCAACCTGCCGGTCGACGCGCGGGCCGACGTCTACTCACTCGCCTGCCTGCTGCACGAGTGCCTGACCGACACCCGGCCCTTTCGCGGCGACGACCTGCCCGCCCTGATGCACGCCCACCTGTACGGGACGCCGGCGCGGGTGAGCTCGCTGGTCCCCGGGATCCCGCCGGCGCTGGACGCCGTGGTCGCCCGCGGGCTGGCCAAGGACCGGGAGGACCGGTACCCCGGACCGCTCGAGCTGGCCGCAGCGGCCCGCGAGGCGCTGCGGACCACCGAGCCCCTGCCGCAGGCACCGCCCGTCCTGCCGGCCGGCCGGGTCGTCCCGACCGACCCGCGTCCCGCGGAGCGGACCGAGGAGCGGACCGAGGAGCGGACCGGGGAGCGGACGACCGCCGTGGCGAGCGCCGGCCTCCCCACGCCGGGGCCGGACGACCACCGCGACGGCGGCGGTCCCGGCGGCGCCGGCGCGTCGGGCGGACGACCTGCGCGCCGGCGGGCGCTCGCAGTCGCCGGCGCGGTCGCCGCGGTGCTGGCCGTCGTCCTCGCGGTCACCTGGGCGCTGACCACCCGGGGCGACGACCCGCAGGACGGTGCGGCGGCCGGGACGAGCACGTCGGCCACCTCGCCGTCCGCCCCGGCCAGTCCGACGCCGACGGCCCCGGTCGTCTCACCGAGCGTGCCGATCCCGGCGGCCGGCGCGGCCATCGACGTGGGGCCCACCCCGGGGTACGCGCAGGTCGCCCCCAACGGGCGGTACGCCTACATCGCCAGCCGGGACGAGCGGGTCGTCACGGTCCTGGACACCACCCTGGACCGGGTGACCGGGAAGATCCCGATCGACGCCGCCCCACCGCGGTTCATCACCTTCTCCCCCGACGGGCGCACCGCGTACGTGACCGTCTACACCGACGACAAGACCGTCAACGCGGTCGTCTTCCTCGACACCGCGACCAACCGGGTCAGCACCACCGTGCCGGTCGGGAAGCGACCGTTCGCCCCCGCCACCACGCTGGACGGCCGGTTCCTCTACGTGCCGATCCACGACGAGGGCCGGGTCGAGGTCATCGACACCACCACCGGCGAGATCGTCGACCGGCTCACCACCCCACCCAACCCGCACTGGGTGGTCTTCAGCCGGGACGGCGGCACGTTCTACACCGCCGACCACGAGTCCGGGGTGGTCACGGCGTTCGACACCGCCAGCCACGCCCTGCTGGCGACGATCGAGGTCGGGGTGTCGCCGCACAGCCTGGCGCTGTCACCGGACGGCGGGCAGCTCTCCGTCGTCAACTACGACAGCAACACCCTGTCCATGATCGACACCGCGACGCACACCGTCGTCCGGACGGTCGACCTCGGGAACAACCCGCAGGACGTGACCTACGCCCCCGACGGCGTGCACCTCTACACCGCCGACGTCGAGGCAGGTCTGGTGGAGGTCGTCGAGACCGCCACCGGCCGGGTGACGGCCCGGATCCCGACCGGCGACAGCCCGTCCAGCGTCTCGGTCACCCCCGACGGCCGGCGGGCCTACGTCACCAACCTCGGCGACGGCACCGTCCGGGTGCTGGACACCGCCGCGCTCTGAGGGGCGTCCAGGACGCTCGTGCTCTGCTCACCATGGTGAGCAGAGCACGAGCGTCGGAGGGACGACGCGCTCAGCAGCCCGGGAGGCGGGCGGCGAGGTAGGAGACGACCTGGCCGAGTCCGATGCGCTCCTGCGACATCGAGTCCCGCTCCCGCACGGTGACCGCGTCGTCGGTGAGGGTGTCGAAGTCGACGGTCAGGCAGAAGGGCGTGCCGACCTCGTCCTGCCGGCGGTAGCGGCGGCCGATGGCACCGGCGTCGTCGAAGTCCACGTTCCAGTTCTTCCGCAGCTCCGCGGCCAGGTCCCGGGCCTTGGGCGAGAGGTCGGCGTTGCGGGACAGCGGCAGGACGGCGGCCTTCACCGGCGCCAGCCGCGGGTCCAGCTTCAGCACGGTGCGGGTGTCGACGCCGCCCTTGGCGTTGGGCGCCTCGTCCTCGGTGTAGGCCTCGACCAGGAAGGCCATCAGCGAGCGGGTCAGCCCGGCCGCGGGCTCGATGACGTACGGCGTCCAGCGGTCACCGGAGGCCTGGTCGAAGTACGACAGGTCGGTGCCGGAGTGCTCCGAGTGGGTCTTCAGGTCGAAGTCGGTGCGGTTGGCGATGCCCTCGAGCTCGCCCCACTCCGACCCCTGGAAGCCGAACCGGTACTCGATGTCGACGGTGCGCGTCGAGTAGTGGGACAGCTTCTCCTTCGGGTGCTCGAAGTGCCGCAGGTTCGACGGGTCGATGCCCAGGTCGGTGTACCAGCGGGTGCGCTCGTCGATCCAGTACTGGTGCCACTCGGCGTCCGTGCCGGGCTGGACGAAGAACTCCATCTCCATCTGCTCGAACTCACGCGTCCGGAAGATGAAGTTGCCGGGGGTGATCTCGTTCCGGAAGGACTTGCCGATCTGGCCGATGCCGAACGGGGGCTTCTTCCGGGAGGCGCCCATCACGTTGGCGAAGCTGACGAAGATGCCCTGGGCGGTCTCCGGGCGCAGGTAGTGCAGGCCGGACTCGTCCTCGACCGGGCCGAGGTGGGTCTTCAGCATCATGTTGAAGTCCCGCGGCTCGGTCCACGACCCGGTGACGCCGCAGTTCGGGCAGGTGATGTCGGCCAGGCCGTTCTCCGGCGCCCGGCCCTTCTTCTCCTCGTAGGCCTCCTCGAGGTGGTCGGCGCGGAACCGCTTGTGGCAGTTCTGGCACTCGGTCAGCGGGTCGGTGAAGACCCCGACGTGGCCGGAGGCGACCCACACCTGGCGCGGCAGGATGACCGAGGAGTCCAGGCCGACGACGTCGTCCCGGCTCTGCACGACCGTGCGCCACCACTGCTTCTTGATGTTCTCCTTGAGCTCGACGCCCAGCGGGCCGTAGTCCCAGGCCGATCGGGTGCCGCCGTAGATCTCACCGGACGGGAAGACGAAACCCCGGCGCTTGCAGAGGTTGACCACCTTGTCCAGGCGGGCCGGGTCGGCGGTACGGGTGGGGGCGGGGGTCTCGCTGGGCACGGAGGCTCCATCCGGCTGGCGGTCGGCGGCTGACCACTCGACGTTAGTCGCCGAGGCGGCCGGGCTCGGCAGCGCCGTCGTCCCGGCCCGGCCCGTCGAGGGCCTCGTCCGCGCCCGGCCCGCGGTCGGCGGCGAGCCGACGGCCGGCCGCGACGACCGCCAGTGCCAGCAGCGGGACGGCGAACACGGCGAGGAAGCCGCGGCTGGACTCGTGCCCGGACACCAGCAGGGCCAGCATGGTGACGGCGGCGAGGGCGCCGGCGCCCACGGTGCCCCAGACGAGCACGTCGACGTCGGAGGTGCCCGCCCGGTCGTCCCGGTCCACGTCCGGCATCCGGCCTCCCCGGCTCGGTCCCCCGTCTGCAGTACAGGATGGCCCCCGGGGCGTCATCCGACGAGGGCGGTGACCACGGTGGCCAGCCCGGTCAGCACGACCAGGCCCAGGGTGAGCAGCCGGAACGGGCCCTGCGGCACCCGGGCGGCCCAGCTGTTGCCCAGCGCGTTGCCCAGCAGGCCACCGGGCAGCCAGCAGGCCAGCAGCACCCCGATCCGGCCGACCTCGACGTCACCGGCCAGCCCGATCAGCGCGAGCGCCAGCCCGTTGCAGACGATGAAGTACACCGCCAGGTCGGCCACGAACTGCCGGGGCGCCACCTGCTGCCGGGCGAGCAGGACGACCGGCGGCGGGCCGTTGAGCGAGGTGGTGATGCCCAGGAAGCCCCCGAGGAGGCCGGCCGTGCCCGCAGCCAGCCGCGGCGCCCGGGCGCTGCCCGCGGCCACGGGATCGGCGGGACGCAGCAGCAGGTAGCCGGCCACCACCACGGCGACGGCACCGGCGGTGACCTTGAGCGCGTCCCCGCCGACCACGTCCCGCACGAGGTAGCCGATCAGCAGCCCGGGCACCGACCCGGCGACCAGGTCCGCGGCCCGGCGCCGGTGCACCGACCGGTGCAGCCGGGCGATGGTCGCCAGCCGGGTCAGCAGGCCGATCGCCAGGTTGACCACGACGACGTCGGTCAGCTCCATGCCGAGCAGCAGCAGCACCGGCGTGCACACCAGCGAGAAGCCGAAGCCGGTCACGCCGCCGAGCAGGCTGGCGCCGAGGACGACGACCCCGCCCGCGACCAGCAGCAGCGGGGTCACCCGGGCAGGTAGACGCCGGGCTCGTCGAGGGCGTGCTGCCACACCGGCGCGCCGGCGATCTTGACCTCGGCCGCCGACAGCGCCCGGCGGTAGGACCCGACGCCGTCCCAGGCGGTGTGCAGCGCGAACAGCTCGGGGTCCTCGGCGGCGCGACCCAGCTCGCCGTCCCGGAAGCCGGGCCGGGCGCGCAGCGCGGCCAGCAGGTCGGCGGCGGCGGCAACGACGGCCGGGACGTCGGCGGCCGGGACACGCAGGCGGGTGACGGCGAACACCGGCAGGCTCCCCTCCGCCGGCGCCCGGCGAGGTTGACAATGGTTCTCATGCGCTCGGACGATGGTGCCATGCCGGCGTCCGTGACCTCCCCGTCGCGGACCGTCCCGAGCGACGTGCAGGCGGCCAGCGAGCTGTTGACCGCGCTCGCGTCGCCGTTGCGGTTGTCGATCGTGACGCTGCTCGACGAGCACGGCTCGCGCTGCGTGCACCAGCTGGTCGACGCCCTGGGCGTGCCGCAGCCGCTGGTCTCCCAGCACCTGCGGGTGCTGCGGGCGGCCGGGTTGGTCACCGGGGAGCGCCGGCACCGGCAGGTCGACTACCGGCTGGTCGACGCGCACGTGGCGCACATCGTGCGGGACGCGATCGACCACGCCGGCCACGGTCGGCCGGTCGAGGCGACCGGGGCGACCGCCTGATGGCCCGCACCACGCGCCAGCGCGCCGCCGTCGCCGCGGTGTTCGACGACCTGGACGGCTTCCACAGCGCCCAGGAGGTGCACGCCCGGCTGCGCACGGCGGGCGACGGGGTGGGGCTGTCGACGGTCTACCGCGCCGTCCAGGCGCTGGCCGACGACGGCGAGCTGGACTCGATCCGCACCGACTCCGGCGAGGCGCTCTACCGCCGGTGCAGCACCCAGCACCACCACCACCTGGTCTGCCGGGTGTGCGGTCGCACCGTCGAGGTGGCCGGGCCGACGGTCGAGGCGTGGGCCGACCGGGTCGCCGGCGAGCACGGCTTCGCCGACGTCAGCCACACCTTGGAGATCGTCGGCACCTGCTCGCAGTGCCGCGCCGTGTCCGCTCAGGCGCTGCCGAACCTGCGCTGACGCGAGGCGTACTCCTCGCAGGCCTGCCACAGGTGCCGGCGGTCGAAGTCCGGCCACAGCGTGTCCAGGAAGACCAGTTCGGCGTAGGCGGCCTGCCAGAGCAGGAAGTTGCTGGTCCGGTTCTCCCCCGAGCTGCGCACGAACAGGTCGACGTCGGGCATGTCCGGCTCGTCGAGGAACCGGGCGACGGTCTTCTCGTCGACCTTGTCCGGGTTGATCCGGCCGGCGGCCACCTCGCGCGCGATCGCTGCGGCCGCGTCGGCGATCTCGGCCCGGCCGCCGTAGTTCACGCACATGGTGAGGGTCAGGACGTCGTTGTCCTGGGTCAGCTCCTCGGCGACCTCGAGCTCCTTGATCACGCTGCGCCAGAGCCTGGGACGGCGACCGGCCCAGCGCACCCGCACCCCGAGCTCGTGCATCTCGTCCCGGCGCCGGCGGATGACGTCGCGGTTGAAGCCCATCAGGAAGCGGACCTCGTCGGGGCTGCGCCGCCAGTTCTCGGTCGAGAACGCGTAGGCGCTGATCGCCCCGATGCCCAGCTCGATGGCACCCTCGACGCAGTCGAACAGCGACGCCTCGCCCGCCTCGTGCCCGGCGGTGCGCGGCAGCCCGCGCTGCTTCGCCCAACGGCCGTTGCCGTCCATCACGATCGCGACGTGGTGCGGCACCTTGTCGGCCGGGATCGGCGGCGGGGTGGCCCCCGACGGGTGCGGGTTCGGCTGCTTCACCTCCCGCTTCACGTGCGGTCCACCAGCGGGAGCGAGCGCAGCCCGCGCTCCAGGTGCCACTGCAGCAGGGCGGCGACCAGACCGCTGCCCTCCCGGCGGTTGATGGCGAGGCTGGCCTCGGCCTGCCCCCAGTCGCCGGACAACAGTGCCTCCAGGAGTTCGATGGTGACCGGGCTCGGCATCGCCGAGCCGGTGGGCCGGCAGGACGGGCACACGGTGCCCCCGGCCGGGACGGAGAAGTGCCGGTGCGGACCGGCCTCGCCGCAGCGCGCGCAGTCGCCGAGGGCCGGTTCCCAGCCGGCCACCGACATCGCCCGCAGCAGGAACGCGTCCAGCACCAGCGGCGCCGGCTTCTGCCCCTCGGCCAGCGTGCGGAGCGCCCCGATGACGAGCAGGAACATCCGCAGCGACGGCTCCTTCTCCTCCGCCGTCAGCCGGTCGGCGGTCTCCAGCACCGCGGTGCCGGCGGTGTAGGCGCGGTAGTCGCCGACCACGGCCGGCCCGTAGGCGCGGATCGACTCGGCCTGGCTGACGATGTCGAGGTTGCGCCCGGTGTAGAGCTGCAGGTCGACGTGGCTGAACGGCTCCAGCCTCGCCCCGAACTTGCTCTTGGTCCGGCGCACGCCCTTGGCCACCGCGCGCACCTTGCCGGTGCGCCGGGTCAGCACGGTGACGATCCGGTCGGCCTCGCCGAGCTTCTGGGTGCGCAGGACGATGCCCTCGTCCCGGTAGAGCGCCTGCGGGGTCGTGGACAACTCAGTAGCCGAGCCTGTTGAGCTTCTTCGGGTCGTCCTGCCACTCGCCCAGCACCGTCACGTGCAGGTCCAGGTGCACCCGGCCGCCCAGCAGCGTCTCCATGCCCACCCGGGCCTCGCTGCCGATCGCCTTGATCGTCTGCCCGCCCTTGCCCAGCAGCATCGGCTTCTGGCTGGCGCGCTCGACGTGCAGCAGCGCGTGCACCTCGGTGAAGACGGCCTCGGGGTCGCGCGGGTCGGGCTTGCGGATGAGCTCCTCGATGCTGACGGCGAGGGAGTGCGGCACCTCCTGGCGGACCTTCTCCAGCGCGGCCTCGCGCACCAGCTCGGCGAGCTGCCGCTCGACGTCTTCGTCGGTGGTCTGCTCCTCGGGGTACAGCGGCGGCCCCTCGGGCAGCAGCCCGATCAGCAGGTCCTCCAGCAGGCCGACCTGGTCACCGGAGACGGCGCTGACCGGCACGACCTCCCGGGCGTCGACGAGCTGGCTGGCCGCCAGCAGCTGCTCGGTGATGGCCTTCTTGCTCGCCGTGTCGGTCTTGGTGACGACGACGACGATGGGCGTGGACACCGCCTTGAGCTGGCGGGCGATGAACGCGTCACCGGACCCGACCGGCTGGTCGGCGGGGATGCAGAACACGATGACGTCGACGTCGGCCAGGGTGTCCCGGACCACGTCGTTCAGCCGCTGCCCCAGCAGGCTCTTGGGCTTGTGCAGCCCGGGGGTGTCGACCAGCACCAGCTGGCCGGCCGGGCGGTGCACCACCCCGCGGATGGCGTGCCGGGTGGTCTGGGGGCGGTTGCTGACGATGCCGACCTTCTCCCCCACCAGGGCGTTCGTCAGCGTGGTCTTGCCGGCGTTGGGCCGGCCGACCAGGCAGGCGAAGCCGCTGCGGTACGGCGGCTGATCGGGGAGGGTCACGCCGTCCAGTCTCCCACCCGGTACCGACGACCCGAGCCGGCTCGTCAGCCTGGCCACAGCGCGGCCCCGGTGACACCCTTGTGCATGACCACGACCCAGGACATGCCCTCGGTCCACGACTGCACCGTGGACAGCTGTTCCTACAACGCCGACCACGGCTGCCACGCCGGCGCGATCACCATCGGCGGAGACCACGCCCACTGTGGGACCTTCGTCGAGATCTCCTTCCGCGCGGGGCTGGAGCGCACCGGCGTCGTCGGCGCCTGCCACCGGTCCGAGTGCGTGCACAACGACGTCCTCGAGTGCACGGCGGCGTCGGTGCAGGTGGGTTCGGCCGCGGACGCGGCCGACTGCCTCACCTACCGCCCCCGCTGACCCCGGGACGCCCGCGGGTCGCTCAGGACGCGAGCAGCTCGAGCCGGCGGGGGTCGGGCACCTGCTCCACCGCGAGGGTGGCCGTGCGGAGGGCGGCGTCGGCCACCCCCAGCACGGCGACCGGGTCGTCGTCGTCGACGAGCACTGCGCTGCCGGCCGCGGCGACCGGGCGCAGGGCGGCGAGCACCCGCCGCCGCTCCGGCGCGGGCAGCCCGGCGGTGAGCCGGTCGACCAGGACCACCGGTGCGGCCTGGGCGAGCGCTGCCTCGACGGCGCCGAGCCGGGCCGGCACGTCGTCGCCGGCCGCGGCCGACAGCCGCAGCACGGGCAGCGCGCCGTGGCCCTCCCCGCAGCGGGCACTGCCCGGGTCGAGGGCGGCGAGCACGGCGGCACGTTCCGCCGACGGTCCCAGCAGCACGGTCACACCGCCGACCGGCAGTCGCAGTCCCATGAACTCCTCCTCGTTCCTGAGGAAAGGCTAACCTTCCTGCCGCGGTGCCGCCGACCGGCCGGGTCCGCCACCTCTGGGACGATGGCCGCATGCCCGCCCGGTCCCGACGTGAGAACGGTGAGCCCCTGGTGGTCCGGGCGGCGCTCGACCGGGAGCGGCACGTCAGCCAGGTGACCAGTTACGGCTACCTCGCCCGGCGCGGCCCCAAGCGGCACGTCACGGTGACCCCGCGCCCGCTGCGGTACTGGCAGTACGACCCGGCACGCCCGTGGGTGGTGGCGGTGACCGTGCTCGCCGTCGTGGTCTGGCTGGCGTTCCTGGGCTGGCGGGACGGTGGGACCGCCGCCGCCGACGAGGCGCCCCTGGCGATCGGGCTGGCGGTCGTCGTGCTGCTCGGGGCGACCGGCCGGTTCACCATCGGCGACCACGCCGTCTCCACCGACATCGCCGGTCTGCGGCAGGTGTCCTCCTTCGGCGTCGTCCCGCTCGTGCTGGTGTCCGATGTGGTCGAGGGCCGCGCCCCGCAGGGCTGGCCGACGCCGAAGGGGCGCGGCGGCTGGTGGCCCGGGCGGCGCCGCATCAGCGTGCGGCACCTGGACGCCGACGGGCTCACCGAGAAGGCCTTCACCGTCTGGGTGCGCGACCCGGCCGCCGTGGCCGACGCCCTCGGCCGACCGCTGCCCCGCTAGTCCTCCTCCAGTCCCGGGGTCAGCAGCCGGGCGCGGGTGGCCCGGCGGACGGCGTCCAGCCGGGACGTCGACCCCAGCTTGTTGTTGATGTTGGACAGGTGCCGCTTCACGGTGCCCTCGCTGATCTGCAGCTCACCGGCGATCGCCTGGTTGGACCGGGCGCGGGAGACCAGGGTGAGCACCTCGAGCTCGCGGGCCGACAGCACCGAGGCACCCGGGGCCGCCAGCCCGGCCAGCCCGCCGCGGGAGACCGACAAGGTCACCATGTCCGGCGCTCCCCCGGTGCTGGCCCGGATGGCCGAGACCAGCTCGTGGTGCCCGATCGTCTTGATCAGGTAGGCGGAGGCGCCGCGCAGCAGCAGCTGGCGGGCCAGCGTCGTGTTCTCGTGCATGGTCAGCACGACGATCCGGGTGGACGGCGAGGCGCTGCGGATCTCCACCAGCGAGGTCAGCACCGACTGCCCGGGCATCTCGACGTCGAGCAGGACGACGTCCGGGCGGTGCTCGCGGGTCAGCCGGACGGCGTCCTCCCCGTTGGCGCCCTCGGCGACCACCTCGATGCCCTCATGGACCGCGAGCAGGGCGCCGAGGCTCTCCCGGAAGAGCCGGTGGTCGTCGACGAGGAGCACCCGCAGGGCCTGCGGCGCGCCGGTCATGCCGCCCTCGGCAGCGGCACGGTCAGCGCCAACCGGACCCCGCCGGGTCCGGCCTGCAGCAGCACGTCCCCGCCCAACCCCTCCGCGCGTTCCTGCATCGACGCCAGGCCGACGGTGCGGCTGCCGTCGACCGCGGACGGGTCGAAGCCCGACCCGTCGTCGGCCACCGTCGCCCGCAGCCGTCCCTCGGCCACCTCGACGTCCACGTCGAGCCGGGTGGCACCGGCGGCGTGCAGCAGCGAGTTGCGGACCGCCTCCCGGATGATCAGGTAGCTCTCCTCCTTCACGTGGGCGGGCAGCGGGTGCGCGTGCTCGCCGGCGTCGGTGAACGTCACCTCCCGGCCGGCCGGGACGGCGAAGTCCAGGTACTCCTGCAGCGCCTGGCCCAGGCTCCGCGGCCCGACGACGTCGCGCAGCCGGGTGGCCATGCCGCGCACCTCGTTGAGGGTGTCCAGCAGCACCTGGCGGGTGTTGCGCAGCCGGCCGACGTCGGGGGTCTGGCCGCTGGCGAGCAGGTGCAGGGCCAGGTCGACGCCCTGCATCGCGGCGCCGATGCCGTGGCTGGTGGAGTCGTGCAGGTCACGGGCGACCCGTCGGCGCTCGTCCCGGTTGGCGTCGCTGAGCCGGGCCAGCAGGACGTCGACGTAGGCCACCGCGGCCGGCAGCACCAGGGCGTCGATGACCTCGTGCAGCACCACGGCGACCCGCTCGGCGGGCAGCTCCGGGTGGGCAGCGGCCAGCGGCGGCAGCGCCGCGCGGAACAGCAGGCCGGCCGCGCGCAGTGACTCGGCCGGGTGCACGCCGGTGCGGGCCCGGGCCGCACCGACGTCCGGGCCGACCGGGGCGACCGGCATCGGCATCCCCCGCAGCCGGGCGTGCGCGACCCGGAGGACGGCGGCCGCCCGCGCGCCGAGCTCGGCGCGGGTGTCGTCGTCACCGGCCAGCCGCGGGGCGACCTCGGCCACCCGGGCGACGAAGGCCGCGACCACGGCGGCGTCGCCCTCGCCGTCCCGGTCATCGGCCGTCATCCCGGCACGCCCGGCAGCACCGCCGGCCCCCTCCCGGCACCCGCCGCGAGCCTGCGAGTGGTGGGCAGGAGGGGGTCCTTGTGCATGCGCGCACGATAGGGGAACGACCCCGTCCTGTTGCCTGGACGGTGTCGGGTGGGTCACACGGCGGTGCTGTGGACCGCGCCGTCCGGGCCGGCCAGCAGCACCGGTGCCGACGGCGTCAGGTCGTGCACGGCGGCCAGCCCGGCCGGCTCCACCGACTCCGCGCTGCTCACCACGGCGGCGGCCTCCAGGCCCTGCACCCCGCTGGACACTGCGGCCGCGACCGCCGCCTGCAGCGCCGACAGCTGCAGCGACGCCAGGGAGACCGTCGCCGCCAGGTAGGTGCGGCCGTCGGTGTCCCGCACCGCGGCCCCCTCGGCCGCACCGGTCCGGCCACGGGCCGACCGGGCCAGGGTGATCAGCTTGGCGTCCTCGGGGTCCAGCTCTGCGGCGGTCACCAGAGGAGTCTCCCGTCCGTCGGTCCGGCCCTCCCGCAGGGGCCCGCCGCGAGCGTGCGAGCGGTGGGGGGCGGGAGGGTCCTTCCTCAGCCTTCCACGGCGGCGTGCTCACGCTCCCGGGCGGGCTGCTCGGCAGCGGCCTCGTCGTCGGCGCCCACCTCGGGCACCCGGCAGACCAGGATCGTGTCGATCTGGTTGCGCCGGCCGCCGGTGCTCTCGGCGACCAGCCGGAGCCCGCCGACCACGGCCTCGGACCCCTCGATCGGCACCACGCCCAGCTCGCGGGCGAGCAGCCCACCGACGGTCTCGACGCCGTCGTCCTCGGGCAGCTCGACCTTGAACAGGTCAGCGAGGTCCTCGACGGGGAGCCGCGCGGTGATCCGCACCGACCCGTCGGGCAGCTCCTCGACCGGGGGGCGCTGCACGGCGTCGTGCTCGTCGGCGATCTCGCCGACGATCTCCTCGAGGATGTCCTCGATCGTGACCAGCCCGGCGAAGCCGCCGTACTCGTCGACGACGACCGCCATGTGGGTGCGCGAGGCCTGCATCGCCCGGAGCAGCTCGTCGACCGGCTTGGACTCGGGCACGAACGTGGCCGGGCGCATCAGGTCCTCGACCCGCGGCTCGCTGGCCCGGGAGTCCGAGGAGCCCTGCGAGCGCCGCACCAGGTCCTTCATGAAGACCACGCCGACGATGTCGTCGACGTTCTCGCCGATCACCGGCAGCCGGCTGAAGCCGCTGCGCAGGCAGAGCGCCAGGGCCTGGCGCAGGGTCTTGCCGCGCTCGATCCACACCACGTCGGGCCGGGGCACCATCACCTCGCGGGCGATGGTGTCACCGAGCTCGAAGACGCCGTGGATCATGTTGCGCTCGCCGGCCTCGACGACGCCGCGCTCCTCGGCCATGTCGACCAGCTCGCGCAGCTCGACCTCGCTGCTGAACGGGCCGTCCCGGTAGCCGCGCCCCGGGGTGATCGCGTTGCCGACCAGGATCAGCAGCGTCGCGATCGGCCCGAGCACCCGGCCCAGCAACCGGATCAGCGGCGCCGCCGCCATCGCCACCGAGTAGGCGTGCTGCCGACCGATCGTGCGGGGGCCGACGCCGATGAGCACGTAGCTGACCACCGTCATCACCGCGATCGCGGTGAGCGAGGCGACGGCCAGCCCGTCGACGAGCCGGTACACGACCAGCGCGACCAGCACGGTCGCCGCGCTCTCGCAGGCGATCCGGAGCAGCAGCAGCAGCGCGACGTGCCGCGCCCGCTCCTCCATGACCACGCCCAGCGCGCCGGCACGCTTGGCCCCGTCGCGGCGGAGCTCGTCGACGCGGGCCTTGCTCAGCCGCTGCAGCGCGGCGTCGAGCGCGGCGAAGACGCCGGCGACCAGCACCAGGGCGACGGCGATCACCAGCAGGACGATCGCGGTCGCGCTCATCGCGCGCCCGGCTCCACCGGTTCGCCGGTGACCGGCCCGCTCGTCACCGGCTCGCCGGTGACCGCCTCCCGCGGGATGGAGCGGAAGCCCTCGAGCAGCGAGGACTGCAGGCCGAACATCTCCTTCTCCTCCTCGGGCTCCATGTGGTCGTACCCGAGGAGGTGGAGCACGCCGTGGGTGGCGAGCAGGAGCAGTTCGTCGGCCATCGAGTGGCCGGCGGCGCGGGCCTGGCGGACCGCGACGGCCGGGCAGAGCACCACGTCGCCGAGCAGCGCCGGACCGGGGTCCGGGTCGTCGGGGCGGGCGGTGTCCAGCTCGTCCATCGGGAAGGCCAGCACGTCGGTCGGGCCCTTCTCGCCCATCCACCGCTCGTGCAGGCTGGCCATGTAGTCGACGTCCACGCACAGCACGGAGAGCTCGGCCAGCGGGCTGACGTCCAGGGAGTCCAGCACGTACCGGCAGACACCGGCCAGCGCGTGGGTGTCGACGGCGATCTCGGACTCGTTGGCGACCTCGACGGGCACGCCGCTCAGCTCCCCTGCTGCCGGGTGGGCCGAGCGGGCCGGGTGGCCCGGGCCGGGCCTGTGGCGGAGGGCTGCCGGGTGGCGTCGAAGCGCTCGTAGGCGTCGACGATGTCCCCGACCAGCCGGTGCCGGACGACGTCGGTGCTGGTCAGCGTGCTGAAGTGGACGTCGTCGATGCCGTCGAGGATCTCCCGCACGATCCGCAGCCCGCTCTGCGCGCCACCGGGCAGGTCGACCTGGGTGACGTCGCCGGTGACGACCATCTTCGAGCCGAAGCCGAGCCGGGTGAGGAACATCTTCATCTGCTCGGCGGTGGTGTTCTGCGCCTCGTCGAGGATGACGAACGCGTCGTTGAGCGTCCGGCCGCGCATGTAGGCCAGCGGGGCGACCTCGATCGTCCCGGCCTGCATGAGCCGCGGGATGGACTCGGGGTCGACCATGTCGTGCAGCGCGTCGTACAGCGGCCGCAGGTACGGGTCGATCTTGTCCGACAGCGAGCCGGGCAGGAAGCCCAGCCGCTCGCCGGCCTCGACCGCCGGCCGGGTGAGGATGATCCGGTTGACCTGCTTGGTCTGCAGCGCCTGCACGGCCTTGGCCATCGCCAGGTAGGTCTTGCCCGTACCGGCCGGGCCGATGCCGAAGACGACGCTGTTGGTGTCGATCGCGTCGACGTAGCGCTTCTGGTTCAGCGTCTTGGGCCGGATGGTGCGGCCGCGCCGGCTGATGATGTCCAGGCTGAGGACGTCGGCCGGGCGCTCGGAGCCACCGGCCCTGAGCATGGCGACCACGCGGCGCACCGAGTCCGGGCGCAGCGTCTGACCGGTGGCCAGCAGGGCGATCAGCTCGTCGAAGACCCGGACGGCGAAGGCGTTGTCCGCCGGCTGCCCGGTGATCGAGATCTCGTTGCCGCGGACGTGGACGTCGGCGCTGAGCTCGCTCTCGACCAGGCGGAGCAGCTCGTCCCCGGAGCCCAGGAGGGCGACCATGGAGACGCTGTCGGGGACGGTGATGGAGGTGCGGACGGCGGCCGGCGCGGCCTGCGCGTCCGGGACGCCGGCTCCCGCGGCGCGCGCGGAGAGCTCACGTTGGCTGGCCGCGCCGGGGGCGGCGGGGACGGCGTCTGGTGCGGTGTCGGGCAAGTACGCTCGACCCTGCCTTCCTGCGACGGGGCTGTGACCCGATCGAGTCTACTCGCGCCGGGCCGCTGTCGGCCTGCCTCGCGGGAACCGGGTCAGCGCACCCCGGAGCGCCGCTCCCGCTTGACCCGGTACATGGCCTCGTCGGCCCGGGCCAGCACCGCGCCGGCGACGTCCGCCCCGGTGGCCAGCGTGACGCCGACGCTCACCCCCACCCGCACCTCGACGGGTCCTGTGGGTCCCCGGCCGACGACCACCGGGGCGCCCACCGCCGCGACGATGCGGGCCGCCAGCGCGGCCGCCGCGGCCTCCCCGGGCACCCCCGGGCAGACGGCCACGAACTCGTCCCCGCCCAGCCGCCCCACGGTGTCGCCGGGACGCAGGACCGTCTGCAGCCGGCGGGCGGTCTCCTGCAGCACGACGTCCCCGGCGGGGTGCCCGTGCTCGTCGTTGACCGCCTTGAACCCGTCGAGGTCGCAGAAGAGCACGGCCAGCGGCAGCCCGGTGCGGGCCGTCGTCGTCAGCCCGTGCTCGACCCGGTCGACCAGCAGCCCGCGGTTGGGCAGCCCGGTCAGCGGGTCGTGCAGCGCCTCGGCGCGCAGCCGGTCCTCCAGCTCCCGCTGCCTGGTCACGTCGGCCAGCGCGACGACGGCGCCCAGCAGCCCGCCGTCGGAGTCCCGGATCGCCGAGCCGGTCACCGACAGCCGGCGTGCCGGGCCGGACGGCGGCGCGGCGACGATCTCCAGGTCCTGCACCCGCCCCTCGCCGAGCGCGCGGGCCGAGGGCATGTCCTCCGGCCGCAGCGGCGTCCGGCCGTCCGCGGCGAAGAGACTGCCGAAGGTCTGGCCGACCGGCGCGAGCCGCTCACCGAGCCGGACGGGACCGTGCCAGTCGCGGCAGACCTGGTTGAACTGCTGCACCCGTCCCTGCTCGTCGACGGCGAGCACCCCGACCGGCAGCGCGTCCAGCAGTGCCCGGTCGAAGGCGTGCGCGCGAGCCAGCTCGGCGGTCAGCGCCTCGGCCCGTTGCGCCTGCCGGTCCCGCTCCAGCAGCGCGACCACGACGTCGGCGAGGTCGGCCAGCCGCTGGAGGTCCAGCGGGGTGAAGGCGTGCGGCTCCGGGTCGAAGACGCACAGCGTGCCGATGACGACCTGCTCGACCCGCAACGGCGCGCTGACGTAGCCGCGGACCCGGCCGTACCGGCCGTCGACCCAGGGGTTGGCGCGGAACCGCTCGTCGACGAGCAGGTCCGTGCTGGCGAAAACGTCCTCGGTGAGCCGCCGGGTCTGCTCGCAGAGCGACTCCTCGCGGGGCGAGGGGCCGCCGACGAAACCGTGCGTGGCCAGCTGGCACTGCTCTGCGGTGTCCAGCACGTTCACCGTCGCGCACGGCGCCCCCAGCAGCGCCGCGGCGAGCCGGACGATCGTGCCGAGCTCCGCCTCCGCGGCGAGGTCGGACAGCCTGAGGCCGGCCACGACCTGCGCCTGCCGGGCGCGCAGGGTCGTGGCGGCACGGTGCGGCGAGGGACGGGTCACCTCGGGGGCATCGGCGCGCGGCGACGTCCGGACCAGCCCGTCTCCCCCGGAGGGAGGGGCGCTCAGCCGGGCGGCCAGCCCAGCCCGCGGCCGCCGAGCACGTGCAGGTGGACGTGGTGCACCGTCTGCCCGGCCTGCGGGCCGGTGTTCGCCACCAGCCGGTAGCCCGGCTCCGCGCCGTCGGCGGTCACCAGCCCCTCCTGCAGCGCGACGGCGTGCGCGGCGGCGGCCAGCTCGCCGGTGAGCCCCGGGTCCGCCGTGGCCAGCGCGCCGAGGGTGGCGTGGTGCTCCTTCGGGACCACCAGCACGTGCGTGGGCGCCTGCGGGTTGATGTCCCGGAAGGCCAGCGTTCGGTCGGTCTCCCGGACGACGTCCGGCGGGATCTCCCCGGCGACCATGCGGCAGAACAGGCAGTCGCTCGGCGGCTCGCTCATGCCGCCGACTCTAGAACGCGCAGGTCAACGAAACGAGACAGTTCGTTGGGCGGTACACGATCCGCTTTCTCGGCTGCAACCCGACCTCGGTCCGGCCGACCACGGGACATCGTGGAGCGGATCAACGAGACCCAGCACATGATCGGCGGCGTGCTCACCGAGCAGGCCGCGGTCACCCGCAGCATCGTCGAGCTGAGCTGACCACGCAGGCTCCGGCGGGGTGGGCGACGATGAGCGCCGTCCCCGTCGTCGCCCCCGGAGGTGTCCCGTGCCCGTCCCCAGCCCCCATCCGAGGACGTAGTGAGCCGCCGTCGCGCCGTCCGGTCGGGTGGCCCCCTCGAACTCCCCAGCACCACCAGGCGCGGCTTCCTCGGTGGCGGCGCCGCCGTGCTGGCCGCCGCGCTCGCCGCCTGCGGCCGCACCTCCCCCGTGTCGTCGTCCGTGTCGTCGTCGGGGGGGACGGCGAGCTCCCCCGGTGCCCGCGGGTCGCTGAGCATCGGGGCGATCCCCGACCAGGACCCGCAGGTCCTCCAGCGGCTCTACGGCACGGTCGCCGACTCGATGTCGACCGCGCTGGACCTGGACGTGGCCTACCAGCCGGTCACCGACTACGGCGCCGCGGTCTCCCTGTTCCGGACCGGTGACCTGGACCTGGTCTGGTTCGGCGGCCTCACCGGCGTGCAGGCCCGGTTGCAGACCCCCGGCGCCGAGCCGATCGCCCAGCGCGACATCGACGCCGACTTCCACTCGGTCTTCGTGGTCAACACCGCGACCGGGCTGGCGCCGTCGGACGACCTGACCCCGTTGGCGCCGCTGCGGTTCAGCTACGGCAGCGAGACCTCCACCTCCGGCCGGCTGATGCCGGCGTGGTTCCTGCAGCAGCAGGGCGTCGACCCGCAGGGGTTCCCCGGCGGGCCCGGCTTCTCCGGCTCGCACGACGCGACGCTGGCGCTGGTCGCCGCCGGCACCTACCAGGCCGGGGTGCTCAACGAGCAGGTGTGGACCTCGCGGGCCGCGGACGGGTCGGTCGACCCCGCGGTCGTGCGGTACGCCCGGACCCCGGGCTACCACGACTACCACTGGCTGCTCGGCCCCGGCGCGACCGACCGGCTGGGCGAGGACCTCGGCGACCGGCTGACGGGGTACTTCACCGGGCTGCCCGCCGGGAACGACGTCCTGGAGCTCTTCGGCGCCGCGTCGTTCGTGGCGACGGAGGCCGGGAACTACGACCAGATCGAGGAGATCGGCCGGCAGCTGGGACTGGTCAGCTGAGCGCCGTCCTGCGACTGGACGGTGTGGAGGTCCGCTTCGGCGGTGCGGCGGCGCTCACCGGCATCGACCTCACCGTCGCCGCCGGCGAGCGGGTGGCGGTGATCGGCCCGTCGGGCGCCGGGAAGTCGACGCTGCTCGCGCTGGCCAACGGCTCGGTGGCCCCGACCGCCGGCACGGTGCAGGTGCTCGGCGCCGTCCCCGCGGCCCTGCGCGGCCGGGCGCTGCGGCAGCTGCGGTCCCGGGTCGGCACGGTGCACCAGCACCTGGAGCTGGTCGGCCAGCTGCGGGTGGTGCACAACGTCAACGCAGGCCGGCTGTCGAGCTGGTCGGCCGGGCGGGCCGCCTGGTCGCTGCTGCGCCCGCAGGGCGTGCCTGAGGTGCTCGACGCACTGGGCGCGGTCGGGCTCGCCGACCGGGTCTTCGAGCGCACCGACCGGCTCTCCGGTGGGCAGCGCCAGCGGGTGGCGGTCGCCCGGCTGCTGGTGCAGCGCCCGGAGCTGGTGCTCGCCGACGAGCCGGCGTCGGCGCTCGACCCGGTGCTCACCGACCGGGTGCTCGAGCTGCTCGCCGGCCTGGTCACCGAGGGCGGCGGCGGGATGGTCGCCTCGCTCCACGACCCGGCGCTGGCGTTGCGGCACTGCACCCGGGTCGTCGGGCTGGTCGCCGGCCGGGTGGTGCTGGACGCCCCGGCCTCGGCGCTGACCCTGGCCGACCTGGCCGGCGTCTACGGCGCCCGGCGGTGACGACGGTCCTGCCGGCGCCGGTCGCCGTCCCGGCCCTGCAGCGGGTGCGCGCCCGGTGGGCGTGGGGGCTGGGCGCGGTCGCCGTCCTCGCCTGGTCGCTGGTCGGGGCCAAGCTCCTCTCCGGGAACGTGGTCAACCCCGCGGGCTCGGCGCAGTTCGGCCGGTTCGCCTCCGCCGCGCTCTCCCCCGCGCTGGACCGGCCCTTCCTCGGGGTGCTCGCCTCCTCGGTGCTGATCACCGTCGCCTACGCCGCCCTGGGCGCGGCACTGGCGGTCGCGCTCGGCGCCCTCGGCGCGGTGGCGGTCGCCCGCACCACGTGGGGACGGCGGCGGCTGGGCTGGGCGCTGTCCCGCGGCGTGCTCGCCGTCCCGCGCGGGCTGCACGAGGCGGTGTGGGGGCTGCTGCTGGTCAACCTGCTCGGGCTGGACCCGTGGGTCGGCGTCCTGGCGATCGGCATCCCCTACGGCGCGGTCACCGCGAAGGTGTTCGCCGACCTGGTCGACGAGGTGCCGCGCGGCGGGCAGGAGGCGCTGCTGGCCACCGGGGTGGGGCGGCTGCCGGCCGCGCTGTACGGGCTGCTGCCGCCGGCGTCGGGCGGGCTGCTCGCCTACTCTTTCTACCGGCTGGAGTGCGCGATCCGCTCGGCCGTCGTCCTGGGGCTGATCGGCGCCGGCGGGCTGGGCTACCAGTTGTCGCTGTCGTTCAGCGCGCTGCGCTGGGACGAGGTCTGGTCAGCGGTGTACGCGCTGTCCGCGCTCTGCGTGCTGGCCGTGGTCGCCGGCCGGGCGGTGCGCCGCCGGCTCGCTGCGCCGCGCTCGTCGGCCGACCGGCTGCGCCGCGACCCGGCGCTGACCGCGGCCGTGCTGGTCACCCTGGCCGGGGTGGCGTGGTCGTGGTGGTACCTGGCCGTGTCGCCGGCCACCCTGGTCTCCGACCGGACCGGGCAGCAGCTGGCCTACGTGCTGCGGGCCGCCTGGCCGCCGGACACCGACGGCCCGTTCCTGCGCGAGGTCGGCACCGCAGCGGTGGACACCGTGCAGATGTCGGTGATCGCCATCGCGCTGGCCACCGTCGGGGCGGTGCTCCTGGCCGGGGTGGCGGCCTCCCCCGCGGGCCGGGTGTCGCTGCCGCGGCGGCTGGCCGGCATCGCCGTCCGGCTGGCGCTGCTGGTCCTGCGCGCGGTGCCGCCGCCGGTCTGGGCGCTGGTCCTGCTGTTCGTGCTGCTGCCGGGCGTGCTGCCCGGCGCGCTGGCGCTCGGCGTCTACACCCTGGGCGTGCTCGGCCGGCTGGCCGCGGAGGCGACCGAGGAGCTGGACCCCCGGCCCCGGGACGCCCTGGCGGCGCTCGGTGCCCGGCCGGTGGCGGGGTGGCTGTACGGGGTGCTGCCGGCGGCGACCGGGCCGGTGCTGGCGTTCGCGCTGTACCGCTGGGAGGTGGCCATCCGGGACACGGTGTTGGTCGGCCTGCTCGGCGCCGGCGGGCTGGGTGCGCTGCTGGCCTCGCGGCTGGCGCGGTTCGACTGGGGCGCGGTGACCACGGTGCTCGTCGCCCTGGTGCTGCTGACCGTCGCCGTCGACCTGGTCAGCGCCCGCGCCCGCGCCGCCCTGAGGTGATCCCTGCGTTGATCATGGGCGTCGTGTTCGTCGCCGCGCCGCTGTCCGGCCTGTCGCCGGCAAGAGCCCCATGATCAACCGCGGACTACCGCCAGCGGGTGCGGGCGCTCAGCGCGGCCAGCGCGGCGGCGCCGGCGGTCGAGGTGCGGAGCACCTCGGCGCCCAGCCGGACCGACTGCGCGCCGGCGGCGCGGAAGGCCACCACCTCGCCGTCGGTGAGCCCGCCCTCGGGCCCGACGATGACGGCGATCGTGCCGGCCGTCGGGACGTCGATCGCAGCGAAGGGCTGGCGCGCCTGCTCGTGCAGGACCAGCGCCAGGTCGACGTCGGCGAGCATCCCGCACACCTGACGGGTGCTCATCGGCTCGGTCACCTCGGGCACCCGCGGACGACGTGCCTGCTTGCTGGCCGCCCGGGCGGCGGAGCGCCACTTGGCCAGCCCCTTGTCGACCCGGTCCTCCCGCCAGCGGGTCACGCAGCGGGCCGCGGTCCACGGGACGACCCGGTCGACACCGAGCTCGGTGGCGAGGTCCACCGCGAGCGGTCCGCGGTCGCCCTTGGGCAGCGCCTGGACCAGCACGAACGTCGGGGACGGCGCCGGGACGTCGTGCCGGGCCAGCACCTGGACCTGCAGCGTCGCCGACCCGGCGCCGAGCACCGAGCCCTCGACGACCAGGCCGCGGCCGTCGGCGACCCGCACCCGCTCACCGACGGTCAGCCGCAGCACGTCCACGGCGTGCCGGCCCTCGGCGCCGCCCACGGTGAGCACGTCGCCGGCCGGCAGCTCGTCGAGCAGGAACAGCGGCGCACCGTCGGCCTGCAGGGTGCCGGCCGGGGTCTCGCTCATCGGCCGTTGAACGCGTCGCGGACCCGGGAGAACAGCCCTCCGGTGTTGGCGCCGGTGCCGTCGGTGAGGTCCTCCCCGCGCAGCCCGGCGAGCTCGCGGAGCAGCTCGGACTGGCGGTCGTCGAGCCGGGTCGGGGTGGTGACGTCGAGGTGGACGAGCAGGTTGCCGCGGCCGGTGCCGCGCAGCCGCGGCGCACCGTGCGCGCGGAGGGTGAGCACGTTGCCCGACTGGGTGCCCGGCTTGATGGTGAGGTCCTCGTGGCCCTCGAGCGTCTCCAGCTTGAGCGTGGTGCCCAGCGCGGCGGCGGTCATCGGCAGGGTGACCCGGCAGTGCAGGTCCTCGCCGTCCCGGGTGAAGACGTCGTGCGGCCGCTCGTGCACCTCGACGTACAGGTCACCGGCGGGGCCACCGCCGGGGCCGACCTCGCCGTAGCCGGCCAGCCGGATCCGCATGCCGTCCTCGACCCCGGCCGGGATCTTGACCGGGATGGTGCGGCGGGACCGGACCCGGCCGTCGCCGGCGCACTGCGGGCAGGGGTTGGGGATCACCTGGCCGGTGGCCTGGCAGGTCGGGCACGGCCGGCTGGCGATGACCTGGCCGAGGAAGGACCGCTGCACGCTCTGCACCTCGCCGCGGCCGTTGCAGGTCGCGCAGGTGGTCGGGTGGGTGCCGGGCGCGGTGCCGGCCCCGGTGCAGACGTCGCAGAGCACCGCGGTGTCCACGGTGATCTCGGTCGTCGTCCCGAAGACCGTCTCGTCGAGGTCGAGGTCGACCCTGATGAGCGCGTCCTCGCCCTCCCGGGTGCGGCTGCGCGGCCCGCGGGCACCGGCCGCGCCGCCGAAGAAGGCGTCCATGATGTCGCCGAGACCACCAAAGCCGGCGCCGGCGCCGAAGGGGCTGCCCGCACCGCCGCGACCGGTCTCGTACGGGTCGCCGCCGAGGTCGATGATCCGGCGCTTCTCCGGGTCGGTCAGCGCCTCGTAGGCGCGGCTGACCTGCTGGAACTGCTCCTTCGCCCCCTCGTCGGGGTTGACGTCGGGGTGCAGGTCGCGCGCCATCTTGCGATAGGCGCGCTTGATGTCGGCGTCACTGGCTCCGGGCTTCAGGCCCAGCGCGCCGTAGTAGTCGGTTGCCATCGGGCGTTCTCGTCCTCAGCTCTCGGCCAGCAACTGGCCGACGTAGCGCGCCACGGCTCGTACCGCGGCGATGTTGCCTGCGTAGTCCATCCGGGTGGGGCCGACGACACCGAGGCCGCCGAGGGCCTGGTCCCCCGACCCGTACCCCACGGAGACGAACGAGGCACCGGTGAGCGCCTCGTGCTCGTTCTCCTCGCCGATGCTCACCGTCACGGTGCTCGGTCCCACCTCGGCCATCAACCGCAGGACCACGACCTGTTCTTCCAACGCCTCCAACAACGGCCGGACGGTGTGCGGGAAGTCCAGCGCGCTGCCGCGGGCGAGGTTCGCCGTCCCGCCGATCACCAGCCGGTCCTCCGACGGCTCGACGAGGGTCTCCAGCAGTGTGGCGCTGACCCCGGCGACCAGCGCGCGCAGGTGCGGTGGCGCGCTGTCGACCAGGTCGCCGACCTTGTCGCTGGCCTCGGCGAGCTTCGCGCCGGCGAAGGCGGCGTTGAGCAGCGAGCGCAGCTCGGCCACGGTCTCGGCCTCGGTCTCGACCGGGACCTCGACGACCCGCTGCTCGACCCGGCCGGTGTCGGTGATCAGCACCATCAGCAGCCGGTGCGCGGCCAGCGGCACCAGTTCCAGGTGCCGGACGGCGCTGCGGGACAGCGTCGGGTACTGGACGACGGCGACCTGGCGGGTGAGCTGGGCGAGCAGCCGGACGCTGCGGCCCAGCACGTCGTGCAGGTCGACCGCGCCGTCGAGGAAGCGCTCGATCGCCTTGCGCTCGGCGACCGACAGCGGCTTGACCGCCGACAGCCGGTCGACGAAGAAGCGGTAGCCCTTGTCGGTGGGCACCCGGCCGGCGCTGGTGTGCGGCTGGGTGATGTACCCCTCCTCCTCCAGCACCGCCATGTCGTTGCGGATGGTCGCCGGGGAGACACCCAGGTCGTAGCGGGCGGCCAGCGCCTTGCTCCCCACCGGGTCGTTGGTGGAGACGTAGTCCTGGACGATCGCCCGCAGCACCCGCAGGCGCCGGTCGTCGTGCGCCACGGCTGACACCTCCCGTACCGGTTCGACGAGCCCGTTCTGGCAGTCGTGCTCTGGCACTCAGCTGGACCGAGTGCCAGCATACGACCGGCGGCCCGTGCCGTCCTCCGGCTCGCTGGACCGGGGTCGCCGCTCGGCTCGCCGATGGGATCGATACCAGCCCGGCAGCCGTCGCAGGCCGCCGGGGAATGACACTAGGGTGGTTCGAGTCGAGCGACCTCGGGCAGCCGGGGCCGGTGAACCGGGAGGACCAGCCCTGATCTTCAAGGCGGTGCGGGACGGTCGGCCCTATCCCGACCACGGTTTCGCCACCCGTGACTGGGCGATGATCCCGCCCCGGCAGATCCGGCTGGACACCCTCACGACCACCAAGCGCGAGCTGGCCCTGGACGCGCTGCTGGCCGACGACTCGACGTTCTACGGTGACCTCTTCCCGCACGCGGTGCAGTGGCACGGCGAGCTGTACCTGGAGGACGGTCTGCACCGGGCGCTGCGCGCGGCCCTGCAGCAGCGCAACGTCATCCACGTGCGTGTGCTGGACCTCGACGCACTGATGCCGGCCGACAGCGACACCGCCGAGGACGCCGGGGACCACGCCGACGCCGGGGACCACGCCGACGCCGGCCGGTCGCGTTAGCTACAGCCAGCCCTTGTCCTGGGCCACCCGCGCCGCCTCGACCCGGGTGCGCGCCCCGGTCTTGCCGATCGCCGAGGACAGGTAGTTCCGCACCGTCCCCTCCGACAGGAACAGCCGGCCGGCGATGTCGGCGACGGTCGCCCCGTCCGCCGCCGCCCGCAGCACGTCGGCCTCCCGTGCCGACAGCGGCGTCGCGCCCAGCGCCAGGGCCGCGGCGGCCAGGTCCCGGTCGATCACCCGCTCCCCCGCCACCACCGCCCGGATGGCCCGGGCCAGTTCGGCCACCGGTGAGTCCTTGACCAGGAAGCCGGCCGCGCCCACCTCCATCGCTCGGCGGAGGAACCCCGGCCGGCCGAAGGTGGTCAGCACGACGGCCCGGACGCCGGGCAGCTCGGCGGCGAGCTCGCGGGCCGCCTCCAGCCCGTCCCTGCCGGGCATCTCGATGTCCAGCAGCGCGACGTCGGGCCGGTGCTCTCGGGCGGCGGCCAGCACCAGGTCACCCCGGCCCACTTCGGCCACCACCTCGATGTCCTCCTCGAGGTCCAGCAGCGCCCGCAGCGCACCGCGGACCAGGGTCTGGTCCTCGGCCAGCAGCACCCGGATCGTCACGCGGTCACCGACGCCGGCAGCAGCGGCACCTCGGCGCGGACCCGGTAGCCGCCGCCGTCCACCGGCCCGGCCGCCAGCTCCCCACCCAGCGCGGCCACCCGCTCGCGCAGCCCGGCGAGCCCCGCCCCGTAGCCGCCCAGCACGGTCAGCCGCTCCCCGGTGCCGGCGCCGTCGTCGGTCACGGTGAGCACCGCCCGGACGCCGTCCTCGGTCAGCTCGACGGTCACCCGTGCCGCGCCGCTGTGTCGCAGCACGTTCGTCGTCGCCTCCCGCACCACCCAGCCCAGCGCGGCGTCGACCCCGCCGGGGAGCACCGGCACCACGTCGGGCAGCCGGACGGCGACGCCGGCCCCGGTGAGCGCGGCGCGGGCCTCGGCGAGCGCCTGGGCGCAGCTGACCTGGCGGTACCCGCTCACCGCGTCCCGCACCTCGGCCAGCGCCCGGCGGGCGGCCTCCTCGACGTCGGCCATCTCCTGTCGCGCGCGCGGCGGGTCGACCTCGGCCAGCCGGCGGGCCAGCTCGCTCTTCAGCGCGATCAGCGACAGCGAGTGCCCCAGCAGGTCGTGCAGGTCGCGGGCGAAGCGCATCCGCTCGTCGGCGACCGCGCTGCGGGCGAGCTCCTCCCGGGCCTCCTGCAACTCGCGGTTGAGCGCGATGAGGTGCCCGGTGCCCTGGACGGCGAAGGCGGTGAGCAGGCAGACGGGCGGCAGGAACAGCAGCCCCGGGGCGTCCTCGACGACGATCACGGCGGCGCAGAAGAGGGCCTCGGCCAGCACCGCCGGCCACACCCACCGGCGCGGCAGGGTGGCGGCGGTCGCCGCCGACACGTAGATCATCAGCCCGGCCCAGCTGGCGCCGAAGCCCACCGCCAGCGCGACGGCGAGGGCGACCATCAGCGCGAAGTCCGCCCGCAGCGCCCGGGGCCGGCCGAGCTGCCCCATCACGCTCAGGTAGACGACGGTGAAGGCGAGCAGGCCCGCGGCGGCGACCCAGCGCGCGGCGGCCGGGCGGTCGGTGGTGACGATGTCGGCGATCGGGAAGACCTGGAACAGCAGCCACGGCACCGCCCAGATCGCCTGACCCCACCGGCTCGCCCTGTCCACCGGTCGGACGCTATCGCTCCGCACGGCGTCCGCGGCTCAGCCGGCGACCGCGTGCAGCGGGCGCCGCCGGGACACCACCAGGGCGGCGGCCGAGAAGACGGCAGCGAAGGCGAGGAGCACCAGCACCGTCGGGGCGGAGGGGGCGTGGCCGGCGACGACGTCCCGGCCCAGAGACGCGTACCAGTAGGAGGGTGTCGCGTGCGCCACCGTGACCAGCGCGCTCGGCAGGATCTCGACCGGCCACCACAGCCCGCCGAGGGCCGCGAGGGCCGTGCCGAGGATGCCCGTGGCCGCGCCCGCCGCCTGGGAGTCCAGCGCCACGCCCAGCGCGATGCCGAGCGCGACGAAGACGACCGAGCCGGCCCACAGCACCGCGATCAGCCCCAGCCAGCTGCCCAGGCCCAGTTCCACGCCGTTGACGAACCGGCCGACCAGCGCGACCACGACCAGGCTGGGCAGCACGAGCAGCGCGCCGACCGCCACGTCGACGGCGAGCGCCGTGCCCGGCGGTACCGGGACCACCCGCAGCTGGCGCAGCCAGCCGGTGGAGCGGTCGAAGGCCAGCCGGATGGTGGCGCCCAGGGCCGCGCCGATGGCGCCGTAGGCCATCATCGAGACCATGTACAGCCGGCCGTAGTCCTGCTGCCCACCGTCCGCGGTGGCCTGCGCCCCGAACACCTGGGTGAACAGGATGGTGAACAGCGCCGGCAGCACGATGGTGAAGAAGACGTACTGCCGGTTGCGGCCCACCCGGCGGAGCTGGAAGAGCAACAGGTCGGTCATCGGGCACTCCGCTCGTCGGTGGGCCGGGTGGTCAGGTGCAGGAACGCCTGCTCGAGGGTGGCGCCGCGCACCTCCAGGCCGGGGAGCTCGGCCCGTTCGGCCAGCAGGGCCCGCAGCGTGCCCTCGGCGTCGGAGGTGGCCAGCTCGACCAGCTCGCCCACCCCGCCCACCGCCGTCACCCCGGGCAGGGCGGCGAGCCCCGCGCGCGGCCCGGGGCAGCGGAACCGGACGGTGCGGCCGGCGACGCGCGACTTGATCGCGGCGGCAGAGCCGTCGGCCACCACCCGCCCGGCGTCGACGACCACGACCCGGTCGGCGACCGCGTCGGCCTCGTCGAGGTGGTGGGTGGCGAAGACGACGGTGTGCCCGCGGTCGGCCAGGCCGCGCATCGTCGTCCAGAACGCCTGCCGCCCCTCGACGTCCATCGCCGAGGTGGGCTCGTCCAGGACGAGCAGCGGCGGGGCCCCGGCCAGCGCGAGCGCCAGCAGCACCCGCTGCCGCTGTCCGCCGGACAGGGCGTCGACCTGCCGCCCGAGCAGCCCCTCGATGCCGGCGGTGGCGAGCAGGTCCTCGACCGGCCACGGATCGGCGTAGCGCCGGCGGACCAGGGTCAGCACCTCACCGACCCGGGTCTCACCGGGCAGGCCGCCGTGCTGCAGCATCGCGCCCACGCCGCCGGCCCGGATCGCCTCGCCCGGCTCCCGGCCGAGCAGCCGCACCGTCCCCGCGGCCGGCCGGAACAGGCCGAGGGCGGCGTTGAGGGTGGAGGACTTGCCGGCGCCGTTGGCGCCGAGCAGGGCGACGGTCGCACCGCGCGGGATGCGCAGGTCGAGCGCGTCGACGGCCACGGTGCCGCCGTAGCGGACGGTCAGCCCCTGGACGTCGAGGGCGGGGGTGTCGGGCATGTGGCCAGCCTGTCGCCGGGCCGGGGACGGCGGGAGTGCCGGACGTCCTCCACAAGGTCTGACGGATGTCAGACGACGACACCCCGGCCCGCCTACGCTCGCGCTGTGGACGTGACCGAGGCCCCGGTGCTGTCGAACGCCGCGCTGTCGACCACCGCGCCGGCCGACCCCGCGCTCGAGGTGCTGGCGCGGGTGTTCGGCTACGACGCCTTCCGCGGACCCCAGCGCGAGGTGGTGGACCACGTCGTCGCAGGCGGTGACGCGCTGGTGCTCATGCCCACCGGCGGCGGCAAGTCGCTGTGCTACCAGGTGCCGGCGCTGCTGCGCGAGGGCGTGGGCGTGGTCGTCTCCCCCCTGATCGCGCTCATGCAGGACCAGGTGGACGCGCTGCGGGCCCTGGGTGTGCGGGCCGGGTTCCTCAACTCCAGCCAGGACCGCGACGAGCGCCGGGCGGTCGAGCAGGCCTTCCTCGCCGAGGAGCTGGACCTGCTCTACGTGGCCCCGGAGTCCCTGGGCGGCGGCTCCTCGCCCACCGCCCGGTTGCTGGAGCGCGGCCGGATCGCGCTGTTCGCCATCGACGAGGCGCACTGCGTCGCCCAGTGGGGTCACGACTTCCGGCCCGACTACCTGGCCCTGTCGATGCTGCACGAGCGCTGGCCCGACGTCCCCCGGATCGCGCTGACCGCCACGGCCACGCCGGCCACGCACACCGAGATCAGCACCCGGCTGCAGCTCGACGACGCCCTGCACGTGGTGGCCGGCTTCGACCGGCCCAACATCCAGTACCGGATCGCGCCGAAGGACTCACCGCTCAAGCAGCTGCTGGACCTGCTGCGCACCGAGCACCCCGGCGACGCCGGCATCGTCTACTGCCTGTCCCGGGCCTCGGTGGAGAAGACCGCGGAGTCCCTGGTGGCCGCCGGCGTCCCCGCGCTGCCTTACCACGCGGGGCTGGACCAGCAGACCCGCGCGCGGAACCAGTCCCGGTTCCTGCGCGAGGACGGCCTGGTGATGGTGGCGACCATCGCCTTCGGCATGGGCATCGACAAGCCCGACGTCCGCTTCGTGGCCCACCTGGACCTGCCCAAGTCCGTCGAGGGCTACTACCAGGAGACCGGCCGGGCCGGCCGCGACGGCCAGCCCGCCACCGCGTGGCTGGCCTACGGGCTCGCCGACGTCGTCCAGCAGCGCAAGATGATCCAGACCTCCGACGGCGACGCCGCGCACCGCCGGGTGCTGTCGGCCCAGCTGGACGCGATGCTGGCGCTGTGCGAGACCGTCGACTGCCGGCGGGTGCGGCTGCTGGCCCACTTCGGGCAGGAGAGCTCGCCCTGCGGGAACTGCGACACCTGCCTGACCCCGCCGGAGTCCTGGGACGCCACCGTCCCGGCGCAGAAGCTGCTGTCCACGGTGCTGCGCCTGCAGCGGGAGCGGGGCCAGTCGTTCGGGGCCGGCCAGTCGATCGACATCCTGCTGGGCAGGCGCACCGACAAGGTGGCCCAGCACGCGCACGACGAGCTGACCGTCTTCGGCATCGGGACCGACCTCACCGAGGGCCAGTGGCGCGGCGTCGCGCGGCAGCTGCTGGCCCAGGGGCTGTTGTCGGTGCAGGGCGAGTACGGCACGCTGGCGCTCAGCGAGGCCAGCGGGCCGGTGCTGCGCCGGGAGCAGACCGTGTTGATGCGCCGCGACCCCGACCGCCCGGCCCGCTCCGGCCGGTCTGCGCGCAAGGACCGGGCGACCGCCGCCCCGGAGCTGCCCGCCGCGGCGGCCGGCGCGTTCGAGCGGCTGCGGGCCTGGCGGTCCGCGACGGCCAAGGAGCAGGGCGTACCCGCCTACGTCGTCTTCCACGACGCGACGCTGCGGCAGATCGCCACCGAGGAACCGCCGACCCTGGCCGCCCTGGGCACCGTCAGCGGCGTCGGCGCGGCCAAGCTGGAGCGCTACGGCGAGTCGCTCCTGGCCGCCCTGCACACCTAGGCCCTTTGGCCCCGCTGCAGGGTCCCGCCACGAGCCTGCGAGTGGTGGGGGGGCAGCGGGGTCCTCAATCGGTGAGGTCCCGGACGACGGCGTCGGCGAGCAACCGGCCGCGGTCGGTGAGGACGGCGAGCCCGGCGGTGTGCGGCCCGGCCTCCAGCAGCCCGCGGACGCATGCCTCCGCGGCCCGCGCCCGGCCTCCCGCGCTCAGCGCCGTCAGCGGCAGCCCGTCGCGCAGCCGGAGCCCGAGCATCACCCGTTCCAGTGCCTGGTCCGCAGGGCTCAGCAGCTCGGTGTCCGCGGCCGGGTGCAGACCGGCGGTGATCCGGTCGGCGTAGGCGGCCGGGTGCTTGACGTTCCACCAGCGCAGCCCGCCGACGTGCGAGTGCGCGCCCGGTCCGATGCCCCACCAGTTCGCGTTGGCCCAGTACAGCTCGTTGTGCCGGCAGCGGGCTGCCCGGTCGCGCGCCCAGTTCGACACCTCGTACCAGCCGAGCCCGGCACTCGCGAACGCGCGGTCGGCCTGCTCGTACCGGTCGGCCAGCACGTCGTCGTCCGGCATCGGCAGCTCGCCGCGGGCCACCCGGCGAGCCAGCCGGGTGCCCTGCTCCACGATCAGCGCGTAGGCGCTGACGTGGTCGACGGGAGCGGCCAGGACGGCGTCCAGCGAGGTCTGCCAGTCGGCGTCGCTCTCCCCCGGGGCGCCGTAGATCAGGTCCAGGTTGACGTGCTCGAAGCCGGCCGCCCGCGCCTCGTGGGCGGCCTGCACCGCGCGGCCGGGGGTGTGCCGGCGGTCCAGCACGGCCAGGACGTGCTCGGCGGCGGACTGCATGCCCAGGCTGATCCGGGTGAACCCGCCGGCCCGCAGCACGGCGAGCGACTCCGGGGTCACCGACTCGGGGTTGGCCTCGGTGGTCACCTCCACGTCGGGCGCGACCGGGAACAGCTCCCGGACGGCGTCCATCACCGCGACCAGGTCGTGCGCCGGCAGCAGGGTGGGGGTGCCGCCGCCGACGAACACCGTCTGCACGGCGGGGCGGTCCGGGCCGAGCACGTCGGCGGCCAGCCGCAGCTCGGCGATCGCGGTACCGGCGTACTCGCTGCGGTTGGCGCCCGGGCCCAGCTCGTCGGAGGTGTAGGTGTTGAAGTCGCAGTAGCCGCACCGGGTGGCGCAGAACGGCACGTGCACGTACAGGCCGAAGGGCGTCGTCCGCAGGCTGTCCCGCGCGGCCGCCGGCAGCATCGAGGGGTCGGCCGGGAGCGGCGGGGTCTGGCCGAGGAGAGGCAGGGTCTGGGGCGTCGTGGTCGTCATCGCTGCTCCCAGTGTGACCGCCCCCGGCAACCGACCGGCACCATGTCGGCGTGACCTCCGCGACCACCGGTGACCGCGTCCTGCACGTCGAGGTGTCCTCGGGCGTGGCCCGGCTGACCCTGGACTCCCCCGCGAACCGCAACGCGCTGTCCCGGGCGATGCGCGCGCAGCTCCGGCAGGCGCTGACCGAGGCGTTCGCCGACGACGCCGTCCGGGTGGTGGTGCTCGACCACACCGGCCGGGTCTTCTGCTCCGGCATGGACCTCTCCGAGGCCACCGGCGGTGGCGCTGCCGACCAGGGGGTGAACGAGCTCCCCGAGCTGCTGCAGCTGGTGTGGTCCGCGCCGAAGCCGGTGCTCGCCGCGGTGCGCGGGCCGGCCCGCGCGGGCGGTGTCGGCCTGGCCGCCGCGTGCGACGTCGTGGTGGCCGGCGCGAGCGCGACCTTCGCCTTCACCGAGGTCCGGATCGGCGTCGTCCCGGCCGTCATCTCCGCGGTGTGCCGGCCGCGGATGCTGCCGCACGTCGCGCACCGGCTGATGCTCACCGGCGAGGTCTTCGACGCCGGAACCGCGGCGGCCGGCGGGTTGGTCGACCTGGCCGTCGCCGACGACGAGGTCGACGTCACCGTCGCCGCGCAGGTGACCGCACTCGCGGCCGGGGCGCCGGCCGCCCTCGCCGAGACCAAGCGGCTGCTGCGCGCGGACACCGACCTGGACGGTCAGTTCCCCGCGCTGCTGGAGCTGTCGGCCCGGTTCTTCGCCGGCGACGAGGGCCAGGAGGGCATCGCGGCGTTCCACGAGAAGCGTCCGGCCCGCTGGGTCCCGACCACCTCCTGAGCACGCTCGTGCTCTGCTCACCACGGTGAGCCGAGCACAAGCGTCGCGGGAGCACTTGCCCCGCGACTGCGCCGCGCTCATCCTCGGCCCATGACCGAGTCCGAGCGGGACCCCCGCGCCCGCTTCCGCGAGCTGCCGGAGCGGGTGCTGCCGGAGGACGTCGTGGAGACCTCGGACGTGAGCCCGCCGATGCCGGCCGAGACGCCGCTGCAGGAGGTCTGGCGGGTCGCCCTGTTCGGCCCCGGGACCCCCTGACCCGCGGTCAGCGCAGCCGGCGGGTGTTGTCCGGCAGCCGGACGGTGATGCCGCGGGCGTCCAGCCACTCGGCCAGCGGGACGGCGACCCGGCGGCTGGTCCCCCACGCCTGCCGCGCCTGGCTGAGCGTGAACGGCTGCGGCAGCGTCGTCAGCCGGGCGCGCGCCACCTCGGCCACGCCGGGAGCCAGGTAGACGCCGTCGGTGATCCGCACCAGCTGCTCGGCGCGCACCGCGGCGGCCAGCTCGCGCGTCCCCAGCCCGGCGGCGACGAGGTCACCCGCCTCCGGCGCGGCGAACGGCTGCTCGGCCAGCCGGGCGCGGATCCCGTCCACCGCCCGCTGCACCTCCGGCGGCAGCCCGGGGTCCGCGGCGACCACCCGCCCCTCGCGCAGCTCCAGCGGCGCCCGGACGACGGCGGGCACCAGCTCGACGTCGGGCAGCTCGAGCGCCGACCGCAGCACCGCCACCGGCGGCCCGGGCTCCAGCGGGCGCAGCTGCCGGTACCGGGCCACCACCTGCGGCACGCGGGCCGCGAGCTCGTCGGCGAGGCCCGGCGCGATGAGCCAGGGCCCGACCGTCGTCGCCCCGGCCGGCACCGGCCACCCCATGGCGACGAAGTCGGCACGCCGGACCCAGCGGCGCCGGGCCAGGTCGGCTGCCGCGCCCTCGGCACCGGGCGGCTGCTCGGCGAGCTCGGCGGCACGTGACCGGGCCGCCCCCCGCCGACGCAGCTCCGGCGGGTCGACGTCCCGCACGTCCGCGCCCAGCACCCGACGCGCCCCGGGATCACGCAGCAGGAGCCGGTCACCGACCCGCAGCGGCAGCTCGTGCGCGAGCCGGAGCCGCACCGCCGTCCCGTCCAGCGGCCGCACCCGCGCGCCCACCGTCGCCGAGCCGATGTGGACGACGGCCTCGGCCGGCAGCGTCCCCTCGACCGGTGCGACCAGGGTGACGTCGAGGTCGGCGGTGCGGCGGAACGCGTCCGGGGTCAGCAGCGCGTCGCCGCGGGAGATCTCCTCCACCGCGACGCCGCGCAGGTTCAGCGCCACCCGGGCGGTGGCCGCCGCCGTCTCCACCGGCGCACCCAGCGACTGCAGCCCGCGGACGGTCACCAGCCGGCCGCCCAGGTCCAGCCGGTCCCCCGCCGTCACGGTGCCGGCCGCCAGCGTGCCGGTGACGACCGTCCCGGCGCCGCGGATGGTGAAGGCCCGGTCGACCCACAGCCGCACCGGCGCGGCCGGGTCGGGTGCGGGCAGCCCCGCCAGCACCTGCTCCAACGCGGCCGACAGCTCGGGCAGCCCGGCGCCGGTGCGGGCACTGACCGCCACGGCGGGGACCTGACCCAGCGAGGTGCCGGCCAGCCGCTCCCGCGCGTCGGCGAGCACCGGACCGGCGTCGGCGAGGTCGGCCTTGGTGACCGCGAGCAGCCCGGCCCGGACGCCCAGGGCGTCCAGCACCGCGACGTGCTCGGCGGTCTGCGCCGACCACCCGTCGTCGGCCGCGACGACCACCAGCGCGGTCGGCACCGAGCCGACGCCGGCCAGCATGTTGCCGATGAAGCGCTCGTGGCCGGGGACGTCGACGACGGCCACCCGCCGGCCCGAGGGCAGCGTCGTCCAGGCGAACCCCAGGTCGATGGTGAGGCCGCGGCGGCGCTCCTCCTCCCACCGGTCGGGTTCCATCCCGGTCAACGCCGTCACCAGCGTGGACTTGCCGTGGTCGACGTGGCCGGCGGTGGCGATCACGTCCACCGGCGGGCCACCTCCTCGACCGCGGCGACCAGCGCCTCGTCGTCGGCCGGTGCCAGGCTGCGCAGGTCCAGCAGCGTGCGGTCCCCGTCGACGTACCCGACCACCGGCCGGGCCCCGAGCCGCAGCGGCTCGGCGAAGCGGACGTCGAGCGCCACCGCGGCGCTGGGCAGCTGGAACTCCGGCGCCCCGCCGCCACCGACCCGCGCGGTCGAGTCGACCGCCACGGCGGGCACCCCGGCCGCCTGGAGTGCGGCGGCGACCGATGCGGCCCGGGCACGCAGCCCCGCCGGGTCGGCGTCGAGCATCTGCCGGACCGGGGGCAGCGGCCCCCGCAACGTCGCCTCCAGCGCGGCCAGGGTCGTCTTGTCCACCCGCAGCGCGCGGTACAGCGGATGCCGGCGGAGACGCTGGACGAGGTCGGCCCGGCCCAGCACGATGCCGGCCTGCGGTCCGCCGAGCAGCTTGTCCCCGCTGCACAGCGCGAGGTCGGCGCCGGCGGCCAGGGTGGTCTGCAGGTCCGGCTCGTCGGGCAGCAGCGGGTGCGGGCGCAGCAGGCCGCTGCCCACGTCGGCGACCAGCGGCACCCCGGTCCCGGCCAGCGCCGGGGCGAGCTCGGCGACCTCGACGGCCCGGGTGAAGCCGCGGACGACGAAGTTCGACGGGTGCACCTTGAGCACCGCGCCGGTGTCCGGACCGAGGGCGGCGGTGTAGTCGGCGACGGAGACCCGGTTCGTCGTCCCCACCTCGCGCAGCCGCGCGCCGGTGCTGGCCAGCAGGTCGGGGATCCGGAACCCGTCGCCGATCTCGACCAGCTCGCCGCGGGCCAGCACGAGCTCGCGGCCCTGGCCGAGCGCGGTGGCGACCAACGCCAGCGCGGCGGCGCAGTTGTTGACCACCAGGGCGGCCTCGGCCGCCGGGACCGCGGCCAGCAGCGCGGTCAGCGCGCCCTCCCCGCGCGGGCCACGCCGTCCGGTGCCCAGGTCCAGCTCCACGTCGGTGGTGCCGGCGGCGGCGACCACGGCCTCGACCGCGGCGACTGACAGCGGCGCCCGGCCCAGGTTGGTGTGCACCAGCACGCCGGTGGCGTTGAGCACCGGGCGCAGGCTGCTCGCGGTGCCCGGCAGGGCGGCCAGCACCGCCGGGACGACGTCGCCGGCGGGCAGCTCGCCGTCCCGGACCCGCTGCTGGGCGGCCTGCACGGCGGTCCTCACCAGGTCGCGGCCCAGCCGGTCGACCGCGGCCGCCACCAGCGGCTCGGCCAGCACGGCATCGGTGCGCGGAACCGAGCGGCGGGGGTCTCCGGTCATGACCGGGCCAGCGTAGGTGGCCGGTGCGGGGCCGGCCCGGGGGCCGGCCCCGCACGGGCCGTGGCGGAGGCGGACGGGAATCGAACCCGCCTGACCGAGCTGCTCGGTCACGTCGGCTTTAGAGGCCGCGGGGGCCACCAGACACCCTGACGCCTCCGCCGCCGAGCCTAGGGCCGGTGCCCGGCGGCTGCCGCGCGGGCGGGCCTAGATTCACTGCGTGACCGCTCTCGCCCCGCCCGTCCGGCTCACCCAGTTCGCCCACGGCGGCGGCTGCGCCTGCAAGATCCCACCGGGTGAGCTGGAGGCGGTCGTCGCCGGCCTGACCCACTCCGGCCCGGTCGACCCGGCGGCCGAGCTGGTCGTCGGGCTGGACGACGGTGACGACGCCGCGGTGGTGCGCCTCGCCGGCGGTCAGGGCCTGGTGCTCACCACCGACTTCTTCACCCCGGTCGTCGACGACGCGTTCACCTTCGGCCGGATCGCCGCGGCCAACGCCCTGTCCGACGTCTACGCCATGGGCGGCACCCCGGTCGTGGCGGTGAACCTGCTCGGCTGGCCGCGCGACGTGCTGCCGATGGAGCTGGCCGCCGAGGTGCTCCGCGGCGGGCTCGAGGTGGCCCAGGCCGCCGGCTGCCACGTCGGTGGCGGGCACTCGATCGACTCCCCGGAGCCCACCTACGGGATGGCCGTCACCGGGCTGGTCGACCCCGAGCGGCTGATCCGCAACGACGCGGCGACCGCCGGCACCCCGATCTCGCTGACCAAGGCGCTCGGCGTCGGGACGCTGAACAACCGGATGAAGGCCACCGGCGAGGTGTCGGCTGAGGCGGTGGACTCGATGAGCCGGCTGAACGCGGCGGCGTCGGTGGCCGCCGTCGCCGCGGGCGTGCGGGCCGGGACCGACGTCACCGGCTTCGGCCTGCTCGGGCACCTCTACAAGATGGCCCGTGCCAGCGGGGTGACCGCGGTCGTGGAGGCCGCCGCGGTGCCCTACCTGGCCGGCGCACGGCAGTCCGCCGCCGACGGCTACGTCTCCGGCGGCACCCGCCGCAACCTGGCCTGGGTCACGCCGTTCACCGACCTGTCCGCCGTCGACGAGGTGGAGGCGCTGCTGCTGGCCGACGCGCAGACCTCCGGTGGGCTGCTGCTCGGTGGCGAGGTCCCCGGCGCCCCGGTGATCGGGGAGTTCGTCGCCGAGCAGGAGTTCGCCGTCGTCGTCCGCTGAGGGTGACCGGCGTCGCACCGTGCCGCCGGCTCCGTTAGCTTGCAGGGGTGCTTGCTGCCTTCGTCTCCGCGCCCGCCCCGAAGGACCCGCTCTCCGTGCTGGAGGTGGGGAACCGGCCCGCACCCGAGGTGCCCGAGGGTTGGACGACGGTGCAGGTCAAGGCGACCTCGTTGAACCACCACGACCTGTTCAGCCTGCAGGGCATCGGGCTGCCGGCGGAGCGGATGCCGATGGTGCTGGGCACCGACGCGGCCGGGCTGGACGAGGACGGCAACGAGGTCGTGGTGCACGGCGTCGTGTCCACCCCGGGGTGGACCGGTGACGAGACGCTGGACCCGAAGCGGTCGCTGTTCTCCGAGCTGCACCAGGGCACGATGGCCGAGCAGGTCGCCGTCCCGCGCCGGAACCTGGTGCCCAAGCCGGCCGAGCTCTCCTTCGCCGAGGCCGCCTGCCTGCCGACCGCGTGGCTGACCGCCTACCGGATGCTCTTCGTCCGGTCCGGGCTGCGGCCCGGGTCGACGATCCTGGTGCAGGGCGCCAGCGGCGGGGTGGCGACCGCGCTCATCCGGTTGGGCAGCGCCGCCGGCTACCGGGTCTGGGTGACCGGGCGCAGCGAGGAGAAGCGGACCGCGGCGCTCGCGCTCGGCGCCGACCAGGCCTTCGAGACCGGCGCGCGGCTGCCCGAGCGGGTGGACGGCGTCATGGAGACCGTCGGTGAGGCCACCTGGAGCCACAGCATCAAGTCGCTGAGGCCCGGCGGGGTGGTCGTCACCTGCGGCGCGACGACCGGCTTCAACCCCGGCGCGGAGCTCAACCGGGTCTTCTTCACCCAGCTGTCGGTGATCGGCTCGACGATGGGCACCCGCGAGGAGCTCGACGACCTGATCCAGATGTGCCGGATCACCGGCGTCCGCCCGCAGATCGACGTCGAGCTCCCGCTGGCGCAGGCACATGAGGGCTTCCAGCGGATGCTGGAGGGCCGCACCGCCGGGAAGATCGTGTTCACGCTCTGACGGAGGAGGTACCGAGGTGATCGCCAGGACCTGGCGGGGCTGGGTGCGCAGCGAGGACCGGGCCGACTACGTCCGGTACGTCGAGGAGACGGGCATGGCGCACTACCGGCGCACGCCCGGGAACCTCGCCGCCCACCTGCTGACCCACGACCTGCCCGACGGCCGCACCGAGGTGCTCACGTTCAGCCTGTGGACCTCCGAGGACGCCGTGCGCGCCTTCGCCGGGGACGACGTCACAGCCGCCGTCCTCTACCCCGAGGACGACCGCTGGCTCGTCGACCGGGAGTCCACGGTCACCCACTACGACGTGCACGAGCCGACCTGATCTGCGCCGCGGACAGCATCGCGGTCGGCCGCCGGGGCGAGGGCCCGTCAGCCAGGCGTGTCCGTGTCCACGCGCCAGGTCGGCCGGACCTCGATGCCGGCCAGCCGCCAGCCCTTGGGGCCGCGCCGGGCTCGAAAGCGGTACACGGCTCCGAGCTGACGCGCCGGACGTGAACCGCCCCGGACGAAGGTGCCGACGACGTTGGCCCGCGCCGTGGCAGCATCGCCGGCGAGGTCGACCAGGACGTTGGTGATGACGTGCTGCAGGCCGGTGAAGTCGGCGTGGTTGCGCACCGCCTGGGCGACGACGGCGGGCCGACCGGTCGCCTCGCCGCCGGGGGTCGCCGCGGTGACGTCCTCGGTCAGCACGTCGTCGAGCGCGTCGAAGCGGTGCTCGTCCAGGCAGACCCCGAGGCGGTGCACCAGATCGGTCACCGCCAGTCGGTCGGACAGCTCGTCGAGCAACGGTGTGGCATCGGACGATGACCTCATCAAGGACCCCTGACTCGTTGGCGAGACCAATGTTGGCAGCGCCAACGGTAACCTCGTCGGGCATCGCCGTCCAGCCCCTAGAGTTGCCGGCATGGACAGTCGCTCGGCGCCGAGGGCACTGCGCGGCCTGCCGAGCTGGCTGGTCAGCCAAGCATCGCTGACCGCCGCCGGACTGGTGTCCGGGCAGCTGTCACGGACGGGCGCGCACCGCTGGCACTACTCGGTGCTCGCCGCGCTGCACGAGTCCGGCCCGGCCAGCCAGGCCGAGCTCGGACGCCGGGTCGGACTGGACCGGAGCGACGTCACCGCCGCCGTAGGTGCGCTGGCGTCCGCCGGGCAGGTGGTCCGGGAGACGGACCCAGCGGATCGACGGCGCAACACGGTGCGGATCAGCGACCGCGGCACCGAGCGGCTGCAGGACCTCGATCGGCTCGTCCACTCGGCGCAGGACCAGCTGCTCGCCCCCCTGTCTCCTGCCGAACGCGAGGAGCTGGTCCGGCTGCTCACGGTGGTGGTCGACCACCACGGCGCCGTGGGCTGAGGCAATGAGACAGCCCGGTCAGGCCCGGACGGCGAGCCGCTCGATCTTCGCGGCGAGCTTCGGCTGGTCCTTGACCGGCAGGTACCGCAGCACCGGGACGAGCTCGGGCAGCCGGGACCGCTCGGTCATGGCGATCCGGAACGCCGTCTCGACGGTGATGCCGTGGTCAGGGCGGGAGAGGACGTCGACGTCGTCGCCGGCGCCGATGTCCCCGGTCTCGAGCACCCGCAGGTAGGCCCCGGTGGCGCCGTGCGCGGCGAACCGCTTGACCAGGTCGGGGACGCCCCAGAACCGGGCGAAGTTCGCGCACGGGGTGCGCCAGGAGGTGACCTGGAGCAGCGCCGAACCGACCAGCCAGCGCTCGCCGAGGACGGCGGTGCGCAGGTCCAGCCCGCTGGTGCGCAGGTTCTCCCCGAACCGGCCCGGCGGCAGGTCGCGGTCCAGCTCGGCGACCCACCAGTCGGCGTCCTCCTGGGCGTAGGCGTAGACCGCCTGGCCCTCACCGCCGTGGTGCTTCTTGTTGACCTGGACGTCGCCGTCCAGGCCGAGCGGCTCGACCGCGACGCGGTCGGGTACCGGCGACTTGCGGATGCCGGACCGGTTGGGCCGCTTGCCCGGCAGCGGGAGCAGGTCCGCCCCGGAGACGCAGACCGCCTCGAGCCGGCCCCTCACTTCTTGGCGGCAGTCGACTCGTTGGTGGAGAGGGCGGCGACGAACGCCTCCTGGGGGACCTCGACGCGGCCGACCATCTTCATCCGCTTCTTGCCCTCCTTCTGCTTCTCCAGCAACTTGCGCTTGCGGGTGATGTCACCGCCGTAGCACTTGGCCAGCACGTCCTTGCGGATGGCCCGCACCGTCTCGCGGGCGATGACCCGGGCGCCGACGGCGGCCTGGATGGGGACCTCGAACTGCTGGCGCGGGATCAGCTCGCGGAGCTTGCCGGCCATCAGCACCCCGTAGCTGTACGCCTTGTCGGCGTGCACGATCGCGGAGAAGGCGTCGACGGCCTCGCCCTGCAGCAGGATGTCGACCTTGACCAGCTTCGCCTCCTGCTCGCCGGCCTCGGCGTAGTCCAGACTCGCGTAGCCGCGCGTTCGGGACTTCAGCGCGTCGAAGAAGTCGAAGATGATCTCGCCGAGCGGCAGCGTGTAGCGCAGCTCGACCCGGGACTCCGACAGGTAGTCCATGCCCCCGAGCTGCCCGCGACGCCCCTGGCAGAGTTCCATGATCACGCCGGTGTAGTCGCTCGGCGCGATGATCGTGGCCTTGACGATCGGCTCGTAGATGGTGCCGAGCTTGCCGCCCGGCCAGTCGCTGGGGTTGGTCACCGTGATCTCGGAGCCGTCCTCCATGACCACGCGGTAGACGACGTTGGGCGCGGTGGAGATCAGGCTGATGCCCGCCTCGCGCTCCAGCCGCTCCCGGACGATCTCCAGGTGCAGCAGGCCCAGGAACCCGACCCGGAACCCGAAGCCCAGCGCGGCGGACGTCTCCGGCTCGTAGGTCAGGGCGGCGTCGTTGAGCAGCAGCTTGTCCAGCGCCTCGCGCAGCAGCGGGTAGTCGCTGCCGTCGATCGGGTAGAGCCCGGAGTAGACCATCGGCTTCGGGTCGCGGTAGCCGCCGATCGACTCGGTGGCCGGCTTGTGCTGGAGGGTGACGGTGTCACCGACGCGGGACTGCCGGACGTCCTTCACCCCGGTGATGAAGTAGCCGACCTCACCGATGCCCAGGCTGTCGACCTGCTTGGGCTCGGGGGAGATGACGCCGATCTCCAGCAGCTCATGCGTGGCGCCGGTCGACATCATCTTGATCTTGTCCCGGGCGGAGATCCGGCCGTCGACGACGCGGACGTAGGTGATCACACCGCGGTAGATGTCGTAGACCGAGTCGAAGATCATCGCGCGTGCCGGACCCTCGTCCCGGCCGGTCGGCGGGGGGATCTCCTGCACGATCCGGTCGAGCAGCGCGGGCACGCCCTCGCCGGTCTTGCCGCTGACCCGCAGCACGTCGTCGGGGTCGCAGCCGATGATGTGCGCGATCTCCGCGGCGTACTTCTCCGGCTGCGCCGCCGGCAGGTCGATCTTGTTGAGCACCGGGATGATCGTGAGGTCGTTCTCCAGCGCCAGGTACAGGTTCGCCAGCGTCTGCGCCTCGATGCCCTGCGCGGCGTCGACCAGCAGCACGGCGCCCTCGCAGGCGGCGAGTGACCGGGAGACCTCGTAGGTGAAGTCGACGTGGCCCGGGGTGTCGATCATGTCGAGCACGAACTCGGTGCCGGTGTCGTCCCCGGTGCGCGGGGTCCACGGCAGCCGGACGTTCTGCGCCTTGATGGTGATGCCGCGCTCGCGCTCGATGTCCATCCGGTCGAGGTACTGGGCGCGCATGTTGCGGCCTTCGACCAGCCCGGTGACCTCGAGCATCCGGTCGGCCAGCGTCGACTTGCCGTGGTCGATGTGGGCGATGATGCAGAAGTTCCGGATCCGGGCGGGATCGGTGGAGGCAGGAGTCGTCACAGTGCCCCCATCGTCCCACGACCGTGCCGATCGTCCAGCGATCGCCCGCGACGGGTCGGGGCGGGCCTCGCTCGTCGGTCGCCCCACCGGCGCGGGTTGGGGTGTCCTGACCGGGCTGGTATCTTGTGAGGCCGGTCCGCCGTGCGCTTCATCGCGCCGTGGACGCACTGTCAGACACCCCCTGCGATCACCCGAGGCTCACGCGTGGCGAACATCAAGTCCCAGATCAAGCGGATCAAGACCAACGAGATCGCGCGCAAGCGCAACGTCGCGGTCAAGTCCGCCCTGAAGACGACGGTCCGGCGCTTCCGCACGGCCGCCGACGCCGGGGACAAGGAGGCGGCGGCCACCGCTCTCCAGGTCGCCAGCAAGGCGCTCGACAAGGCCGCCAGCAAGGGCGTCATCCACAAGAACCAGGCAGCGAACCGCAAGTCGGCGCTGGCCAAGAAGGTCGCCAGCCTCTGAGCTGAGCACCCGCTCGACGACGAGCCCCTCTCCCGTCCGGGAGGGGGGCTCGTCGCTGTCCCGGCTGCGCCCGCCTGCTCAGCGCCCGGCGCGCAGCCGTTCCCCGCGACCGGCCGCGCCGGCCGCGCGGATCGCCACGATCCGCCGGACGGCCCGCTCCAGCGCGTAGTCCGCGCTGGCGGCGGCGCCCTTGACGTCGGCGTTGAGCTCGGCGGCCACCCCGATCGCCTGCTGCAGGGCGTCGATCGTCCAGCCGCGCGCCTGGCTCTGCGCCTTCTTGACCTTCCACGGCGGCAGCTTCAGCTGCCGGGCGAGCTCGCCGGTGTTCGTGGTGTTCAGCGAGGCGACCCGGGCCGCGGTGCGGACCCCGTCGGCGAGGGCATCGGCGATGAGCACGTGGGCCACGCCGCGGTCCAACGCCCAGCGCAGCATCTCGATCGACCCGGCCGAGTCCCCGACCAGCACCCGCTCGGCGACGGTGAAGCCGGTGACCTCGGCCTGCCCGCGGTGGAACCGGGCGACCGCGTCGGCGTCGACGACCCCGCCGAAGTCCGACACCAGCTGGCTGGCCGCAGCCGAGAGGTTGCGCAGGTCGTTGCCGACCGCCTCGAGCAGGGCGGTGGCCGCGTCGGGGGTGATCCTCCCGCCGGCGTGCCGGACCTCGTTGCGCAGGAAGGCGATCCGCTCACCCGCCGAGCTGATCTTCGGGCACTCGTCGACCGCCGCCCCGGCGGCCTTGAAGGTCTTGAGCAGCGCCTCGTTCCGCTTGCCGCCGTTGTGCACGACCACCAGCGTCAGCTCCGGGTCGGGGTCCTTGGTGTAGCTGACCAGCTGGTCGGCCAGGGCACCCGCGGCCTCGTGCACCCCGGTGACGACGACCAGCCGGTGACCACCGAACAGCGACGGCGCCAGCACCTCCGCCAGGTCACCGATCGGGAGGCCGGCCGCGGCCAGCTCGTGCTCCTCGCTGTCGGCGTGGCGCTCGCGCACCGCGGCCCGCACGGCGGAGACGGCGCGGGCCCGCAGCAGTTCCTCCTCGCCGACCACGACGCGCAGCCGCGACGTCGGTGCGGGCGGTGCTGCTGCGCTGGCTGCCACGCGGCCATGCTGCCACGCGGTGCCGACGGGACCGGGCCGCCGCGGGCCCGTCGGGCGTTCCCGCGGGAACGCCCGGCACCCCGCCCGCGGTCGCCCGCTGGACCTCGTCCGGCCCGCGCACGGC
>NZ_SJEW01000070.1 GCF_005930475.1 Modestobacter altitudinis
TCCCCGCCCCGACCCGAGGAGCTCCCCGTGCTGCGTTCCATGTTCTCGGCCATCTCCGGCCTCAAGGCACACCAGACCAAGCTGGACACCGTCGGCAACAACATCGCCAACGTCAACACGGTGGGCTACAAGTCCAGCCAGACGGTCTTCCAGGACACCCTGTCCCAGGTGCTGAGCAACGGCTCGGCGCCCACCGAGACGACCGGCGGCACCAACCCGGCCCAGGTCGGTCTGGGCGTGAAGGTCGCCGGCATCACCACCAACTTCAGCCAGGGCTCGACGCAGAGCACCAGCCGGTCGACCGACTTCATGATCAGCGGCGACGGCTTCTTCGTCACCCAGGCGGGCAACGAGCAGCTCTACACCCGGGCCGGCTCGTTCGACTTCGACGGCCAGGGCCGGCTGGTCACCTCCGACGGGTCGATCCTGCAGGGCTGGGCGGCCACCAACGGCGTCGTGGACACCAACGGGAAGATCGGCGACCTGTCGGTGCCCTACGGCCAGGTGATGCCGCCCTCGGCGTCGACCAAGGGCGGGTTCACCGGCAACCTCACCAGCGGGGCGGCCACCGGCGACGCGGTCGAGAGCCAGATCACCATGTACGACGCGCTGGGCAACGCGCACCAGGTCACCGCGACGTTCACCAAGACGGCGACCGCCAACCAGTGGTCGCTGGCGCTGAAGGACGAGAACGGCGCCACCATCACGCCGCCGGACATCGATCCTGCGACCGCCGGAGTCCAGGCCCCGCTGCTGGACTTCGACCCGGCCACCGGGGCGATCGCGGCCGGCGACAGGTCGGTCACCTTCGCGCCGTCCGCGGCGATGGCTGGCAGCTGGCCCGGGACGCTCACGCTGGACCTCAGCAGCATCAGCCAGTTCGGCGCGAAGAGCTCGATGAAGCCGACCACCACCGACGGCTACGCGATGGGCACGCTGCAGTCGTTCTCGCTGAGCTCCGACGGCACCATCGTCGGCGTCTACTCCAACAGCCTGCGCCAGGACATCGGCAAGCTGGCGATGGCCACCTTCTCCAACCCCGGCGGGCTGGAGAAGTCCGGCAACTCCTCCTACCGGGTCGGCAACAACTCCGGGGTGGCCGTCATCGGCGCCGCCGGGACCGGCGGCGCCGGCACCCTCACCGCGGGCGCGCTGGAGATGTCCAACGTCGACCTCGCCTCGGAGTTCACCGACCTGATCATCGCCCAGCGCGGCTTCCAGGCGAACAGCCGCGTCATCACCACCTCCGACGAGGTGCTGCAGAGCCTGGTCCAGCTCGGCCGCTGATGACCGACCTCCGGCCCGGTCACCTCGCGGGGTGACCGGGCCGGCCCGCTCAAGCACCGGCGCCGCGGCGCCGATGACATCCCTGCGGCGACGACGCCCCACCCGGCGACCGCCACCCCGACCCTGTGAGGACCCCTCCCGTGATCCGTCTGACGCGTCTCAACGGCGAGCACTTCGTGCTCAACGCCGAGCTCGTCCAGCGCGTGGAGGGGCACCCCGACACCGTCATCACGCTGCTGGACGACACCAAGTACGTCGTCGTCGAGACCGTCGACCAGGTGGTCCGTGAGATCCGCGACTACCGCGCGAGCATCCAGGCCGTCGCCTTCCAGATGGACCGCGGTGAGTACCGCCCGCCGGTCACCACCACCTCGGAGAGGACCACGGACTCCTCCGTCGTCCGCTTCCCCTCGCGCGAGGAGCGCTGACCGATGGACCCGGCCACCCTGATCGGCATCGCCCTGGCGATGGGCGCCATCCTGCTGACGATGATCCTCGAGGGCGCGTCCCCGATGGCGATCATCCTGCTCCCGCCGCTGATCCTCGTCTTCGGAGGCACCTTCGGTGCGGCCATCGGCGGCATCTCGATGAACGACGTGAAGAAGATCGGCGCCTGGTTCAAGATGGCGCTGATGCCGCCGGCCCTCCCGTCGGTCAGCGAGCGCATCCAGACCCTGGTCAGCCTGGCCGAGAAGGCCCGCAAGGAGGGCCTGCTGGCCCTCGAGGCCGAGGTCAAGAAGATCGACGACCCGTTCCTCAAGCGCGGGCTGCAGATGAGCATCGACGGCACCGACCCGGAGGACCTGCGGTCCATCCTCGAGGGCGAGATCTCGGCGAAGAAGTCCGAGGACAAGGCCGCCGCGAAGTTCTTCAACGCGATGGGCGGCTACGCCCCCACCATCGGGATCATCGGCACCGTCATCGGGCTGATCCACGTGATGGAGAACCTGCAGGACCCGGAGTCCATCGGCCCGCTGATCGCCAGCGCCTTCGTCGCCACCCTGTGGGGCGTGCTCTCGGCCAACGTCTTCTGGCTGCCGATGGGCGCGAAGATCAACCGCACCAGCGAGCTGCAGGCCGCCGCGATGGAGCTGCTGGTCGAGGGCATCGCGGAGATCCAGGCCGGCACCAGCCCGCGCACCGTCCGCGCCAAGCTCTCCTCGCTGGTGCCGCCGAGTGAACAGCAGCGCGAGGCGGCATGAGCAAGAACTCCGGGCACGGCCACGCGCCCAAGGGCCGCCGACCCAAGAAGCACGAGGAGGAGGAGCACGAGAACCACGAGAGGTGGCTCGTCTCCTACGCCGACATGCTGACGCTGCTGTTCGCCCTGTTCGTCGTCCTGTTCGCGATGAGCCAGGTGGACGTCACCAAGTTCAACTCCTTCGCCGAGGGCCTGCAGGAGGGCTTCGGCGCACCGGTCACCATCCTCAGCGACGGCGCGGTGCTGGACGCGGAGAGCCAGACCCCGCTCCAGCCGGTGCAGGTCGCCGAGGACGCGGCCATCGACGGCACGGCGCAGACCGAGGCGGAGAAGGCTGCCGCGGCGGAGGCCGCCGCGCAGGCTGCCCAGCAGACCGCCGCCGAGGCGAAGGCAGCCTACGACCAGCTGTCCCAGGCCGAGCAGGCGCTGCAGCAGGCGCTGGCTGCGGCCGGCCAGTCCGGTGCGGCCCAGTTCGTCATCGACGAGCGCGGCCTGGTCGTGCACGTGGTGTCGGACCCGGTGCTCTTCGCCCCCGAGTCCGCCGCGCTGCTCCCGAGCGGCGCCACCGTGCTCGACGCGATCGCCCCGACGCTCGCCCAGCTGCCCAACCAGGTCCGGGTCGAGGGGCACGCCAACTCGCTGCCGGTCACCCGGGGCGGCCCCTGGCCGTCGAACTGGGAACTCTCGGCGGTGCGCGCCACCACGGTGCTCCGCCACCTGTCCGAGGCCGACGGCGTCCCCGAGGACCGGATGTCGGCGGCCGGCTACGGCAGCACCCGGCCGCTGGTGCCCGACTCCGACCCGAGCTACGTCACCGTCAACCGGCGGGTCGACATCGTCGTCCTGTCCACGGCCTCGGCCGACGCCAACGCCCTGCTGCCCGGCATCGAGGCCGCCGCCCAGGGGACCACCGGCACGACCACCACCGACCCGACCACCGCCAGCCAGGACGACCACGACTCCGAGGGAGGCCACCCGTGAGCGAGCTCGCGAGCGAGCCGATGGACACAGCAGCGGCGCGAACGCGGCCGACGAGCGCCAGCGAGGAGGAGAAGTGAGCAAGAAGCAGCAGGAGAAGAACGCGCCCGAGGAGGGGGACGCCCCCAAGGGCAGCAAGAAGAAGCTGCTGATCATCGGGCTGGTCGCCGTCCTGGCGCTCGGCGCCGCGGCGTACTTCTTCGTCTTCAGCGGCGGGTCGGCCGAGGCCGAGCCGGCACCGGAGGCCGGTTCCGTGCTGGCCGTCGAGCCGGTCGCCATCAACCTGGCCGGCGGCAGCTACCTGAAGTTCGGGTTCACGCTGCAGTACACCCTCGCCTTCGACGAGGGCGGCGGTCACGGCGGCACCGTCCAGGACGGCTCCAAGGCGCTGGACATCGCGATCGGCCAGTTCTCCGGGGCCTCGCTCACCGACGTGCAGACCAACCGCGAGGCGATGATGGCGGCGTTCACCGAGGCCGTCGTCCACGCGTACCACGACGAGGTCATGGACGTGTACCTCACCGAGTACGTCACCCAGTAGGGGGCCGTTCCAGCACCTCGGGGGCGCCCTCGATCGACGCTCCTCCCCCAGCGCCCCCACGAGGACGCAGCAGCACCAGCCGGCGCCGGTACCCCCGGCGCCGGCTGGTCACCGGCGGTCAGGGTCGACCGGGCCCCCGCCGATGAGGACATGCGTGAGCTTGTCCGACATCGTGGCCGACGCGCCCAGCGTGCCTGCCCCCCGCACCTCGGAGGGGCAGGGCCGCTCGCGACGGCGTCAGCCGCGCACCTACGACTTCCGCCGCCCCACGAAGCTCTCCCGTGAGCACGTCCGGATCCTGCAGATCGCGCAGGAGAACTTCGCCCGCCAGGCGACGACGACCCTGACGTCGATGCTGCGCACCGGCGCCCGGATGGAGCTCGTCGGGATCGAGCAGTACTCCTACGACGACTACATCGCGACGCTGCCGCAGTCCTGCTTCGTGGCGACGTTCACCCTCGAGCCCCTCCCGGGCAAGGGCGTGCTGGCCTACCCGCTGGACACCGCGATGGCCATCGTCGACCACATGCTCGGCGGCGCCGGCGCCGGCGACCAGCCGCTCCGGCCGATGACCGCGATGGAGAGCGCCATCACCAGCCACCTGCTGGAGCGGCTGCTCGGCGAGCTGGCCGAGGCCTTCGCGCACATCACGCCGCTGGTCCCGGCGCTCGACGGCGTGGAGTACAACCCGCAGCTGGCCCAGGCCGCCGCGGGCTCGGAGACCGTCATGGTCGCGACCTACTCGATGCGCATCGGCGCCCGCGAGCCCGACGCGACGCTGGTGCTGCCGTTCTCCGCCTTCGCCGCCGCGCTGAACAACGCCGCCTCCCCGCAGCTGTCGGACTCCGCGAAGCACAAGCGGCAGCGCGCCGCCGAGGCACTGAAGGAGCGGCTGGCCGAGGTCCCGGTCGACGTCAGCGTCCGGTTCAACCCGCTCGAGGTCCCCTCCGGCGACCTGCTGTCCCTCGCGGTCGGTGACGTGCTGCTGCTGCGTCACGCGCAGGACAGCCCGCTGGAGGTCACGACCAACGACGTCATCTTCGCGCACGCGCTCCCGAGCAACCACCGGCGCCGCCTGGCGGCCGAGATCGTCCCCGACACCGCGACCAGCGGGAAGGAAAACGCATGACCACCGCCTTCGGCACTGACCGTTCGTCGGACTCCGAGACCATCGCCACGGCCGTCGCGGCCGCGGCGCGGGCCGCGGCCGCCGCGATGCCCGCCGAGCTGGACCTGCGTCCCGGGGACACGGTGGCCGACCCCGAGTCCGTGCCGCTCCCGCCGGCACCCGGCGCCGCGGTCACCGCGGCGCTCGGCGGCGAGGTCAGCGGCGACATCGTGCTGGTGCTGTCGGAGGAGATCGTCAGCGCGCTGACCAACTCCCCCGTCGGCGCCATGGACGTCGCCACCGCCCTGCGCCCCGCGCTCGAGGCGGCGGCCGGCGCGCTGGGCCGGGTGCGGGTCGCCGCCGAACGGGTCGAGGACGTCGTCGCCGCGCTGGACGGGCTGCGGGACAAGGGCGTCTTCCTCGCCGTGCCGCTGATCGCCAACGGCGAGGTCTCCGCCACCCTGGCGCTGCAGGTCACCCTGCCCCGGCCGCGCGAGCGCCGCGGCAGCCTGGACCTGCTGCGCAACGTGGCCATGGAGGTCACCGTCGAGATCGGCCGGACCCGGATGACGGTCTCCGAGCTGCTCTCCCTGCACCCCGGCGAGGTCATCGAGCTCGACCGCGCGGCCGGGGCTCCGGCCGACCTGCTGGTCAACGGCACCCTGATCGCCCGCGGCGAGATCGTCGTCGTGGACGAGGACTTCGGGCTGCGGATCAGCGAGATCGTCACGGACGCCACGGAGTACGGGACGCCGGCCTCGTGACGTGGATGATCCTGCGCCTGGTGCTGTGCCTGGCGTTCATCGCCGCGGTGCTGCTGTTCGCCAGCCGGGTCGCCAAGAAGCGCGGTCTGGGCGGGGCGACCGGCGTCATCGAGGTCGTCGCCCGGCAGCGCATGGGCCGCGCCAGCAGCGTGTCGGTCCTCCGGGTCGCCGGCCGGGTGCTGGTCGTCGGTGCCACCGAGGAGCAGGTCACCCTGCTGGCCGAGGTCGAGGACGAGGAGCTGGCGGCCGCCCTGGACGCCCAGCTCGCCCGGTCGGCCACCACCGGTCCGGCCGGGGTGGACGACGACCCGGCCACCGGGGTGCTGACCCGCCGGCCGGCGCTGCCCTCCCGCTCCGGTGGTGCACTGTCCGGCTCGGTGCTCGACCGCGGCACCTGGACGACGGTGGTGCAGGAACTGCGCGAGCGGACGGTCCGCCGATGACCGCCGCGCTCCCCGTGCTGCTCCCGGCCGCCGCCCGGACCGCCGAGCCGGCCTCCGCATCGCGCCGTCGCCGGGTCGTCTGGCTGCTGCCGCTGCTGGTGCTGACCGTCCTCGCCCTGTGGTTCCTGCTGGCCGACCCCGCCTCCGCGGCGCCGACCGCGCCCACCGCGCCCACCGCCCCGACCGCCCCGGTGGTCGACGGCAGCGGGGTCGACATCAACGTCGGCGGCAACAGCCCGAGCCAGGCGGTCACCCTGATCCTGGCGATCACGGTGCTGTCCATCGCCCCGTCGGCGCTGCTGCTGGTCACCTCGTTCACCAAGATGCTCGTGGTGCTGTCGCTGACCCGCAACGCCCTGGGCCTGGCGTCGTCCCCGCCCAACCAGGTGCTCACCGGGATCGCGCTGTTCCTGACGATCTTCGTGATGGGCCCGGTGTTCGGGGACATCAACGACGTCGCCGTCCAGCCCTACCTCGACGGCACGATCACCGCCTCGCAGGCCTACGACGTCGGCGAGGCGCCGCTGAAGACCTTCCTGCTGGACAACACCCGGGACGACGAGCTGAAGCTCATGATCGGCCTGTCCGGCGAGGAGAAGCCGGCCGACGAGGCGTCGGTGAGCATGCTGACCCTGATCCCGGCGTTCGTGCTCTCCGAGCTCAAGAGCGCCTTCATCATCGGGCTGGTCATCTTCATCCCGTTCCTGGTGCTGGACATGCTGGTCAGCGCCGCGCTGATGTCGATGGGCATGATGATGGTGCCGCCCTCGGTCGTGGCGCTGCCGTTCAAGCTGCTGCTGTTCGTGATGGTCGACGGCTGGGCGCTGATCACCACGGCGTTGGTGGGGTCGTACTCGTGAGTGACAAATCGAAGACGACGGCTGAGCGAGCATCGCAGGGAGCGCCAGCGACCGAGGAGCGGAACGAAGCCGGAGTCGAGGATGAGTGACACCGACGTCACCGAGATCGCCACCCAGACGATGCTGGTGGGGGCCAAGTGCGCCGCCCCGATCCTGCTCACCGCCCTGCTGGTCGGGTTCATGATCTCGCTGTTCCAGGCGGCGACCCAGATCCAGGAACAGACGCTGTCCTTCGTGCCCAAGATGATCGCGGTCGCGATCGCGCTGCTGGTGACCGGCAACTGGGTGCTCTCGGAGCTCATCTCCTTCACCCACCAGCTGTTCGACTCGCTGCCGCAGCTCCTCGGCCAGAGCTGAGGCTGCGGTGGACCTCCAGGTCCCCTCGGCGACCCTGGCCGCGCTGCTGCTGGCCACGGTCCGTGCCAGCGGGTTCGTGATCATGGCGCCGCCGTTCAACTCGGCGGCCATCCCGGCCGCGGTGAAGGGCGCACTGGCCATGGCGCTGGCGGTCGTGGTCTTCCCGCACATCAGCGGCGACCTGCCCGCGATCACCGCGGGCTTCCTGATCGTCAGCGCGATCACCGAGGCGCTCATCGGCGCTGCGCTGGGCTTCGTGATCCAGGTGCTGTTCACCGCCGTCCAGCTCGCCGGCGACCTGATCGACCTCTCCGGTGGCTTCTCCCTCCAGCCGGCCTACGACCCGCTGTCGCTGACCATGCACTCCTCGGTCGGCAAGCTGCACTACATGCTGGCGACCACGCTGCTGTTCACCAGCGGCGGGCACCTGCTGATGGTCCGCGGCTTCGTCACCTCCTACGAGGGCCTGCCGGTGGGCGGCTCGATGCCCACCGACCAGCTGGCCTCCACCCTCGTCACGGTCTTCTCGATGATGTTCCTGGCCGCGCTGCAGATCGCCGGCCCGATGGTCGCGGTGCTGCTGCTCGCCGACGTCGCCCTGGCCCTGCTGTCCAAGGCCGCCCCGTCGCTGAACATCTTCGCGTTCGGGTTCCCGGTGAAGATCCTGCTCACCCTGACCCTGCTCGGGCTCACCTTCCCGCTCCTGCCGCCCGCCCTCGACGCGCTGATGCACACCGGCCTCGAGGCGATCACCTCCTTCCGGAGCGGGTAGATGGCCAAGGACGGACCGGGTGGTGAGAAGACAGAGAAGCCGACAGCGCAGAAGCTGAAGCAGGCCCGTAAGGACGGGCAGATCCCGCGCACGCAGGAGCTGGGCACCTGGCTCGGCGCGGCCGCCGCCAGCGTGCTGCTGCCGATGCTCGTCGGGCGCGCGTTCGGCTCGGTCCGCCAGCTGTTCGTGCAGATCGGCACGGTGGCCGCCGACCCGCAGCCGGCGGCGCTCTCGGCGCTGATGGGCCAGGCGCTGTTCGCCTTCCTCGGCGCGGTCCTCCCGATCGCGGTGGGCATGATGCTGGTCGGCACGCTGGCCTCGGCCGCCCAGGGCGGGGTGGTGCTCAGCGGCAAGGGGATCAAGCCGACGTTCTCCAAGCTCAACCCGCTGCCCGGGCTCAAGCGGATGTTCGGCACCCACGGGCTCTGGGAGTCGATCAAGGCGCTGATCAAGACCATCGCGCTCGCCGTGGTCATCTGGGCGACGTCGGACAAGGCCCAGCACCTGGTCTCGGCCTCCGGGGCGCTGCCGCTGTCGGAGATCACCCGGGTGTTCACCGAGTCCGCCGTGCTGATGTTCCGGGTCGTCGGCATCACCGGTCTGGCGATCGCCCTCGCCGACTACCTGGTGGTCCGCCACCAGACGATGAGCAAGCTCAAGATGAGCCAGTACGAGATCAAGCAGGAGAACAAGAACTCCGAGGGCGACCCGCACGTGAAGGCCCAGCGCCGGGCCACCCAGATGGCGATGTCCCGGAACCGGATGATGACCGAGGTCGCCGACGCGGACGTGCTGCTGATCAACCCCACCCACGTCGCGGTCGCGCTGAAGTACGAGGCGACCCGCGGCGCGCCCCGGGTGGTGGCCAAGGGCTCCGGGGAGGTCGCCACCCGGCTGCGGGCGCGGGCCGAGGAGTGCCGGGTGCCGATGGTCCAGGACATCCCGCTGGCCCGGGCGCTGCACGGCTCCTGCGACATCGGCCAGGAGGTGCCCGCGCAGCTGTTCACCGCGGTCGCCCGGGTGCTGGCCTTCGTGATGCACCTGTCCAACCGCGGGGTCCGCGGCGGTGTCCACCGGCCCGGCTTCGAGGCCCCGGAGACCGCGGGGTTGCCGCGGGCGAGGCGCCGCTGACGGCCGGCCCCACCTGCCCCGTCCGCACCGGACGCCCCAGCCGGCCGATCGGCACGGGGCGCCCGGCACTGCTGGTGCGCGTGGGGCGAGGGCGGCGCCCCGGCGCGGCCGCTGCGGTACGGACCGTTCCGGGGACTGCCGAGAACGGCGTCGAGAGCGTGCTGCGCCCTCCCGCCGTCCGGCGCCGCTGCTCAGGAACGAGGTCTCGTGGGAAAGCTGACGAAGGCCGCCGTCCCCATCGGGGTCGTCTCCATCGTCCTGATGCTCGTCGTGCCGCTGCCGGCCGCCGTGCTGGACCTTCTGCTCGGCTTCAACATCGTCGCGTCGCTGCTGATCCTGCTGGTGTCCATGCAGATCAAGCGGCCGCTGGACTTCGCCGTCTTCCCGTCGCTGGTGCTGATCGCGACGCTGATGCGGCTGGCGCTGAACGTCTCCTCCACCCGGCTGGTCCTCAGCGACGGCTACGCCGGCAAGGTCATCGAGGCCTTCGGGCACTTCGTCATCGGTGGCTCGCTGATCGTCGGCCTGGTGATCTTCGTGATCCTCACGATCATCCAGTTCGTCGTCATCACCAACGGTGCCGGCCGCGTCGCGGAGGTCGGTGCCCGCTTCACCCTCGACGCCATGCCCGGCAAGCAGATGGCGATCGACGCCGACCTCAACGCCGGCCTGATCAACGAGACGCAGGCGCGCAAGCGCCGCCAGGAGGTCACCTCCGAGGCCGACTTCTACGGCTCGATGGACGGCGCGAGCAAGTTCGTCAAGGGCGACGCCATCGCCGCGATCATCATCACGATGATCAACCTGATCGGCGGCTTCGCGATCGGGATCATGCAGAACGGCATGGCGCCCGCGGACGCCGTCTCCACCTACTCGCTGCTGACCGTCGGCGACGGCCTGGTCTCCCAGATCCCCGCCCTGCTCATCTCCACCGCGACCGGTCTCATCGTCACCCGCTCGGCCTCCTCGAGCGACATGGGCACCGACCTGCTGAACCAGCTGGGCCGCAACAAGCAGCCGGTGCGGATCGCCGGCGGCGCCGCACTGGCGCTGTGCCTGATCCCCGGCCTGCCCAAGCTGCCGTTCCTCCTCATCGGCGGCCTCTTCCTCTTCATCGCGACCCGGCTGACCGAGAAGTCCGAGGACGACGACGAGGCCCTGGCCGCGACGCAGGCCCCCGACGAGCCGCAGCCGGACTCCCCCGAGGCGATCGTCGAGCGGATGCGGGTGGACCCGCTGGAGCTCGAGGTCGCGTTCGACCTCGTCGAGCTGGTGGACACCGCCCGCGGCGGCGACCTGCTGGACCGGGTGAAGGCGCTGCGCCGCAAGGTCGCCATGGAGACCGGCCTGGTGATCCCGCTGGTGCGCACCCGGGACAACCTGGACCTCCCGGGCTCGCAGTACGTCATCTGGCTCAACGGCGTCCCGGCGGCGCGGGGCAACTCCCCCGCCGGCACCGTGCTCGCCATCGGCGACCACCTCGAGGGCCTGCCGGGCAAGCCGACCGTCGAGCCGGTGTTCGGGCTCGCGGCCAAGTGGGTCCCCGCGGAGTTGCAGCGGCAGGCGGAGATGGCCGGCGCGACCGTCGTCGACCGCTCGTCGGTCATCACCACCCACCTGGCCGAGGTGGTCCGGCAGAACGCCTCGGCGCTGCTCGGCCGGGAGGACGTGAAGGTGCTGGTCGAGATGATCCGCCGCTCGCACCCCGCCGTCGTCGAGGAGCTCACCCCGACCCTGCTCAGCCTGGGCGAGGTCCAGCGGGTGCTGCATGCGCTGCTGGACGAGGGCGTCTCCATCCGCGACCTGGTCCGCATCTTCGAGGCGCTGTCGCTGCGGGCGAAGAAGTCCACGGACCTCGACGGTCTCGTGGAGGCGGTCCGCGCGGCCCTCGGTGGCGCGATCAGCCAGCCGTACGTGACGCCGGACGAGCGTCTGCACGTGATCACCCTCGACCCGGCGTTCGAGCAGCGCCTGCTCGAGGCCGTCCGTCCCACCGAGAACGGCCAGGTGCTGGCCCTGGACGGCCACACCGTGGACACGCTCGTCCGGGGCTGCACCGAGCTGCTCGACCAGGCAGACCGGCTGAACCTCTCCCCCGTGCTCGTCTGCTCCCCGCAGGTCCGCGCCGCACTGTCCCGCCTGGTCCGCCAGGTCCTGCCCCGGCTGTCGGTGATCTCGTACAACGAGGTGTCCCGCACGGCCCAGATCGAGTCCCTGGGAGTGGTGAACGGTGCCTTCGCAGTCCGTTGAGGCCGCCACGCGTGACGAGGCCATCGCCGCCGCGCGTGAGCAGTTCGGCCCCACCGCACGGGTCGTCGGGATGCGCCGCATCCGCTCCGGCGGCATGTTCGGCTTCTTCACCAACGAGCGGTTCATCGCCGAGGTGGAGGTGCCCGCGGCCGACCCGGTGAAGGGACCCGACACCGGCTCGCTGCTCAAGACCGGCGCCCGGGAGGCGCGGCCGGCCCCGTCGTTGGACGACCGCATGCAGGAGCTCGCCGAGCTGCTCGGCGCCACGTCACAGGAGCCGCAGTCCGTCGGTCTGTACGGCCGGGCGGGTGCCACGCCCGCCGCGACGCCGACCGCCGCCGAGCGGCCGGTGCGGCGTGCGGCTGCGCCGGCCTCGACCGGCGCCACCGCGCCGTCGTCGGTCCGCCCGGCCACGCCGGTCCGCGCCGCCACGCCGGTCCGCACGGCCACGCCGGCCCGCGCCGCCACGCAGCCGCGGACGACCCACGAGCCGGCTGCCGCGCCGCGCCGGACGGCGGCTGCCAAGCCGTTCACCCCGACCAAGCACACCCTGATGCTGTCCCCCGAGGACCTCGCTGCTGACCTGGTCGAGCCGGCCCAGCCGGTGACCGAGGAGCCGTCCGGTCCCTCGCCGTTCGCCGCTGCGCTGACCCGCATGGTGGCCTCGAACCCGGTGCAGGCAGCGGCCGAGGCGGCCGCCGAGGCAGCTGCCGCCGAGGCCTCAGCCCGAGAGGCCGCCGCCGCCGACGCGGCCGCCGCCCAGGTCGCCGCGCTCCAGAGCGCCGCTGCGGAGGCGGCACGTGCCGCCGCTGCCCGGGTCGACGCCGCTGCCGCGGAGGTCGCCCGGCTGCGGGCCGAGGCCGCCGCCGCCGAGGCCGCCCGGCTCCAGGCCGTGGCCGCCGCTGCCGACGCCGCCCGCCGTGAGGCCGAGGCCGCCGCTGCCGAGGCTGCCCGGCTCGAGGCCGAGGCAACGGCCGCGGAGGCCGCCCGGCAGGAGGCCGAGCGCCTGGAGGCCGAGCGCCTGGAGGCGGCTCGTGTGGAAGCGGCTCGCGTGGAGGCCGAGCGGCTGGAGGCCGAGCGGCGGGAAGCCGAGCGGCTCGAGGCCGAGCGCGTCGAGGCGGCTCGGGTCGAGGCCGCGCGCGTGGAAGCTGCCCGGGTCGAAGCTGCCCGGGTCGAGGCAGCTCATCTCGAAGCCGAGCGCCTGGAGGCTGCCCGTGTCGAGGCCGCCCGGGTCGAGGTAGAGCGTCTCGAAGCCGCCCGTCTCGAAGCAGCCCGCGTCGAAGCCGCTCGTGTCGAAGCCGCTCGTGTCGAGGCCGCCCGTGTCGAAGCCGAGCGCTTGGAGGCGGAGCGCCTAGAGGCGGTCCGCATCGAGGTCGCGCGCATCGAGGTCGAGCGCCAGGAAGCCGTCCGCCGCCGGGCAGCAGCTGACGTCGAGGCAGCCCGGGTCGAAGCCGTGCGCCAGGAGGCAGCCCGGATCGTCGCCGAGCGGCTCGCGGCCGAGCGTCGCCAGGAGGAGGCCGCCGCGCCGGCCGGCTCGCCGCTGTCCATGGTGGAGTCCGTCCGCAGCGCTGACGAGGCGCTGGCCGCCCTGCTGGAGGAGGTCCTGGCGGCCAACGGCTCCGGCCGCGGCCGTCACCGCCTCCCGGAGGTCAGTGCGGCCCTGTCCGTCGCCGACACACCCGCCGCCACCGACCTCGACGTCCCCCAGCCGTCCGCCTACGACACCCGCGGCACCGAGTCGAGTGCCTACGACACCGGCGCCCACCGCACCGACGCCTGGTCCGGTCCCGGCTGGGCCAGCGACGCCCGGGTCGCGCAGCGCGCAGCACAGGTCGCGGCTGCGCAGGCCCTCGTCGTCGATGCCGTCGTCGTCGCCGAGACCGCCGCCGAGGAGGTCCGGGTCGCCGAGCCGCGCCCGATCGAGGTGCCCGTCGCCGTCGCCGTCGAGGAGCAGCGCTTCGCCGTCCCGGTCTCGCTGGGCCCGGTGATGGCGCGCACCGCCAGCGACCCGGCTCCGCTGCCGATGGACGCCACCCTCGTCCTGCCGCGGCTGGGCATCACCGGTGGATCGTCGCCGCGGTCGCAGCGACCCGCCGTCCCCCCGGCTCGCCGCGGACGCCCGCCGGTGCCCGCCAGCCGGCCGTCCGGTGGCGATCGCGCACCGGTCACCACCCGCCCGGTGCCGATCCCGGTGCCGATCAGCTCGCGCAGGCCTGCGGCCGAGCTGCCTGCCGTTCCGGAGACCAGCACCCGGCTGGCCACGGTGACCCGGCTGGTCCCCGCGGTGTCGCCGTCGACGGCGCTGGCTCCGTACAGCATGGACGGCGCCGAGGAGCTCGTCGTCCGGCTGCTGACGCTGGGTCTGCCGGACTTCCTGCTCGGCTCGGACTTCACCGACGACGCCGCGGTCCGCGGGGTGTACGCGGCGCTGACCCGGACCCTCGCCGAGCGGCTGCCGGCCGCTCCGCACCTGCCCACGCAGCCGGGCGACGTGCTGATGGTCGTCGGCCCGGGCGCGGAGACCTTCGCCGCCGCCCGGTCGCTGGCCCTCTCGCTGCGGCTCGAGCCGGAGGACGTGCAGTGGGCTGCCTCCGGGGCGCTCGCCGGCCTGGCCCCCGAGGGCAGCCGGATCACGTCGCTGGAGACCGCCGCCGAGCGGCAGCAGGCCAGCGCCGTGCGCGGCACGGTCACGATCATCGCCGTGGACGCACCGCTGCGGACCTCGGGCGGCCCCTGGCTGGAGCAGATGCTCACGATCTGGTCACCGACCGCGGTGTGGGGCGTCCTCGACTCGACCCGCAAGCCCGAGGACCTGGTGCCGTGGCTGGACGGGCTGCCCCGGCTGGACGCCGTCGTCGTCCAGGACACCGACGCGACCGCCGACCCGGCGGCCGTCCTGGACCACGTGTCGGTGCCGGTGGCGCTGGTCGACGGCGCGCGGGCCACTGCGCACCGCTGGGCATCGCTGCTCTGTGAGCGGCTGGAGGAGATGGAGGGGTGACCAGCCCGCTCCGCGGCGACGTCCTGCTGACCGGCTTCGTGCTGGCCGTCCCGGTGTTCCTGCTGGGGCTGCGCGGGGAGTTCACCGCGCAGGAGGTGGTCGACCGGCTGCTGTGGTGCCTGGCAGCCGGCTGGGCTGTGGTGGCCGTGGTGCGGTTCGCCAGCACCCCACCGCAGCCCAGAAAGGCTCCGGTCCCGGCCGCCGCCCGAGCCACCGGCGCAGCCGAGCCGGAGACCACCCCCACCGCCTGACCCGCCGCTCGACGCTGTGCGTCGAGGCGGGGTCTCGGACGCGCGAACCCGACTCGGGCGCACACCGTGCACGGTCGTCCTGCTGACCGTGGAGATGGACGGCGCGGCCCGGCATGGTTCCCGGCAGCAACGCGAGGACGACATCGCGCGGGACGCGTTGCTCGCCACGGCCGCCGACGGCTGTTCGGTGGGCGCTGAGGCCGGGTCCCCGCGCGTGGAACCCGGCCTCAGCGCACGCGATCAGCGCGCGTCAGAGGGGCAGGTCCTCCAGCATCTCGGTGACCAGGGCGGCGATCGGCGAGCGCTCGGAGCGAGTCAGGGTCACGTGCGCGAACAGCGGGTGCCCCTTCAGCGCCTCGATCACCGCCGTCACGCCGTCGTGCCGGCCCACCCGCAGGTTGTCCCGCTGCGCCACGTCGTGGGTCAGCACCACCCGGCTGTTGGTGCCCAGCCGCGACAGCACGGTCAGCAGCACCCCGCGCTCCAGCGACTGTGCCTCGTCGACGATCACGAACGAGTCGTGCAGCGACCGCCCGCGGATGTGCGTCAGCGGCAGCACCTCGATCAGCCCGCGGGCCACGATCTCCTCGACGACGTCCGCGCTGACCAGAGCCCCCAGGGTGTCGAACACCGCCTGCGCCCAGGGCGCCATCTTCTCGCCCTCGCTGCCGGGCAGGTAGCCGAGCTCCTGGCCACCGACGGCGTACAGCGGCCGGAAGATGAGCACCTTCTTGTGCGCCCGCCGCTCCATCACCGACTCCAGGCCCGCGCACAGCGCCAGGGCCGACTTGCCGGTGCCCGCGCGACCGCCCATCGAGACGATGCCGATCTCCGGGTCCATCAGCAGGTCCAGCGCGATCCGCTGCTCGGCGGACCGGCCGTGCAGGCCGAAGGCGTCCCGGTCACCGCGGACCAGCCGCACCGACTTGTCCGGCAGCACCCGGCCCAGTGCCGAGCCGCGGGCGGACAGCAGCACCAGCCCGGTGTGGGTGGGCAGCTCGGCAGCGGCCGGCAGGTGCACCGACCCCCGCTCGTAGAGCGCCTGGATCTCCTCCTCCGCCAGCGGGAGCTCGGCCATCCCGGTCCAGCCCGCGTCGACGACGCCGAGGCCCCGGTACTCCTCGGTGGCCAGGCCGACCGCGGCCGCCTTGACCCGCAGCGGCACGTCCTTGGTGATCAGGCAGACGTCCCTGCCCTCGGCGCGCAGGTTGAGCGCCACCACCATGATCCGACTGTCGTTGCTGTCGTTGCGGAAGCCCGCCGGCAGCACCGAGGGGTCGCTGTGGTTCAGCTCGACGTGCACCGTGCCGCCCAGGTCACCGATGGGCACCGGGGCGTCCAGCCGGCCGTGCTGCACCCGCAGGTCGTCGAGGATCCGCAGGGTCTGCCGGGCGAACCAGCCCAGTTCCGGGTGGTCGCGCTTGTCCTCCAGCTCACCGATCACCACGAGCGGGACCACCACGTCGTGCTCGTCGAACCGGGAGAGTGCACCCGGGTCGGAGAGGAGCACGGAGGTGTCGAGGACGTACGTACGGCGAGTGCTCACGAGTCGGCTCCCGTGGGGCGCACAGCGCGCCCCGGCTCGATGGCGGCCGGGTCCCGGCGCAGGGGCCGGGACGCGGCCCCTCTGGCTGACGAACTGCGTCGCACCAACCGGGCCTCCCGTGGAGGACGAGGTCAGCTCGTCCTCCACTGCGGACGCTAGGCCCAACCGCCGACAAAAGGAGCCCCCGGACACGCCAACGGGTGACAGGTGGGGCTCCGTTCTTCAGCTGGACTCCTGCCGGAAACGTCGGACGCCGAACCACCAGCCCAGCAGGCCCATGGCCACCGTCAGCCCGGCACCCCACCAGGCGGTGCTGCTGCCGTAGTCGCCGTCGAAGAACGACCGGGCGCCCTCCACGACGTGCTTGAGCGGGTTGACGTCGCTGATCGCCTGCAGCCAGCCCGGGGCCAGCGTCATCGGCAGCAGGATCCCCGACAGCAGCAGCACCGGCAGGACGACGGCGTTCAGCAGCGGCGCGAAGGCGTCCTCGCTCTTCAGCGTCAGCGCCAGCGCGTAGGACACCGACGCGAACGCGGCCCCGAGCAGCGCGATGACGACGAGGGTGAGGACGACCCCGATCACCGGCGCACGCAGCCCGAGCGGGATCGACACGAGCACCAGCAGCGTGCCCTGCACCAGCAGGACGACGACGTCGCGCATCACCCGGCCGAGCAGCAGCGCCGTGCGGCTGGCCGGGGTGACCCGCTGGCTCTCGATGACCCCGGCCCGGTACTCGGCGATCAGGCCGAAGCCGACGAACAGCGCGCCGAAGATGCCCAGCTGCACGAGGATCCCCGGCACGAACAGCTGGTAGGCGTTGCCCGAGCCGAGCTGGCTGCTCAGCGGCTCGAGCAGCGGCCCGAACAGCACGATGTACAGGATCGGTTGCATCAGGCTGATCACCAGCCAGGCCGGGTTGCGCAGGGACATCCGCATCGCCCGGGCGAACACCGTGTAGGTGTCCCGGGCGACGCTGCTGGTCGGTCCGGTCGTCGCCGGGCTCGGCGGGGCGGTGGTCGCGGTGCTCATCGGGCCATCTCCTGCGGCTGCTTGTCGGCGGTGCGGTCGGCGCCGGCCGGACCACCCGGTCCCGCGGGGCCGCCGCTCTCCCGCAGCGACCGGCCGGTGAGGTCGAGGAAGACGTCGTCCAGGCTGGGCCGGCGGCTCTCGATCCCGGCGACCGCGATCCCCGCGGCGTCCAGCTCGCGCACCAGGGTCATCAGCGCCGCGCCGCCCTGCGGTGCGCGGCCGACGACGCGGGTGTCGAGCACCTGCGGGACCTCCGCGCCCGGCAGCGCGGCCATCAGCGCGGCGACCCGTCCGGCGGTCTCCGCGTGTTCCACGGTGACGGTGAGGACGTCCCCGCCGACCTGCGACTTCAGCTCGTCGGGAGTGCCCTCGGCGACGATCCGGCCGGCGTCGATGACCAGGATGCGGTCGCAGAGGGCGTCGGCCTCGTCCAGGTAGTGCGTGGTGAGGAAGACCGTCGTCCCGCGCTCCTCGCGCAGGCCCCGGATGTGCTGCCACAGGTTGGCCCGCGCCTGCGGGTCCAGCCCGGTGGTCGGCTCGTCCAGGAAGACCAGCCCGGGCACGTGCACCAGGCCGACGGCGATGTCCAGCCGGCGCCGCTGGCCGCCGGACATCGACTTGGGCTGCCGCTCCCACAGCCCGTCGAGGTCGAGCTCGCGGAACAGCTGCTTGCCGCGGGCGGTCGCCTCGGCGGTGCTGATCCCGTACAGCCGGGCGTGGTCGACCACCTCCTCCCCCGCGCGGGCGTCGGGGTAGGTGGCGCCGCTCTGCGACACGTAGCCGATCCGCCGGCGGACGCCCACCGGGTCGGTGACCAGGTCGCAACCGGCGACGGTGGCGGTGCCGGCGGTCGGCGCGAGCAGCGTGGTCAGCATCCGCAGCGTGGTGGTCTTGCCGGCCCCGTTCGGGCCCAGGAAGCCGACGATCTCCCCGGCCTCGACGTCGAGGTCCACCCCGGCGACGGCGTGCACCTCCTGCTTCTTCTTCCGGAACGTGCGGGCGAGCCCGCGGGCGTGGATCACGCCGCCAGTGTTCAAGTTTGACTAGTCGAGGGTCAAGCCCTTTCCGGCGGGTCGAGGACGGCGGCCGGCCAGAGCCCGCCGACCGGCTGGTCGGGGGCCTGCGGGTCGTCGGCGAAGCGGTAGTGCCCGGCGTCGATGCGGGCGCAGACGTCCCGGACCCAGCCGCGCTCCCCGGCGACCCAGGCCCGGGTCGCAGAGAACAGCTCCACCGTGCTGGCCGGCGCCATCCGGGAGGACTCGACGCCGCGCACGGCCGAGTCCATGCCGGACACCATGGCCTCCAGCACGAGGTCCCGGGCCCGCAGCGCCTCCCGGACCTCATCGCGGGGCAAGGTGGTGAAGAAGCACAGGCCCCCCAGCAGCCGGCTCGGGTCGCCGGGCTCGGGCTGGCGCAGCGCACTGCTCAGCAGGCGCTGGTACTCGACCTCGCCGTCCGCGGTGAGCCGGTAGGACACCGGTTCCCCGTCGGTCTCCTCCAGCAGCCCCCGCTTGGCCAGCGTGCGCAGGCCGGAGTAGATGGACCCCGGGTTCAGGTGCGCCCAGTCCTGGATTTGCCAGCTCAGCAGCTCGCGGCGGAGCAGGTAGCCGTGCACTGGCTGAAAGATCCGCACCGCCCCGAGCAGGAGCAACCGCGTGGTCGACATGGGCCAACTCTGCCCGCCGCGCCGCGCGCCGGGCGGCACCGGGCCCGCCGGGTCACTCCTCCCGGCGAGGCCGCACCGCCACCAGCGCCCAGATCACCGGCACCAGCAGCACCGGCCACTCCACCGCGACGTTGCCCACCCAGAACAGCCCGATGAGCAGCAGCAGCGCCAGCCAGCCCGCCGTCCACAGGCCCAGCAGGCGCCGCTCCTGCGGCGTCCCCCGTGCCACGCCGTCAGCCGACCGCGAGCTCGGCGGTGATCCCGGCCGGGGTCAGCGGCTCGTCCAGCAGGCGCACGAAACGGTCGCCCACCGACTGCTCCGCCGGGCGGGCGGCCAGCCAGGACGACAGCAGGTCGAAGCCCTCGACGTAGGTGGAGATGTAGGCCCGCCACAGCGGGTCGGTGAGGAACCGCAGCTGCTGGGCAGCCCGGTCGGCACTGACCAGCGCCCAGCGCTGCAGGTGGGCGATCACCTCGTCGGGGTCTGCGGCGCGGTCGTGCAGCATGATCGCCGCGTCCTGGCGGACCCGGTTCAGCGGCGCCGCCGCCGCGGCCACCTGCTCGGCCAGGTGCCCGTCGAAGCGCAGCCCGAGGTCGCCGAGCACCTCGGCCGCCCACGGGCCCCAGCCCGCACCGATCGACGCCTCGACCCCGAGGTCGGCCAGCCCCTCGGCCATCAGGCACTCGGGGGTGTTGACCAGGAAGACGGTGTGCTCCAGGTGCTGGTCGCGCTCGACGAGCCCGCGCTCCTTGCGGCAGTGCTCGGTGTGGTGGCCGGGGTAGGCCTCGTGGGCGACCAGGTGCGGCAGCTGGCTGAGCCGGTGCGGCAGGTCGGCGTTGATCGCCACCCGGGACCGGTAGTCGCCCTCGTAGTAGTTGAAGCCCGACCACGGCTTGTCGGTGACCACCTCGTACCGGACCGTCTCGACCTCCGGCAGGCCGTACTGGCCGCGGACCCGGTCGCGCAGGGCCGAGGAGAGCGCGTGCACCGCCGCCTCCAGCCGTGCCGGCGGGCACTCCTCCCGGCGCCGGTGCGCCGCGTAGCGCTCGGCCAGGGTGCCGCCGCCGGGCAGCAGCTGGTCCAGCGCAGCGTGCGCCGCGGCGTAGTCGGCCGGGTCGCCGAGGGTGACCTGCACCTGGAAGTACGCCTGCACCTCGGCGATGAAGCCGACCGGCTCCCCGCCCAGCTTGCGGGCGCTGCACTCCAGCCCGGTCAGCTGGCCGCGCAGGTACGCGGCCCGGTCGGCCGGGAGCTGGGCCGAGTCCAGCTCGCCCAGCAGCGCCCGGGCCTGGTCGCGGAGCCGGTGCGGGGTCGGCGCCGGCTCGTCGGCGACCGCGGCCCGCAGCCGCGGGTCACCGGTGTACGCGTCGACGAAGCCGGGCTCGAGCCGGTCGAAGCGCAGCCCCAGCCGCACGTACTCGAGGGGGACGTCGACCGCGCCGGCTGCCATGGTCGGCATCCTGTCAGCCGCCGCCGGGACGCCTGGCCGCACCCTCCGGGGCAGAAGTGGCCACTTCTGCCCCGAGGGGGATCAGCTGCCGAAGCGGCGGTGCCGGGCGGCGTAGTCCCGCAGCGCCCGGAGGAAGTCGACCCGCCGGAAGTCCGGCCAGTACACGTCGGTGAAGTGGAACTCGGCGTTCGCCGTCTGCCAGAGCAGGAAGCCCGACAGCCGCTGCTCGCCGCTGGTGCGGATCACCAGGTCCGGGTCCGGCTGCCCACGGGTGTAGAGGTGTTCGGCGATGTGGTCGACCTCCAGGGCCTCGACCAGCTCGGGCAGCGTCGTCCCCCGTTCGGCGTGCTCGGCCAGCAACGACCGGACGGCGTCGGCGATCTCCTGCCGTCCGCCGTAGCCGACGGCGAGGTTGACCGAGGCGCCCGGGCGGCCCTGGGTGTCCTCCTCGGCCTTCTTCAGCACCGCCGCCGTCTCGGCCGGCAACAGCTCCAGTGCGCCCATCGCGCGCAGCTGCCACCGCCGGTCCGGCCGGGAGAGGTCGGTGGCGACGTCCTCGATGATCGACAGCAGGGCGCTGAGCTCCGGCTCGGGCCGGCCGAGGTTGTCGGTGGAGAGCAGGAAGAGCGTCACCACCTGCACGCCCGCGTCGTCGCACCAGCCGAGCAGGTCGACGATCTTCTCCGCACCGCGACGGTGCCCGTGGGCGACGTCCTCCAGACCGATCGCCCGCGCCCACCGGCGGTTGCCGTCCATGATCACGCCGACGTGTCGGGGCAGGTCGGCACCGGTCAGCGATCGGGCGATCCGGTGCTCGTACAGCACGGTGAGCCTCTCGCGGACCCACGCGCGCACCCCCACGCAGCCACCCTAGGACCCGGGTGCCCCCGCGGCTGACCGCAGGGGCGATCGGCGGCCGGCAAGCTCACAACCGCTCCAGGATGACGGCCCCTCCGCGCCTCCGTAACCTCGGGCCATGACCGTCTCCTCGGACCGCGACGACTCCGTCCGGGTGACCGCCGACGGCGCCGAGCTCCAGGCGCCGCTGCGCGAGGCGCTCGGCGTCGTCCGCGACGAGCACGTCCCGGTCCAGGCGATCACCCACCAGGGCGAGTGGGCGCTGACCGAGTACGGCGACCGGGACTACGACCACCCCGACACCCGCCCCCGGATGCGTGGCTGGCTGCACCTGTTCGCGTTCTTCGGCGCCATCGCGGCGGCGGCGGTGCTCATCCCGCTGGCCTTCGTGCAGGGCGCCCGAGCGGGCTGGCCGGTGACGGTGTACTGCCTGACCATCCTGGGGTTGTTCGGGGTCAGCGCGCTCTACCACCGCCGGCGCTGGTCGCCCCGCGGCTGGCAGCTGATGAAGCGCGCGGACCACTCGATGATCTTCCTGTTCATCGCCGGCACGTACACGCCCTTCTCCTTCCTCGCCGTCCCGGAACCGACCGGCTGGTGGCTGCTGGGCACGGTGTGGACCGGAGCGCTGCTCGGCGTGGCGCTGAAGATGGCCTGGCCGCACGCCCCCCGCTGGCTCGGCGTGCCCATCTACCTCGCGCTGGGCTGGGCCGCCGTCTTCGTGCTGGTCGACATCCTGGACCTCGTCGGGGTGACCGTCCTGGTGCTGATGGCAGCCGGCGGGCTGCTCTACAGCGCCGGGGCGGTCGCCTACGCGTCCAAGCGCCCCAACCCCTGGCCGGGGACCTTCGGCTACCACGAGGTCTTCCACGCCATGACGATCGTCGCCGCCAGCTGCCACTACATCGCCGTCTACTTCGCGGTCTACAACAGCCCGTTCGTGTAGGCCGTGCTCAGCTGAACGGCTTGCGGTCGTCCAGCCGCACGGACAGCCGCCCGGCCAGCCGCCAGGCGCGGGCCACCACGTCGCGGTCGGCCTCGGTGACCAGGTTGCCCATCACCCGCAGCGCCACCGTCATGAGGGCCCGCGACCGCATGCCGACCGGCCCGGCGGCCGGCAGCAGCCGTGGCACGGTGAGCAGCCCGGCCAGCCGCCGGGCGATGGAGAACGCCTCGCCGTAGTGCCGGCGCAGCACCGCCGGCCAGGCATCGGTCCAGTCGTCGGTGCCGAAGAGCTCGACGACGCTGCGCCCGGTCTCCAGGCCGTAGTCGATGCCCTCCCCGTTGAGCGGGTTCACGCAGCCGGCTGCGTCACCGATCAGCGCCCAGTTGCGCCCGGCGACCCCGGAGACCGCGCCGCCCATCGGCAGCAGGGCGCTCGCCGGGGCGCGGACGTCGCCGTCGAACTGCCACTCGTCCCGCCGCTGGTCGGCGTACAGGTCGAGCAGGCTGCGCAGCCGGACGTCGGCCGGGCGGCGCTCGGTGGCCAGGGTGCCGACGCCCACGTTGACCTCGCCGTCCCCGAGCGGGAAGACCCAGCCGTAGCCGGACAGCAGCTCGCCGTCCGCCCCGCGCAGCTCCAGGTGCGAGGAGATCCACGCGTCGTCGCTGCGACCGGAGCCGATGTAGCCACGGGCAGCCACGCCGTAGGCGGTGTCCCGGTGCCACTCCCGACCGAGCACCCGGCCGAGCGGGGAGCGGGCGCCGTCGGCCACGACCAGCCGACGGCAGCGCACCGTCGTCGTCGACTCGTCGGGACGGCGGAACACCACCCCGGCCACCCGGTCGCCGTCCCGCTCCACGTCCACCGCGCGGGCGCCCTCGAGCGGCTGCGCCCCCGCCTCCAGGGCGACGTCGCGGACCCGGGCGTCCAGCTCGGTGCGCGGCACCGCGCCGCCGTGGTCGGGCAGCGAGCCGCCCGGCCAGGGCAGCAGCAGCTCCTGGCCGAAGCCGGCCGCGCGCAGGCCCCGGTTGCGGCCCTTGGACCGCACCCAGTCGCCGAGACCCAGCTGGTCGAGCTCACCCATCGCGCGCGGGGTCAGCCCGTCGCCGCAGGTCTTGTCCCGCGGGAAGACCGCGGCGTCGGCCAGGACGACGTCGGTGCCGGCGCGCCCCGCCCAGGCAGCGGCAGCAGACCCGGCGGGCCCGGCTCCGACCACCAGGACGTCGGTCTGGGTGGGCTCGACGTCGGTGGTCACACGGCCCAGTGTCCCTCAGTCGACCCGGGGACCCTGCGCGCGGACCTGCTCGACCGCGGCCATCGCCTCACGGAGCTGCGTCAGCCAGTCGTCGGTGTGCTGGCCGACCAGCCGCACCGCCCAGGCGAGCGCCTCGGACCGGGAGCGGGCGACCCCGGCGTCGACGAGGGTGTCCAGCACCAGCCGCTCGGGCTGGCGCAGCCGGGTCATCACCGGCACCGACAGCGTGGTGAACAGCTCGCGGACGTCGCCGCAGGAGGCACCCCAGGCGACCGAGCGGCCGTACCGCTCCTGCGCCGCGTCGGCGATCGCCATCCGGGCGGAGCGGGTCTGCTCGCGGAACCGGGCGATCCGGCCGGCGCGGGCTGCGGTCGGGTCGCCGTCGCCGGCGTCCGGCTCGGCCACGGCACCGATCACGGTGATCTCGTCCCGGTCGATGACCAGCTCGACCGGGCCGGTGAACCACTCGTCGGGCAGCCGGCCGGCGAACCAGCCGGCGACCTCGGCCCGATCGACCGGCGGTGGGGCGTCGGCGGCGCGGCCGCGGGCGCGGCCCCGGCCGGGGAAGCCCTCGGGCGGGAAGCGGTGGTGTGCGTGCACGGTGTCCTCCTCAGGACGACGGCTCTGTGCTCACCACTGTAATCGTGTAATCAGTCGGTCGGCGTGCTCATCGCTGTGCTCAGAGCGGACACGTCGGTGACCGGCGCGGAGCAGACGAAGCCCCGGCAGACGTAGGCCGCGGGTACGCCGCCGACCAGGGGACGGTCGGCCAGCAGCGGCACCCCGGGCGCGCCCGGCTCCCCCGCGACCACGACGGCGCCGGGACTCGTCGCGCGGCGCGCGGCCTGCTCCAGAGCCGCGCGCTGCGCGCCGGCCGGCCCGCTGACCGCGACCTCCAGCGGGCCGGCGAGCAGCGCCTCCCCGACGGCCGCCGCCCAGCCGGCGGCCTGCGGCGCGTGCGCCACGAGGCGGGCCAGCGACGCCAGCGCCTCCTCACCCCGGGCCCGGTGCTCGGGCGAGCCGGCCAGCGCCGCGTAGGTCACCAAGGCGCCGGCCGCCGCCGCGATCCCGGCCGGCGTCGGCCCGTCGGCCGGGTCGAAGGGACGGTGGACGAGCGCCTCGGCGTCGGCGGCCGTGTCGTGCCACTGGCCGTCGGCGTCGACGAACTGGGCGGCCACGACGTCGAGCAGCTCCCCGGCCCAGCCCAGCCAGCGGGGCTCGGCGGTCGCGGCGTGCAGCGCGAGGAGCCCCTCGGCCAGGTCGCCGTAGTCCTCCAGGACGCCGGCGTGCGCACCGGCTGCACCGCCCCGGGACGCCCGGCGCAGCCGCCCGTCGACCCAGTGGACCCGGTGCAGCAGGTCCGCCGCCCGACCGGCCGCGCGGACCAGCCCGGCGTTGCCGGTGAGCGCCCCGTGGTCGGCCAGCGCCGCGATCGCCAGCCCGTTCCAGGCGGTGACCACCTTGTCGTCCCGGGCCGGTTGCGGGCGCCGTGCCCGGGCCCCGCTGAGCGCGGCGCGCACCCGGGCCAGCCGCTCGCCGTCGTCGGGGTCGCGCAGCAGCTGCAGCGTCGACGCGCCGTGCTCGAACGTCCCCTGCGGCGTCACGGTGAACACCTCCGCGGCCCAGGCGCCGTCGTCGTCGCCGAGCACCTCGCGCAGCTGGGCCGGCGTCCAGACGTAGGTGAGCCCCTCGACGCCCTCGGTGTCAGCGTCCAGGGCGGAGGCGAGGCCACCCTCGCCGGTGCCCAGGTCGCGCACCAGGAAGGCGGCGTTCTCGTCGGCGACCCGCCGGGCCCAGTCCGCGCCGGTCGTGCGCCAGAGGTGCGAGTAGACCCGCAGCAGCAGCGCGTTGTCGTAGAGCATCTTCTCGAAGTGCGGCACCACCCAGCGGTCGTCGACCGAGTAACGGGCGAAGCCACCGGCCAGCTGGTCGTAGACGCCGCCGCGGGCCATCGCCTCCGCGGTGGTCCGCGCCATGCCGAGGGTGTTGGCGTCCCCGCGCCGGGCGTGCGCGCGCAGCAGGAACTCCAGCACCATCGACGGCGGGAACTTCGGTGCGCCGCCGAAGCCGCCGGCCTGCCGGTCGTGGACGTCGGCCAGGGCGCCGACCGCGCCGTCGAGCAGGTCCGCGGACAGCGGCGCCGGGGCGCCGAGGTCGAGCCGGCTGGAGATGCCCTCGACGATCCGCGAGCCCGCCGTCTGCAGCTCCGCGCGCCGGTGGGTCCAGGCGTCGGTGACCGCGTCGAGCACCTGGCGGAACGACGGCATCCCCGGGTGCGGGCGGGGCGGGAAGTAGGTGCCGCAGTAGAACGGTGCGCCGTCCGGGGTGGTGAACACCGTCATCGGCCAGCCGCCCGAGCCGGTGAGCGCCTGGGTGGCCGCCATGTAGACGCTGTCGACGTCCGGCCGCTCCTCGCGGTCGACCTTCACGCAGACGAAGCCGGCGTTCAGCTGGGCGGCCGTCGCCTCGTCCTCGAAGGACTCGTGCGCCATCACGTGGCACCAGTGGCAGGCGGCGTAGCCGACGCTCACCAGCACCGGCACGCCGCGCTCGTGCGCCTCGGCGAAGGCGTCGGCGCCCCACTCCCGCCAGTCGACCGGGTTCCCGGCGTGCTGCAGCAGGTAGGGGCTGGTCGCGGTAGCGAGGCGGTTGGGCACGGACGTCGGATACCCCGGCCAGCGGCGGGCTACCGGCCGGGTACCGCTACGCACGGCGACGCCCCGCTCATGGCGAGGTCCGACGCACCGGAGGCTCGACGAGATCTGCCAGCCGACCCGCCGAGGATCAGCGGTTGTGCAGCCGATGTGGATCTGGTATGCGTCGGCGTGTCGCGGGACTCTGCAGGTGTCCGACACCACCTCTGGAGGAACCGTGAACAGCCCCCGCTCCCGCCCCGTCGCCCTCGTCCTGGCCGTCCTGACCGTGGTCGCCGCGGTCCTGGTCGGAGCCTCCCCGGCCAGCGCAGCAGACCGCTGCAGCGTGGCGTGGGGCTCGCTGCCCAAGGCGCACGACACCCTCGCCGACACCGAGACGCTCAACGGCGTCCGCGCCGGCCGGCACGCCTGCTTCGACCGCCTGGTGATCGACGTCGGTGGTCAGGACGCCACCTTCGGCTCCTACGACGTGCGCTACGTCCGCACCGTCTCCGCCGACGGTTCGGGCGCCGCCGTCCCGGTCCGCGGCGGTGCGGCGCTGCAGGTGGTCGTCAAGGCACCGGCCTACGGCGAGACAGGACCGACGTTCCAGCCGCGCAACCCGCGTGAGGTGGTGGCCGTCGGCGGGTTCACCACGTTCCGGCAGGTCGCCTGGGCGGGGTCGTTCGAAGGTCAGACCACGCTGGCGCTCGGTGTGCGGGCCCGGCTCCCCTTCCGGGTCTTCACCCTGGCCGGCACGCCGAACACCGACCACACGCCCCGGCTGGTGATCGACGTCTGCCTCTTATACACATCTAAAAAAAAAAGGTATTTATGCTTCATTAACACCTGTAGTTGTTACACTTATTATAGCCATGCTATGCTTCAAACTACCTGTGATGCTA
>NZ_SJEW01000071.1 GCF_005930475.1 Modestobacter altitudinis
AGCACGCCGCCAGCGTTCGTCCTGAGCCAGGATCAAACTCTCCGTAGATGATTTGATCACAGCTGAGACCGAGAGTTGGCACTCTCGTTCAATCAACCAAAGGAACCCAAAGGCCATGATCCACAAACGGACCAGACCAAGGGGGTATTGATACTTGGCACTGACTTTCGGCACGCTGTTGAGTTCTCAAGGAGCGGACGCGCACGTTCCCCGACCGATTTCTCGGCGTTCTTCGTGGCGGTGTTCTGTACTTTACACCGAGTTCCGCGGCGGTCAAACCCGGGGGTCTGGCGCGGTTTCCCAGGCGCTTCGGCCCAGTCTGTTCTCGCTCGGTGCAGGAAGAACCATACACCCCCTGGAGGAGGTTGTGCACGGGGGTCCCGAGGGCCCGTCCTGGAGCCCGGGGCGCCTGGTGGGGCTCCCGGACACGCAGGTCGGCGAGCAGTTGGCTCTCCGCGTCATCCGCCACGCATCCACGGGTCGCACCCGCGGGGTGGCGGTCCGAGCATCGAGCCGGCCCACGTCCTGCCGTCCCCAGCGCTCCCTCGCGGGTGCTCCGTGGACAGTGGCCACAACGGGTCGGACGTTGCGCGTCATCCCGGCGGCGGTGTCCGCCGGGTCACACGCTCAGGCGACGCCGCGGGGGCGGTACTGGACGCTCACGCGTGGTCCGACGGCCTTCGTCGTCTTCGGGATGCAGTGCTCCCACGACCGCTGGCATGTCCCGCCCATGACGACGAGGTCGCCGTGCCCCAGGGGGAAGCGGAGGCTGTCCCCACCACCGACCGGCCGGAGCAGGAGCGGCCGAGGCGAGCCGAACGACACGATCGCCACCAGCGTGTCCTCGGTGCGGCTGCGGCCGATCCGGTCGCCGTGCCAGGCCACGCTGTCCCTCCCGTCGCGGTAGAGGCACATGCCGGCCGTCACGAACTCCTCGCCGAGCTCGGGGCCGTAGTGCGCGTTCAGCGCACGCCGCGCGTCGGTGAGGGTGTCGTGCGGCAGCGCCTCCTCACCGCCGTACCAGCGCAGCAACCGGGGAACGGCGACCTCGCGGTCGTACATCTGCCGCCGGTCCTCCCGCCAGCCGATGTCCCCGAGCAGCACGTCGAGCACCGGGTCAGAACCCTCGATCCAGCCGGGGAGGTGATCGACCCAGGCGCCGCGCGACAGCTGGTGCCGGGTCACCCGCCCGGACAACGGGGTGAGCGCCGGCTCCTCGGCGACGTCCCACATGGACGGCTGGTGCGCGAGAGACATGCCGGAACGCTAGCGCAGGTTTCGCACACCTGTTCGAAAACCTGTGGACAACGCGGGCGTAGCCCGTAGGCCTCCCTGCAGGGCCCCGACGCGAGCTCGCGAGTGTTGGGGGCAGGGAGGTCCTTGTTCAGGCGGACAAGGCGAGGACGAAGGGCAGGACCGCGCCGGCGCCGGCCAGCCGCAGCTCGCGTCCGGCCACCGTCATCGTCCACCGGGAGTCGGCCAGGTCGTCGACCAGCAGGACCGGCGCGTCACCCAGGTCGGCCAACCGCGACCGGAGCTCAGGGCCGACCACGATCCGCTGCCACACGCCGGCCAGCCGGAAGGCGCTGTTGCCGCCCGGACCGCCCGTCGGGCCCCCGTGGGCCAGGTCCAGCGCCCCCAGGTAGGGCAGTCGGCCGAGCCCGGCCAGCCCCTGAGCCACGCCCGCGACCAGGGCCGGGCGGCGCCGGGAGGGCATGGCGACGACCGCCCCGGGACGGCGCGCCCAGTCCCAGGAGCCGAGCACCCGGGCGCAGGCCTTCAGCAGCTCCTCGTCCGGCGGGGCGTCGGAGGGCAACCCGGGCCGGATCACCCGGTGGGAGACGTCGTAGGCGGCGTCCGGGTCCTCCTCGATCGACGGCGCCTCGAGGTCCTCGGCCAGGGTGGCCACCCCACCCACACCGTCGTCCCCGAGCAGGGTGCGCAACCGCTGACCCCAGCCGAGGTCGGTGAGCCGGGCCACGGCCCGACCCGTCTCCACCTGCTCCGCGGCCGCGATCTTGCCCTTGACCTGGACCCCGAGCCGGTCGGCTCCGGTCGGCCACTGCGCCCGCGGCGCCAGCTCCACCCCCGGGCGGTCCAGCCGGGCGGAGGCGGCCTGCGATGCCCCGGCCGGGATGTCCGTCGGGTACCAGGCGCCGGCGCACACGTCGCACCGGCCGCAGGGGGCCGCCGTCGGGTCGTCGAGCGCCTCCTGCAGGAAGGCCATCCGGCACTCGGCGTCGCCCACCGGCCGCGCGTAGGCGATCATCGACCGCTGCTCGGCCTCGCGGGTCGCCGTCACCCGGGTGTACCGGTCGGCGTCGTAGACCCACGGGACGCCGGTCGAGCGCCAGCCGCCCTGCACCCGCTCGACCGCACCGTCGACGGCGAGCACCTTGAGCAGCAGCTCCAACCTGGACCGGCGGACGTCGGCGACGGTCTCGAGCCGGGCGACCGACCAGGCCTTGCCGTCGGCCATCGCGCTGAGCACCGCGGCCGCGTGGTCCTCCCGCGGCATCGACGAGGTGGCGAACCACTGCCAGATCGCCAGGTCCTCCGGCCCGGGCAGCAACAGCACGTCGGCGTGGTCGACGGCGCGGCCGGCGCGGCCGACCTGCTGGTAGTAGCTGACCGGCGACGACGGCGCGCCGAGGTGGACCACGAACCCCAGGTCGGGCTTGTCGAAGCCCATGCCGAGCGCGGAGGTGGCGACCAGCGCCTTCACCCGGTTCTCCCGCAGCGCCTCCTCGGCGTCCTTGCGGTCGGCGTCGTCGAGGCGCCCGGTGTAGGCGCGCACCTCGTGCCCGGCGTCGCGGAGCAGCGCGGCCGTCTCCTCGGCCGCGGCGACGGTGAGCGTGTAGACGATGCCGCTGCCCGGCAGGTCCTCCAGGTGCGCGGCCAGCCAGGCCAGCCGGGCGCGGTCGGTGTCCAGCCGCAGCACGCCCAGGCGCAGCGAGTCCCGGGCGAGCGGACCCCGCACGGTGGTGACCCCGACCCCGCCGGCCCCCAGCTGCTCGGCCACGTCGGCGACGACCCGCTCGTTCGCCGTCGCCGTCGTCGCCAGCACCGGCGTACCGGTCGGCAGCTGGCCGAGCAGGTCGCGGATGCGGCGGTAGTCGGGACGGAAGTCGTGCCCCCAGTCGGAGACGCAGTGCGCCTCGTCGACGACCAGCAGGCCGCAGCGGGACACCAGCGCCGGCAGCTGCTCGTCCCGGAAGCGCGGGTTGGTCAGCCGCTCGGGCGAGACCAGGAGGACGTCGACGTCGTCGGCGGCCAGCCGGGCGTTGATGTCGTCCCACTCGGTGACGTTGGAGCTGGAGATCTCGACGGCCTTGATGCCGGCCCGGGCGGCCGCCGCGACCTGGTCGCGCATCAGGGCCAGCAGCGGGCTCACCAGCAGCGTCGGGCCCTTCCCGCGGCGGCGCAGCAGGGCGGTGGAGACGAAGTAGACGGCGGACTTGCCCCAGCCGGTGCGCTGCACGACCAGCGCGCGCTCCTGGCGCTCGACCAGCGCGGTGACCGCGGCGTCCTGCCCCTCCCGGAACACCGCCTCCGGGCGGCCGGTGAGCTCGCGCAGGACGCCGAGCGCCTCGTCGGCCAGATCCGTCTCCACAGTGGTGCTCATGCCCCGACCGTAGGCGGCGGCTCCGACACCAGGGGCCCGGTGTGCGGCGACTGTGGACGACCGGTTGGATGGGGACCGATGCTGCCGCCGGACAACCACGTGCACTCGGAGTTCTCGTGGGACACCGGCCCACGGGCGTCCCTCCTGCGCGCCTGCGCGCACGCCGTGGAGATCGGGCTGCCCGCCCTCGCCTTCACCGAGCACCTGGACTTCACCGTCTGGGACGCCGCCGACCGGGCGACGGCGCAGGGGCTGAAGGACCGGCACCCCGCCAACCAGCTGCCGATCGACGTGGACCTCTACGCCGAGACGATCTGGGAGGCCCGCGAGCGGTTCCCGCAGCTGCGCGTCTGGTCCGGGGTCGAGGCGGGCGAGCCGCACCTGTTCGGGGCCAGCGTGGCCGCCCACCTGCAGGCCACCCCGGTCGACCGCGTGCTCGGGTCGCTGCACTCGCTGCCGGTCGACGGCCGGCTGATGGGCGTGAACCGGCTGCTGCACGCCCCGGGGATCGACGTGGTCGAGACGATGCGCCGGTACCTCGTCGAGATGGTCGCCATGATCGAGCACAGCGACGTCTTCCAGGTGCTGGCGCACTGCGACTTCCCCCGGCGGTACTGGCCCGGCGGTCGCGACCAGTACCCCGAGGCGGCGTTCGAGGAGGAGTACCGCGGGGTCTTCCGGGCCCTGGCCGGTTCCGGCCGGGCGCTGGAGGTCAACACCACCAGTCCGCTGTGGTCGGTGGAACTGCTGCGCTGGTACCGCGAGGAGGGTGGCGACGCGGTGAGCTTCGGCAGCGATGGGCACCAGCCGCACCTGGTGGGCCAGCGGTTCGAGCTGGCCGTGGACGTCGTCGAGCAGGCCGGCTTCCGTCCGGGGCGGGACCGCTTCGACTTCTGGCGGCGCTGACCCCCGCCCTCCTGGACCGGTCCGTCACGGTCGGCGTCCGGACTGCCGATCAGGGTGGACGTGACAGCGCAGCCCCTCTTCGACGGCACCTTCTCCATCGACGCCGTGGCGGCCACCGCGCACGCGGTCGTCGCGCGGCTCCACGACGAGGCGATGGCCACCATCGCGACCCTGGCCGACACCTGGGACCAGCCGGTCGAGGACGCCGCACCGGTCCAGGTCGACGAGCCCGTGACCTACCGCGAGCCGGCCACGTGGTCCGTGACCGACGAGGAGGACGAGCTGCTGGACGACGACGACGACGAGGTGCTGCCGGTCCTGGAGCTGCCGCCGCTGGTGCTGCGTCCCCGGCCGACCGCCACGAACGTCACCGCCCGGCTGGGCGCCGCGCAGGCCGCAGGCGCCGACGCGGTGACCGACGAGTTCGCCGCCCCTCCCGAGGGCCGCCGGCAGCTCGCCGCGATCTGACGTCGGCCGGGGTCCCGCATCGGTGGTGCACTGCCGATGAGGAGGACGTGACCACTCCGGGAACCACCGCCACCGACACCGAGGACACCGCAGCCGGCCTCGCCCTCGCCGAGGCCCTGCACGCGGTCGCCCGCCTGCACGAGGACGCGATGTCCACCATCGCGCAGCTCGCCGAGACCGGGGACGCCCCCGCGGACCAGGTGCGGGTCCTCCGCCTCGCCGAGCGCCCGACCGTGAGCCAGCGCCCCGAGGCCGCCGCCGCCTGACGAAGGACCCCGCTGGGTACTTCACCGCTAAGGCAGTTCGGGCTAGGGTCCCCGCATGCCCCTCCCCCGTCGCGTCGTCATCGCGCTCGGGGGCAACGCCATGACCGGCCCCGACGGGTCGGCGACGCCCGGCGCCCAGCGGGAGGCGATCGCCGTGGCCGCCCGGCACATCGCCGCGGTCGTCGCCACCGGCGCCGAGGTGGTGCTCACCCACGGCAACGGTCCGCAGGTGGGCAACCTGCTGGTGAAGAACGAGCTGGCCGCCTCCGAGGTGCCCCCGGTCCCGCTGGACTGGAACGTCGCCCAGACCCAGGCGACCATCGGCTTCACCCTCTCCGACGAGCTCGACGCCGCCCTCGCCGCCCGGGGGCTCCCCCAGCGCACGGCGGCGTTGGTCACCCGCACGCTCGTCGACCCCCACGACCCCGGCTTCACCGCCCCCACCAAGCCCGTCGGCCGGTTCCTGCCCGCCGCCCAGGCCCAGCGGTTCATCGACCTGGGCCAGCTCTGGGAGGACCGGGGCGAGCGCGGCTGGCGCCGCGTCGTCGCCTCCCCCGAACCGCTGTCGGTCGTCGACGTCCCGGCGATCGCCGCGCTGAGCGCGGGCGGCTTCGTGGTCGTCTGCGCCGGCGGTGGTGGCGTCCCGGTGGTCGACGACGGACCGGACGGCGCCGCCCTGCGGGGCGTCGAGGCCGTGATCGACAAGGACCTGACCGCCGCGCTGCTGGCCCGTGAGCTCGGCGCCGACACCCTGGTCATCGCCACCGACGTCCCGCACGTCATGGTCGACTTCGGGACGCCGCACGCCCGTGCCCTGCACCGGGTCACCGCCGCCGAGCTGCGGGGGCTCGCCGCCGCCGGCCAGTTTGCCCGCGGCAGCATGGGCCCGAAGGTCGAGGCCGCCCTGCGCTTCGTGGAGCGGGGCGGTACCCGCGCCGTCATCACCACGCTCGAGTCCATCTCCGACGCCGTCAGTGGTGACGAAGTCGGCACCCTGCTCATCGCTTCCTGAGAGACGAAGGACCTCCCTGCCCCCCCACCGCTCGCACGTTCGCGGCGGGGCCCTGCAGGGAGGCCGGTACCCCATCGAAGAGAGAGAGTCATCCAGTGCCCGCACCGATCGAGGTCCGCAAGGTCCCGCTGCACAACGTCAGCGACGCCTCCGAGCTCGCCGAGCTCATCGACTCCGGCGTCATGGACGCCGACCGGGTCGTCGCCGTCATCGGCAAGACCGAGGGCAACGGCGGGGTGAACGACTACACCCGGATCATCGCCGACCGTGCCTTCCGCGAGGTGCTGGTGGCCAAGGGCACCCGCACGGCCGACGAGGTCAAGCAGGTGCCGATCGTCTGGTCCGGTGGCACGGACGGCGTCATCAGCCCGCACGCGACCATCTTCGCCACGCTGCCCGAGGACGCGGTCGAGAAGACCGACGAGCCGCGGCTGACCGTCGGGTTCGCGATGAGCGAGACCCTGCTGCCCGAGGACATCGGCCGGCTGACCATGGTCGAGAAGGTCGCCGAGGGCGTGCGCCGGGCGATGGCCGAGGCCGGGATCACCGACCCCGCCGACGTCCACTACGTGCAGACCAAGACCCCGCTGCTGACCATCGAGACGATCCGTGAGGCCAAGTCCCGCGGCCAGGAGACCTACTACGACGAGCCGCACGGCTCCATGGACCTGTCCAACGGCACGACGGCGCTGGGCATCGCACTCGCCCTGGGCGAGATCGAGATGCCGGAGCAGAAGCAGGTCATGCGGGACTTCTCGCTGTTCAGCGCGGTCGCCTCGTGCTCCTCGGGCGTCGAGCTGGACCAGGCGCAGATCGTCGTCGTCGGCAACGCCCGCGGGCACGGCGGCGACTACCGGATCGGCCACTCGGTCATGAAGGACGCGCTGGACCAGGACGGCATCTGGGAGGCGATCCGGAACGCCGGCCTCGACCTGCCCGAGCGGCCGCACACCAGCGACCTCGGTGACGACCTGGTCAACGTCTTCCTCAAGTGCGAGGCCGACCCGACCGGTTACGTCCGCGGTCGGCGCAACGCGATGCTCGACGACTCCGACGTGTTCTGGCACCGGCAGATCAAGGCCACCGTGGGCGGCGTCGCCGCGTCGGTGACCGGCGACCCCGCGGTGTTCGTGTCGGTGGCCGCAGTGCACCAGGGCCCCTCCGGCGGCGGCCCGGTGGCCGCCATCGTCAAGGCGTAGTCAGCTCTCCCTCGAGATCTGCGGTCTCGGGCCTTCCCGCACCGGGAAGACCCGAGACCGCAGGTCTCGCTTCAGGCGATGCAGCTGGTGTCCTCCGCGGTGCGTTCGGTGGAGGCGTAGGTGCCGGCCGGGGTGTCGGCGACCGGCGCGCTGACGGGCTCGCCGATGCCGTTGGAGTCCGAGCCCAGGACCAGCTGGACGGTGCCCGAGGCAAGCGAGTCGTCGACGGTCACCGCGGCACCGGGGACCTCGGCGGCCACCGCGGCGGCCAGCGCCTCGTCCCCGGTCGCGGCGCTGATCGTCGTGACGTCCGTGGCGGCGGCGTTGCCGCCGCTGCCGGCGTCGAACCCGGCCGCGGTGAGCGCATCGGCGGCGGTCGCCGCCGCGCCGGAGACGCCCGATCCGTTGAGCACGCTGACCGTGACGTCGGCGGGGTCGGCGGCCTCGACCGACGGTGCGGCCGCGGCCGCCGCCGGAGTGGCGCTCAGCGAGGCGAAGAACTCCTTCAGGGCGTCGGGGTCCACCGGCTCCAGCACGTCGCCCGCGTCCTCCTTCGCGTCCGCCAGGCCCGGGATCGTCCGGAAGGAGATGTCGTCGGGCCGCACCGACTGCATCTGGGCGGCCAGGTCGAACAGGTCCAGGCCCTCGTCGACCGTGACGCTGGTGCCGACCTGCTCGATGACCTGGCGCTGCTTGACCGGGTTGAGCAGCAGGTCCTGGGACAGGACGTTGCGGATCAGCCCGGCGAGGAAGACCTGCTGGCGGACCTGCCGGTCGATCTCGCTGGTGAGGCCGTGCCGCTGCCGGACGAAGGCGAGCGCCTCGGCCCCGCTGATCGTCTGCTCGCCGGCCTCGAAGTGCGCGCCCGACAGGGGGTCGTCGGTGGCGTTGCACAGGTTCACCTCGACGCCGCCGACGATGCTGCTGATGTTGATGAACCCCAGCAGGTTGATCTCGGCGAAGTGGTCGATCTGCACGCCGGTCACGCCGCTGATGGTCTGGATCAGCAGCCGGGCCCCGGCGGCCTCCTTCTCGGCCTCGGACCCCTCGGCGTCGTTGTACCCGCGACCGAACGCGGAGTTGAGCTTGGACTCCCCGTACCCGGGGATCGACACGTACAGGTCCCGCGGGATGGAGACGAAGGCCGCGGCCGACCCGTCCGCCGGGATGTGCACCAGGATCATCGTGTCGGTGTTGAGCAGACCCTCGGGGTCACCGGTGCTGAACTCCGCGGCCTGCTCGGGCGTCAGCCCCGCGCGCGAGTCCCGCCCGACCAGCAGCAGGTTCATCGCCTCGCCGGCGTGGTCGCTGCCCTGCGCGTCGGTGTTGCCCTCGGTCGGGATGGCGTCGGTGCGGCCGATGCTGGCCTCGGCCACCCGGGCCAGGTACCAGCCCCAGCCGCTGCCGGCGAGCAGCGTCAGGCTCAGCACCGCCGCGACGACCCGGGCCACGACCGCCAGTCGCCCGGTCCGCGGGGAGCGGGGGTCGGCTGGGTGGTCGGAGCGCCCGGCACGGGGGTCCAGGTGCGGCGGCAACGGCCGCCGGGACGCATCGTCCAACGCCATCGGTGACCTCCGCGTGCACCGGACCCGCTCGTCGTGCCCTCGACCTGGGAGCCTGCCACGGCTTCCTGTGCAGCGGATCCAGCGACGCGCTCCCCGTCAGGGCAGGATCGCGTCCACGGACCCGCCGTCCACCCGCAACGCGCCGCCGGTCGTGGCCGAGGCCGGCGGTGAGGCGAGGTAGCCGCACATGTCGGCGATCTCCTCGGGCTCGATCAGCCGCTGCAGCAGCGACTGCGGCCGGTGCCGGCGCTGGTCGGCCGCCCCGTCGAGCCGGCCGGGGTCGCGGCCGGTGAGGACGACGGAGGCCTCGGCCCGGGCCAGTGCGGTGGCGATCGCCAGTCCGATGCCCTGCGACGAGCCGGTCACGAGGGCCTGCTTGCCGTGAGGTCGATGCGCATGCCGGGTGCAGGGCGGGCCGGTGGGGCGGTGTTCCGCGGCATCCAGGGCGCGTCCGCCGGTGGCGACGGCGCGTTCATCTAGGTTGTGGCCGACAGACCGGACGTGACGAGGGGCGCCAGGTTGAGCGGGTCCAGGCGGGTGCAGCGGGTCCTGCCCGCCGCCGTGCTCGCCGCGATCGTGCTGGGGGACCTGCTCAGCGGTCGCGGTCAGTCGCTGATCGGTCTGCTCACGATGCCGCCGCTGCTCGCGGCCACCGCCCTGGGCCGCCGGGCGACGGTGGGCTACGGGCTGCTGGCGCTGCTGGCCGCCGTCCTGATCGGGGTCTACGACGGGCAGTTCGCCGAGGGACGGCTGCTGGCCCAGTCGATCCGGCTGGTGGGGGTCACCCTGGCGACCGTGCTGGCCGTGGGCGCGTGCACGCTGCGCGTGCGCCGGGACACGCACCTGGCCCAGCTGCGCACCGAGGCTGCCGCCAACCGTGCCGCGCTGCGCACCGCCGAGACGTTGCAGCTCGGGCTGCTCGGCCCGCCCCCGGAGGTCGACTGGCTGACGACCGCGGTGCGCTATCTGCCGGCCGGGCGGCACGCCCAGGTGGGCGGCGACTGGTACGACGCCTTCGGGCTGCCCGACGGGACCACGATGCTGGTCATCGGCGACGTGGCCGGCCACGACGCCCCGGCGGCGGCCACGATGGCCCAGGTCCGGGGGATGCTGCGGGCGATCGCCTCCTCCGCGGCGGACTCCCCGGCCACCGTGCTGAGCACGGTGGACCAGGTGCTCGCCGACCTCGACCTGCACACCCTGGTCACGGTCGCCGTCGCCACCGTCTCCCGGGACCGGGACGGCACGGCCACGGTGTGCTGGTCCAACGCCGGCCACCCGCCACCGGTGCTGCGCTGCGCGGACGGGCGCGTGCAGCTGCTCGACCGCCCGCCGGAACGCCTGCTGGGGGTCGCGCCGGACGTCGCCCGGTCCGACCACGAGCTGTCGCTGCACCCCGGCGACACGCTGCTCTTCTACACCGACGGGCTGGTGGAACGCCGCACGGCGCCGCTCGACGCCGGCTTCGCGTGGCTGCTGCAGGCAGTGCAGGCCCACGGGCAGGGGTCGCTGGACCAGCTCTGCGACGAGCTGCTCGCCGAGCTCGGCGGCCGGGTGGACGACGACGTCGCGCTGCTCGCCGTCCGGCACCCCGGGGTTCAGCCGGGGCTGCGGTAGAGCAGGAAGGCGACGTCGTCGTCGGGCGAGTCCGACAGCAGCTGGTCGGTGAGGAGCTCCGCCAGCACGACGGGGGCGAGGTGCCGGCCCTCGGTGACCGCGGCCACCGCCCGGTCCATGCCCTGGTCCAGGTCCTCGTCACGCCGCTCGACGAGCCCGTCGGTGTAGAGCAGCAGCGTCGACCCGGGCGCCAGGGCGACGTCCCGCTCGGGGCGGACCAGGTCGTCCAGGACCGCCAGCGGCAGCGAGCCGGCCGCGGTCAGGAAGCGGGAGCTCCCGTCGGCGTCGACGACGATCGCCGGCACGTGCCCGGCGCTGCTGTAGCGCATGGTGCCCTCGGCCGGGTCGACGACGGCACAGAAGACCGTGCTGCAGGAGGCGCCGGGCACGAGCTCGGCGAAGCGGTCGAGAGCGGCCAGCACGTGCGCCGGCGAGTGGCTCTCCAGCAGCAGCGCGCGGATGGCGCTGCGCAGCTGACCCATGACGGCCGCCGCGGGCAGCCCGCGGCCGACGACGTCGCCCACCACCACGCCGTACCGGTTGCCGGGCAGGTCGACGACGTCGTACCAGTCGCCGCCGACCTCCAGCGTGCCACTGGCCGGCTCGTAGTGGACGGCGAAGCCCTCCGGCAGCACGGTCGGCCCGAGGACGGCGCGCTGCAGGGTGACCGCGACCTCGGTGAAGAACTGGGCGCGGGCGTTGTCGTACTCGGCCCGCTCCTCGGCCCGGCGGCGCTCGGCCTGGACGGCCTGGGCATCGGTGACCGCTGCGGACACGTGCCCGGCGGCCAGCGTGAGGAAGGACCGGTAGTCCTCGTCGATGTGCAGGTGCGGGCTGGCGCCGAGCACGATGGCGCCGACCGGCGCGGTCTGGCCGGCCACGGACAGCGGCAGCACGAAGGCGGCATCGACGTCGGCCTCCCCGGCGGGACTGGCACCCGCGGACGAGAACCCCGGCAGGGCGGTCGCCAGCCCGGAGGTGGTGACCACCGATCGGCTGGCCATCGCCTCGCGGACCTGCGCCGGGAACAGCTGGTCCGCCCGCTCGCCGTCGCCGTCGATGCCGAAGCTGGCCACCAGTTGCGCGGTGTGCGCGTCCGGGCCGAGCAGGTAGACCAGCCCGAAGGGGCAGTCGGCGCGGGCATCGGCCAGCACCCCGAGGACTGCGGCACACGCTGCGGCGGTTCCGCCGTGCACCGAGCGCGGCAGGCTGCCCAGCCGCTGCAGGACGGTCATCCGGCGCGCAGCGAGCACCCGCCCGGTCGTCTCCACGACCGTGTCCAGGATCCCGGCGACCTGACCGCCGGGCTCCACCACCGGGCTGAACGAGAAGGTGAAGAAGGTCTCCTCGTCGAACCCGTCGCGGCTGGTCACCAGCAGCAGGTCCTCGCTGAAGGTGGCGGCACCGGCGTGCACCTCGTCGACCATGCCGCGCAGGGTCGGCCAGATGTCGGACCAGACGTCGGACAGCGACCGGCTCAGGGCCTTCGGGTGACGCGCCCCCAGGAGCGGGGCGTACGCGTCGTTGTAGAGCATGACCAGCTCCGGGCCCCAGATGAGCAGCATGGGGAAGCGGGAGTTCATGCAGGCGCTGACCGTGGACAGGAGCGTCGGCGACCAGCTCGCGACAGGACCCAGCGGGGTGGCCGCCCAGTCCTGCTCGAGGACCATCCGCTGCACCTCGGTCAGCGGGGTCGCCAGGACGAGATCGGCCAGCCGCTCGTCCAGTCCGCACCCCCCGTACCCACCGTGGAACCGAACGTCCCCTGTCGCTCCCATGCTCTCATCCCGGGCTGACCGCAGCCTGGGAGCGCCCGGGTCAGCGCGCGGCGAGCACGGTCAGCCGTCCGGGCGGGACGGCGTCGACCAGCCAGACACCGTTCGCCGACCGGGAGAACACCACGCCGTCGGCACCCATGGCAGCGGCGTCCACCCGCAGCACGACGGGCGGCCCGCGGCGGGCGCCGACCGCCCGCGCCGTCCCGACGTCCGGGCTCAGGTGCACCGCGTGCCGGGCGCCCGGTCGCAGGCCCTCGGCCAGGATGCCGGGGAGGAACCGCTGGGCTGTCCCGTGGAAGAGCTCGGCGGGCGGCTCCGCCGGGCTGTAGCCGAGGTCGACCGCGACGCTGTGCCCCTGGCTGGCCCGGATCCGGGAACCGGTGCCGTCGAGGGCGAACCGCTGCTTGTCGTTGCGGGCCACGACCTCCTCCAGCTGCGACCGGGTCACCCCGAGCGCGCCGAGCAGCTCGTCGACGCCGACCCAGCCGGCGTCGTCCAGGGTCAACCCGACGCTGTCGGGCCGGTGCCGCAGCACGAAGGACAGCCGCTTGCTGAGCCGGACGACGTCGGCGGGGCTCACCGCTCGTCGGGTGCGCGCCCCGCGTGGTCGACCAGCTCGGCCGCGCTCGCCTGCTCACCGTGCATGCGAGCGCACGAGGCGCAGCAGAAGAAGACGCCGTCGGCCTCGACCCCGTGCCCGACCACCTTCACCCTGCAGTGCTCGCAGACCGGCGCCAGCGCGTGGATGGCGCACTCGAAGCTGTCGAAGGTGTGCACCGCGCCCGCGGCGTGCACCTCGAAGCTGAGCCGGTAGTCGTTGCCGCAGACCTCGCAACTGGCCATGGGTCCCCCTCGGTCGTGGTCGTCGACCGCGGACTACCCCTGAGGGCCATGATGGCCAACATGGCCCTCAGCGGCGGGCGAACCAGCTGTCCGCCGGGACGTCCGGAGCCGGCGGCTCGCGCGGCTCGCGGACGTGCGGCGGGACCCACGGCCACAGGACGACGACGCCCTCGGCGGCCGCGCGGATCGCCGCACCGTCGAGCTCGCTGACGGTCTCGGGCAGGCCCAGCAGGTCGCAGCGGACGACGATCCGCAGCGGTCCGGCCGGCGGGAGCGGGCTCAGCCACCACTCCTGCTCGACCGTCAGCTCGTGACCGGAGCCGCTCCCCTGGGTGAACACCAGGTCCTCGGGGCCGCCCGCGGTGGCGAACGGGTCGCGGCCGGGCAGGTTGCTGGCGCGGCGCCCGTCGGCGAGCTCGACGCCGACCAGCAGTGCGGTGTCCCGGCCCCGGTGGCCGCGCCACAGCAGCTCGTGCAGATCGGCCTCGCCGTCGGGCAGCGCCTCCGGCCGGCAGCGCGCCGCCAGGGTGAAGCCGATCCCGGTGCTGAACACCTGGACCCCGGTCAGCGTCACCGCCGCGTGCTCGGTCCGGGTGAGCACGGCGCTGACCGGGAGCGTCGCCGGCACCTCGTTCTCCGGCGCGCTGAACCGGCGGGACTGCTCGGCGTCGTCGTGAGGCCAGGAGGAGTGCACGACCGGCAGCCTGGCCTGCCCGGTTGCGCCGGGCAAGGGGATTCAGACCGCGGCGCGGGACTCCTCGGCCAGCGCGGCCAGCGCCTGCTCGAAGCACTGCTGCGGCGGCTGCACCAGGCCGGCGCCGACCTGGCCGGTGCCGGCGACCCGGCCGGCCATCCCGGTGTTGATCTGCGGCAGCCAGCCGGTGCGGGCGACCTTGAGGACGTCGATCCCGGTCGGCGAGCCGCGGAAGCCCATGATCGGGATCTGCATGGCCGGGTTCTCGGTCAGCGTCAGCTGGTACATCCGCTCCGTCGTCGCCAGTGCGTCCGGCACCGAGCCGCCGACGAACCGGACGATCGCGGGAGCCGCGGCCATCGAGAACCCGCCGACGCCGTAGGCCTCCATGATCGCGGAGTCACCGATGTCGGGGTTGGCGTCCTCGGGGCCGTAGTCGCCGAGGAACAACCCGACCGGGGTGTTGGCCGGGCCGGTGAACCAGCGGTCGCCGGTGCCGGCGGTCTGGATGCCGAACTCGGTGCCGTTGCGGGACAGCACGGTGACCATCGTCGAGCCGGGCACGCCGCGGGCGGCGTCCATCGCCAGCTTCGCCGTCGGCATGCCGAGGTTGAGGTAGAAGTGCTCGTTGCCACCGATGAACCGCAGCACCTCGGCGATGTCGCTCGACGGCGCCTTCGTGGCCACGATGGCGGGGGAGAGCTCGCGCAGCGCCATCAGCGAGCCGGCGCGGTTGCGGTTGTGCCCTTCGTCGCCCATCTGCAGCATCTGGGCGAGGATCGCCTTGACGTCCAGCGGCTCGGGCCGGCTGCGCACCGCCGCGGACAGCACCGGGCCGAGGACGTCGCGCATCCAGGCCAGCCGGGTCAGCACCTCCTCGTTGAAGGCGCCCATCCGCAGCACCTTGCCCAGGCCCTCGTTGAGGTTGCACCAGGCCTGGCCGCCGGTCGCCGGGTCCTGCAGGCACCACATCCACATCGACGGGCTGGTCACCCCCGCCATCGGGCCGACGGTGCGGTGGTGGTGGCACGGGTCGAGCGCGATCTCGCCGGCGGCCAGCACCCGCTCGGCGTCCTCGACGTCGGTGGCCCAGCCCTCGAACAGGGTCGCGCCGATGAGCGCGCCGCGCATCGGGCCGGACGCCGTCTCCCAGGTCAGCGGCGGGCCGGAGTGCAGCAGCACCCGGTCGGGCAGGTCGAGCACCTCGCGGGCCGGCCGGACGTCGACCAGCACGGAGCCGGCGGCGAGCACCCGCTCGACGGCGACCCGGTTGGCGGCGGCCCGGCGCGGGTCCAGCGCGAGCTGGGCGAGGTCCTCGGGGCTGCCGAAGCTCGGCGGACGCCAGTCGACGTCGGCGACCGCCACGCCCTGCTGGCGCAGCGCGGTGGAGAACACCTCCACGCCGGCGGCGACGATCGACGGCGGGGCGGCCAGCAGGCCGCCGAGGGGGTCACTCATGGCCGTCTCCGATCAGGCTGAGGGCGTACCGGGTGGCAGCGGCGTTGCTGGCGAAGACCGCGGCGCCGGCCTCGGCGAGGGCGTCGGCCTGCCGGGACCAGCCCTGCGGGTCGCCGTCCGTGCCGACCAGCGCGACGACGGCCGGCAGCCCGGCTGCCTGCAGCGCGGGCACCAGGGAGTACGCCGGGTCGGGGTCCGCGCCGTGCCCGAGGACGACGTCGAGCAGCAGGACGGCGGGCTCGCGGCTGGCCGCGAGGTTGCTGATCGCCTCGAGCCGCAGCGTGGGGTCGATCATCGGGTGCGCGCGGCCGACGGTCAGCGCGTCGTCGCCGAAGTCGACGACCACGTGCCCGCGAGCGCGCAGGTCGGTGCCGAGGTCCAGTTCGGGGCGCAGCGGGGTGTTGGAGCGGATGTCACCGAGCACGGGAGCGGCGATGAGCATCGTCTCGTCGGCCAGGGTGCCGCCGGAGTAGAAGCCCTTCAGCACGGCGCCGTCCGGGACGGCGTCGGCGGTGCCAGGACGCGACGGCCACTCAGGGACGGCGACACCGAGGTCATTCAGGAGCGCCTCCACGGCCGCGGTGAGGTCGGGCTGCTCCGCGGACAGCACCGCCGAGCGGACCGGCACCGACAGCTGGTCGGCCGCCTCGCGCACCCGCGCCGCGACCGAGGCGGCCGGCGGCTTGGAGACCAGCAGCACCCGCTCGGTCGACGGGTCGGCGTCCAGCGCGGCGAGGGCGTCGAGCGTGGCCAGCCCGCCGACCGCCTCGGACAGGTCGCGGCCACCGACGCCGAGGACGTGCGAGACGCCCACGCCGGCGGCGTCGAGCAGGCAGCTGACCTGCTGGGCGCCCGTCCCGCTGGCCGCGACCAGGCCGACCGGGCCGCGGCGGACGACGTTGGCGAAGCCGAGCGCGACGCCGGAGACGATCGCGGTGCCGCAGTCCGGGCCCATCACCAGGACCCCGGCCTCGTGTGCGGCCCGCTTGAGCGCGATCTCCTGCTCGACCGGCACGCCGTCGCTGAACACCAGCACGCTGCGCCCCGCGGCGATGGCGTCGGCGGCCTCGGCGGCGGCGTACGGGCCGGGCACGCTGACGATCGCCAGCGCGGGGATGGTCGCGTCGGCCAGCCCTGCGCCGATGGTCCGCGCGGGGATGGTCTGCACGTCGCCGGACTTCTCCCGGTGCGCGAGCGCGGCCTCGACGGCGGCGACGGCGGCGGTCAGCTCGGCGTCGTCGGTGGCGGTGAGCGCGACGAGCAGCTGGTCGGGCTTCGCCTCGCCGTCGGGCGCCAGGCCCATGCCCGCGGCCAGCTCGAGGTTCAGCGGGGTGGCCATCGCCACCAGCACGGCTCGGACGCCGTCCCGGGCGCCGATGTCCCGGCTGACCTGCATCAGGCGGACCGAGTCGGCGTAGACGCCGCTCCGCAGGGAGACGTGCCGGACGCCCTGGCTGTCGTTCACCTGGCGGGACGCTACCGGAGAGAGCCCCTTAGCGGTGAGGGACTTCCGCGTCACGAAGATTTAGCACTGAGGTACTTCCGCGTCACAGGTCGCGGTGACAGAGTCGTGCCTTCCCCGCTCGTGCAGGACTGCTCGGAGGTGACGGCACCCGGTGAAGCCCGCTTCGTTCGGCTACGCCGACCCGACGACGGTCGAGGACGCCCTCGACGTCCTCGCCGCGGACGAGGGCGCCAAGGTGCTCGCGGGTGGCCAGTCGCTGCTGCCGCTGCTGTCCATGCGGCTGGCCGCGCCGACCACGCTGGTCGACATCAACCGGGTGCCCGGCCTGGACGGCATCACGGTCAGCCGGGACGGCGTCCGGGTGGGCGCGCTCGTGCGGCACGTCCAGCTGCTGCACTCCGCCGAGGCGGCCGCCGCACAGCCCCTGCTGGGCCGGGCGACGGCGAACGTCGCGCACCCCGCCATCCGCAACCGAGGGACGACGGTGGGCTCCATCGCACACGCCGACCCCTCCGGCGAGATGACCTCCGTGCTGGCCCTCACCGACGGGTCGGTCACCGTCGCCACCCCGGGCGGGCGGGCGACGATCGGCTGGGGCGACTTCTTCGTCGGTCCGCTGGAGACCTCGGTGCACGGGCCGGCCGTCGTCCTCGATGCCTTCTTCCCCGCGCTGCCGGAGCGCTCGGGCACCGCGTTCGCCGAGATCTCCCGGCGCAAGGGCGACTACGCGGTCTGCGGGGCGGGCGTCGTCGTCACCCTCGACGCGGACCGCCGGGTGTCGAGCGCCCGGGCGGCCTACCTCTCCGTCGGGCTGGTGCCCGAGGTGCACGACCTGACCGACGCGGTCGCCGGCAAGCCGGTGGACAGCGCGGACTGGGCAGCCGCCGGCGAGCTGGCCCGCGGGCTGGTCGACCCCGACGGCGACCTGCACGCCAGCGCCGACTACCGGCGCCTGCTGGTCGCCACCCTCACCGAACGGACGCTGGCCACCGCCGCGGCCGAGGCAGCTCGGAGGACCGCATGACCGCCGCGACGATGACGCGGGAGCGAGCATCGCAGGGAGCGCCAGCGACCGAGGAGCGGAACGAGTGCGGAGTCGAGCGATGAGCACCGTCCAGACCGAACGGGCCATCTCGGTCACCGTGAACGGTGTTCCACGTGAAGCAACCGTGCCGGTGCGCTGGCTGCTGTCCGACGCACTGCGGAACGAGTTCGGGCTGACCGGCACGCACGTGGGCTGCGAGCACGGGGTCTGCGGCTCGTGCACGGTGCTCGTCGACGGCGAGCCGACCCGCTCCTGCCTGGTGCTCGCCGTCCAGGTCGACGGCCGCCAGGTGACCACGGTGGAGGGGCTCTCCCGGCCCGACCACCAGGGCGGCCAGGTGCTGCACCCGATCCAGGAGGCGTTCCGGGAGTGCCACGCGCTGCAGTGCGGGTTCTGCACGCCGGGCTTCCTGACCACGATCGCCGCCGGGCTGGACGCCCGCGACGCCTCGGTGGAGATCACCGAGGAGGAGGTCGACGAGCTGGTCGGCGGCAACCTCTGCCGGTGCACCGGCTACGCCAACATCAAGAAAGCCTGCCGGTACGCGGCGGCGGCGATGCGCGAGTCCGCCATCGTGGCCACGAAGGCGCAGGACGGCGGCGCCCGGTGACCACGAAGCTGTTCGGGGAGCCGGTCCGCCGGCGCGAGGACGCCCGGCTGATCACCGGCCAGGGCCGCTACCTCGACGACATCGGCTCGTCGGCGTACGCGGCGGCGTTCGTCCGGAGCCCCTACGCGCACGCCCGGATCGTCGACATCGACGTCACCGCGGCGGTGGACGTCGAGGGCCTGCTGGCGGTCTACACCTACGAGGACCTGGTCGGCCCGATGGCCGAGCCGCTGCCGGTGCTCATCCCGCACCCCCAGCTCACCGCCCCGCGCACCGGGTACCCGCTGGCCAAGGACGTGGTCAAGCACGTCGGCGAGGCCGTGGTCATGGTGGTCGCCACCGACCGCTACGTCGCCGAGGACGCCGTGGACAGGATCGCGGTGACCTACGAGGAGCTGCCGGTCGTCGTCGGGGTCGACGCGGCGCGCGAGGCGGGCTCGTGCGTCCACGACGACGTGCCGGACAACGTCGCGGCCCGGCACCACCAGGAGACCGGCGACGTCGAGCCGGCCCTCGCCGCCTCGCCGCACACCCTGTCGTTCACCCAGTACTTCGAGCGCAGCGCCGCCATGCCGATGGAGGGCAAGGGCGTGCACGCACGCTGGGACGCCGACGACTCCTCGCTGCGGGTCTACACCAGCACCCAGGCCTCGACGTCGGTGCGCGCGGCGATCGCGGCGAAGCTGCAGCTGTCGCTGGAGCGGGTCGAGGTCATCGCACCCGACGTCGGCGGCGGCTTCGGGGTGAAGATCGTGCACCCGTGGCCGGAGGAGCTGCTGGTCCCGATGGCGGCGCGGCTGCTCGGCCACGAGGTCAAGTGGAGCGAGGACCGCCGCGAGCACTTCACCTCCTCGGCGCACGAGCGGCAGCAGCGCCAGGAGGTGACCGTCGGCTACGACGACGACGGGCGGATCACCGCCCTCGACGTCCACATCTGGCACGACAACGGCGCCTACACGCCCTACGGGATCATCGTCCCGATCGTGACCGCGACCCAGCTGGTCGGCCCCTACGTCATCCCGGTGTACCGGGTGCAGGTGGAGAGCGTCTTCACCAACACGGTGATCGTGACGCCCTACCGCGGGGCGGGGCGGCCGCAGGGCTGCTTCGCGATGGAGCGGGCGATGGACCGGATCGCCCAGGAGCGCGGGCTGGACCGGGCCGAGGTGCGGATGCGCAACCTGATCCAGGCCGACCAGTTCCCCTACGACCACCACCTCACGTTCCAGGACGGCCGGCCGGTCATCTACGACTCGGGCGACTACGTCGGGCTGATGGGCAAGCTGAAGGCCCTGGTGCACTGGGACTCCGTCGAGGAACGCCGCGCCGAGGCCCGCGCGCGCGGCCGGCACCTGGGCATCGGGATGGCGATGTACGTCGAGGGCACCGGGCCCGGCCCGTACGAGGGCGGGCACGTGCAGGTGCTGGGCAGCGGCAAGGTGCTGGTCTCCACCGGGCTGACCTCGCAGGGGCAGGGGCACGAGACCGTCTTCGCCCAGCTGGTCGCCTCCGAGCTCGGCGTCCCGATGGAGGACGTCGAGGTCACCACCGGCGACACCCGCCGGTTCGGCTACGCCGTCGGGACGTTCGCCTCCCGGGCCGCGGTGATGAGCGGCAACGCCGTCGCGCTCGCCGCCCGCGGGGTGAAGGAGAAGGCGCTGCGGATCGCCGCCGAGGTCCTCGAGGTCGACCCGGGTGACCTGGAGATCGACGAGGGGCTGGTCCAGGTCAAGGGGACGCCGGGCGCCTCGATCCCGCTGCGCACGGTCGCGGTGCTGTCCAACCCGCTGCGGTACGCCTTCGACGAGGCGGCCAAGCAGGCGACCCAGTTCGCCGGGCCGGGCGACGACTCCAAGCCACCGGTCGCGGTCGGGGACGCGCCGGGCCTGGAGCACACCGACTACTACTCCCCCGTGCGGTCGACGTTCGCCTCCGGCGCGCACGCCGCGGTGGTGGAGATCGACCCGCTGACCTGGGAGATCGAGGTCGTCGACTACGCGGTGGTGCACGACTGCGGCAACGTGGTGAACCCGATGATCGTCGAGGGCCAGGTCCACGGAGGCGTCGCCCAGGGCGTGGGCGGGGCGCTGTACGAGCGGATGGCCTACGACCGCGACGGACAGCTGCAGAACGCCTCGTTCATGGACTTCCTGATGCCCTACGCCTCCGAGGTGCCCGACGTGGTGATCGACCACCAGGAGACGCCCTCGCCGCTGAACCCGTTGGGTCTCAAGGGCGCCGGCGAGGCCGGCGTGATCCCCGGGTCGGCGGCCATCGCCTCGGCGATCGAGGACGCGGTGGGACGGCGGATCGCGGCGATGCCGATCTCGCCCACGGAGCTGTACGACCTGGTGCGCTCGGACGCGGACCAGGTGACCAACGTTGGTCCGAAGACGACTGGAGTGCTCGCGTGAACCTGGACGGCAGTGCGGTGCTCTCGGCGGCGCCCGAGCAGGTCTGGGCGGTGATCACCGACCCGGCGGTGCTGGCACGGACGATCCCGGGCTGCGAGAGCCTGCAGCAGGTCGGCGAGGACAGCTACACGATGGTCGTCTCGGCCGGCGTCGGCGCCGTGCGCGGCAAGTACTCCGGCGAGGTGCGGTTGAGCGACCTCTCGTTCCCGACGTCCTACGTCATGCACGCCTCGGGCTCCGGCGGGCCGGGCTCGGTGCGGGCGACGGTGCAGATCGCCCTGTCGCCGTCGGACGGCGGGACGGAGCTGACCTACTCGGCGGACGCCGTGGTCGGCGGTGCCGTGGCTGGGGTGGGCCAGCGGATGATCACCGGTGTCGCCAAGCGGATGGCCGGCCAGTTCTTCGCCGCGGTGGACAGGGAGCTGTCCGAGCCCAACGTGGTAGCCGAGGTCGCGCCGGTCGCCCAGGACGTTCCCGCGGGAACGCCTCAGGCCGGGACCGCGGCGTCGGTGACCTACGCCAAGGGCCCTGCGGCCGCGGGCGGCTGGGTGCCCGCGGAGGCGCGGCCCCTACTGGTCGGCGCGGCCGGCGGTGGCCTGCTCACCCTGCTCGGCGTCTGGATCGGCTACCTCCTCGGCCGCCGCGGCTGACGATCTCCGGGTCTCCGGGCCGTAGCCGGGTCCGACCGTTCGCGCCCCCGAACCGGTGGCCTTCCCCCTCCTGGCGGATCGTCCTCAGGGCTCCGGGCGCGACCTCGCCCTGAGGGAGGTCCTCACCGAGGCCGCCGCGATGGTCATCGAGCCGCACGCGCGTGGGGACGGACCCCCGACGTCGTGTCCGCCGAGGCCCACAGCATCGCCCAGGGCGACCAGCGAGCAGGGCTGGCTGTTCGGCCGTCCTGGACCGGCGGACCTGCTCGTCGCCGCCGTCACCGTCCTGGCACCTCCGGCAATGCAGCCGCTCCCCGCCTGGCCCGGCCAGACGGTTCCGCGGAACCGTTTGCGATGCGGCTTCCGCCGGACCAGCTCACCTGCGAGCCTCCTCCCCATGACTTCTGGCGACGGCGGCCGGCGGGCCCTGCAGATCACCCTGGGCACCCTCTCCGCGATCCCCTTCGCTTCCGGGCTCGCCGGTGTGGTCGTCGGCCCAGGGTCGTTGCCCCGTGACCGGAGCCGGGTCGAGCCGTCGCTGGACAACGAGTACCGCTACGCCCACGCCATCTGGTTCGCCGTGGCTCCGCTGATCTGGTCGACGCTGCCCAACGTGGAGCGTCAGGCCCCTGCGCTCCGCGCGATCTCAGGCACCGTGTTCCTCGGCGGGCTCGCCCGCGCGCTGTCCTGGCGGCGGACCGGTCGTCCGCACCCGGTGTTCATCGGTGCCACGGCGCTGGAGCTGGGCATCCCCGCGCTGATGGTGTGGCAACGCCGGGTGGCCGAGCGGTCCGCCGGCCGGACCCGGTAGTCAGTCGCGCCGACGCTCGACCAGCACCTCGACCACCCGGGCCAGGAGCTCGGCGGGCAGCGGCTTCGCGTGCGGCAGCTTCATCGCGTCCTTGGTCCCGCGGTAGGGGGCGATGAGCGCGTCCAGCTCCGGGTCCAGCGGCGGCAGCGGGTAGAGGCCGATGTGCTGCTTCCACGCCGCGACGTGCAGCAGCGGCTGCCCGTCCAGGGTGAACGTGGGCATCGCGTAGCTGATCCTCTCCCCCGCCTCCGGCACCACCTCGTGCACGACGCGGCGGACCTCCACCAACCGGAGCCGGACGTCGTCGGTCAGCCCCGCCAGGTACTCGTCCACGGTCGCGGGCACGTCAGCGCCGTCCGGCCAGGGCCAGGCCGAGCGCGGCGGCGGCCGCGACGCAACCCGCCGACCGGGCGCCCCCGACCGACCGCCAGGACAGCACCGACCCGACCGACTGGGCGGACAGCGCCGAGCCCACCGACATCCAGCTGAACGCCGAGAACAGCGACGTGGACGAGCCGATGCTCCCCACGGACAGGAAGGACCCGACGCTGCCGATCGAGAGGAACGAGCCCTCCGAGGCGATCGACAGCGCCGAGCCCTGCGACCACAGCGACATCCAGGACCGGGAGCTCATGCCCCCGAGCGTGTCACTCCGACTCGTCGCCGACCAGGGTCGCGCCCGCGACCAGCGCGGCCTCGGGGTGGCGCAGCTCGACGTCGGGCTCGACGTGCGTCTGCGGGTCACGGCGCACGGCCGGGATGAGCAGCGCCGCGAGCGCGGCCAGCACCAGCGCGCCGCTGAGCATCAGGAAGCCGTGGGTGTACCCGGACTCCGCGGGCAGCCCGCTGGGGCCGGCGCCCGCGGTGACCACCGACGCCATGACGGCGGCACCGATCGACCCGCCGATGGTGCGGATGTTGGCGTTCATCCCGCTGGCCACACCGGTCTGCGAGGGCTTCACCGCGGCCACGATCAGGTTCGACATGGCGGCGAACGCCAGGCCGAAGCCCGCGCCCATCACCGTGGAGCCGACCAGCACCTCGCCCTGCGAGTCGTGGGCCAGCGCGAAGACCAGGTAGCCGGCGGCGGACACCAGCGTGCCGATCAGCAGCACCAGCTTCGAGCCGATCCGCTGGGCGAGCCGGCCGGACACCAGGCCGAGCAGGAAGGACGCCACGGTCTGCGGGAGGAGCAGCAGCCCGGAGGCGGTCACGGTCGACCCGAAGCCGTAGCCCGCCGCCGACGGCGTCTGCAGGAACTGCGGCAGGAAGGCGAAGGCCGCGTACATCGCCACGCCGAACAGCAGCGCGACCAGGTTGGTCGCCCAGACGGCACGGACCCGCATCATCCGCATGTCGATCAGCGGCTGGGCGGAGCGGGACTCCACGACGACCCACAGCACGGCGAGGACGACGGCCGCGGCGAGCAGACCCAGGACCGAGGCCGAGCCCCAGCCCCAGGACGGCGCCTGGCTCACCGCGAGCAGCAGCGCCACCAGCCAGCCCGACAGCAGCAGGGCGGCGGGCCAGTTGATCGAGCCCGCCGTGCGCACCGGGGACTCGGGGACGAGGAACTGCGCGGCGAGGGCGGCGACGACGAGCACGACCAGCGGCAGCCAGAACAGCCAGTGGTAGCTCAGCGCGTTCACGATCGGGCCGGCCACGACCAGGCCGACCCCGGCGCCGACGGCGATCAGCGCGGAGATGGCACCGACGGCACCGGCGACCTTCTCCCGCGGGAACTCGTCGCGGATGATCCCGAACGCCAGCGGCAGCACGCCGCCGCCGATCCCCTGGACCACCCGAGCGATGATCATCACGGTCAGGTTGGTGGCCAGCGCGGCGAGCAGGCAGCCGAGCGCCAGCGCGGACAGCGCGAGGACGAACATCCGCTTCTTGCCCCGCATGTCCCCGAGCCGCCCCAGGACGGGCGTGGAGATCGAGGCCGAGAGCAGGTAGGCGGTCAGCACCCAGGTGACGTCGGACTGGTTGGTGCCCAGAGCCGCCTCGAGGGTCGGCAGGACCGGGGTCACCAGCGACTGCAGGAGCGCGAAGGCGATCACCCCCGTGGTCAGCACCGCGAAGGTGACCTGGTGGCGCGCGCGGCGTTCAGTGGTGCTCATGCGGTGCTGGTCCGTCCCGTTCCATTGCGTGGGTCAACCTCGCCCAGCGTGCCCGACCGACGTTCCCTTCCCGACTGCAGCCTCCGTCACAGCCGGCGGACGCACCGAGGCCCCCTCCCGGAAGGGAGGGGGCCTCGGCGTCCAGCGGGACAAGCGGTCAGCCGCAGAGCCCAGCAGGATCACTGGTCGTGCAGTGGTTGTCCCGGATGATGATCCCCGGGCCGGTGCCCTGCAGCAGGGTGCCCGGGATCGGACGGGTCACCCAGATGTCCACCGGCTGGTTGTCGGCGAAGTAGTTGCCGACCACCTTGATGTTCCGGACGAGACCTGGGTCCGGTGCGCCGGCCGGGCTGGTGCCCGGCGGAGGCGCGAAGCTGACCAGGCTCAGGCCGCCGGCCGGGTAGTTGATCGGCGCCGCGCCGAGCGGGATGACCGGGTGGTTGCCCTTGATCGTGTTGCCGACCACCTTGACGTGGTCGGCGTTGGTGATGGACATGCCGACCCCGGAGACCAGCTGGCTGCCGTCGCGCCCGGCGATGCAGTACCGGTTGTTCGCGATCGAGGTGTTGTTGCTGATCGTGAAGTCGCCGCCCTCGACGTAGTGGGAAGTGTCAGGCACCTCAGTCGCGGAGTCGTCGAAGAACAGGATCCCGACGCAGTTGCCGGTCACGGTGTTGCCGCTGATCTTGCCACCCCGCGACTCGCGGACGAAGACGCCGAGGTTGTAGCCCTCGACGTAGTTGCCGATGATGTCCGCCGCCGCGGCGTCGGAGTCACCGAGCCCGACGCCGCCGGTGCCGCCGTAGAACGGTGCCGGGCGCTCGACGCCCTTCTCGTAGTTGTTCGCGATCGAGATGTTCCTGGAGGCCGCGGCCATCACGCCGTATCGCTCGTGCCCGAGGCCCGCGGTGTCGTGGACGTCATACCCGTTGGCGCCCCAGGCGGCGATCCCGCTCGCCGGGTGGTTCTTGGTGGTCAGGCCACTGACGCTGACCGGCGAGTCGGGGTAGAGGAAGAACAGGCCGGAGACATCGTCGTTCGACGTGGTCGGGTCGTCCTCGGCGTCCGCGGCCTCCTGCGCCGCCCAGCAGGGGGTGGGCGTGGCTGTCGGGAGTTCCCCGATGGAGTTCCACCTGGGCCAGCTGATCGTGGTCCTGCCGGCGCCGGCGCCCACGATGGTCAGGCCCTTGTGGTCGACGCAGACGGCCTCGCGGTAGTCGCCCGCCTCGATCCTGATCGTGTCCCCGGACCTGGCGGCGTTGACCGCAGCCTGGATCGACTCGCCCCGGTGCACCGTCAGCGTGGCGCCTCCGTGACCGCCTCCGTGACCGCCTCCGTGACCCCCACCGGCGACCGCAGCACTCGCTGGCAGGGCGGCGAGCATCAACCCCGCGGCCACCACGACCGCTCGACTGCGGGCCCCCCATGGACCTCTGACCTTCCTGGCCTTGCTGGTGTTGCGCATGACAGCCCTCCCGATCGAGCCGCGCTGGTCGACGAGCCGGTGCGGAGCGCACCCCGCCACCTTGTCGCTTGGCGAGGACAACCCTGTCGAGGTGACCGGGCCAGCCCAAGACGACAGGAGTCGACTCCTGAGCCCGCCTGAGGTGGCAACTCCGACCCTCGGGTGGTGGCAGGTCCGACCTGGGTCGCGTCCCGGTCGTGCCCCAGGTCGCAGCCGCAGGCGCGCCGCGGGCCGGACGGACCCGTCCTCCGGGGGAAAGTCCGCGCCACGCCCGGCGCAGCGGTCGACAGGGCTCCGCGGGCGGGGGCACAGTCCCGCCATGCAGCCTGTGCAGGAGGACGCCGGGGACCGGCCGGGTGACGAGGTCGTCGTGCTGGACGGGCTCACCAAGCGCTACGGGACCCGCACCGTCGTCGACGACCTGTCCCTGACGGTCCGTCGCGGGGAGGTGTACGGCTTCCTCGGCCCGAACGGCGCCGGCAAGACGACGACCCTGCGGGCCCTGCTGGGGCTGATCCGCCCGACCAGCGGCACCGCGACGGTGCTCGACCGGCCGG
>NZ_SJEW01000072.1 GCF_005930475.1 Modestobacter altitudinis
CCCCCAGCCCCGCCGCGATCTCGTAGCCGATGCCCTTGTTCGCCCCGGTGACCAGGGCGGTCTTCGTTGTGCTCATGACGTCGATCGTCGGCGCGGGGGTCGTCGTGGTCCACGACCACCTCGGTCATGAGCGATACCGTGGGGGTATCGGTGCCCCGGCCGAGGGAGGACGCGCTGTGGAGACACGCGAGCTGCGGTACTTCGTCGCCGTCGCCGAGGAGCTGCACTTCGGCCGGGCGGCGCAACGCCTGGGCATCGCCCAGCCGCCGCTGTCCCGGGCGATCAGCCAGCTGGAGCGCCGGCTGGGCGTCGCGCTGCTGGAGCGCACCCCCCGGTCGGTGACGCTGACCGACGCCGGGGCGGTCCTGCTGCACGAGGGCCGCGCGGCGCTGGACGCGGTGGCCGCGGCCGAGCACCGGGCCCGGCGGGCGGGGCTCGCCGCCGCGGGCGAGCCCGCCGTCGTCCTGGCCGCCAAGGCCGGCGCCTCCAGCGAGCTGCTGGCCAAGCTGCTGCACGCCTACGCCGCCGAGCCCGACTCGGTCCCCGTCGAGGTCGTGCTCTGCGGGCCCGGGGAGCAGGCGGGCCTGCTGCGCGACGGCCGGGCCGACGTCGCCGTCCTGCACCGCCCGTTCGACGACACCTCGGGCTTCGACACCGAGGACCTCGCCACCGAGGGCCAGGTCGCCGTCCTGCCGGCCGGCCACCCGCTCAGCACCCGGGCGGACCTGCGGCTGAGCGACCTGACCGACGTGCCGGAGCTGCCGCTGCCACGGTGGCCCGGCCCGGACGGCACGTACGCCGACGGCCCGGGCCCGGAGGTGCAGAGCCAGACGCAGCTGCTGCAGCTCGTCTCGCTCGGTCGGACCCTGGTGGTCGTGCCGGACTCCGCCCGGTCCCAGCTGCACGACGGGCTCATCGCCGTGCCGGTGGTGGACGCGCCCGCGGTCACCACGGTCATCGCCTGGCCGCCGCACAGCCGGTCCCGGGCCGTGGCCGGCCTGGTGAACGCCGCAGTCCGGCTCTGAGCGGAGAACTTCACCTCCGAAGTGGTTGGCGGATGATCACCACGGGTAGGAGCGGCTGGATCCACGGGCAGGGCGCGTGGGCGGTCGGGACGGGAGCACGGCATGGCGACGCAGGGTGCGGTGCGGAGCACGCGTGAGATCCAGCGGGCGGTGGTGACCGGCGGCGCCGGGTTCCTGGGCTCCCACCTGTGCGAGCAGCTGCTCGACCGCGGCGTCGAGGTCGTCTGCCTGGACAACTTCCTCACCGGCTCGCCGGAGAACGTGCTGCACCTGATGGAGCGCCCGGGGTTCCGGCTGGTCCGCTGCGACGTCACCGACTACGTGCACGTGCCCGGCCCGGTCGACCTGGTGCTGCACTTCGCGTCCCCGGCCAGCCCGCTGGACTACCTCAAGATGCCGATCGAGACCCTCAAGGTCGGCAGCCTGGGCACCCTGCACACCCTCGGCCTGGCCAAGGAGAAGGGCGCCCGCTACCTGCTCGCCTCGACCTCGGAGGTCTACGGCGACCCGCTGGAGCACCCGCAGCGCGAGGAGTACTGGGGCAACGTCAACCCGGTCGGCCCGCGCGGGGTCTACGACGAGGCCAAGCGGTTCAGCGAGGCGCTGACCACCGCGTACCGCACCTCGCAGGGCACCGACACCGCGATCGTGCGGATCTTCAACACCTACGGTCCGCGGATGCGCCCCAACGACGGCCGGGCCATCCCCGCCTTCGTCGGCCAGGCGCTCGCCGGCGAGCCGCTGACCGTCGCCGGTGACGGCTCGCAGACCCGCTCGATCTGCTACGTCGACGACACGGTGCGCGGCATCCTCGCGCTCGCGTTCTCCACCGAGACCGGGCCGATGAACATCGGCAACCCCGACGAGCTGTCCATGCTCGAGCTCGCCCGCTGGATCGTCGAGCTGACCGGTTCGTCGTCCGAGATCGGCTTCATCGACCTGCCGGTCGACGACCCCAAGGTCCGCCGCCCCGACACCACCGCCGCCGAGCGGGCGCTGGGCTGGCGCCCGACGGTCACCTCCGAGGAGGGCCTCCGCAACACGGTCGCCTGGTTCGCAGCACGGCGCGAGGCGGGCGTTCCCCGCGCCAGTTGAGGCGAGGACCCCTGACGCGGGGCGATCACCGCCTCGCAGTGGGTAGAGTTCCGGCCGACCGATGCCCGGGAAGCCGCGCTCAGGCGCGCCCCTGGCACAGCACAGGGCTCGAACACGACGGAGAAGCCAGATGGGGCGGCACGCCTCCACACCGTCCCGCTCCGGGATCGCCGGCCGCCCCGCGCTGCTCGGCGGCCTCGCCGTCCTGCTGATCGCGGCCATCGGCCTCGGACTGGTCTGGTGGCGGTCCGGGGACGACGACGCCGCCGAGGCCGCCGACTGCGGCGACCGGCAGACCGTGCGGGTCACCGTCGCACCCGAGGTCGGCCCGCTGGTGGAGCAACTGCTGTCCCAGCCCGAGCAGCTCGGCGGTGGCGGCTGCGCCGTGGCCGAGGTGACCGCCGAGGAACCGCTGCAGACGCTGGCGTCGGTCGGGGCGCTGGACGCCGACGCCCTCCCGCAGGTGTGGGTGCCCGACTCCTCGCTGTGGGCTGCCCGCGCCGGCGGCGCCGACGCCGAGGCCGTCGGCTCGCTGGCCTCCTCACCGCTGGTGCTGGCCACCAGCCGCGCGGCCGCCGACGAGCTGGGCTGGACCAGCACGCCGCCCACCTGGGGTCAGGCGCTCGGCACCGGCCGCCCGCTCGCCGTCCCCGACCTGACCGCGAGCGCCGAGGGCCTGTCCGCGCTCGCCGCGGTCCGCCAGTCGCTGGGCGGCGGCGCGGACGCCGACAACGCCGTCGTGGCGGCGGTCCTCGCCGCCGGGCGCGGTGAGGTCCCCTCCCCCGCCGACGCGCTGACGGCCGGCACCGAGGGCGGCGCCGACGCGCCGCTGGTGCCGGTGAGCGAGCAGGAGGTACTGGCGGCCAACACCGCGGCGGGCTCGGACTCGCTGGTCGCGGTCTACCCCAGCGACGGCTCGCCATCGCTGGACTACCCGGTGCTGCGGGTCGGGGCCGCCGAGGCGGCCGACCCGGAGGCGGTGGACGCCGTCGTCGCGACCCTCACCGCCGCCTCGGCCGGCACGCAGGCCCGCGCCGCCGGCTTCCGCGACCAGGACGGCTCCGCTCCCGACGGCGCCGGGCCGGAGACCGGGGTGCAGGAGGCGGCGCCCGCGTCGCTGGAGCTGGACGCCGCCGCGCTGCAGGGCCTGCTCGGGCGGTTGTCCAGCCTGGCCACGCCGTCCCGGCTGCTGACCGTCATCGACGTCTCCACCTCGATGAGCGCCCCGGCCGGCGACGGCACCCGGGCGACCCTGGCCCGGGACGCGACGAAGAGCGCGCTGACCCTGCTGCCGGACTCGTACTCCGGCGGCGTGTGGGCGTTCGCCTACCGGCTCGACGGCGACCGCGACTACGTCGAGCTGGCCCCGCTCCGCCAGTTCGGCGCCGACGCCGGCGGCCAGAGCCAGCGCGAGCTGATCGACGCGCAGTTCGACAGCGTGCCCAGCCTGCTCTCCCCCGGCGGCACCGGGTTGTACGACACCACGCTGGCCGCGGTCCGCGCCGCCCAGGGCGCCTACGACCCCGCGTCGGTGAACAGCGTCGTCCTGATCACCGACGGCGAGAACGACGACGACACCGGCATCGGCCTCGACGCCCTGATCCAGACCCTGCGCGACGAGGCCGACGCCGACCGGCCGGTCAAGGTCATCGGCATCGCGCTCGGCCCGGACGCCGACCTGGACGCACTGCAGCAGATCGCCGACGCGACCGGCGGCGCCGCCTACCAGGCGCTGGACCCCGAGGACCTGCAGGGCGTGCTGTTCGACGCCATCCGCCGCCGCAGCTGAGCGGTGGAGTGGAGTGCCACGGCGCGGATCCCGCGCCCGTGGCACTCCGCTACAAGAGCTGGTCGAGGGCGGTGGTGACCTCGGGGACGGTGATCCGGTCCAGTGCGGGGTCGAGCGTCGTCCCCCAGGGGTCGCCGGTGCCGTCGCCGTGCCAGAGGACGACGTGCTGCGGCCGCGGTGGGGGCCCCCACAGCGCCGGCGACACCGGGCCGAACAGCACCACCGAGGGACGGCGGTAGGCGCTGGCGAGGTGCGCGACCCCGGTGTCGCCGCAGACCACGACCCGGGCGGCGGCGATGACGGCGGCCAGCTCCAGCGACGTCGTCCGGCCGGCCAGCACCGCGTCCTCGCCCAGCCCGGCGCCGGCCGCGACGGCGAGCGCGAGGTCCCGCTCGGCCGGTCCGCCGGTGACCACGACGTCGAGCCCGGACGCCGCGAGGTGCGCAGCGACGGCGGAGAACCGCTCCGGCGGCCAGCGGCGGCCCGGGAAGGCCGCGCCCGGGTGCACGACGGCGACCCCGGCGACCGGCGGCACCAGGTCGGGCACCGCCAGGTCCAGCGCGTCCGGGTCGCAGGCGACGTCCAGGCCCTCGGAGACCAGCCGGCACCAGCGCCGGACCTCGTGCTCGTCCGGGTACCAGGCCGGCCCGGGATAGCCCGGGCTGTCGAAGGTGAGCAGCCGCTCCGGCTGCAGGTCCGCGACGACGACGTGCGACAGCGGACCCTTGCCGTGCAGGTCGACGGCGAGCTCCGGTGGCGGACCGGCCCAGTCCAGTGGCTCGAGCTCGACCGCGGGCAGCACCTCGTCGACGGCGTCGATCAGCGCGGCGAGCGGCTGCAGCGCGCGGGTGGTGGCCAGCACCAGCCGGTGGTCCGGTACCGCGGCCCGGACCCCGCGGATCGCCGGCACCCCGGTCAGCAGGTCCCCCAGCCCCAACGGCCGCAGCACCACCGCCGTCGCCCGGCCCCCCTCAGGTTTCGGCGCCGAAACCGGGGCAGGTTTCGGCGCCGAAACCGGGAAGGGGTGCGCCATCAAGCTCGGGAGCGCTCGACCAGGGCGGTGGTCGAGTGGCCGTCCAGGTAGGGCAGGACGACGGCCTGGCCGCCCCAGGTCTGCAGCACGGCGGCCTCGGGGAGGTCGGCGCCGGCGTAGTCGCCGCCCTTGGCCCAGACGTCGGGGCGCAGCTGCTCGAGCACGGCCGACGGGGTGTCCTCGTCGAAGACGACCACCGCGTCGACGAACTCCAGTGCCTCCAGCACCCGCGCCCGGTCGACGGCGGTGACCAGCGGCCGGGTGGGGCCCTTGAGCCGGCGGACCGAGTCGTCGGAGTTGATGCAGACCACCAGGCAGTCGCCGAGCCCGCGGGCGGCCCGCAGCGTGGCGACGTGCCCGGCGTGCAGCAGGTCGAAGCAGCCGCCGGTGGCCACGACCGTCCCGCCGGCCGCGCGGACCCGGTCCAGCAGCCCGTCGACCCCGGGAGCGGCAGGCGTCGCGGCGGTGGGGACGGCGTCCCAGGCCGCGGCCCCGCCGCGGGCGACGAACGCCCCGGCGGCGGCGACCGCCGAGGTGACCGCCTCGCCGGTGACCCCGCCACCGGCCAACGCGACGGTCACCGCGGCGGCGAAGGAGTCCCCGGCCCCGCACGGGTCGCCGCCGGTCACCGGCACCGCCGGCACGACCATCGGGGCGCCCTCGCCGTAGGACAGCAGCGCACCGCGCGAGCCCAGGGTGACCGCGACCGCGCCGACACCCCAGCGGGCGATCAGGGCCTGCGCCCGCGCACCGACGGCGGCCAGCCCGTTGCCGGTCACGTCGGCACCGGCCACCCGGGCGGCCTCGGCGCCGTTGGGGGTGACCAGCCGGGTGGAGGGCACCGGGTCGGCGCCGCGCGGGTGCGGGTCCCAGACCACCGGGCCGCGGGCGGCGGACAGCGCCGCGCGGACGTCGGCGGCCGACGTCGTCCCCCGGCCGTAGTCGGCGACCAGGACGGCGGCGGCGCTGCCGATCGCACGGGCCGCCTCGGCCGGCAGCGCGCCGAAGGTGGCAGCCGACCCGCCGGTGTCCAGCCGCGCCACCGAGTGGTCGCCCACCCGGATCCGGGACTTCACCGGGGTGGCGCTGGTCGCCGGGATCTCGATGAGCCGGACCCGGCCGGCGAGCAGCGCCCGCAGCCGCCGGGCGCCGTCGTCGTCGCCGAGCGGGGTCACCAGGACGACGTCGGCACCGGACTGGGCGGCGATCACGGCGGCCAGCGCGGCGCCACCGGGGCGCTCGCGGCGCTCGACGTCCTCGACCACCGGCACCGGCGCGTCCGGGGTCAGCCGGGACGCCGTCCCGACCAGGTCGACGTCGAGCAGGGCGTCCCCGACGACGACGATCGATCCTCGTCGTTCGCTCCCGCGGGGCGCTCCGCTCCTCGCTCGTTCCTCGCTGCGATGCTCACGCCCCTGTCCGCTCATTCGACGACCTGCACGTGGTTGCTGGTGGCCACGCGCGCGGGCTCGGCCAGCACGGCGGCGTCGAACGCGGCGCAGAGCAGGTGCAGCGCGACCAGGTGGCACTCCTGCACGGTCGCCGTCCACTCCGACTCGATCGCCAGGGTCTCGTGGGCGACGGCGGCCAGCGGGTTGGGCGCCGGGCCGGTCATCGCCAGCACGGTGAGGCCGCAGTCGCGGGCGCGGCGGGCGGCGGTGACGGCGTTCGGCGACCGGCCGGAGGTGGACAGCAGCACGAGCACGTCACCGGGCCGGCCGTGCGCCTCCACCTGGCGGGCGAAGAGCTCGTCGGCCGGGTAGTCGTTGGCGATCGCGGTCAGCGACGAGGTCTCCGCGTTCAGGCAGATCGCGGAGAACGGCGGCCGGTCGGCGCGGTAGCGGCCGACCAGCTCGGCGGTGAGGTGCTGGGCCTGGGCGGCGCTGCCGCCGTTGCCCGCGGCCATCAACCGGCCGCGGGACTCGCCGGTCAGCACGTCAGCCAGCAGCCGGCCCCAGCGGTCGAGGGTGTCGACGGAGTCGGTGAGCCCGCGCAGCGCCACGGTCAGCGAGGTGATGTGGTCGGAGCCGGTGAGGTGGGTGCAGGTGTCGGGTGAGACCACCTCGGCGGAGCGGAACGGGGCGGTGCTCATCGGGACTCCTCCAGCAGGACGGGCGCGCGGGCAGCGAGCACCTGGCGGTAGACGGCGTCGGTGTCGGCGACGACGCGGGACCAGCGGTAGCGGGTGCGGGCCCGCCGGACGCCGGCGGCGCCGTAGGCGGCCCGCCGCTCGTCGTCGGCGAGCAGCGCGGCGAGGGCCGCGCCGAGGGCGGTCGGGTCGCGTGGCGGCACCAGGTCACCGGTGACCCCGTCGGCGACGGTGTCGACCAGCCCGCCGACGGCGGTGGCGACGACGGGGCGGCCGCAGGCCATCGCCTCGAGCGGGGTGATGCCGAACGGCTCGTACCAGGGCACCGCGAGGACGACGTCGGCCGAGCGGATCCAACCCGGCACGTCGGCCCGGGCGACCGCACCGGCGAAGACCAGCCGGTCGCCCACCCCGAGCTCGGAGGCGATGCCGCGCAGCCGCTGCACCTCCGGGTCGTCGTCCAGCCGGTCGGTCGGCGGCCCGCCGACGACGACGAGCTCGGCGTCCGGCACCGCAGTGAGCGCCCGGACGGCGTCCTCCTGGCCCTTGCGCTCGACCAGCCGGCCGAGCACCAGCAGCCGCGGCCGGCGCGAGCGTGCGGCGACCGGGCCGCGCGGGGTGAACTCGGCGGTGTCGACGCCGCACGGCACGATGGAGACCCGGTCGCTGGGCAGGCCCAGCCGGCGGAGCTCGAACACCTCGTCGCTGCAGGTGGCCACGACGTGGTCGACGTCGGCGCACAGCCCGCGCTCGAGGTCGATGCGCTGCTCGGGCGAGGTGTCGGCGTCGCCCTGGTGCCGGCGCTTGACCGAGCCGAGCGCGTGGAAGGTCTGCAGCACCGGGACGTCGAGGTCGGCGGCGGCCTGGACGGAGGCCAGCCCGCTCATCCAGAAGTGCGCGTGCACGACGTCGGGCCGCTCCTGTGCCCAGGAGGCGTGCAGCACGTCGGCGAAGGTGCCCATGTGCTGCAGCAGGTCGTCCTTGGGCAGCGTGGCGACCGGGCCGGCGGTCACGTGCGCGACGTCGTAGCCGTCGGCGGTGCGCACCCGGTCGGGCAGGTCCGGGTCGTCGCGGCGGGTGTGCACGGTGACCTCGTGGCCGCGGGTGGCCAGGCCGGCGGCGAGCGCGGCGACGTGCACGTTCTGCCCGCCGGCGTCCACGCCGCCGATGGCGGCGAGCGGAGAGGCGTGCTCGCTGACCAGGTCGATCCTCATCGCGTCACCTCTCCCAGGAGCCGGTCCCAGTCGGCGAGGAACCTCGCCAGTCCGTAGCGCTCCAGCGCGGCGGCGCGGGCGGCCTTGCCGGCCAGCCGGGCGGCGTCCGGGTCGCCGACGAAGGTGCGCACCGCCTCGGCGAGCCGCTGCGGGCGGGTGGAGAGCACCCCGGCCTCGGCCGGCACCGCCTCGACGGCCTCCGTGGTGGCCAGCGCGACGACCGGCATGCCCAGGTGCATCGCCTCCAGCAGCGACAGCCCGAGGGAGGTCCAGCGCACCGGGTGGACGTACACCCGGCGGCGGGCCAGCTCGGCGTGCATCGCGGCCTGCGGCGGGTCGTCGTGCAGCCCGACCCGGCCGGGGTCGAGGTCGTAGCGCTCGTGGAGCCCGGTCAGGCCCATGCCGAAGACGTCGAGCGGCGCGGCCTCGGCCAGCAGCGGCAGCAGGTCACCACCGGTGTAGCGGCCGCGCCGGACCGGCTCGTTGACCACGACCGCGGCCCGGGCCAGCTCGCCGGTGTACCGCTCGCCGGGGTCGACGATGCCGTGCTCGATGACGACGGTCGGCGCCGTCCCGTTGTCGTAGAACAGCTGGTTGAAGTACGTGACGTGGGCGATCGGGATCTCGGCCTGGTCGGCCAGCGGGTGCCGGGTGTTCGGCACGGCGCCGTCGGGGGCGTTGTGCTCGAGGAAGACCGCCGGCAGGTCGCGCCCGGGCTCGCGGCCCAGCCACTCGCGCACCAGCTCGAGGTCCCGGGTGCGCTGCAGCACGACGACGTCGACCTCGGTGTCGGGCAGCTGCTCAGGGGTCACCTCGCGGACCGACGCCGGCCAGTCCCAGGTGCGCGCGCGGCCCAGCCCGTCGGGGCCCCGATCGGGCGTGACCGGCAGCAGGTACTCGTGCGGGCCCTGGACGAACGACGTCGTCCACGACCCGTGCACGTGCCAGAGCAGGACCTTCATGCGGCGACCAGCTTCTCGACGGCGGCGACGACGTCGGCCGCGGGAACGGAGGACAGGCAGGGGTGGCCGGGCACCGGGCACTCGCGGGCGCGGGTGTCCCGGCAGGGTGCCGACTGGTCGCCGAGGAGCACGGTCGGGACGCCGTAGGGCGCCCACCGCACGGCCGGCACGACCGGGGAGAACAGCGAGACGACCGGGGTGCCGACGGCGGCGGCCAGGTGCGCCGGGCCGGTGTTGCCGACGACGACCGCCGCGGCACCGTCGAGCAGCGCGGCCATCCCGGCCAGCGTGGTGGCCCCACCGAGGTCGGTGCCGCGGGTGCCGGCGACGGCCGCGGTGAGCGCGCGCTCCCCTGGCCCGCCGGTCACCAGCACCCGCCAGCCGGCGTCGGCGAGCGCCTCGACGGCCTCCGCGCAGTGGTCGGCGGGCCAGGCGCGGGCGGGCACCGAGGCACCGGGGTGCAGCACCACGTACCCCGGCTCGTGGTCGACCGTCGGCAGCGGACGGCGGACGGCGAGCCGGCCGTCGTCGCCCTCGGGCAGCGCGAAGCCGGCGGCCCGGGCCAGGGAGAGTGCGCGCTCGGGTTCGGGCAGGTCGTCGTCCACCCGGTGCCGGACGTCGAGCAGCGAGCCGGGGTAGTCGACGCTGATCGCGCTCAGCCGCCCGACGCCGGCCGACCGCAGCAGCAGCGCGAGCGGCAGCGGTGACTGGTGGAAGGAGGTGCTGATGACCGCCTCGTCGACGCCGAGGGCCCGCACCCGCTCGGTCAGCGCGGCGAGGTCGGCGGCGTCCACCGGCTGAGGGTCGCCGTCGATCCACGGGCAGTGCCAGGTCAGCACGTCGTCCACACCCGGGAGCAGCTCCGCGGCGGCGGTGCCCTGCGGACTGGCCAGGAAGACCACCCGCTCCGCCCCGGCGGCGACGGCCCGGACCAGCGGGCCCTGCAGCAGCACGTCCCCGGCGTTGTCCAGCCGCGCGACGAGCACCGCCCCTGCACTTTCGCGCGCGAAGGTGCCCGTACTTTCGCGCGGGAAAGTGCCCGCGGTTTTGCGCGCGAAGGTGCGGGGATGGTTCACCACGAGCCGGCCAGGACGTCGGCGACGGCCGCGGTCAGCGTGGGCGCCCGGTGCGGCGCGGCGGCGATCTCCTGCGGCCGGGTGACCGGCGTCGGCACGATGATCGAGGCGGCGCCGGCGGCCGTGGCCGCGCCGACGTCGGCGCCGATGTCGCCGATGACCAGGCACCGGGCGGGGTCGACGTCGAGCTCGGCGCAGGCGGCCTTCACCATGCCCGGCGCGGGCTTGCGGCAGTCGCAGCCGTCCTCGGGGGTGTGCGGGCAGACCTGGACGGTGTCGAAGGGGCCCAGCAGCTCGGCCAGCCGGGCGTTGACCGCGTCGACCTGCGCGCGGGTGATCAGCCCGCGGCCGACGCCGGACTGGTTGCTGACCAGGCCGATCCGCACGCCGCGGGCGCGCAGCTCGTCCAGCGCCTCGCGGGCGCCGTCGACCGGGCGGACCTGGTCGGGGTCGCCGTTGTAGGGGACGTCGTGCACCAGGGTGCCGTCGCGGTCGAACAGCACCAGGTCGGGCAGCCCGCGCCAGGCGGTGACCCGGCGGTGCTGGACGGCGCCGCGGAGGAAGTGCCAGCTGGCCAGCGGGGGGATGAGCGCGCTGGTGGCGAGCATGGTGGCGACCTCGGTGCGGTCGCGCGGGCCGGGGGCGATCCGGGCCCAGGCGAACTCGGCGGTGCCGGCGGCCCAGCCCAGCGCGGCCAGCGCCGCCCCGCGCGGCCTGCCCGCCACCAGCAGGCCGACCGCGCCGAGGGCGGCGGCGGTGACCGCGAGGTGGCGGGGACGGCGGCCGACGGCGGCGTCGGCGCGTTCCCTCCAGGTCGGCCCGTGCAGCCGGCGCATCAGCACGTCGTCGGCGTTGCCGGCCTGCACGCGTGCGGACACCCACCGGTCGACCGGACGCACCGGGTGGGTGATCCACCGCCGGCCGCGGGCCAGCGTCGAGCCGGTGTCCATCACGCGCAGCGCCAGGTCGGAGTCCTCGCGGAAGGCGCGCGGGAAGCGCTCGTCGAAGCCGCCGACCGCGGCGAGCGCGGCGCGGCGGTAGGCCAGGTCGGCGGTGATCCAGCTGCTGGTGGCGAGCCCCGCGGTGCCGCGCTCCCAGTCGGTGGGGCGGCGGTCCTCGGGCAGCGGCACCCGGACCTGGCCCTGGGTGCCGGCCACCTCGGCCGGCAGCGCGGCGAGGTCCTCGGCGAGCCGGTCGTACCAGTCGGGGTCGGGGACGACGTCGTCGTCGAGGAAGGCGATCCAGCCGGTGCGGGCGGTGCGCCAGCCCAGGTTGCGCGCGGCAGCGGGCCCGCCGCCGCCGGTGCGAACCACCCGGACCGGCGGGAGGCCCGGGCGCTCTGGGGACAGCGGCGGGCCGGTCGGGCGGTCGTCGACCAGGACCAGCTCAGCGGGGTGCGGCCCGGTGCCGGTGGCCAGGGCGTCGAGCAGGACGTCGAGCGACGGACGGCCGATCGTCGGGACGACGACCGTGCAGTCGCGCAGGACGTCCGTCATGCTCGATCGGTTCCCGCGCTCCACCGGGCGAAACACTACGGGCTTTAAGTTGTCCGGGGCCAGACCACTCGATACCCGTTCGGGTGATCGTCACGCCAGGTCTCTCGGCCCGCTGCCGTCAGGGTCGGCGGGCGGCGGACGACACCCGGGCGAGGGCGTCGGTGACCAGGGCGGCGTCGTCCCCGAGCATGGTCAGCAGGTGCGCGACCAGGTCGTCGTGGGTCGAGCGGGCGGCGCGGACCCGCTCCCGGCCGACGTCGGTCAGGCTGGCGTGCAGCAGCCGGCGGTCGCCGCCGTGCCGCTCGCGGGTGACCAGCCCTTCGTCCACCAGCCGGTTCACGGTGCTGGTGATGCCGGGCCGGCTGAGCCCGACCGCCTCGGCCAGGTCGCCCATCGAGGCCCGCGCGTCGGGTGACTCGGCGATCCGCCGGAGCACCTCGAAGCCGGTGAGGGACAGCCCGTGCTGGCGGTGCAGCGCGGAGTCGACCCGGCGGGTGATCCGGTCGTGCACCTGCACGATGCGCAGCCAGGTCTCCGTCGCGCTCGGGCCGGCACCGGCCAGGCCGCGGACGTCCCGCGGCACCCCACGCGGCGGGGCGCCGTCGTGCCGCCGGTCCAGGTGCTGGTCCATGGGGGGTTCCACGTCCTCGTCGCTCAGCAGGGCGCCGGCAGGGCAGCGGCGCGCGGACGCCGGGCCGCCTGCAGGCCCAGCAGCCCGGTGGCGCCGATCAGGGAGGCCCCCGCGGCGAGCACGGGAACGGAGGTGGACTGCTCGGCCAGCGGCCGGATGCGGGCGGCGACCTGCAGGTCCAGCCCGGCGGTGGCGGAGGAGGTGCCGCCGGCGAGCTGCACGGTCGCCGTCCCGAGCGCGGCGGCGCGCGGGATCTGCACGACCGCCTCGACGCTGCCGTCGGGCGCGGCCTCGACGGTGGTCAGTGCGCCGTCGCGGCCGAGGAGGGTGACCTCGACCGGCTCCCCGGGGGTGAACCCGGTGGCCCGCACGGTGACCACGCCCCCCGGCGCGACGGAGTCCGACGAGGCGCTGGCCGCCGCGGGACCGGCGTCGTGGTCCCCCCAGGTGGGCTGGTCGGTGCCCCGGTCCAGCACCGGGGTCGCGGCGGGGTCGGAGGTCAGCGCGACCGGCGCGACCGCCGCGCAGTCCTCGGCGCTCGGCCGGGTGTAGGTGCCGAACTCGATCGGCGCCTCAGTGGTGCCGTCGGGCCGGATGACGGTCACCGACACCTCGACCGTCTGACCCCAGTCGACGTCGACGCTGGCGAGCTCGGTCTGCTCGCCGCCGGCCAGCTGGGCGACGTCCTGCTCGGCGGCGCCGTCGAAGACCAGCGCCACCCGGCGCGCCTGCGTGCCGTTGGTGACCTCGACCCGGACGACGCCGGGACCGCAACTGGGCCCGTGGGTGATCTCGGCGGTGGGGCGACGCGGGTCCTCGATGGCGGCGGCCGGACCGGCCACCGCGACGGCCGCGGTGAGCAGGACACCGGCGGTCGCCAGCACGAGCAGGACGGCGGCGGACGCGGAACGGGTGGACTTGGTCGGCACGGTCGTCCCCCCGATCTCACACCTGTCGCACGGCTGGTCCTGCGGCGTGTCAGTGCTCTGCCCCGGAACTGCCTCAACCATGTACGAGGAACGTCCCGCCCGTCCCGTACGCCACACCAGTCACATCCGTGTCCGCGGCGTGTCGTCCCGCGCGTGTCGCCCGTGACCCGGCAGCGGGACGTCGGGGAGAGGCAGGTCACTACGGTGGCCGGGTGAGTTCAGCGGCGGGGACCGGGCGGCGGCGGCAGGACGCGATCTACCGGGCGGGGGTGTACGGCCGGCACCCGCGGGTGCCGACGGTCTACCGGCACCTGGCGGCCGAGGCGCGGCGCCGGCTGGGCGCCCGCGCGTACGGCTACGTGGCCGGCGGCGCCGGCGACGAGGACACCCAGCGCGCCGACCGGACGGCGTTCGACCGCTGGGCGGTGGTCCCCCGGGTGCTGCGGGACGTGAGCGCGCGGGACACCTCGGTCGAGCTGTTCGGACGGCGACTGCCGGCACCGCTGCTGCTCGGCCCGGTGGGCGCCCTGGAGCTGGTGCACCCCGAGGCCGACCTCGCCGTCGCCCGGGCGGCTGCGTCGCTCGGCGTCCCGATGGTGTTCTCCAACCAGGCGTCGGTGCCGATGGAGACCACCGCGGCGGCGATGGGCGAGCACCCGCGCTGGATGCAGCTGTACTGGTCGACCTCCGACGAGCTGGTGGAGAGCCTGCTGGGCCGGGCGGAGGCCAGCGGCTGCGAGGCGGCCGTGGTCACCCTGGACACCACGATGCTGGGCTGGCGGCCGCGCGACCTCGACCTCGGGCACCTGCCGTTCGCGCTGGGCAAGGGGATCGCGCAGTACACCTCCGACCCGGTGTTCCGCCGGCTGGTCGAGGAGCGCGCGGCCGCGGCCGGCAGCCCCCGCGACCCGCAGCCGCGGCCGAACCCGTCCGCCGTCCGGGCGCTGGTGGGCATGTCCCGGGCGTGGTCCCGGGCCACCGGCCTGCCGCTGCGCGAGGCGCTGCGCTCACCGCTCCCCCGCGCGGCCGTGGAGGTCTTCCTCGGCATCTACTCCCGGCCCTCGATCACCTGGGCGGACCTGGCCTGGCTGCGGCAGCGGACCCGGCTGCCGATCGTGCTCAAGGGGGTGCTGCACCCCGACGACGCGCGGCGGGCGGTCGACGAGGGGGTCGACGGCCTGGTGGTCAGCACGCACGGCGGGCGTCAGGTGGACCGCTCGATCGCCGCGCTGGACGCCCTGCCCGACGTGGTCGACGCCGTCGCCGACCGGGTGCCGGTGCTGTTCGACAGCGGCGTGCGCAGCGGCGCCGACGTGCTGGTCGCCGTCGCGCTGGGCGCCCGGGCGGTGCTGCTCGGCCGGCCGTTCGCCTGGGGGCTGGGCGTGGCCGGCGAGGAGGGCGTGCGGCAGGTGGTCGAGGACGTGCTGGGCGAGTTCGACCTGACCCTGGGCCTGACCGGGCACACCGCCGTCGGCCAGCTCACCCGCGAGGTCCTCCGCCACCGCCCCTGACCCCTGAGGGCAGAAGTGGCCACTTCTGCCCTCAGGGACCGGTCGGGTGGTCAGCGCTCGCCGATCGCGGGACAGTCTCCCGGGTGACCGCACCGTCTGTGCGCCAGCAGCTGTTCCGTCGCAAGCCCGTCTCGGCGATGGTGGCCGAGACCGGCGGGGAGGACGGCGGTGGTGGGCTCGCCCGCCGGATCGGCCCGCTGCAGCTGATGAGCTTCGGCATCGGCGCCACGATCGGCACCGGCATCTTCTTCGTGCTCACCACGGCGGTGCCCGAGGCCGGCCCTGCCGTCGTCCTGAGCTTCGTCATCGCCGCGGTGACCGCGGGGTTCACCGCGCTCTGCTACGCCGAGCTGGCCTCGACCATCCCGGTGGCGGGCTCCTCGTACTCCTACGCGTACGCGACCCTCGGCGAGGTCGTCGCCTACGCGGTGGGCTGGTGCCTGGTGCTGGAGTACGCGGTCAGCTCCGGCGCGGTCGCGGTCGGTTGGAGCGAGTACCTCAACCAGCTGCTCGACGACACCATCGGCGTGCGGATCCCCGACGCGCTGTCCGCGGCGCCGGGCGCGGGCGGGGTGGTCAACCTGCCGGCGATCGTGCTGGTGGTGCTGTGCGCGCTGCTGCTGGTCCGCGGCGCCAGCGAGTCGGCGCGGGCGAACGCGGTGATGGTGGTGATCAAGGTCGCCGTCCTGCTGCTGTTCGTGGTCATCGCCTTCACCGGGTTCAGCAGCGACAACCTGACCCCGTTCGCGTCGATGGGCGTGGCCGGCATCAGCGCCGCGGCCTCGACCATCTTCTTCTCCTTCATCGGCCTGGACGCCGTCTCCACCGCCGGGGAGGAGGTCCGTGACCCGCGCCGGACGCTGCCGCTGGCGATCGTCGGCGCCCTCGTGGTGGTCACCGTGGTCTACCTGCTGGTGGCGTTCTCCGCGGTCGGCGCACAGCCGGCCGGGGAGTTCGAGGGCCAGGAGGCCGGGCTGGCGCTGATCCTGGAGCGGGTCACCGGATCGACCTGGCCGGGCGTCGTGCTGGCCGCCGGCGCGGTGATCTCGATCTTCTCGGTGACCCTGGTGACGATGTACGGCCAGACCCGCATCCTGTTCGCGATGAGCCGGGACGGGATGATCCCGTCGCTGTTCGCCAAGGTCGACCCGCGCACGCTCACCCCGGTGCGCGGCACCGTCGCCGTCGCGGTGTTCGTGGGGCTGCTGGCCGGGTTCGTGCCGCTGGACTTCCTCATCGACCTGACCAGCATGGGCACGCTGGTCGCGTTCACCGTCGTCTCGATCGGCGTGATGGTGCTCCGCCGCACCGCACCGGACCTGCCCCGCGGGTTCCGGGTGCCCGGGTACCCCGTCGTCCCGGTCCTGTCGGTCGCGTTCTGCCTCTACCTGATCTCCGGGCTGAGCGGGACGACGTTCGCGCTGTTCGCCGGCTGGCTGACGCTGGCCGCCGTCGTCTACGTCACCTACTCGCGCACGCACTCCCGACTGCGGACGCCGCCGCGATGACGGTGCTGCTGGGGTGGGAGGCCGCCGAGCACGGCGGTGGGGACGACGCGGCGCTGCAGCTGGCCGCCCAGCTCGCCCGCGCCGACGGCGCCCCCGTCGTCGTGGTGACCGTGGTGCCGCCGGACCCGGTGAGCGCGATCGCCTCCCGGGTCGACCGCGAGTACCGGCAGTGGCGCGCCGCGCTCACCGCCACTCGGCAGAGCGAGGCGGTCACCGCCCTGCGGGCCGCCGGTGTGGACGACGCCCGGACCGCCGTCGTCCCCGGTTCGTCGGTGCCGTCGGGGCTGGTCGAGGCCGCACACCGGTACCGGGCGAGGGTGCTGGTGCTCGGGGCGGCGGCCGGGGCACCGGTCGGGCGGTTCTCCCCCGGCTCGGTGGCCGAGCGGCTGCTGCACAGCTCCCCCGCGCCGCTGGCGCTCGCGCCCCGGGAGTGGCCGGCACCGACCCGGCCCACCCGGCTGACCTGCGCCTGGGCCGGCACCGCCCGATCCCGGGAGGCACTGGCCGCGGCGCGGGACCTCGCCGAGCGCTGGGGGGTGCCGATCCGGCTGGTCACGTTCGTGCCGGAGCGGGCGGCGATGCTGCCGTCGGAGACCGGGCTGCGGATGGAGCAGGTGGTCAGCGAGGAGTGGGCCACCCAGGTGCAGGGCTCGCTGGACGAGGTGGTGGCGAGCTGGCCGGGGCCCGGCCCGGCGCCGGAGACCCTGCTGGCCCGCGGGGCCGGCTGGCTGGGGGCGGTCGCCGCCGTGCCGTGGGTGCCGGGCGACGTGCTCGTCGTCGGGTCGTCCCGGCTGGGACCGCTGGCCCGGGTGTTCGTGGGGTCGACGGCGACGAAGATCCTGCGCGCGGCGACCGTGCCGGTGCTGGTCGTCCCACGGGGTTCCAGCGGCGCGCCGACGGGCTCTTGACTTCGATCTGTGAGCGGAGTCACAGTGAGCGCGGGCGGGGGCAACCGGTATGAGTGGCCCTCCACCGCTGGAGGGACCGACCAACGCGGCCAGACCGTCAGGACCGGCCCCCCGCCCGCCATCGTCCTCGCGCCCACTGGCCTCGTGCCCGAGGTGACGGTCGACGTCCAGTGGCCCGAGAGCAGCCAGGAGTACGTCTACTCCCCCTCCACCGTCGTGGAGGACGTCTTCCGCGTCGGCGCGAGCCACCCGCTCCCCGAGTTCGTCGAGCTGAGCCGGTCGGCGATGACCGCGGCCAACCGCCGGGTGAAGGAGCGCTACGGGCTCGCGCGCCGCGGCCACTCCGGCCGGCATCGAGGGGACGGCGGCCCGCTTCGACAGCGGCGACGTCCAGGTGGCCGGCTTCCGCCGCTGGTGCCGCGTCCGCCGATCGCGGCCTCGGCCGCGACTCCAGCGCCGCCGAGTTCGCCGGCGTGGTGTGGCTGGGCCGGCGAAGACGTGCCGTGCCACACTGCGCGCCGACCGGTGGCCGGACAGGATGCCCACCGGCGCTGACCCTCGACGGAGCACAGCCGATGACTCCCACACTGGTCCTCGTCCACGGTGCCTGGCACGGCTCCTGGTGCTGGGAGCCGCTCGCTGAGGCACTCGGCGATGTGCCGATCCACACCATCGACCTGCCGAGTGTGGGGAACGACCCGGCCGCACCAGGGGACCTGTACGCCGACGCGGCAGCGGTCCGGTCGGCGCTGGCTGGTATCGACGCGCCGACCGTCGTCCTGGGTCACTCCTATGGCGGAGCGGTGATCACCGAAGCGGTCACCGCTGACAGCGGCGTCGCGCACCTCGTCTACCTCTGCGCCTTCCTGCTCGACGAAGGGGAGTCGCTGTTGGGCGCGGTCGGCGGTACGCCTCCGCCGTGGTGGGACATCCATGGCGACCATGTGCTGGTCAGCACGCCTGAGGCGGTCTTCTACAACGACGTCCCGCCGGAGCTGACCGCGCGGTCGGTGGCCCGCGTCTCAGCGCACTCGCTGGCCGCCTTCGAGCAGCCGCTCACGAACGCCGCGTGGAAAGCGGTACCGAGCACGTACGTGATCTGCGGGCAGGACCAGGCGATCCCCCCGTTCGCGCAGGAAGCGATGGCTCAGCGGGCAGGCGAGGTGCTTCGGATGGACACCGGGCACTCGCCGTTCCTGTCGCAGCCCGAGGCGCTCGCCGGGCTGCTGCGACCGATCCTCCACCGGGCGGGGTGACCGCCGGCTGAGCCCTGCCGGCGGTCCTGGCGGGTACCTAGCTCCGGGCAGCGGCCACCGCGTCGGCGACCGGCCCGTGCCAGGGCTCCCCGTGGCCGGGCAGCACCAGCTCGGCGTCCAGTCCGGCCAGCGGCGCCAGCGTGGCCACCGTCGCCGGCCGGTCGTGGTCGAAGAAGCCGGGCAGCAGCTGCGGACCGGTGCGCCGCGAGGTGGGGTGCCCGGTGACCAGCCCGTCGCCGGTGAGCACCGCCCCGACGGACGGCAGGTGGAAGGCGCTGTGCCCGCGGGTGTGCCCCGGCGTCGGCACCGGCACCGGCCCGCCGGGCAGGTCCAGCGGGCCGGTCCCGGGGAAGGGCTGCGCGTGCGGGACCGCGGTCGGCGTCGTCCCGCCGAGCCGGATCGCCCGTAGCGCCCACGGCAGCACGCCCGGCCGCCAGGCGTTGGCGAGCACCTGCACCGGCGTCACCTGCTCGAGGAACTCCCGGTGGGCGTGCGGGACCTCGGCGGCGCTGCAGTAGGCGGGGGTGTCGTACTGCGCGTGCAGCGGACCGGCGGCGCCGATGTGGTCGGCGTGCGCGTGGGTGACCAGCAGCGCCCGGACGTCGCGCGGGTCGTGGCCGAGCAGCCGGATCGAGGACTCGACGTCCCCGGCGTTGCCCGGGTAGCCGGCGTCGACCAGCGTGAGGTCCCGGCCGTCGCGCAGCAGGTACCAGTTCACGATGCCGCCGTCGACGCGGAACACGCCGTCGGCGACCTGGTGGACGTCGCTGCGGTTCATGCCCGGCAGTCTGCCGCTCAGCCGGCGTCGCAGACCGGCTGCTCGGTCGCCGCGGGTGTCGGGCAGGGCGAGGTGCTGCTCGTCTGGCCCGCCGTCCGGCCGCCGGGGACGCCGTCGGGCTCGGGGAGCGACCGGCCCAACGCGATGCCACCGGCGAGGACGACGACGCCCAGCAGCGTCAGGCCGATGCGGGTCAGCGGCCGCGGTCGCTCCATGAGGCCCTCCCGGAAACACGGACGGCCCCGCTCCTCACGAAGAGGAACGGGGCCGCGCGCTGTCTCAACCAGACGTGCACCCGAAGGGACTCGAACCCCTAACCTTCTGATCCGTAGTCAGATGCTCTATCCGTTGAGCTACGGGTGCGTGTTCAGTTGTGGTGCGCGGAGGCTCCGGGATTTGAACCCGGGATGGGGATTAACCCAAACCGCATTAGCAGTGCGGCGCCATAGACCGGACTAGGCGAAGCCTCCCGGGCTCCGAGTTGCCTCGGAACCACCGAGAAGAGAGGTTACCAGCGCCTGCGGGCGTCCCCCCACACGGGTGGCGGGACGCCGTCGGCTCAGGCGTGGACGACGTCCCGGCGCGGTGCGGCCGGCGTCGTCGGGCGGCGGCCCGGCAGCAGCGTGACCAGCACGGCGAGCGCGCCGGCCAGGGTGGCGAGGACCAGCGCGCCGGCCACGCCGACGCTGGTCTCGATGAGCGCGCCACCCACGGCGGCCCCGATCGCGGAGGCACCGAAGGAGACCGTCGAGAGCCAGGTGAACGCCTCGGTGGTGGCCGACGCCGGGGCGATCGAGCCGACCAGCGAGCTCTGCACGGTCAGCGTCGGGGCGATCGCCGTCCCGCCCAGGAACAGCAGGACGCCGAGCAGCCACGGGCTGGACACCGCGGCGAGCGGGGCCAGGCCGACGGTCACGCCCAGCAGCCCCCAGCGGTACTGCCGGGGCAGCGTGGCGCTGATCATCCGGGCGCCGAACCAGAGGCCGCCACCGGCCGAGCCGAGCGCCCAGACGGCGAGCAGCAGGCCGGACATCCCCGGGGCGCCGGCCGCGTCGGCGAAGGCCGGGACGGCGACCTCGAGCGCGCCGATGCCCAGCATCAGCGCGGTGCCGCTGAGCAGGATGCGCGGCATCCCGGGCGTGGTCACCGTCGCGAACAGCGGTCGCCGCTCGGCCGGCGCAGGAACCCAGGCGCGCAGAGCCGCGCTGGTGGCGATGCCCAGCGCACCGGCGACGCCGAGCACACCGGCGACCGCGAGGGCGATCGAGGGGCTGGCGACCAGGGCGAGGACGGCGACCAGCGACGGGCCGGCGACGAACACCAGCTCGGTGGCGGTCGCGTCCAGGGCGTACGCGGTGGGGCGCACGCGGGCGTCGACCCGGGACCACAGCGCCCGCACGGTGCCGGAGACCAGCGGCGTGCTGGCGCCGACGGCGCCGGCCGCGGCCAGCAGCGCCCACACCGGCGAGCCGACCAGGACCACGACCGCGGCCAGCGTCAGCAGCAGCGGGTAGAGCGCGGACTGCGCGAACAGCACGCCGCGCGGGCTGCGCCGGTCGGCCAGCCGGCCGAGCACCGGGGCGACGAGGGCGGTGGCGATGCCATAGGTGGCCGAGACGCCGCCGGCCACCGCGTACGACCCGGTCTGCTGCTGCACCATGAGGAGCAGCGCGAGCGGCACCATGGAGGACGGCAGACGGCCGGCGAAGCCGGAGAGCAGGAGCACCGGGGCGGACGGCAACCGCCACACGGTGAGGTACGAACGCATGACTGTGCTCACTTCAGGTTGTGCGATGAGGGAATCTGTAGGGGGTCAACGCGCGTTGGGTCCCTACAGATTCCAGAGGCTAGCACGGGCGTAGGGAGTCAAATGGACTACGACACCTACGGGTCGAACGCGGTGGAGTTGGCGATCGACCTGGCCAACGCCGACCGCGAGGACCCGGGCTGGGTGCGGGCGTTCCTCGACGCCCACACCGAGTGGTTCACCGACGGCACGTCGCTGTCGCTGCCCGAGCAGGATGCCGGGCAGGTCGCCCAGACCGCGACCCTGATCCGCGACGTCGCGCTGGCCGAGAGCGAGCCCGACGTGATGGCCCGGCTCAACGCCCTGCTGGCGCTGGCCTCGCCCCGGCCCTACGCCACCGACCACGACGGCGAGCTGCACCTGCACTACGCCCGCCCGGACGCCGGCGCCGTCGAGCAGCTGACGACGACGGTGGCGATGGGCCTGTCGCAGGTCGTCGTCCAGCACGGCTGGCAGCGGCTGGGCGTCTGCTCCGCCGAGGGCTGCGGCAACGTCTACGTCGACACATCGCGCAACGCCAGCCGCCGGTACTGCTCCAACACCTGCGCCAGCCGCTCGACGGTCGCCGCCTACCGGGCCCGCAAGCGCGCCTGACCCCTCGTGGGTGGAGTGCCACGGCGCGGCTTCCGCGCCCGTCGCACTCCACTAGCGTCCGCGCCGTGCCTTCACCGCGCCGTTGGGACGCCGCACTGCTGGCGCGTGTCGGTCGGCTGCCGACGACGCGGGTCGACCGGTGGCTGCGCCGCCTCTCCACCTTCGCCGACCACGGCAAGCTCTGGGCGCTGGTCGGTGGACTGCTCGGCCTGCAGCGCGGGCGTCCGCGGCGAGCGGCGGTGCGCGGGCTCGGGTCGATGGCGCTGTCGAGTGCGCTGGTCAACGTCGTCCTCAAGCGCGTCTTCCAGCGGGTGCGGCCGGACCTGGCCGCCGTCTCCTCCGCCCGGGCGCTGCGCCGTCCACCGGACTCGCTGTCCTTCCCCAGCGGCCACTCGGCGTCCGCGGCGGCGTTCGCCACCGGCGTCGCGCTGGAGAGCCCGGCCCTGGGCGCGCTGATCGCGCCGTTCGCGCTGGGGGTGGGCTACTCGCGGGTGCACGTCGGTGTGCACTACCCGGGGGACGTCGCCGCCGGCATGGCCGTCGGCAGCGCGGTGGCGCTGGCGACCCAGCGCTGGTGGCGGGTGCGGCCGGTCGAGCCGGCACGGGTGTGGCGGGCCTGGAACGCACCGGCGCTACCGGACGGCGAGGGGCTGGTGGTCGCGGTGAACCCGCGGTCCGGCCGGGAGGACTACGACCCGGCCGCCGACATCCAGGAGCTGCTGCCCCGGGCGGAGGTGCTGCAGCTGCGCGAGGACGCAGGGGTGGCCGAGCTGCTCGGCGAGGCCGCACGGTCGGGTCGCGCTCGGGCGCTGGGCGTGGCCGGCGGCGACGGCAGCGTGGCGGCGGCGGCGGCCGTGGCGCTGGAGTTCGGACTGCCGCTGGCGGTCGTTCCCGCGGGAACGCTGAACCACTTCGCGCGCGATCTGGGGGTGGCGACGCCGCCGGAGGCCGCAGGGGCGGTGGTGAGCGGGGCGGCCGTGCAGGTGGACGTGGCTGAGGTGAACGGGGTGCCGTTCCTGAACACCGCGTCGATCGGCTCGTACCCGGAGATGGTGCGGCGCCGCGACCGGCTGAGCGGGCGGATGGGCAGGTGGGTGGCGCTGACGGTGGCGGCGGCCCAGGTGCTGCGGCACGGGTCGCCGGTGGAGCTGGAGCTCAACGGACGGCGGGTCTCGGCGTGGATCCTGTTCATCGGCAACGGCTGCTACGTGCCGCGCGGGCTGTCGCCGGCGTGGCGGCCGCGCCTGGAGGACGGGCTGCTGGACGTGCAGTACCTGCGTGCCGACCTGCGGTTCGGGCGCACGCGCGCGGTGCTGGCGACGCTGCTGGGCGTCGGGGACCACAGCCGGTCGTACGCGGAGTTCCAGGCGTCGGAGCTGCGGGTGCGGTTGCTGTCGGGGCCGCAGCAGGTGGCCTACGACGGGGAGATCGGGGAGACGACGACGGAGTTCGTGCTCCGCAAGCGCGAGCGGCTGACCGTCTACTGCTCCCGGTGACGCTCGAGCTCTGCCCCCGGGTGGGGGCAGACCTCAACTGACGTCCACACCTGCTCCCCGCAGGCTCGAGCTCTGCTCCACATCTGGAGCAGAGCTCGACTCTCCCGTCCACAGGTACGGCGTTCGGGGGACGCGGGTGAGCCGCTGACCTGCGTAGTCTCTGAGGACTTTTGCGTTCCGGGACTACGGGAGGACCACGCATGCGGCTCGTGCGGGTGGCTGCTGCGGCGGTTATGGGCGTTGCCGTGCTCGCCGGCTGCTCCGGTGGGGAGACCGCCAACGAGACGCTGCCCTCAGCCTCGATCAGCGCCGCCGAGACCACCGCAACCCTGCCACCCCTCGGCCCGCCCGACCTACCCATGCCCGACGAGGCGCGCGAGCAGACCCCCGCAGCAGCGAAAGCGTTTCTTGGGTACTACGTCAGCCTCATGAACCGTTCAACCGTCAACCTGAGCACAGACGCCCTCCGCGAACTCAGCCCCAACTGTCGAACCTGCCTTCAGTACGCCGACGGGATCGATGATGTCGCACATTCTGGGCAGGTCATCGAAGGTGCCGATTTCGTCCTTAATGGGAGCAGTGATCCAGTCCTAACGAGTGTGACTGCAGAATTTTCGATGTCACTGACCCAAAAGCCGTCCCGCTTGCTATTGCAGGATGGCAGCGCTTTGCCTGGCTACGACCAAGAAGGGGTCACTTACCCAGGAAGCGGAGCCCTTCTTACTTGGGAGCCGGCACTCGTCTCGTGGCAGATGTCAGACTTGACTTTCCAATGACGCCCCGAATTGCCAAGGCGGCTCAGGTCGCAGTTATATCTCTCTGCGCCATCCTCCTCGCGACGCCACCGACGGCCAAAGCAGCACCCGACCCTTGCCCCGGATACGTAGCCCACTGCATCGGGGCCGAGACTGGCGAAGGCGCCGTGACCCTTGAGGCCGCCGACGTTTCGTCCACCGACAGCGTGGGCGTGCGCAGAGCCAGCAACATGGCTCCCGCCATTCCTCAGTACCGGTGGAGGCTGCGCACGCCGTGTCAAGTAATGGATCCGGTGGCCGGTGGTTGCGTTCCTGGTGGCGACGCATGCCCTCTTGTTCCGGGCAGGCTTATCGCCCTGTACGTGATTCAACGTCAGCGACTTGCGCAGCCGCTGAACGCCGGTCAGCAGACCGCCGTGGATGGCATTGCGCCAAACGAACCGCTGGCAGCTGGAACGCCGTACGGCAACTGGGTCAATGACGCTCAGAGCTGCGTCGACGTCACGGACCTCAACCCGCCGCCCTCGCCGGACGAGGTGTTCCGCTACTTCCAGACACTGCCGCTCCCTCAGCTGACCACCCGCCAGCAGCCACCCGGCGAGGCCCTGGTCGGCCTGCCGGTCATCTTCTTCACCGACAGCCCGACGACCCAGCTGTTCACGGTCGACATCCGCGGCTTCTCCGTCGACATCGCGGCCACCGCCAGCACCTACACCTGGGACACCGGTGACGGCACCGTCCTCACCTCCACCGAAGCCGGCGAGCCCTACCCGAACGGCACGATCACCCACGACTACTCATCGGGCACCTACACCGCCTCGCTCACCACGACCTGGAGCGCCACCTACTCCGTCGACGGCGGCGTGCAGGCCGACGTTCCCGGCACCACCACGACCCAAGGCGCACCGGCGACCTTCAGCGTCCTGCAGGCCCGCACCGTCCTGACCAACCCCTACGACTGAGCGAGCACGCCCGGACGGATCAGTGGCGGCGCGGCACCCACCGGGACACGACCACCAGCAGCACGAGCGCGGCGACCGCCTCGCCGCCCTCTTCGACGAACGTCGCCACGGCCAGCGCCACCCACGGGTGCCGCAGCCCGGCCACCGCCATCGTGATCTGGTCCAGGCCGATCGCCGCGGCCGCATAGAGGCCCAGCGACAGCACGATCGGCGTCGTCCCGGGCACCGACCACGCCCGGCCGGCCCACCGCAGCAACGACAACCCGACCGCCGTCACCAGCACCCCGCCGACCAGGGTGACCAAGCGTCCGTCGTCCCGCTCCAGTGCCGAGTGCGAGCTCACTGCCTTGGCCACCGTGAGCACCACGCCCCCGGCCACCACCCCGGCCCACCAC
>NZ_SJEW01000073.1 GCF_005930475.1 Modestobacter altitudinis
GGTGGGACGGACGGGAACCGCCGTCACTGTGCGTTTCTGGACGAACGCGCCGAGTGGTGGTCAGGGCTGCGACGGGTGTGACGGTTGGTACAGGTCGTGCTCAACAGGCTGCGATCACGGCGTGCCTCGTTCCAGTGACCCACCGGATCCCGTCACGGCTCATTAGTCTGGTCGTCATGCCCGACCGCTGTGAGGTCCTCCCCGGAGACTCTGTCGTCGCCCGCCGTGGTGGCGGCCTGCTGTGGGTCGACGCCCCCGGGTCGCCGGCGCTGGTGGCTGCGCTGCACGCCTGCCTGGGGGTCGCCGGCCCCGGCGCCGACCGGGTGCTGGCCGCCGTGGCCGGCCAGGTGTCCCGGCTGGCGGACGGCCCTGCCTCCTTCGCGCTCGTCCTCTCCGACACCACGGGCGGGTCCGCCTCCGGCGTCGCGCTGTGGTCGGGCAAGGGCCAGCCGGCCGTGGACGGCGTCCCGGTGTCCGGTCAGGCGGCCGACGGCTGCACGCTCGCCGCCGGCTTCTCCCTCGGCCAGACCCTCTACGTCGGCCCCGGTCAGTCGGCCGCCGCGATGCCCCCCGGTGTCGCGCTCGACCTGGTCGAGGGCACCGTCCCCGGTTCGGGGGCGCTGCTCCAGCACGCCGCCGTGGCCTCCTCGGCCGCGGTCGCCCCGCCGGCCACCTCGCTGCCCAGCGGTGAGTCCTTCACCGCGGGTTCGGACGCCGGGTTCGGCAACTCCGGCCGGATCGCCGCCCAGGCCCCCGCGACCGGTGGCGAGCAGACCGCCTTCTGGCGGCCCGAGCCACCGGCCGCGCCGGTGCTGCGCTTCGACGACGGCATGGTCGTCACCGTCGACGAGGACCTCGTGCTCGGTCGCCGTCCCGACGGCCACGACCTGGTGACCGGCGGGAACGCCCGTCCGGTGCCGATCGCCGACACCCAGAACGTGCTCTCCTCCGCCCACGCCGCCATCCAGCGCGCCGGCCGGGAGGTCTCGCTCACCGACCTCGGCTCGCTCAACGGCACCCACGTCGCCGGCCCGGAGGCCACCGAGTGGACCCAGCTCGAGCCGGGCGTCCCGCACCCGCTCGCCGACGGCGACCGGCTGCTGCTCGGCTGGACCGTCATCACCTTCGAGCAGACCCCGGAGTAGGCAGGCTCAAGCCTCGACCACGGCCCCGTCCTCCTGCTGGCGGACGGGGCCGTGCCACGTCCAGCAGGGGAACGGGGCCGTGCCACGTCCAGCAGGGGAACGGGGCCGTGTCACGTCCAGCAGGGGTCGGGGACGAGTGATCGCGAGGAGTGGGGCCCGTAGGGTCCCGCGACCGAGCGACTCAGCGGCTCACGGCCGCCGGGCACGGCTCCTGGCCGCGGTGCGGCCCGTCAGGGTCGCCATGTCATCGCACGACGCGCATCGCCCAGACCGAGCGGTCCGGCATCCGCACCCGGCCTGGGGGCAGCGCGGTCGGACGCGGCGGCACGCCGGTCGGGTACTCGGTGGCCAGCACCAGCTCGTAGCCGTCCCCCCACGGCGCCGCGGGCAGGACGACGTCCACCGGCTCGGGGCCGGCGTGCAGCCAGACCAGCCACGAGTCGTCGACGACCGGCCGGCCGCGCTGGTCGCGGTGCCGCAGCCCGCGGCCGTCGAGGTACATGCCGATCGTCTGCAGGCCGGTGTCGAACCAGTCGCGGTTGGTGAGCTGCTCGCCGCCGGGGGCGAACCAGGCGAGGTCCCGGGTGCCCCCGGTGCCGGGCACCTCGCTGCCCTCGAAGAACGCCTCCTGTCGCAGCGCCGGTGAGGTGCGGCGCAGGCCCACCGCGTGGGCCACGAAGCTCCACAGGTCCGGGTCGATCGCTGCCCAGTCCAGCCAGGAGACCTCGTTGTCCTGGCAGTAGGCGTTGTTGTTGCCGCCCTGGGTGCGGCCCAGCTCGTCGCCGGCGGTGAGCATCGGCACGCCGGTGGACAGCAGCAGGGTGGCCAGGTGGTTGCGCACCTGGCGGCCGCGCAGCTCGAGCACGGCCGGGTCGTCGGTGGGCCCCTCGACGCCGCTGTTCCAGTTCCGGTTGTGGCTCTCGCCGTCCCGGTTGTCCTCGCCGTTGGCCTCGTTGCGCTTGTGCTCGTAGGCGACCAGGTCGGCCATGGTGAAGCCGTCGTGCGCGGTCACGAAGTTGACCGAGGCGAACGGCCGGCGACCGTCGGAGCGGTAGAGGTCCGAGGAGCCGGTCAGCCGGTAGGCGAGGTCGCGGACGCCGACCCGCGCCCCGGACCACACGTCCCGCACCGTGTCGCGGTACTTGCCGTTCCACTCCGTCCACGGCGGCGGGAAGTTGCCCACCTGGTAGCCGCCCTCCCCGACGTCCCACGGCTCGGCGATCAGCTTCACCGAGCTGACCACCGGGTCCTGGTGGACGACGTCGAAGAACGCCGACAGCCGGTCGACGTCGTGCATCGAGCGGGCCAGGGCCGAGGCGAGGTCGAAGCGGAACCCGTCGACGTGCATCTCGGTCACCCAGTAGCGCAGCGAGTCCATCAGCAGCGCCAGCACGGCCGGCCGGCGCACGTCCAGGGTGTTCCCGCAGCCGGTGTAGTCGGTGTAGCGGGACGGGTCGTCGCCGGCGCCGGGCCCGCCCAGGCGGTAGTAGCCGGCGTTGTCGATGCCCTTGAACGACAGCGTCGGGCCGGTGTGGTCGCCCTCGGCGGTGTGGTTGTAGACGACGTCGAGGATCACCTCGATGCCGGCCGCGTGCAGCGCCTTGACCATCGCCTTGAACTCGGTGACCTGCCCGCCGCCGGTGCCGGCCGAGCTGTAGGCGCCGTGCGGGGCGAAGTAGCCCAGCGTGTTGTAGCCCCAGTAGTTGGTCAGCCCGCGGCGCAGCAGGTGCGGCTCGCTGACGAACTGGTGCACCGGCAGCAGCTCGACGGCCGAGACGCCGAGGGAGATCAGGTGCTCGACGAACGCCGGGTGGGCCAGCCCGGCATAGGTGCCGCGCAGCTCCGGCGGGACGTCGGGGTGGCGCATGGTGGCGCCCTTGACGTGCACCTCGTAGACGACGGTGTCCGACCACGGGGTCCGCAGCAGCGCGTCGCCGTCCCACGGGAACGAGTCGTGGACGACGACGCCGCGCGGCACGAACGGGGCCGAGTCCGCCGGGTTCAGCGCGAACGGGTCGCGCGGGTCGTGGGCGTAGAGGGACCCGTCGAGGACCAGGTCGCCGTCGACCGCGCGGGCGTAGGGGTCCAGCAGCAGCTTCGCCGGGTTGTACCGGGCGCCCGAGGACGGGTCGTAGGGCCCGTGCACCCGGTAGCCGTACCGCTGACCGGGGCCGACGCCGGGGACCCGACCGTGCCAGACCTGGTGCGTGGTCTCCTGCAGCCGCTGGCGGTGCTCGGTGCCGTCGGGGTCGAAGAGGCACAGGTCGACGGCGGAGGCGCCGGCCGACCAGAGCGCGACGTTCGTGCCGGTGCCGTCCCAGTGGGCACCCAGGGGAGCCGCCTGACCGGGCCACACCTCGACGGTCCGCGCGCTCCTCGATGCAGTCACCCGGGCATCCTGCCCGACCGTCGGCGCGCCGTGCCGCAGCCCGGTGCCCGGGATCGCCGGCGGGTTGGTTGGATGAGCGACGTGTGGACAGAACCGGTCGTCGAGATCCGGGGCGTGGACGTCGTCCGAGGCGAGGCGCACCTGCTGCGGGGGGTCGACTGGACCGTCCGGCCCGACGAGCGGTGGGTGCTGCTGGGGCCCAACGGGGCGGGCAAGACGACGCTGCTGCAACTGGCCTCGGCGCAGATGCACCCGACCCGCGGCTCCGTGGGCATCCTCGGCGAGACGCTCGGCGCGGTCGACGTCTTCGAGCTGCGACCGCGGATCGGGCTGACCAGCGCGGCGCTGGCCCAGCGGATCGACCCCGGTGAGCGGGTCGGCGACATCGTGGTCAGCGCCGGGTACGCCGTCGTCGGCCGGTGGCGGGAGCGCTACGACGTCCACGACCTGACCCGGGCCGCGGTGCTCATGCAGCAGTGGGGCGTGGCCCGGATGGCGCACCGGCCTTTCGGCACGCTGTCGGAGGGGGAGCGCAAGCGCACCCAGATCGCCCGGGCGCTGATGACCGACCCCGAGCTGCTGCTGCTCGACGAGCCGGGCGCCGGGCTGGACCTGGGAGGCCGGGAGGACCTGGTCACCCGGCTGTCCGACCTGGCCCGCGACCCGTACGCGCCGGCGCAGGTGCTGGTCACCCACCACGTCGAGGAGATCCCGCCGGGCTACACGCACGCGTTGCTGCTGCGCGGCGGCGAGGTGGTGGCGGCCGGGCCGGTCGAGGACGTGCTGACCGCCCCGCTGCTCTCCGCCGCGTTCGGCGTCCCGCTGGAGGTCCAGCGCGAGGGCGGGCGGTACGCCGCTCGCCGCGCCGCCCAGGCAAGCTGAGCCCCCCGCAGGACACCGCAGCAGCACGGAGGCCCCCCATGGCAGACCCCGAGTTCGTCACCCTCCAGGTGGAGGACGGCGTCGGCACCATCCGGCTCGACCGCCCGAAGATGAACGCGATCGACGAGCAGATGCACCAGGAGGTCCGGGCGGCCGCCGTGCAGGCGACCGAGCGGGCGGACGTGCGCGCCGTCGTGGTCTACGGCGGTGAGCGGGTGTTCGCCGCCGGCGCCGACATCAAGGCGATGTCCGCACTCGACGGTTCGGGCATGGTCGCCTGGGGGCGCGAGCTGACCGCCTCCTTCACCGCGGTCGCCCGGATCCCCAAGCCGGTCATCGCCGCCGTCACCGGCTACGCCCTCGGCGGTGGGTACGAGCTGGCGCTGTGCGCCGACTTCCGGGTGCTGGGCACCAACGCCAAGATCGGCCAGCCGGAGATCCTGCTCGGGGTGATCCCCGGCGCCGGCGGCACCCAGCGCCTCGCCCGCCTGGTGGGCCCGGCCAAGGCCAAGGACCTGGTCTTCACCGGCCGGCACGTGGCCGCGGAGGAGGCCCTGGTCATGGGGCTCGCCGACGCCGTCGTCCCGGACGACGAGGTGTACCCGACCGCCGTCGCGATGGCCCGCAAGTTCGCCGCCGGGCCGCCGCTCGCGCTGGCCGCCGCCAAGCAGGCCATCGACGAGGGGCTCGACGGGGACCTGGACGCCGGTCTGGCGCTGGAGAGCCGGTTGTTCGCCGCGCTGTTCGACACCGAGGACCAGCGGACCGGGATGCGCTCGTTCCTGGAGAACGGCCCGGGGAAGGCGACCTTCACCGGTCGCTGAACCGGCCGGCCGAGCACGGTGGGGGATCATGCCGGGGTGACCGCCGGCGCCCCCACGGACCTCGACCGCTCCGACCCCGACGGCCGGGCGTGGCTGGAGCGGGCCGTGGCGCTGGTCGAGGCCGACGCGCACCGGTCGGCCGACACCCACCTGCTGGTCTACCCGCTGCCGCCCGAGTGGGGCATCGACCTGTACCTGAAGGACGAGTCGACCCACCCGACCGGCAGCCTGAAGCACCGGCTCGCCCGCTCGCTGTTCCTCTACGCGCTCTGCTCGGGTCAGCTGCACGAGGGCAGCACGGTCGTCGAGGCCTCCAGCGGGTCCACCGCCGTCAGCGAGGCCTACTTCGCCCGGATGCTCGGCCTGCCGTTCGTCGCGGTGATGCCGGCGACGACCAGCGCGGAGAAGATCGCGCTGATCGAGTTCCACGGCGGCCGCACCCACCTGGTGGCTGAGGCCGGCACCGTCTACGACGAGGCCCGCCGGATCGCCGCGGAGACCGGCGGGCACTACCTGGACCAGTTCACCAACGCCGAGCGGGCCACCGACTGGCGCGGCAACAACAACATCGCCGAGTCGGTCTTCGACCAGCTGGCGCGGGAGCGGCACCCGGTCCCGGAGTGGGTGGTCGTCGGCGCGGGCACCGGCGGCACCAGCGCGACGATCGGGCGCTACCTCCGGTACCGCCGGCTCCCCACCCGGCTCGCCGTCGTCGACCCGGAGGGCTCGGCGTTCTTCCCCGGTTGGCGGGACGCCGACCCGACCGCTCCTGGTCGGGGCTCCCGGATCGAGGGCATCGGGCGGCCGCGGGTCGAGCCTTCGTTCGTGCCGACGATCGTCGACCGGATGGTCTGCGTGCCCGACGCCGCGTCGCTGGCCGCCATGCGGCACCTGGAGCGGGTCACCGGCCGGCGGGCCGGCGGGTCCACCGGCACCAACCTGTGGGGCGCGTTCGGCCTGATCGCCGAGATGCTCGCCGCCGGGCGCACCGGCAGCGTCGTCACCCTGCTCTGCGACGGTGGCGAGCGGTACGCCTGCACCTACTACGACGACGGGTGGGTGGCTGCGCAGGGCCTGGACCTGGTGCCGCACACGGCCACGCTGGAGGCGTTCACCCGGACCGGGGAGTGGCGGACGACGGCGTGATCGGCGTCACGGGGACCCACCCTGCCCACCGGGTGTTACCCGGAAGTAACCTCGATGATCGGCGACGAGGCGGGCCCCGCCCGTGCCCCCATGAACCACCGCGGAGGTTGGTCTGACGATGAACATCGTCGTTCTGGTCAAGCAGGTCCCCGACTCCGGCAGCGAGCGGAAGCTGGACCCGCAGGACAACACCGTCGCGCGGGCCACCGCCGACAACGTGATCAACGAGATGGACGAGTACGCCATCGAGGAGGCCCTCACCGTCAAGGAGGCCCAGGGCGGTGAGGTCACCATCCTGACCGTCGGCCCCGACACCGCCACCGACGCGATCCGCAAGGCGCTGTCGATGGGTGCGGACAAGGCCGTGCACGTCTCCGACCCGGCCATCCACGGCGCATGCGCACCCCAGACCTCGGCGATCATCGCCGCGGCGCTGGGCCAGCTGGACTACGACCTGGTGCTGTGCGGCGCGGAGTCCACCGACGGGCAGGTGTCGGTGATGCCGGCGCTGCTCAGTGAGCGGCTGGGCATCCCGCAGCTGTCCGGTGCCCGCAAGCTCACCATCGAGGGCGGCACGGCGAAGATCGAGCGGCAGACCGACGGCGGCTACTGGGCGCTGGAGGCGCCGCTGCCGGCGGTCGTGTCGACCTGGGACACCATCAACGAGCCCCGCTACCCCTCGTTCAAGGGGATCATGGCGGCGAAGAAGAAGCCGGTGCAGAACCTGACGCTGGCCGACCTGGGCATCGACCCGGCCTCGGTGGGCCTGGCGACCGCGACGTCCAAGGTCGTGGACTTCGCCGGCCGCCCGCCCAAGGGCGAGGGCGTGAAGGTCACCGACGAGGGCGACGGCGCCGACAAGCTCGTCGGCTACCTCGCCGCCCAGAAGATCGTCTGACCCGGACAACGGAGGAGAAGAACGATGGCAGAGGTCCTGGTCCTGGTCGAGCTCAACCCCGCCGCCGGCGGGCCCCGCAAGACGACGCTCGAGGCGCTGACCGCGGCCCGCGCGCTCGGTGAGCCCTCCGCGGTGGTCATCGGTGCCCCTGGCACCGCCGCCGGTGTCAAGGACGCCCTCGCCGAGTACGGCGCGGGCAAGGTCTACGTCGCCGAGTCCCCCGAGATCGAGGAGTACCTCGTCGCCCCCAAGGCGGAGGTGCTCGCCCAGCTGGTCGCCTCGGTGTCGCCGGCCGCGGTGGTCATCCCCTCCTCGCCGGAGGGCAAGGAGATCGCCGGTCGGCTGGCGATCAAGACCGGCTCGGGGTTCCTGACCGACGTCACCGAGATCCACCCCGACGGCACCGCCACCCAGGTGGCGTTCGCCGGGGCGACGATCGTGCACTCCCAGGTCACCGTCGGCACCCCGATCTACACCCTGCGGGGCAACTCGGTCACCCCCGAGCCGGCCCCGGCCGCCGGGGCTGAGGAGACCGTGCAGGTGACGATCTCCGAGGCGGCCAAGGCGACCCGGGTCGTCGACCGGGTGGTGGAGCAGAAGTCCAGCCGCCCGGAGCTGACCGAGGCCTCGATCGTGGTGTCCGGTGGTCGCGGGGTCGCCAGCGCGGAGAACTTCGCCGTGATCGAGGGGCTCGCCGACTCCCTCGGCGCCGCCGTCGGCGCGTCGCGGGCGGCGGTGGACTCCGGTTTCTACCCGCACTCCTTCCAGGTCGGGCAGACCGGCAAGACCGTCTCACCGCAGCTGTACATCGCGGTGGGCATCTCCGGGGCGATCCAGCACCGGGCCGGCATGCAGACGTCGAAGACCATCGTCGCGGTCAACAAGGACCCCGAGGCGCCGATCTTCGAACTCGCCGACTTCGGCGTGGTGGGCGACCTGAACACCGTCGTCCCGGCCGCCACCCAGCAGATCACCGCCCGCAAGGCATAAGGACCCCCTGCAGCACGTCGAGCGCCGGCCCCCTCGGGGGTCGGCGCTCGACGCGTCTCCGGCGGGTCGGGAAGGGACGGGCCGGGGTGCGGGTTGCGCCCGGGGTGGGAGGACCAGGGACGCCGGGGCTGCTGGACGCCCGGCACCGGCTGACCACCGTCGGACTGCTGCTCCTGGTCACGCTGGTGGCCTTCGAGTCGATGGCGGTCGCCACCGCGATGCCCACCGCGGTCACCGAGCTCGACGGTCTGGCCTGGTTCGGCTGGCCGTTCACCGCCTTCCTCGTGGCCCAGGTGGTCGGCATGGTCGTCGGCGGGGACGTCGGTGACCGGCGGGGCGCCCGGGCCGGCCTGGTCTGGGGCGTCGCGGTGTTCGCCGTCGGCCTGCTCGCCTGTGGCGTGGCGGCGGACATGGCGCTGTTCGTGGCCGGCCGCGCGGTGCAGGGCTTCGGCGGCGGGCTGATCTCGGTGGCGCTCTACGTCGCCATCGGGCAGGCCTACGAGGCGTCGCTGCGGCCCCGGTTGTTCGGCGCGACAGCCGCCGCCTGGGTGCTGCCCGCGCTCATCGGGCCGCTGGTGGCGGGCGCGCTGACCACCTCGGTGGGCTGGCGCTGGGTGTTCCTCGGCCTGCTGCCGCTGGTGCTGGTCGGGCTGTGCCTGGTGCTGCCCGCGCTGCGCGCCCTTCCCGTCCCGGCCGACCCGCCGCCGGCCCGCGTCGCCCGCCGCTGGTGGGCCGGCCTGGCCGGGCTCGGCGTCGGCGCCCTCCAGTACGCCGGCCAGCGGCTGGACCTGCTCGGCGCCGTCCTGGCCGTCGGCGGACTGGTCGCGCTGGCCGTCGGCCTCCGGCCGCTGCTGCCCCGCGGGACGGTCCGCGCCGGCCGCGGCCTGCCCACCGTGGTCGCCGCCCGGGGTCTGCTGGCCGGCTCCTTCTTCGGCATGGACGCGCTGCTGCCGCTCACGCTCAGCGCGGTCCACGGCTACAGCCCCACGGCCGCCGGCGTCCCGCTGACCGCCGGTGCCGTGGGGTGGGCGGCCGCCTCGCAGGTGCAGGGCCGGTACGCGGGCGCCTCGCGGGTCCAGCTGCTGCGGGTGGGCTTCGTGCTGCTGGCCGTCGGGCTGGCCGGGACCGCGGTGACCGCCGTCCCGGGCGTCGGCGGCTGGCCGGCCTACCTGACCTGGGGGCTCGCCGGGCTGGGCATGGGGCTCGGCATGCCGAGCGTCGGGGTGCTGCTGCTGGCCCAGTCGCCGGAGCACCGCCGCGGCGCGGACTCCGCGGCCCTCAACATCGCCGACGTGACCGCGTCGGCGCTGTGCATCGGCCTGACCGGCGTCCTGGTGTCGGCGGCGACCGCCGGCCTGCTGCCGCTGCGCGGCGTCCTCGTCGTGGTGGCTGCGGTGTACGCCGCGCTGGCCGTCGTCGGGGCGGTGGTCGCCGCCCGCGCCGCCGCACCGGTCGCCGCGGAGGCGCCCCCCGCAGGCGCGACTACTCTGGCGGGGCCATGACGTACCTGGACCACGCTGCGACGACGCCGATGCTGCCGTCGGCACTGGCGGCCATGACCGAGCAGCTGGCCCGGGTCGGCAACGCGTCCTCGCTGCACGCCAGCGGCCGCGAGGCACGGCGCGTCGCCGAGCAGTCCCGCGAGCAGCTGGCCGCCGCGCTGGGTGCCCGCCCCTCGGAGGTGCTGTTCACCGGCGGCGGCACGGAGGGCGACAACCTCGCCGTGAAGGGCCTGTACTGGGCCCGCCGTGCCGCGGAGCAGGGCCGCCGCCGGATCGTGGCCAGCCCGGCCGAGCACCACGCCGTCCTGGACAGCGTCGAGTGGCTGGAGAAGCACGACGACGCCGAGGTCACCTGGCTGCGGGTCGAGCCCGACGGACGGATCACCCCGGACGCGCTGGCGCAGGCCCTCGGCGACGGCCGGGACGTCGCCGTCGCCAGCGTGATGTGGGCCAACAACGAGATCGGTGCGGTCAGCGACCTCGCCGCGCTCGCCGCCGTCGCGCAAGCCGTCGGCGTCCCGCTGCACACCGACGCGGTGCAGGCGATCGGCCAGCTCCCGGTGGACTTCGGGGCCAGCGGCGTCGACGCGCTGACGATGACCGGTCACAAGCTCGGCGGTCCGATGGGCGCCGGCGCGCTGCTGCTGCGCCGGGACGCCGAGTGCACCCCGCTGCTGCACGGCGGCGGCCAGGAGCGCGACGTCCGGTCCGGCACCCTCGACGTCGCGGCGATCGTCGGGCTCGCCGCCGCCACCCAGAGCGCCGTCGACGACCGGGTCCAGCGGGCCGCACGGGTCGGCGCCCTGCGGGACCGGCTGGTGGCCGGCGTCGTGGAGCAGGTGCCCGACGCGCAGCTCAACGGACCGGCGCTGGACGCCGTGGTCGGCGGCGGCCCGGGGCGGCTGCCCGGGAACGCGCACCTGTCCTTCCCCGGCGCCGAGGGCGATGCGCTGCTCATGCTGCTCGACGCCCGCGGCATCGAGTGCTCGACCGGGTCCGCGTGCAGCGCCGGAGTCGCGCGGCCCAGCCACGTGCTGCTGGCGGCCGGCGCCGACCCCGCCCGCGCCCGCAGCTCGCTGCGCTTCAGCCTGGGGCACACCTCGACCGACGCCGACGTCGACGCCGTGCTCGCCGTGATCGCCCCGGTGGTCGAGCGGGCCCGTCGAGCCGGCATGGGAGGTCACTGACCATGCGCCTCATCGCCGCGATGAGCGGGGGAGTGGACTCCGCGGTCGCCGCCGCGCTGGCCGTCGAGGCCGGGCACGACGTGACCGGGGTCCACCTGGCGCTGTCCCCGGACCGGCAGACCCTGCGCAGCGGCGCCCGCGGCTGCTGCAGCGTCGAGGACGCCCACGACGCCCGTCGGGTCGCGGACTCCCTCGGCATCCCCTTCTACGTCTGGGACCTTGCCGACCGGTTCCGCGAGGACGTCGTCGAGGACTTCGTCGCCGAGTACGCCGCCGGCCGCACGCCCAACCCGTGCCTGCGCTGCAACGAGAAGATCAAGTTCTCCGCCGTGCTGGACCGGGCGCTGGCGCTGGGCTTCGACGCCGTCGTCACCGGCCACCACGCGCGGCTCGCCGACGGCGAGCTGCGCCGCTCCGTCGACGCGGCCAAGGACCAGTCCTACGTCCTGGGCGTGCTCACCGCACGACAGCTCGCGGGGGCGGTGTTCCCGCTCGGGTCGATGACGAAGGAGCGGGTGCGCGAGCTCGCTGCCGAGCGCGGCTACGCGGTGGCCACCAAGCCCGACTCGCACGACATCTGCTTCATCTCCGACGGCGACACCCGCGGCTTCCTGGCCCGCCGGCTGGGGGAGCAGCCCGGCCCGGTGGTCGACGCGGCCACCGGCGCCACGGTGGGCACCCACGCCGGCGCCTACGGCTTCACCATCGGCCAGCGCCGAGGGCTGGGGGTCAGCACCGGCGACCAGCGGCCGCGCTACGTGCTGGGCATCGAGCCGGTCAGCCGCACGGTGACGATCGGCACCGCGGAGCAGGGCGAGGTGGACGAGGTGGTCACCCAGGCGCCGACCTGGACCGGGCCGGTGCCGGAGCTGCCCTGCCGTGCCTCCGTCCAGTTGCGCGCGCACGGGACCCCGGTCGGCTGCACCGTGTCCGGCACCGAGGAGGGCGGCCTGCGGATCGAGTTCACCGAGCGGCAGCGCGGGGTGGCCCCAGGGCAGTCCGCCGTGCTCTACGCCCCGGACGCCGACCGCGGGGACCGGGTGCTCGGCCAGGGCACCGTGTTGCGCGCGGGTGAACGGTCGGCGGCGCTCCACACCTGACCCTTGGCAGGTACACAGCACGGGGCTAGCGTCTGAACTGCACGACGTTACGCACGGCTACTTAGAGCAACTACAGATCTGAGTGCCCCGCTGCCGGGCCGAGCACCTGCACGGCCCGGTCCCCGTGTCCTGGAGGACCCTTGCGCAGAACGTGCCTGACGATCGCCCTCACCGTGGCCACTGCCGCGCTCGTGAGCGTCCCTGCTGTTGCCTCGGCTGCCCCGGGCAAGGGTGATCCCAAGCCGGGTCCGCAGAGCCCCGTCCCGGTGCAGCTCATCGCCATGAACGACTTCCACGGGCGCATCTCCGAGGCCGACCCGACGACCTCGGACGCCAAGCTGACCGCACCGGGACCGGACGGCGCGTACGGCACGCCCGACGACACCACCCAGATCGTGGGCGGCGCAGCCAACGTGTCCTCGACAGTCAAGGCGCTGGAGCAGCAGTTCCTTGCGTCGGCCGGTGCGAAGGCCGCATCCTACTTCATCGGCGCCGGCGACCTCGTCAGCGCTTCCGCCTTCGAGTCGAGCGTCTACAAGGACGAACCGACCATCGAGGTGCTCAACGCCATGGGGCTGGACGCCTCCTCGGTCGGCAACCACGAGTTCGACCGGGGCACCGAGGAGCTGCGGCGCATCTCCGCCGCCACGGACGACACCTACACCGACGACGTCACCGCCTGCGAGGGGGTGACGGTCGGCGTCGACGGCTGCTTCGGCACCCAGGGCCACCAGTTCAAGGGGGCCGACTTTCCCTACCTCGCGGCCAACGTCATCTCGAAGGAGACCGGCGAGCCGATGCTGCCGCCGTACCAGGTCTTCGATGCCGGGGCGGGGAAGAAGGTGGCGCTGATCGGCGTGGTCACCGAGACGACCCCGACCATCGTGTCGCCTACGGGGATCGCGGACGTGACGTTCATCGACGAGGCCGACGCGATCAACCGCTGGTCCAAGGTCCTGACCAAGCAGGGCATCAAGGCGATCGGTGTCGTCGTGCACGAGGGCGGCACCAACGGGGGCGCGGACGCGGCCAACCCGAACGGCTGTGCCGGGCTGACCGGCCCGATCGTGGACATCAACAACCGGGTCTCCGACCAGGTCGACCTCATCGTCAGCGCGCACACCCACCAGGCCTACAACTGCCTGCTCCCGGTGCCCGGTGGGCAGCCCCGGCTGGTCACCCAGGCTGGCTACTACGGCCGGCTGGTCACCGACATCCGGCTGACCCTCAACTCGAAGAGCGGTGACGTCGACCGGAGCGCCTCGTACCAGGCCGCCAACGTCCCGGTCCTGAGGACGAACCCGGACCCCGCGGTGGCGGACATCGTCACGTACTGGAACGACCGGGCGAACGTCACCGGCAACGTCGTCGTCGGCACGGTCACGGGTGACCTGCTGCGGGCCCGCAACGGCACGACAGTGGTCCGCAACGACGAGTCGGTGCTCGGTACGTTCGTGGCCAACGCACAGCTCGCCTCATCAGCCACTCGGCCCGAGCTCGGCGCACCCGTCGTGGCGTTCATGAACCCCGGTGGGCTCCGCACCGACATCACCGCCGGTGAGGTCACCTACCGGGAGCTGTTCAACGTCCAGCCGTTCAGCAACACGGTCAACACGCTCACGCTGACGGGTGCGGCCATCGACGACGTCCTCGAGCAGCAGTTCCGGGGTGCGGACGCCACCAGCGACCTGGTGCTCTCCACCTCTGACGGGTTCACATACCAGTACAACCGCGCCCTGCCAGAGGGAGAGCGCGTGCTGGACTGCTCGATCAGCATCGGCGGGGTCCCGGTCACGCCGACCGGCACCTACCGTGTTGCAGCCAACTCGTTCCTGGCCGGCGGTGGGGACAGCTTCACCGCATTCACGACGGGCACCGGGCAGGTCACCGGTCCGGTCGACGTCGACACAGCGGTTCAGTATCTCCAGGGCAGGACGCTGACCCCTCCGACCGGGGACCACGCCATCCCGGTGACGACGGCGGCCTGCAACTGACGGCGACGACGGGCAGGGGCATGACGGTGGCGGGTTACCGTCGCCGTCGTGGCCCCGCCGACTGAACACCCGGACGACAGCACCGCATCGAGCACCGACGACCTGAGGCCGGTCCCCACCGTGTGGGGGCCGGCCTCCGGCGTCGGGTCCCTGCCCGGCACGGACCCGGTGGAGGCGCTCCGGCTGGTGACCGGGGAGCTGCCGGACTTCCCGCACCTGCCCGAGCTGCCCGAGCGGGGGGCGGGCGCGGACATGATCGGCCGCGCGGCGGCGCTGCTGGTCGACCTGCACGTCGACCTGACCCCGGCCGGCTGGCGGCTGGTCCCCCGGCCGGGCGCCGACGAGCGCCGGGCGCAGGCGCTGCTGGCCCGGGACATGGACGCGCTGTTCGAGGTCGCCGAGCGGTACACCGGACCGTTCAAGGTGCAGGTGGCCGGGCCGTGGACCCTCGCGGCCGGGCTGGAGCGCACCCGCGGCGACCGGGCCGTCGTCGACCCCGGCGCGCGCCGGGACCTGGCGCAGTCGCTGGTCGAGGGCATCGCCGCGCACGTCGCCGACGTCTCGGCCCGGGTGCCCGGCGCCCAGGTCGTCGTCCAGCTCGACGAGCCGTCGGTGCCCGCCGTGCTGCAGGGCGGCCTGCCGACGGTCAGCGGCTTCGGCAAGCTGTCGGCCGTCGAGGCGCACGTGGTGGAGGAGCTGCTGACCCGCCTCGTCGACCGGGTGCCCGCCCCGGTCGTCGTCCACTGCTGCGCGCAGCGGGCGCCGCTGGACCTGTTCCGCGCGGCCGGGGCCGCCGGGCTCTCCTTCGACCTCGGCACGGTGCAGGACCTCGACGCCGTCGGCTCGGCCGTGGAGGCCGGCACCCACCTGCTGGTCGGCGTCGTCCCGGGCACCGACGCGACGCTGACGCCGGCCAAGGCGACCGCGAGCCGGCTGACCGCCTGGTGGAACGAGCTCGGCTTCCCGGCCGAGCAGCTCCACTCGGCCGTCACGCTCACCCCGGCCTGCGGCCTGGCCGGGGCGAGCCCGGCCTACGCCCGCACGGCGATGGCCCACGTCCGCGAGGCAGCGAAGTACCTCCAGCCGGAGTGACCTCTGCACCGATGCGGCTCTTGCTCGGGGAACACCAAAGGCGCGCCTTCGGTGTGTGCTGAGCCCCACCAGGGTGGACGCCAAGAGCGTGCCTTTGGCGTTCGCGCCGGTTGCGGGCGCTTATGGCGGTGAAGTTGCGGAGTACCTCCAGCCAGAGACCCAGCCCCCGAGGGGTCCCGCCCGGGGACGCCGATGGCGTGCCTTCGGCGGTCTCGGCGAGTGCCCCAGGCGCCATGTCAAGAGGTCATAGAAATCTGTGGACAGGAGTCTGACCTGGGGATTCATCTTGTCCGGCACCCTTTGCGGCGGTAGACTTCGTACACGTGTTCGAAGGCGTGGAGGGGGTGTCCGGTGGGTGAGTTGCAGTCCGCGTTGGACGCCCTGGCCGTCGAGGACCTCTTCGCCCTGGCGCCTGGCGCGGTGCTGGAACGGACCACGGCGCTCCTGCAGGTGGTCAACCGCGCCACCGCGGAGCTGACCCGCACCGTCCGGCACGCCGACGCCACCGGCGCCGCGGAGCACGACGGGAAGAAGACGATGCCGTCCTGGCTGCGTGGGCACGGGCACCTCACCGCCGGCGAGGCCGGGCGGCTGGTGCGCTCGGGCCGGGCGTTGGAGCACCTGCCGGCCACCGCCGCGGCGTTCGCCGAGGGCACCCTCACCGCCTCGCAGGTGGCGGTGATCGCCCCGATCGCCGGCGACGCCGAACTCGCCGCGGCCGACGAGCAGGACGTCGACCTGGGCGTGATCGATCGGGCGCTGGTTGCCGTCGCCACCGGTGAGGCCCATGACCGGCTCGCCCAGGTGGTGCACCACTACCGCGAGGCCCTGGACCCCGATGGCACCGAACCGGACCCCACCGAGGGCCGCCAGGTCCAGGTGGCGCGGCACGCCGATGGGCGCCGGTCCATCCGCGGGGAGCTCGACGCGGTGAGCGGGGAGAAGTTCGAGGCCGCGCTGGAGTCGATGGTGCAGGCCAACCGTCCCCAGGGCGATGACCGCACCCGCGCCCAGCAGCTGGCCGACGCCCTCGTCCAACTCTGTGACAACGCGCTGGCGTCGGGTGGGTTGCCGAAGCTGCGGACGGTGAAGCCGCAGGTGGTGCTCAACCTCGACATCGACGACCTGATCGACCCCGCCACCGGCCCGGGTGCGGCCCGGACCGGGTTCGGTGGGCAGATCTCCGCGGCCCGGGCCCGCTGGCTGGCCTGCGACGCGAGCATCTCGAGGATCGTGATGGGCCCCGACGGGGTGCTGCTGGACCTGGGCCGGGACCACCGGGTGGTCACCCCCGGCCTGCGCAAGGCCGTGGAGCTGCGGGACGGGCACTGCGTGTTCGCCGGCTGCGGCGCCCCGACCTACTGGTGCGACGTCCATCACCTGATTCATTGGATCTTCGGCGGGGAGACCAGCCTGGAGAACTCCGGGCTGCTGTGCGAACGGCACCACACCAAGGTCCACCACGGCTTCCGGATCGAACGAGATCCCGGCGGGCGATGGCACACCTACCGCCCCGACGGCACCGAGATCCTCATCGGACCACCGCTGCTGGTCTGAACCGGCGCTGCTCCATGCCGGTGGTGCTGCCTGCCGTTCAGGCATGCGCAGAGCGGCAGGATGGCGACATGCCTCAGGAGTCCGGGTACCGCGACGAGCAGGTGCGCCTGCGCTTGACGTGGGACCGCGAAGCGGGAGCGGGCTACCTCTCGTTCACCGACGCCGCCGCTGGTACAGCCGTCAGCCAACGCGTCGTCGCGAGTCCCGTGCCCCGTGCCGGTGACGTGGTCCTCGACTTCGACGGTGAGGGGCGAGTCCTCGGCGTCGAGTTCCTCGGCCGGGGGGTGCTCCCGCCAGGACTCGCAACCCTGCTGGGTGAGCGGTGATCGCTGTCCGGTTTCCCGTCAGGCCCTCCGGCTACCGTCAGCGACGTGAGCACCGAGGCAGAGGTGGAGCAGGAGGCCGTCGACGGCATGGACCAGCCGTCGGTGGGGGCTGCGGTCGACCGCGAGGACCTCACCCAGGTCCCCGACGGCGCGCGCACCCGGCACCGCGACCTGTCCGAGCAGCTGGACGGGTACGCCTTCGCCTACTACGTGCAGGACGCCCCGCTGGTCAGCGACGGGCAGTACGACGAGCTGATGGGCGAGCTCAAGGCCCTCGAGGCGGCCCACCCGGCGCTGGTCACCCCCGACTCGCCGAGCCAGAAGGTCAACGGCGGTTTCGGTGCCACCTTCGCCCCGGTCACGCACCCGGAGCGGATGCAGAGCCTGGACAACGTCTTCTCCTCCGACGAGCTGTCGGCCTGGGCCGCCCGGGCCGAGCGCGACGGCGCTGCGGGCGCCGGCTTCCTGTGCGAGCTGAAGGTCGACGGCCTGGCCATCGACCTGGTCTACGAGCGCGGCCGGCTCACCGGCGCCGCCACCCGCGGTGACGGGACGACGGGGGAGGACGTCACCGCCAACGTCCGCACCATGGCCGTCGTCCCCCAGCAGTTGAGCGGCGACGACGTCCCGAAGTTCCTCGAGGTCCGCGGCGAGGTCTACTTCCCGGTCGCCGCCTTCGCCGAGGTCAACGCCGGCCTCGTGGAGGCCGGCAAGGCGCCGTTCGCCAACCCGCGCAACGCCGCGGCGGGCTCGCTGCGGCAGAAGGACGCCCGCGAGACCGCCAAGCGCCCGCTCAGCATGGTGGTGCACGGGATCGGCGCCCGCCGCGGCTTCGAGCCGCAGCGCCAGTCCGCGGCCTACGAGCAGCTGCAGGCCTGGGGGCTGCCGGTCAGCACCCGCTACGCCGTGGTCGAGGACCTGGAGGGCGTCTGGGCCTTCATCGAGCGGTACCGCGAGCAGCGCCACTCCGTCGAGCACGAGATCGACGGCGTCGTCGTCAAGATCGACCAGGTCTCCCTGCAGCGCCGGCTCGGGTCGACCAGCCGCGCCCCCCGCTGGGCCATCGCCTTCAAGTACCCCCCGGAGGAGGCGACGACGAAGCTGCACGACATCCGGGTCAACGTCGGCCGCACCGGCCGGGTCACCCCGTTCGCCTACATGGAGCCGGTCAAGGTCGCCGGCTCCACCGTGCAGCTCGCCACGCTGCACAACGCCAGCGAGGTCAGGCGCAAGGGTGTGCTGATCGGCGACACCGTCGTCATCCGCAAGGCCGGCGACGTCATCCCCGAGGTGCTCGGCCCGGTCGTCGCTGCCCGCGACGGCTCCGAGCGGGAGTTCGTCTTTCCCACGCACTGCCCCGAGTGCGGCACCGAACTCCGCCCGGAGAAGGAGGGCGACGCCGACATCCGTTGCCCGAACGCCCGGTCCTGCCCGGCACAGCTGCGGGAGCGGGTGTTCCACGTCGCCGGCCGGGGTGCCTTCGACATCGAGGTGCTCGGCTACGAGGCGGCCATCGCGCTGCTGGAGAGCCACCTGCTCACCGACGAGGGCGACGTCTTCTCCCTCGACGAGGACGCCCTGCGCCGCACCGACTTCTTCACCAAGAAGGACGGCACCCTGTCGGCCAACGGGCAGAAGCTGCTGGCCAACCTGCAGACCCGCAAGGACATCCCGCTGTGGCGGGTGCTGGTCGCGCTGTCCATCCGGCACGTCGGCCCGACCGCCGCGCAGGCGCTGGCCCGGGAGTTCCGCTCGCTGGACCGGCTGCAAGAGGCCGGCCAGGAGGAGCTCGCCGCCGCGGAGGGCGTCGGCCCGACCATCGCCACCGCGGTCCGTGACTGGTTCGCCGTCGACTGGCACCGCGACGTGGTCGAGAAGTGGCGCCAGGCCGGCGTGCGGATGGTGGACGAGGGCGAGGAGGCCGGCCCGGGCCCGCTGACCGGGGTCACCGTCGTCGTCACCGGGTCCTTGCGCGACCACAGCCGTGACTCCGCCATCGCCGCCATCCAGGAACGCGGCGGCAAGGTGACCGGCTCGGTGTCGAAGAAGACCGGCTTCGTCGTCGTCGGCGCCGACCCGGGCAGCAAGTACGACAAGGCCGTGTCGGTGAAGGCACCGATCCTCGACGACGACGGCTTCGCGGTGCTGCTGGACGAGGGTCCCGACGCCGCCCGCGAGGTCGCCACCATCGGCGACGGCTCAGCCGAGGGCTGAGGGAGCTACGCCGGGGGCAGCCGGGCGACGGTGGCTGCCAGCCCGGTGAGGTGGGCCAGCCGCAGCAGCTCCGAGCGGCGGAACGCCGGGCCGCCCGAGCGGCCGAGCAGCACCGCAGCGCCGTCGGGGTCCAGCGGTGCGGCCATCATCTCCACCGCCATCTCCTGCCAGCGCTCGGGCACCCAGTCCGCGTCGCTGGGCAGCAGCATCGGCGACCTCAGCGGCAGCCACGGCAGCGCGATGCCCTCCAGCGCGGGCGCGGCGTCGGAGGCGGCCAGCAGCGTGACGTCGGTCCCGCCGTCGGCCAGCACCACCGCCCAGCCGCTGCGGAAGACCCGCGGGAGCTCCGCGGCGAGCACCTTCGCGGTGCCCACCCCGGCGGGCGCGAGCGCCTCCAGCAGGTCCAGCTCGCGGTGGGTGTCCAGCGGGCCGGCGAACGGGCGGAGCGACTCCACCTGCACCCCGGGCACGGCGGTCGCCGCGGTGATCAGGCTGTCGGCCACCCGGTCGGCCGGGAGCTCCACCACGACGTCGTCCACGGCGACGCCGTTGCCCCGTTCCAGGACGTCGACGGAGATGATGTCGATGCCGGCGGCGCCGAGCGCGGTCGCGACCGCTCCGAGCGTGCCGGGCCGGTCGGGGACGACCAGCCGCAAGAGATAGGACACGGATCCCTCCGGTGCCGTGCTGCGCGGCCGATCGACGTCGATCGTGAACGGGCCCAGCCTCCCGCATCCCGGGCCCGGGGACCAGCCCCGCCGCGCGATCGGGCCGCGACTGGCTCCCGCGTAGGCTGGCCGGGTCCTGAAGCGATACGGAAGAGGGTCCTGGCCCAGCATGGACGGCGCAGCATGAGCAGCATCTCGCGGGACGACGTCGCGCACCTGGCGCGGCTGTCGCGCCTGGCGGTCACCGACGAGGAGCTCGACCGGTTCGCCGGCCAGCTCGACCAGGTGCTGGCCGCGGTGGCGCGGGTGGGGGAAGCCGCGGTGGCCGACGTCCCGCCGATGTCGCACGCCGTCCCGCTCACCAACGTGCTGCGTGCCGACGAGGTGACGCCCAGCCTGCCGCGCGACGCGGTACTGGCCGGCGCGCCCGCCGCCGAGGACGGGCGCTTCCGCGTCCCGCGCATCCTGGGGGAGGACGCCTGATGACCGATCTCACCCGCATCGACGTCGCCGAGCTGGGCCGGTTGCTGACCGCCGGGGAGGTCAGCGCGGTCGAGGTGACCCGCGCGCACCTGGACCGGATCGCCGCCGAGGACGGCCGGCTGGGCGCCTACCTGCACGTCGAGGACGACGCCGCGGTCACCGCCGCCACCGCTGTCGACGAGGCCCGCGCGCGGGGCGACGAGCTGCGCCCGCTGGCCGGGGTGCCGGTCGCGCTCAAGGACCTCGTCGTCACCAAGGACGTGCCGACCACCAGCGGCTCGAAGATCCTCGAGGGCTGGCTGCCGCCGTACGGCGCCACCATCGCCACCCGGCTCGCCGACGCCGGCACCGTGCTGCTGGGCAAGACCAACATGGACGAGTTCGCGATGGGCTCCTCCACCGAGAACTCCGCCTACGGCGTGACCCGCAACCCCTGGGACCTCGACCGGGTCCCGGGCGGCTCGTCCGGTGGGTCCTCGGCCGCGGTCGCCGGCCACCTCGCGCCCTGGGCGATCGGCACCGACACCGGCGGCTCGATCCGGCAGCCGGCCGCGGTCACCGGCCTGGTCGGGCACAAGCCCACCTACGGCTCGGTCTCCCGCTACGGCCTGATCGCGTTCTCCTCCAGCCTCGACCAGGCCGGCCCGATGGCCCGCACCGTCCTCGACGCCGCCCTCATGCACGAGGTCATCGGCGGCCACGACCACTGCGACTCCACCAGCATCGACGCGCCGCTGTCCGGGCTGGTCGACGCCGCCCGCGCGGGGGCGAGCGGTGACCTGCGGGGCCTCCGGGTCGGCGTCGTCCGGGAGCTCGGCGGCGACGGGCACACCGACGGTTACGAGCCCGGCGTGCTGGCCCGCACCCGGGAGGCCGTCGAGGTGCTCGCCGGGCTGGGCGCCGAGGTCGTCGAGGTCTCCTGCCCCTCCTTCGACCTGGCGTTGCCGGCCTACTACCTGATCGCGCCCAGCGAGGCCTCGTCCAACCTGGCCCGCTACGAGGGGGTCCGCTTCGGCCTGCGCGCCGGGGACGACGGCAGCCACGACCTGGACGACGTCATGGCCCTCACCCGCGAGCAGGGCTTCGGCCCCGAGGTGAAGCGCCGGATCATCCTCGGCACCTACGCGCTGTCCAGCGGCTACTACGACGCCTACTACGGGCAGGCGCAGAAGGTCCGGACGCTGATCACCCGCGAGTTCACCGCGGCCTTCACCGACGTCGACGTGCTGGTCAGCCCGACCACGCCGACCGTCGCGTTCCCGATCGGCACCAGGGTCGACGACCCGATCGCCATGTACGCCGCCGACCTGTGCACGCTGCCGGCGAGCCTGGCGGGCCTGCCGGCGATCTCGGTCCCCAGCGGGTTGTCCGACGGGCTGCCGGTCGGCTTCCAGGTGATGGCCCCCGCGCTCGCCGACGACCGCTGCTACCGGGTGGCCGCCGCTCTGGAGGCAGCGCAGGACGCCGCCCGTGGCCACCGGCTGCTCGACGAGCTGCCCACCCCGGCGGGCGCGGCGTGAACGGCGCGCTCAAGGCCGCCTGGGCCCTCACCGTCTTCGTCATCGTCGTCGGCATCGTCGGCTGGGCCACCAGCGGCCGGGCGGTGTTCGCCGTCTTCATCGTCCTCGGCGTGCTCACCGGCGTGGCCGCCCTGTTCGCCTTCCGCACCACCCCGCCCGTCGGCCGGCCGACTCCTGAGGACCGCACATGACACTGACCGCCGGCGACCGCCTGGTCGACTACGACGAGGTCCTGACCCGCTACGAGCCGGTCATCGGCCTGGAGACCCACGTCGAGCTGGGCACCGCCTCGAAGATGTTCTGCGGCTGCGCCACCACCTTCGGCGCCGAGCCCAACACGCACACCTGCCCGGTCTGCCTGGGCATGCCCGGCTCGCTGCCGGTCGCCAACGCCGCCGCGGTCGAGGCCACCATCCAGATCGGCCTGGCGCTGGGCTGCCGGATCGCGAACTGGTCCCGCTTCGCGCGCAAGAACTACTTCTACCCGGACATCCCCAAGGGCTTCCAGACCAGCCAGTACGACGAGCCGCTGTGCATCGCCGGCCACCTGGACGTCGAGGTGGACGGCGAGACCTACCGGGTCGAGATTGAGCGCGTGCACCTGGAGGAGGACACCGGCAAGAACCTGCACGTCGGTGGCGCCACCGGGCGCATCCACGGGGCCGACCACTCGCTGATCGACTTCAACCGGGCCGGCATCCCGCTGGTGGAGATCGTGACCCGCCCGGTGCCCGGCGCCGGCGCCAAGGCACCCGAGGTCGCCCGCGCCTACGTCACCGAGCTGCGCGAGATCGTCCAGACCCTCGGCGCCTCCGACGTCCGGATGGAGCAGGGCAGCCTGCGCTGCGACGTGAACATCTCGCTCAACCCGATCGGCGCGCTGGAGCTCGGCACCCGCACCGAGACCAAGAACGTGAACTCGCTGCGGTCGGTGGAGCGCGCCGTCCGGTTCGAGATGCGCCGGCAGGCCGCCGTCCTCGACGAGGGCGGCCGCATCGTGCAGGAGACCCGGCACTTCCACGAGGACACCGGCACCACCTCCTCCGGGCGCAGCAAGGAGGAGGCGACCGACTACCGGTACTTCCCCGAGCCCGACCTCGTGCCGCTGGCGCCGGACGCCGACTGGATCGAGCAGCTGCGCGCCGCGCTGCCCGAGCTGCCGGCCGCCCGCCGTGCCCGGCTGCAGCAGGAGTGGGGCATCTCGGGCACCGAGATGACCTGGCTGGCCAACGCCGGCGCACTGGGCCTGGTCGAGCAGACCGTCACCGCGGGCGCCACCCCCGGCGATGCCCGCAAGTGGTGGCTGGGCGACCTCGCCCGCCGCGCCAACGAGGCCGGCACCGAGCTCGCCGAGCTGCCGATCACCCCGGCGCAGGTCGCCGAGCTGTCCGGGCTCATCGCCGAGGGCACCATCAACGACAAGCTGGCCCGGCAGGTGCTGGACGGCGTGCTGGCCGGCCAGGGCGACCCGGCGCAGGTCGTCGCCGCCCAGGGCCTGGCGGTCATGGGGGAGAGCGACGAGCTCGTCGCCGCGGTCGAGGCGGCCATCGCCGGTGCGCCGGACGTCGTCGCCAAGGTGCAGTCGGGCAAGGTGCAGGCGCTGGGCGCGCTCGTCGGTGCGGTCATGAAGACCACCCGCGGCAAGGCCGACGCCGGCACCGTGAAGCGGATGCTGGAGGAGCGGGTGCTCAGCTCCTAGGGTCGGGCGGGTGGAGCTCCCGGACGTCGAGCTCCGCCCGCTGCGCCGGGCGGACCTCCCGTTGCTCGGCCGCTGGCTGGCCGAGCCGCTGGTCGTCCGGTGGTGGCACCACGAGAGCACGCCCGAGGCACTCGAGCGGGACTTCGGCCCGAGCCTGGACGGCGAGGACGTCACCGCGCTGTACGTGGCGGAGCACGACGGCGCCCCGTTCGGCCTGGTCCAGGTCTACCCGATCGAGGCCTACCCCCAGTACGTCGAGGAGCTGACCGGGGTCTGCGCCGTCCCGGCCGGGGCGCTGAGCATCGACTACCTCATCGGCGAGCCGTCCGCCCGGGGCCGCGGGCTGGGCACCGCGATGATCGCCGCCGCCGTGGCCCGGGGGTTCTCCGACCACCCGGACGCCGCCGACGTGCTGGTGCCCGTGGCGCTGGGCAACGTGGCCTCGTGGCGGGCGCTGCGCCGGGCGGGGGCCAGCTGGTACGCCGCCGGTGAGCTGAGCCCGGACAACCCGGACGACCCGCCGGACCACGTCGTCCACCGGTTCAGCCGTCAGGCCCTGCTACAGGGGTGAGTCGGACCCCGAGGACGGCGGGACGACGCGGAGCACCCGGTCGTCGTCGGCCTCCGGTGTGCCGACGCCGTCGCGGTTGGACGTGGTGATCCACAGCGCCCCGGACGGGTCGAGCACCACCGTGCGCAGCCGGCCGTACTGGTCTGCCAGGAACGGCTGGGGTTCCCCGACCAGGTCGCCGCTGCCGTCGAGCTGGGTCACCCGCACCTGCCGGCCGTCCATCGCCCCGAGGAACACGTAGGGGCCGGAGACGGCGCACCCACCGAGCCCGCCCTCGGCGGCGGGCACCTCGAGCGCCGGGTCGGCGCCGTCGGGTCCGACGTCGCCGCCGGGGGTGACGGCGTCGAGCACGTCGGGGCCGGAGGGCGCCTCGTCGGTGGCGTAGAGCTGCAGCGGGCCCTGGCACAGCGCGGTGACGTCCTGGTGCCCGCGGCTGAACACCGGTCCGTCGCCCACCGGCTGGCCGAAGACGTCGATGGCGAGCACCTTGCCGGCCAGCGACACCGGGTCCTGCGCGAGGGCGGGGACGCCGGTGTCGCCGGTGCCCACGTAGAGCGTGCCGTCGGGGCCGAACAGCAGCCCGCCGCCGTTGCCGACCTCACCGCGGGGGATCCCGGTGAGGACCGGGTTCGGCGTGCCGCCGAGCGGGAAGCGGACCACCCGGTTGTCGGTGGCGGTGGAGAGGTAGGCGTAGACCAGCCCGTCCTCGCCGAAGGTGGGGGAGAGCGCCAGCCCGAGCAGGCCGCCGTCCCCGCCGGCGTCGACCGGCAGCGTCATCAGCTCGCGCGCGGGGGAGCGGTCGGGGAAGACCTGCAGCAGCCGGCCGGAGTCGCGCTCACCGACGACCGCGGTGCCGTCGGGCAGCACCACGAGCCCGGTCGGGACGGTCAGGCCGGTGGCCACGACGTTCGGGTCGCCGTCCTGCTCGTCCTCGGTCC
>NZ_SJEW01000074.1 GCF_005930475.1 Modestobacter altitudinis
CCCACGTCGTGCCGCCCCCGCCGGTCGCCGCCCTGGGCATCGCCGCAGGGACCGGCGGGCACCGCTCGGTCGACCAGCTCCCGGCACCGGTGGGCGCCACGCCTCCCTTCGCCGGGCCGCGGACCGGCAGCAGCGCCGACGACGGTGGCGGGACCGGATCCCCTCCCCCACCCGGTGCCGGTCGGCGGCAGGGGCGCTCGTCCCGCGGTCCCGGTCGGCGGCGGGCCCGCACGCTGGCGCTGATGGCCGTCGTCGCCGCCGTGGTGGCCGCCCTCGTCCTGGTCAGCGTGGTGTTCCTCCGGTCCGACGGCTCCAGCGGCAACGGCAGCGGCGGCACCGCCGCGCAGCCCACGGCCGCGCAGAGCCCGCCACCGCCGGAGATCGCGGCCAGCGTCCCGATCCCGACGGCGGGCCCCGTCGTCCCGGTCGGCGCCACCCCCGGTTACGTCCAGGTCGCCCCGAACGGACGCTTCGCCTACATCGCCAACCGCGAGGCGCGGGTGGTCACCGTGTTCGACACCGCCCTGGCGGCAGTGACCGCGACCATCGCCATCGGGGCCGGCCCGCCGCAGTTCATCACCTTCTCCCCCGACGGGAGGACCGCCTACGTCACCGTCTTCACCAAGGACCACTCGGTCAACGTCGTGGTGTTCCTGGACACCGCGACGAACGAGGTGGTCCGGACCGTGCCGGTGGGGCAGCGCCCCTTCGCCCCGGCGACCACCCCGGACGGCCGCCTGCTCTACGTGCCCAGCCACGACGAGGGACGCGTCGACATCGTGGACACCACCAGCGGCGAGGTCGTCGGCGAGGTCCCGACGCCGCCGAACCCGCACTGGGTGGTGTTCAGCAACGACGGCGCGTTGTTCTACACCGCCGACCACGAGTCCGGCGTGGTCACCGTGTTCGACTCGGCCACCAACGGGCTCGTCGCCGAGATCCCCGTCGGCAGGGCACCGCACAGCCTCGCCGTCTCCCCGGACGGCACGCGCGTGTAGGTGGTGAACTACGAGAGCAACACGCCCTCGGTGATCGACACGGCCACCAACGCCGTGGTCGCCACGGTCGACATCGGGCTCCGCCCCCAAGACGTCACCTACGCCCCCGACGGCCGGCACCTGTACACCGCCAACGTCGACGCCGGCACGGTCGACGTCGTCGACACGGCCACCCACGTCGTGACGGCGCGGATCCCGACCGGCACCTCACCGTCCAGCATCTCCGTGCTGCCCGACGGCCGGCAGGCCTTCGTCACCAACCTCGGTGACGGCACCGTCCGGGTCCTGGACATCACGGCGGTCTAGTCCATCAGCGGGTCGGCGTCCTCGTCGGCGGTGAACGCCGCCCACAACGCCGCGTAGGCACCGCCGGCGGCCAGCAGCTCGGCGTGCGGCCCGACCTCGACCACCCGGCCGTGCGCGAGCACCGCGACCCGGTCGGCCCGGGCGGCGGTGGTCAGCCGGTGCGCCACCACGAGCGTCGTCCGGCGGCGCGCCACCGCGTCGGCCGCCCGGGTGACGGCGGCCTCGGTGGCCAGGTCCAGCGACGCCGTCGCCTCGTCGAACAGCAGGACGTCGGGGTCGACCAGCTCCGCGCGGGCCAGTGCGAGCAGCTGCCGCTGGCCGGCCGAGAGCGCCCGCCCCCGCTCCCCCACCCGCGTCCGGTAGCCACGCGGCAGCCCGGCGACCATGTCGTGCGCGCCGACCGCCCGCGCCGCCGCCTCGACGTCGGCGTCGGTGGCCTCGGGCCGGCCGTAGGCGATCGCGTCGCGCACCGAGCCGGCGAACAGGTACGCCTCCTGCGGCACGACCCCCAGCCGGTGCCGGTACTGCAGCAGGTCCACCGAGCGCAGGTCGGCGCCGTCGACGCAGACCGCGCCGGACGTCGGGTCGTAGAACCGGGCGACCAGCTTGACCACCGTCGACTTCCCGGCCCCGGTCTCCCCCACCAGCGCCACCGTCTCCCCGGGTGCGACGGTGAGCGAGACGTCGCGCAGCGCCGGGGTGGGGGCACCGTGATACGCGAAGGTGACGTCGGCCAGCCGCACCTCGCCCCGCAGCCGGCCGACCGGCCGGGGGTCGGCGGCGGCCGGCGTCGACTCCGGTGTGCGGAGCAGGTCCCGGAGCCGGCGCAGCCCGACCGAGGCCTGCTGGTAGCTGTCGAACACCTGGGACAGCTGCTGCACCGGGGAGAAGAAGGTGTCCACGTACAGCACGAAGGCGATCAGCACGCCGGCGGTGATGCTGCCCGAGGTGAGCCGGGCGGCCCCGACGGCGAGCACCGCGGCCGCGGCGACCTCGGAGAGGAACTCGACGAACGGGAAGTAGATCGAGATGTAGCGCTGGGCCCGCAGCCGGACGTCGCGGTAGCGCCGGGCGTAGCCCTGGAAGACGGCGGTCGAGTGCTCGGAGCGGTTGAACGCCTGGGTCACCCGCACCCCGGCGACGTCCTCCTGCAGCCGGGCGTTGACCGCGCTGACCCGCTCCCGCGCCTCGGTGTAGGCCGGCACCGAGCGGGACCGGAACCAGACCGTGGCCACGGCCAGCACCGGCAGGGTCGCCACCAGCACCAGGGCCAGCTCGCCGTCGAACAGGACCAGCGCGACCAGCACCCCGACCAGGGTGAGCACGCTGACCACCGCCGTGGTCAACCCGGTCTGCAGGAACGCCGACAGCGCGTCGACGTCCGTCGTCATCCGGGTCATGATCCGGCCGCCGAGCTCGCGCTCGTAGTAGTCCAGGCCGAGCCGCTGCAGCTGGGCGAAGGTCTTCACCCGCAGCGTGTAGAGCAGCCGCTCACCGGTCCGGCCGGTCAGCCAGGCCGCGCCGCGGGCCACGGCGAAGTCGGCGAGCACGACGGCCAGCGCGATCCCGGCGATGCCGAGCAGGTAGGACAGCGAGCGCTGGGCGATGCCGTCGTCGACGCCCTGGCGCACCAGGGCGGGGATGGCCAGCTGCGCCGCGGTGTCGGCCGCGACCAGGACGAGGGCGGCGGCCAGCGGCCAGCGGAACGGCCGGAGCAGTCGCTCCAGCGTGAACGCCCGGTCCGCGGCGCGGGCCCGCTCGGCGGGCACGTCGGGTTCCTCGTCCGCGGGCGGGAGGCGGTCGACCAGCGCCCGCAGCGCCGCGGTCGGCGCAGCGGCCGCCATCGCCGCGCCCCGCCCGCCGATGGAGGCGGCCGCAGCGCGGGAGGGGCCGGCGTCCTCCGCCTCGTCGGGCTCGGCCTCGGGCCAGGCCGCCGGCGTGGTCCCGCCGGGCGGCAGCTCCTGCTCCACCGGCGGCAGCTCGCCGTCGGCACCGGAGAGCAGCAGCCGGTACAGCGGCGAGCGCGCCTCCAGCTCCGCCGCGGTGCCGACGTCGACCACCCGGCCGGCGTCCAGGACGGCGACCCGGTCGGCCAGCGCCAGCGTCGACCGGCGGTGGGCCACCAGCAGCGTCGTCCGGCCGACCACCTCCTCGCGCAGCGCCTCGTGGATCCGGGCCTCCACGGCCGCGTCGACGGCGGAGGTCGCGTCGTCGAGCACCAGCACCCGCGGGTCGACCAGCAGCGCCCGGGCGAGCGCGACCCGCTGCCGCTGCCCGCCGGACAGGGTCAGCCCCTGCTCACCGACGACGGTGTCGTAACCGTCGGGCAGCTCGCTGATGAAGCCGTCGGCCTGGGCGGCGCGGGCAGCGGCGCGCACCTCGTCGTCCCCGGCGTCCGGGCGGCCGAAGGCGATGTTGGCCCGCACGGTGTCGGAGAACAGGAAGCTGTCCTCGAACACCACGCCCAGCGCCGCCCGCAGCTGGTGGGTGTCCAGGTCCCGGACGTCGCTGCCGCCGATCCGCACCCTGCCGGCGGAGACGTCGTAGAACCGCGGCAGCAGGGTGACCACGCTGGACTTGCCCGACCCCGCGGTGCCGATCAGCGCCAGGGTCTCCCCCGGCTCCACCCGCAGCGAGACGCCGGTGAGCACCGGCCGGTCCGGCGAGTGGCCGAAGGTGACGTCGTCCAGCTCGACGGTCAGCGGCCCCTCGGGGAGCGCGCCGGTGCCCGACACCAGCGTCGGCCGCGCGTCGATGACCTCGAGCACCCGCTCGACGCCGGCGCGGGCCTGCTGCCCGATGGTCAGCACGGCGGCGAGCTGGCGCACCGGTGACACCAGCGTGGCCAGGTAGGTCGCGAAGGCCAGGAAGGTGCCCAGCGTGATCGACCCGCGCAGCGCCAGCCAGCCGCCGAGCGCCAGCACCCCGACCTGGCCCAGCGCCGGGATCGCCTGCAGCAGCGGGTTGTAGCGCGAGGTGAACCGGACCACCCGCATCCGGGCGCCGAACAGCCGCCGGGCGCCCTCGTCGACCCGGTCCAGCTCGCGGTCCTCCTGACCGAAGCCCTTCACCACGCGGACGCCGGTGACCGCCGCCTCGACGTCCCCGGCGACCGCCCCGGCCTGCTGCTGCGCGGCCCAGTTGGCCGGGAACAGGTCGCGCCGGGAGCGCAGGCCCAGCCACCACAGCGCCGGGCCGACCGCCAGCGCCACCACGGTGAGCAGCGGCGACAGCCAGGCCATCACCCCGAGGGAGACGACGAACAGCAGCGCGTTGCCGGTCAGGTTGGGCAGGAAGGCCAGCAACCCCTGCACCAGCGTGACGTCGCTGATCGCCCGGCTGACCGTCTGCCCGGTCTGCAGCCGGTCCTGCGCCGGCCCGTCCAGCCGGGACAGCGCCGTCGCCAGGTCGTTGCGCAGGTCGAACTGGACGTCGAGGGAGAGCCGGCCGGCCAGGTACCGGCGGACGAACCCGGCGGCGAAGCGCAGCACGCCGGCCAGCACCAGGGCGACGACGAACGGGGTGATGTCGGCCGCCCGGCCCGACCCGCTGGCGTCCACCACCCGGTCGACGACCGCCCGGGTCAGCAGCGGCGCCACCGCGGCGATGACCGAGCCGACCAGCGCGGCGGCGAACGCGCCGACCAGGTCCCCGCGGTGGCGCAGGCAGTAGCCGATCAGCCGCTTGAGCCAGCCACCCTCGGGCGGCGGGGCCGCGGGGCGGCCGCGGGTGCCCGCGGCGTACTCGGCGGTCGCCGTCACGCGGCGTCGGGGATCGGCACGCCGTCCAGTGTGCGACGAGCTGCCGACAGTCGCGGATGGCAGGGTTGCAGACGTGGCGGAGCGGGGGTTGCGGGCGCCGGCCTGGCTGGAGGAGCTGGTCCGCACCAGCCGACCCGCGGTGCCCTGGCGGGACGTCGTCCGGTTCGCCGTCGTCGTCCCCGCCCCGCTGGCCGCCGCCCTGGCCGTCGGCGGCCTCGCCGGCAGCGCGATGGGCGCCGGGGTGTTCGCCACGATGGGGTCGCTGGCCGCCACGCTCGCGCCGCAGTCCGGTCCGCTGCGCTCCCGGATGCGCCGGGTGGCCGCCGCTTCGCTGCTCGGCGGGGTCGGCCTCGTCGTCGGGCACGGGCTGACCGGCGGCGGGTGGCTGCCGGTGGTGCTGATCGCCGTGGTGTCCGCGCTGTCGGCCCTGATCAGCTCGATCAGCGCGGCGTACTCGCTCGGGGCGCTGCAGCTGCTGGTCTACACCGCGATCTCCTCCGGGCTGGTCACGTCGCTGTCGCCGCTGGCCGAGGTCGGCTGCTTCCTGGCCGGCGCAGCCTGGGCTGCCCTCGCCGTGCTGGTGCAGTCCCGCGCCGAACCGCTCGACCCCGACCGGGCCTCGGTGGGTGCGGTGTTCACCAAGGTGGCCGACCTGCTGGAGGCGATCGGCACCGACCGCGCCGAGGACGCCCGCCGTGACCTGGCCACCGCGCTCAACGAGGGCTACGACCGGGTCATCCACACCCGCAGCAGGTCGGCCGGGCGCAGCAAAGAACTCGGCGAGCTCGCCGGGGTGCTGAACTCCGCGGCACCGCTGGTGGAGGCCGCCGTGGCCAGCGCCCGCGGCGGGGTGCCGGCCGACTCCCGGGACGTCGGCGCGGCACGGGCCCTGGCGACCGCGGTCACCCAGCGCCGCGCGGTGCTCGGCGAGCGGCCGGCCCGGGTCGAGGAGGGCCCGGCACCACGCCGGGCCGTGCGGCACGGCATCCGGCTGGTGTGGAACGTCGTGGGCGACCCCGAGGAGCGCGCCCAGGCGGCGGTCGAGCCGACCGAGCCGGACTGGCGCCTGCGGCTGCACGACCTGCAGGACAAGACGATCGGCAACGCCGACTCCCGCGCCTTCGTCGTCCGGCTGACCCTGTGCATGACCGTCGCCGAGGTGGCCCGCCAGCTGCTGCCCATCGAGCGCCCCTACTGGGTGCTGCTCACCGTGGCGATCGTGCTCAAGCCCGACTACGGATCGGTGTTCACCCGGGCCGTGCAGCGCGGCGCGGGCACGCTGCTCGGCGTCCTCATCGGCTCGCTGCTGCTCACCTTCCTGTCCCGGGACGCCTGGGTGCTGCTCCCCCTGGCGATCTCGGCCGCCGCGCTGCCCTGGGCGCGCAACGGCAACTTCGGCCTGTTCTCGGTGTTCCAGACCCCGTTCATCATCCTGCTGCTGGACCTGGCCACCCCCAGCGGCGCGCAGCTGGTGGGCGCCCGGCTGGTGGACACCCTGATCGGCTGCGGCATCGTGCTCGTGTTCGGCTACCTGCTCTGGCCGCAGACCTGGCGCGCGCCGCTGGACGACGCGCTGCGCGGCGCGGCGCTGGCGCTGGACCGGTTCATCGAGGCGGCATTCGACGAGGGCCCGGTGGAGACCCGCCGCGCCCGGCGGGCAAGCTACCGGGCGCTGACCGAGCTGCAGACGCAGTTGCAGCGGCGGCTGGCCGAGCCGCCGCCGATCAGCACCCGGGCAGCGGCGTGGTGGCCGGTCATCGTGCAGCTGGAGCGGACGTCGGACGCCGTCACCGAGGCGGTCATCGCGATGCGCGCGGGCGAGCCGGTGCCCGAGCCCGCCCAGGTCGCCGTGCTGCGTCGGGCCGTGCGGGGACTCGAAGAGGACCTGCGCGAGCACCGGGTGCCCGACGACGCCGAGATCGACGCCGAGGGGGTGCTGGCGCCGGTCGCCCGGGAGGTCGACGCCGCGCGTCGGCTGGTGCGCGAGACGACGCCGGGTCGGCGGGTCGGCGTCCGCGGCGCCGACGACTGACCCCGGGAAACCGCTGGCCAGGCGAGTGGAGGAACACCTACCGTTCCTCCTCGCCCGGGGTCGGCAGCCGGACGGCATCGCCGTCGCAGGTCCTGCGGATCGGCTCCGGGCACGCCATGTCAGGGCAGACGTCTGCGGACCGTCCGGGGTTCGACTCCCCAGGCCGTCCGGTGCGCGGTCACCCCGGTGCGGCCGGTCTGCGACACCTCGGTGCCCCCCGTCCGTGCCCGGCTCCGCACCGGCCGGTCGCCCCGGCGGGCAGGTCATCGGAGCGGCAGGGAGGAGGGAGGGGCGTGCGCATCGTCGCCGCTGAGTGGGAGCGGGTCCTGGTCTACCGGGACGGCCGCTTCGTCGAGGTGCTCGAGCCGGGCAGGCACCGGCGGGCCCGCCGGCGGCAGCGGTTCGTCCACGTCGCCGTCCGCCCGCGGCTGCTCGTCGTCCCAGGCCAGGAGGTGCTCACCGCCGACGGGCTCACCGTGAGGATGAGCCTGCTCGCGACCTGCCGGACCGCCGACCCGCGGCGCTGGCACGAGGCGGTCGAGGACGCGGATGGCTTCGTCTACGCGGCGCTGCAGGTGGCGCTGCGCGAGGTGGTCGCCGGCCGCACGCTCGACGAGCTGCTCACCGACCGGCAGTCGCTGCCGGCCGCGCTGCGCGAGCCGGTGACGGCGCGGGCGGCAGGTGTGGGGGTCGCCGTCGAGGACGTCGCCGTCCGGGACGTGATGGTGCCGGCCGAGCTGCGGCGGGCCGCGGCCGAGGTGGCCGCTGCGCGGGCGCAGGGCCAGGCGGCCCTGGAGCGTGCGCGCTCGGAGGTGGCGGCGACCCGGGCGCTGGCGAACGCGGCGCGGATGGTCGTCGAGCAGCCGGCGCTGCTGCAACTGCGGACGCTGCAGGCGGTCGAGGCCGGCGGCGCGACGGTGGTGCTGACCACCGGCCCGATCCCCGAGCTCGGCGTCCGTCCGGCCGGCTGAGCGCCGGCACGGTCATGCCCGACGGGGAACCGACGATCGGCGGGAGGGGGTGCGGAGGTCCCCGCACCCCCTCCTCAGTCGATCAGTACCACTTGTGCGACTGCCAGAAGGCCCAGGCCTTGCACGGGGTGCCGTAGCGCTTCTGGATGTAGACCAGGCCCGCATCGATCTGCCGGTACGGGTCCGAGGTCTTGGCGATCCCGGTGCCGGCCCAGGTGGAGTTGAGGAACTGCGGGATGCCGTAGGCGGTGCTCGACGGGTTCTGCGCGTTGGGGTTCCAGCCGCTCTCCTTCTGCCAGAGCTGGTTGAGGCAGGCGGACTGGGTGGTGTTCCCGCCGAGCTTCCCGAGCGCGTAGGCCTGGTAGGCCTGCACGCCGGGCGCCGCCTGGGCCACCGACTGACCAGCGAAGGCGAAGGCGACGCAGAGCGCGAGGACGGCGGCGACGCGGTGCAGCGCGTGCCGGCGGACGCCGCGTGCCGGCGACAACCGGTCGGCGACCTGGGGTTCGAGCTGGGAGGGGGCGTGGGTCATGGGAACTCCTCGACGGTGAGGTGCGGCCGCCGTCCTCGGGACGGCAGCCGTCATCGACCAAGGCGGTCGACGGGGACACGGGTGCCTGCGGCCAGACCGGAGCTGGACCTGGCGCAGTCACCCGCGCAGGGGGTGTGGGACGAGCCCGGGCGTGCGGCACCGACGGGCGGCAACTCCGTGCCGGCCGGTCCGGTGCCGCCCGGGTGCGGGCGACGGGCGATGACCGCCCCGGCTACCTGCGGGGGCGGGACGCGCGGCGCCCGGATCCGGGGTCGCTCGCGGACATCGCGAGGCCCCGTGGGCGCACGTGTGGAGTGGTTCTCCGTTCTCCCATGGCCGCCTACCAGGTCAGCTGACGGGTTCGGGCGGGGAGAGCCCTACCCGCCCCGAGCGGAGCTCGGCGGCGGGATTCACCCCAGGTGCGGTGGGTCCCCGGCTCGCGGGTGCGATTCGGCGGCATCCGGCGCGGGCTCCCCGGGTGAGGAGAGCGAACCCGGCCGGACGCGGAAAAGTTAGGAGACTGGGCGGTTCCGCACAAGTCGGGAGCCGGTATCTGGAGAGATCTGCTGGTCGCCACGCGCGTCGGGCGTCCGCCGGGCGTGTCACTGCCCGAGCGACGACACCGAGGCCACCGGAGTCGTGCGCCGAGACGGACACGCCCGGGATCCGGGCGTCGTCTTGACGGCGTGTCGCAGATCGGACCACTCTGGAGGCGACCCCGCTGCCCGCGGGTGACCCGCGCCAGTCGTCGCCGGCGACTGGTCTCTCCCCGATCGCTCACCCCGAGCAGGAGCGGACCGCCGCGATGACCACGCGTGCCCTGACGCCCTCCCCCGTGACGCCCCTGTCACCGTCCACCGACGACCGGAGGGGCTGGTCATGGCGGTGATGCTCGGGCCGACACGTCGGCCGGACGAGGCGTGGCTGAGCCGCGAGGTGCACCGGGCCCGCGCCCTGCTCATCATGGCGGCGGTCCACGGCCAGACGGTCCGGTACGGCGAGCTGAGCCCGTTCGGCCACCTGCACTGGTACGACCGGCACGTCCTCGGCGGGGTCTTCGACCTGTGCCAGCTGAACGGGGAGCCGGACCTGACGGCCGTCCTGGCGCCCGCCGGTGAACCGCCGGAGGACGCCGTGGAGGCGCAGCGGGTCTTCGCCTGGTGGCGCGAGTCCCGGCCGGTGCTGCCGTCCGCGCGCCGCGGTGGGCGCGGAACGGCCCGGCTGTGACTCGTCGGGCAGCGCGATGGATGGCTCGGCTCCTCCCGGGTACCCGACGTCCATGACCCTCGGGATCCCCGCCCCCGGCCAGCCGGACGTCGACGTCCGGGCAACCAGCCCCCGGCAGTCCGCCCACCCGGCGGTGCAGCGGTGAGCCCGGGCCGCGGGAAGCAGATGGCCGGTCCCCGGGGCCTGGCCGCCGAGGACGGGCCGGGCGGCGGGGACCGACGGCAGAACGAGCTGACCGTCGCGGTCACCGGCCCGACCGGCACCTTCGGGGCCGGGCTGGTCCCGCTGCTGCAGGCCGACGACCGGATCACCCGGATCGTCGGGATCGCACGGCGTCCGTTCGACCCGGCCGAGCGGGGCTGGACGAAGATGGACTACCGGCGGGGCGACGTCCGCGACCCGGACTCCCTGCGCGCCGCCTTCGAGGGCGTCGACGTCGTGGTCCACCTGGCGTTCCTGGTCACCGGTACCGCAGGGCGGGAGGCCACCCGCGCGATCAACGTCGAGGGCACGCTCAACGTCTTCCGCGCGGCGGCGGGGGCCGGTGCCCACCGGTTCGTGCACGCCTCGTCCGTCGCCGCCTACGGCTTCCACCGGGACAACCCGGTCGGCATGACCGAGGACTGGCCGGTACGTCCGGCCGCTCGGCTGTTCTACGCGCAGGAGAAGGCCGAGCTCGAGCACCGGCTGGGCGCGGAGGCCTCGTCCCACCCCGACCTCGCGCTGTTCCTGCTGCGGCCGTCCCTGGTGGTGGGGCCGCACTCGTTGGGTGCCAAGGACCTGCTGCCCGGCCGGCTCGCCCCGCTCGGGCGGCTGCTGGCGGACGCGGCCAACCGGCGGCTGCCGGTCCCTGTCCCCGTCGTGGTGGCCGACCTCCCGCTGCAGCTGGTGCACGAGGACGACGTCGGCCAGGCGCTGGTGCGCTGCGTGCTCGGCTCCGGACCGCCGGGGGCGTACAACATCGCCGGCGACGGCGTGCTCAGCACGGCCGACGTGGCCCGGGAGTACGGGGCGATCGCGTTGCCGGTGCCGGGTGGGCCGGCTCGGCTGACCGCGCGGGTGGTCTCCCGGCTGCCGTTCCTGCCGGCTGCGGCGGAGTGGGTCGAGGCCGCGACCCACCCGGCGATCATGGACACCACGAAAGCCAAGGAGCAGCTCGGGTGGCGTCCCCGCCACTCCGGGCGGGAGGCCCTGCGGTCGATGCTCGAACGCACCGGCTGAGCCGGCGGTCCTGCCCGTCAGCGCGCTCGGACGAGCACCCTGCCGACGGCCCGGCGCTCGTCCAGCTCCCGGATCGCCGCGGCGGCGTCCTCCAGCGGGAAGACCGGGCCGAGCGGCGGGTCGATCGCGCCAGACCCGATCAGCGGCACCAGGTCACGCCACTGCCGGGCGGGGTGGCCGGGTTCGTCGGACCAGAACTCGGCCGAGGCCACGCCCAGCACGGAGGTGTTGGTCAGCAGCAGCCGGTTGACGGTGACGGTGGGGATCTCACCACCGGTGAAGCCGAGGACGAGCAGCCGGCCCTCCCGGGCCAGCGAACGCAGCGAGTCGGTGAACCGGTCACCGCCGACCGGGTCCACGACCACGTCCACCCCGCGGCCCCCGGTCAGCCGGCCGACCGCATCGCGGAAGCCGTCCACCGGCACCGCGTCGTGCGCTCCGGCCCGCCGGGCGACCTCCTCCTTCTCCGGGGTCGACACGACCGCGATCACCCGCGCGCCGTATGCCGCGGCCAGCTGGCAGGCTGCGCTGCCGAGGCCCCCGCCGGCGCCGTGCACCAGCACGGTCTCGCCCCTCGTCAGCTGCGCGCGGCGGGTCAGCGCGAAGTGTGCCGTCAGGTAGTTCAGCGGCAGTGCAGCGGCCTTGTCGAACGGCAGGCCGTCGGGCAGCGGGAACACCATGTGCCGGTCGACCGCGACGCTCTCGGCGAGGCCACCGGTGACCGGCATCGCCGCCACCCGGTCACCGGCGCGGAGGTCACCGGCATCGGCCCGCACCACCCCCGACACCTCCCACCCGGGAGTGAACGGCAGGTCCGGACGCCGCTGGTACTCCCCGCGGGTCTGCAGCACGTCCGGGAAGGTGACACCGGCGTACTCGACGTCGATGAGCACCTGGTGCGACTCCGGCACGGGCTCCGGCCGCTCCTGGACCCGCACGGCATCCGGCCCGGTGAGCGCCGTGATCACTGCAGCACGCACGGCTCACGCCCGAGCGATCACGAGGTGGCCCACCAGATCGCAGGCCTCCGCCGGCGCTCCTCGTCCACCCGGACTCACTCCGAGGGCAGGGCAGCGCAGACGGCCAGCTCGAGAACGTGCCGCAGGTCCTCGAACCGCTCGGGAGCGGTGCTCGGGGTGATCTGGGCGTTGACCGACACGGTGACGGTCCGTCGCCCGTCCTCGGTCGCGGCGGCGAACTGAGTGTAGCCGAGCGTGTTGCCGGTGTGCCCGTAGACGGTGCCGCAGCGGGTGTCGTACCGGAAGAGCCCCAGCCCGGCGGAGTTCTCGCCGGGCCCGGGTGGCTCCGAGGACCCCGGCCTGAACCGGAACTGCTCTGCTCGCGTGGCGGCGTCGGTGAAGGCGCCTCGCACGTCCGCGCCGATGAAGCGCGCGAGGTCGGCCGGCGTCGAGACGATCCCGCCCGAGGCCCAGCTCCACCCCGCGGCCACCAGGGTGGTGACGTCCTCCGGCGGCTGCTCCGACACGTCGTGGCCGGGGAGGTGCGGCGTCGGCATCTCCGGTCCGTCGGGGAGGGAGGTGTCGACCAGGCCGGCCGGGGCGAGGACCGCCCGCTCGAGCGCGGTCTCGTAACTGCGGCCGGTGGCCGACTCGATCATCAGGGCCACGATGACGTTGTCGGAGTTCGAGTACTCGTACTGCGTGCCGGGAGGGAAGCGCAGAGCCGGGTCGTCGACGAAGGACAGGAGCTGCCGAGGTGGCGGCGCGACCTGCAGGGACTCGAGCAACGCCGCGACGAAGCGCTCGCTCCGGCTGAAGTCCGGGATGCCGCTGGTGTGGCCCAGCAGCTCGCGCAGCGTCACGTCCGCCCAGGCGTGCGGCAGGTCGGGCAACCAGGTGCCGACGCGGTCATCGAGCGACAGGACCCCGACCCGGACCAGCGCCAGCGCGGTCGCTGCGTTGAACGCCTTGGCCGCGCTGGCGATGCGCATCGCATCGCCCACGTGCGGCGGCCGACCGGTGGTGAGGTCGCCGGTCCCCGCGGTCTGCACCGACAGCCGCGGCCCGTGTCCCAAGGTCACGAGGACCCCGGGAGGTCCGCCCGGTTCCTGCACCAGGTCGGCCAGTGCCTCCTGCAGCGCCTCGGTCGCCGGCGGGTGCTGGTCGTCGGCCACGGCCGGCGCCGCGCCCCACCAGGAGGACGACGGGATCACGAGCGCTGCGATCAGGGCCATCCCTCGTCGCGCCCCGCGTCCCGGACCTGGCATGGGCGGAAGCTACCGCCAGCACCTTCCTCTCCCCCTGCCCGACCGCGCGGCCCCGGGGGACCAGCAGCATCGGCCGCTCGGCGTGCACCGGTCGCACACGGGCCCTGCGACGTCCGTGACGGGTGCTCGACGCATCCCCGGCGCGCGAGGAGGGCTCGGTCGCCCACGGCGATGAGTTCCGCCCCGCCCGCGGGTCCGAGCTGCTGACCACCACGACCGCCCCCGGGAGGGACCGCAGTGATGACCGAGGCCGATCACACCGATCAGGACAGCGGGCCCCGCGCTCCCGCGCCCCACCCGATGCTCCGCGAGCTCGACGTGCTGGAGGGCACCTGGCGGCTCGAGGGCCGTGACCTCGACGGCAGCTCGCCCTTCACCGGCACGGTGACCCGGCGCTGGCTCCCCGGTCGCCACTTCCTCGTGCAGACCACGACGATGGACGGCGACGAACACGAGGGAGCCGAGTACATCGGCTACGACCACGCCCAGCAGGTGCTGCGCTCGATGTTCTTCAGCAACGAGGGGCCGGGTCCGTTCTGCTCGTTCGCGCTCGAGTACGTCTGGCAGATCGAGGGGGACGACCTCACGATCTGGCACGGCGCCAAGGACTCCCCGGCGCGGTTCAGCGGCACGATCGACCGCGACGCCGGCACCATCGACGGACGGTGGGAGTGGCCCGGCGGCGGCTACCAGGCCACCGCGACCCGCGTTAACGAGCGAGCGTGAGCGGGTGACCGCAGCCGACGGTGCCCGGCACCTCGACCTCGGTGCTCCGCACCGGTCGCAGGACCGGCACTCGCCGGGGTGGTGGGCGCGGAGGGGTTCGAACCCCCGACCACTCGCTTGTAAGGCGAGCGCTCTACCACTGAGCTACGCGCCCGTGCGGCCGGGGCCGTCGGCCCCGGCCGCCCAGGACTAGGCGGCCGCCAGCTGGCTGACCGCGTCCTTCCAGCCGGACTGCGCCCGCGCGTCGCCGGGCTGGTTGACCTCGGCGAAGGCCACCTTGCCCTCGGCGTCGACGAGGAAGGTCCCGCGCAGCGCCATGCCGGCCTTGTCGTTGAACACCCCGTAGGCCTGGGCGACGGCGCCGTGCGGCCAGAAGTCCGACAGCAGCGTGAAGTCGAACCCCTCCTGCGCCCGGAAGGCCTTCAGGCTGAACGCCGGGTCGGTGGAGATCGCGACCACCTGCACCCCGGCCTCGGTGTAGGTGGCCAGCTCGTCGCGGAGCTGGCACAGCTCACCGGTGCAGATGCCGGAGAAGGCGAACGGGTAGAAGACCACCAGCACCGGGGCTCCGCGCATCCCGGCGAGGGAGACGACCTGCCGGTCCTGGTCGGGGAGGCTGAACTCGGGCGCGGTGTCGCCGACGGAGATGCTCATCCCCCGATCGTGCCGCACGGCCGCCCGCACGCACGTCCCGGCCCCCTCGCAGGGTCCCGCCGTCGGCCCCGTCCAGAGGCTCGCCCTGAGCTTGCGAAGGGTGAGGAGGACGGGTCCTTACTCAGCGGCGGGAGCGCGCGGCCTTGGGGGTGACGAGCCGGATCCCGGACCAGTCCTTGGCCGCGGAGATGCTCGACGTCTGCTGCAGCCCGGCGGTGGGCGCGGCCTCGGTGACGTCACCGGGCTCGACGTGACCGGGGCGCCCGGACTTGGGCACCAGCAGCCAGACGACGCCGTCCTCGGCGAGCGAGGCGATGGAGTCGACGAGGGCGTCGATCAGGTCGCCGTCCTCCTCGCGCCACCACAGCAGGACGACGTCGGCCACCTCGTCGGAGTCCTCGTCGACCATCTCGCCGCCGGACAGCTCGACGACCGAGTCGCGCAGGTCCTCGTCGGCGTCCTCGTCCCAGCCGAGCTCCTGCACGACCATCCCCGGCTTGATCCCCAGCCGGGCAGCCATGCTGGTGCTCCCCGAGTCGACGCTCATCCCTGCTCGTCCTCCGTGTGCTCGACGTCCCGGTCGGTGCCGGGTGCGGTGGTGTGCGGTGTCCGGTGCCCCGTGGCGGTGTGCTGCGAGGCGGTGGTGTTGGAGGGATCGTGCCCTGTCCCGGGCCGTCCTGCCTGGCCGGGACCCCTCATCGGCCCACACCGACCCCCTCCGCACCGGTGCTGAGAGGCCCGCGGTGCGTCGTCCCCGTCCCCCGGGGGTGCGCCGCTCCGGGGCCACCGTTGGAGCGGAGCGTAGGGCATCACGGGGCAGGCGCAAGGCCCGATGGCCAGTCTCCGGCCGCGCCGTCGTCCCGTCCGGGAGACCTCCAGCGGGGTACGCGTGACGGGGACCGCTCCGACAGGAGACGATGGGGGCATGAGCGCACCGCAGCAGTCGGACGGGGACCCCGCCCGCAACGCAGGAACCCCTCGCGCGGTCATCACCGACGGGCGGTCCAGCCAACTCCCGGACACCGACCCCGACGAGACCCAGGAGTGGCTGGACTCGCTGGACGCGGTCGTCGACCACGCCGGCCGCGGCCGCGCGCGCTACCTGATGCTCCGCATGATCGAGCGCAGCCGAGAGCAGCAGGTCGGCGTCCCCGCGCTCCGCAGCACCGACTACATCAACACCATCCCGCCGGAGCAGGAGCCGTGGTTCCCCGGCGACGAGGACGCGGAGCGGAAGATCCGGCACGCGATCCGCTGGAACGCCGCGATCATGGTGCACCGCGCACAGCGGCCCGGGATCGGCGTCGGCGGGCACATCTCGTCCTACGCGTCGTCGGCGATGCTCTACGAGGTCGGCTTCAACCACTTCTTCAAGGGCAAGGACCACCCCGGCGGCGGCGACCAGATCTACTTCCAGGGTCACGCCTCGCCCGGCATCTACGCGCGCGCCTTCCTCGAGGGCCGGCTCGACGAGAACCAGCTCGACGGGTTCCGCCAGGAGGTCAGCCACCCCGGTGGCGGGCTGCCGTCCTACCCGCACCCGCGGCTGGCGCCGGAGTTCTGGGAGTTCCCCACCGTCTCGATGGGCCTCGGCCCGATGAACGCGATCTACCAGGCGCGGTTCAACCGCTACCTGCACAACCGCGGCATCGCCGACACCTCCGACCAGCACGTGTGGGCCTTCCTCGGTGACGGCGAGACCGACGAGCCGGAGTCGCTCGGCCCGATCGGGCTGGCCGCGCGCGAGGAGCTGGACAACCTCACGTTCGTCATCAACTGCAACCTGCAGCGCCTCGACGGCCCGGTGCGCGGCAACGGCAAGGTCATCCAGGAGCTGGAGTCCTTCTTCCGCGGCGCCGGCTGGAACGTCATCAAGGTGGTCTGGGGCCGCGGCTGGGACAAGCTGCTGGCCGCCGACCGCGACGGCGCGCTGGTCAACCTGATGAACAGCACCCCGGACGGCGACTACCAGACCTACAAGTCCGAGGACGGCGCCTTCGTCCGCGAGCACTTCTTCGGTCGTGACCCGCGCACCCGCAAGCTGGTCGAGGGGATGAGCGACAAGGAGGTCTGGGACCTCGCCCGCGGTGGCCACGACTACCGCAAGGTGTACGCCGCCTACAAGGCCGCGACCGAGCACAAGGGCCAGCCGACGGTCATCCTGGCCAAGACCATCAAGGGCTGGACGCTGGGCAGCCACTTCGAGGGCCGCAACTCCACGCACCAGATGAAGAAGCTCACCGCCGAGGACCTGGTGGGCTTCCGCGACCGGCTGCAGATCCCGATCGCGGACGAGCAGCTGGACAAGACGCTGCCGCCCTACTACAAGCCGGACGCCGACTCCCCCGAGATCCAGTACATGCTCGAGCGGCGTCGTCAGCTGGGCGGGTCGGTACCGCGGCGGCGGTCGGAGCACAAGCCGCTGAAGACCCCGGAGGACAAGGCCTTCGACGTCCTCAGGCGCGGCTCGGGCAAGCAGGAGGTGGCCACCACCATGGCCTTCGTCCGGCTGCTCAAGGAGCTGATCAAGGACAAGGAGCTCGGCCCGCGCTTCGTCCCGGTCATCCCCGACGAGGCCCGCACCTTCGGGATGGACTCGCTGTTCCCGACGCAGAAGATCTACAACCCGCACGGGCAGAACTACACGTCGGTCGACCGCGAGCTGATGCTGGCCTACAAGGAGTCGGCGCAGGGCCAGATCCTGCACGAGGGGATCAACGAGGCCGGGTCCGCGGCGTCGTTCATCGCCGCCGGCACCTCCTACGCCACGCACGGCGAGGCGATGATCCCGATCTACATCTTCTACTCGATGTTCGGGTTCCAGCGCACCGCCGACGAGTTCTGGGCGGCCGCCGACCAGATGACCCGCGGCTTCCTGCTGGGCGCCACCGCCGGCCGCACGACGCTCAACGGTGAGGGCCTGCAGCACGAGGACGGCCACTCGCTGCTGATCGCCGACACCAACCCCGCGGTGGTCAGCTACGACCCGGCGTTCTCCTACGAGGTCGGGCACATCACCAAGGACGCCCTGGCTCGGATGTACGGCAACGACCCGGGCGCTCCGCTGGGCGGGCACCGCGACCCGAACGTCATGTACTACCTGACGATCTACAACGAGGCCTACGTCCAGCCGGCCGAGCCCGAGGACCTCGACGTCACCGGGCTGCTGGCCGGCATGTACCGCTACGCGGAGGGCCCGCAGGACGACGGGCCCAGGGCGCAGGTGCTGGCCTCGGGTGTGGCCGTGCCGTGGGCGTTGCGCGCCCAGGAGCTGCTGGCGAATGACTGGGGGGTGTCGGCCGACGTCTGGTCGGTCACCTCGTGGACCGAGCTGCGCCGCCAGGCGCTCGAGGTCGACCAGTGGAACCTGCTGCACCCGGCGGAGGAGCCGAAGGTCCCCTTCGTCACCGAGCGGCTGAGCGGCACCGAGGGCCCGGTCGTCGCGGTGTCGGACTGGATGAAGGCCGTCCCGGACCTCATCGCGCCCTTCGTCCCCGGCGGGATGGCCACCCTGGGCACCGACGGGTTCGGGCTCTCCGACACCCGCCCGGCGCTGCGGAGGCACTTCCTCGTCGACGCCGAGGCGATCGTCGTCCGCACGCTGGCCGCGCTGGCCACGCGCGGGCAGGTCGACCGCGACGTCGTCCGCCAGGCGCTGGAGAAGTACCAGGAGCGCGACGAGCAGGCGGCTCCGGAGGAGCGTCGGACCGACGACCACCCGGCCACCTGACGACGGTCAGAACGGCCCGCCCTGCACGGGGCGGGCCGTTCTGCGTTCAGGCCAGGGCGTTCAGCGCCATCTGGACGTACAACGCCACGCCGCTGGGCAGGGCGTCCTCGTCGAAGACGACGTGGTTGGAGTGGTTGCCCGGTGCGGTGGCAGGGTCGAGCTCCGGCGGGCAGGCTCCGAGGAACGCCATCGCGCCGGGCACCCGCTCGAGCACGTAGGAGAAGTCCTCGGCGCCCATCAGCGGCACCGGCATGACGGCGCTGGCCTGCTCCCCCAGCAGCGCGGCGGCCGTCGCCGTCACCTGGGCGGCGACGTCGGCGTCGTTGACCGTCACCGGGTAGCCCTCGACGTGCACGAACTCCGCGGTCATGTCGTGCGCCAGCGCCACGTGCTCCCCGACTCGCTGCACCGAGGCCAGGACGTCGTTCCGCCGCTCCGGCGAGAGGGTGCGGATCGTGCCGTGCACGAGGGCGGTCTCCGGGATGACGTTGTCGGTGTGGCCGGCCTCCAGGTGCCCGACGGTGACCACGGCCGGGTCGAAGACGTCGGTGCGCCGGGTGACCATCGACTGCAGCGCCAGGATGATCTCGGCGGCCACCGGCACCGGGTCGGCGGCCAGGTGCGGGGTCGAGGCGTGCCCGCCGCGGCCGTGCACGGTGACCGTCCACTGGTCCGCCGAGGCCATCATCGGGCCGGGCCGGACGTTGATCGTGCCGCTGCGCCACATCGTGGAGACGTGCAGCGCGAACGCCCCGCTCACCGGTGCCTCCGGGACGGCGTCGAGCAGTCCCTCCTCCAGCATGAACCGGGCACCGTGGTACCCCTCCTCGCCCGGCTGGACCATGAACACGACCTGGCCGGCGAGGGCGTCCCGGCGCTCGCTGAGCAGCCGGGCGGCGCCCAGCAGCATCGCGACGTGCGTGTCGTGGCCGCACGCGTGCATCACGCCGGGCACCTCGGAGGCGAAGTCCAGGCCGGTGTCCTCGTGCACCGGCAGGGCGTCCATGTCGCCGCGCAGCAGGTAGGTCGGACCGGGGCGGGCACCGCGGAGCACCCCGACCACCGAGCTGGTGCTGGAGCCGGTGGTCACCTCGATGGGCAGGTCGGCGAACGCGTCCAGCACGATCGCCTGGGTCTTCGGCAGGTGCAGGCCGATCTCGGGCTGCCGGTGCAGCCGACGGCGGAGGTCGACGGTGCGGGCGGCGTCGGCGCGGGCGGCGGCGAGCAGGTCAGCGGCGGTGGGATCTGCGGGCATGCCGCCCAGTCTGTGGCAAGGCGGTCAGCGGGGACGACCCGCGGCGGGCTGGTAGGTCCGTCGAGGCGGCGCGCGCCTCACCGCGCCCAGGCGGGCCGCGCGGCGTCCAGCTGCCAGACGCAGACGAGGGCCCCGCCGGGGACCGGTCCCTCGCCGAGTGCGGTCGTGACGTCGCCGTCCCGGACGACGACGCGCAGCCCGGGCGGGACGTCCGGCCCCGCCGCGCCGGTCCACAGCCGGGCGTCGGCGCGGCCGAGGTCCACCCATCCGGTCGGCCGCAGCAGCACGTCGTGCGCGGGCTGCCCGGCGGGCTCGGCCGCCCGCAGGTAGGTCTGCAGGACGTGCGCTCCCCCGGTGCCGGCCACCTCGTCGTGCTCGAGGCCCCGGCCGGCCCGCAGCACCGCGACGTCGCCCGGGCCGAGCACCGCCTCCCGCCCCCAGGCGTGCCGGAGCGAGCCGGCCAGCACCACCGCCACGACGTCGACGGCCGCGTGCGGGTGCCGTCCGTACCCGGCGCCCGGGCCGAGCCGGTCGTCGGCCAGCCGCAGCAGCGGCCCCAGCGACCCGTCGTCGGGGGCGAGCAGGACGTCGGACGTCAGCACGTCAGTTCTCCTCCCGTCGTCGCCGGCCCCCTCCCGGGGCCCGCCTCGAACCTGCGAGGGGCGGGGAGGAGAGAGTCCTCCTCCATCGTCATCCCCGCTCCGGGCGCAGGGCGGCGCGGTGCCCGGGCAGGGCGCCGAAGGCCAGCGCGACCAGCAGCGTCCACCCCAGGCCGAGCGCCCAGCCGGCCAGCACGTCGGAGAGGTAGTGCACCCCCAGCCACAGCCGGGTGAGCCCGACCAGCAGCACCAGTGCCGCGCCCAGCGCCAGCCAGGTCCGCCGGGCGGGTGGCCCGAGCAGCGGCCAGACCAGGACCAGCACGATCGTCACCAGCGCGACGATCCCCGAGGCGTGCCCGCTGGGGAAGCCGAACGACCCGTAGCTCGCGCCGCCCTCGGCGAACGGTGGCCGCGGCCGGCCGACCAGGTCCTTGAGCAGGGTGGTGAGCGGGCTGACGCCGGCAGCGGCGACGAGCACCCAGGCCGCCGTCCACCCCGCCCGGCGCAGCACCAGCCAGGCCAGGACCGGGAGCAGCACGACCGCGCGGGTCGCCGACAGACCGGGCGCGGTGGCCACCTGGAGCAGCACCTCGACCCAGCGCGACCGGCCGTCGCCCGCGTAGAGCGCCGCGGCCACGTCCCGGTCGGTGTCCAGCAGCGGTGCGACGCCGGCGGTCACCGCCCAGGTCAGCAGCGCGACCACCACTGCGGACCCGGCGAGCGCCAGCCAGGCCGGGGCGGCGACGGAGGGAGCGCGGTTGCGGGTCTGACCCGGATGGGCGGTGTGCACCGCTCCACGATCCCCGACCGCACGCGCCGTGACACGCTGGAGGCGTGCAGGCAGCAGCGCGCGGGGCCACCCAGCCGTCGGAGGCGACGCTGCGCCGGCTGGAGCGGGCCTCCGGTGCCCTGGCCACCCAGGCGGTGGCCCGGATGGACGACGAGCTCTCCTGGTTCCGCGCGATGCCGGCAGCGCAGCGCTCCTGGGTCACCATCGTCGCCCAGGCCGGCATCGCCTCACTGGTCGAGTGGTGCCGCAACCCCGGCCGGCCGCCCCGGCTGACCGGCGAGGTGTTCGGCGCCGCACCCCGCGAGCTCATGCACGCCCTCCCCCTCCGGCGGTCGGTCGACCTGGTCAAGGTGACCGTCGAGGTGGTCGAGGACCGGGTCGAGCAGGTCGCCGAGCCCGGGGACGTCGACCGGCTGCGGCTGACCGTGCTGCAGTTCAGCCGGGAGATCGCCTTCGCCGTCGCGCACGTCTACGCCAGCTACGCCGAGAACCGCGGCGCCTGGGACGCCCGGCTGGAGGCCCTCGTCGTCGACGCGCTGGTGCGCGGTGACCGCGCCGAGGAGCTCCCCGGCCGGGCCGCCGCACTCGGCTGGACGGAGACCGAGCCGGTGGTGGTGGTCGTCGGCTCCGCTCCCCCCGGCGAGCAGGACTCGAGCACCGCCGTCCGGCGGGCCGCGCGCTCGATGGGCTGCGAGGTCCTGGTGGGGGTGCACGCCCACGAGCTGGTCGTCGTCCTCGGCGGTGGGCCCGACCTCACCGCGGCCACCGCCCGGGTGTGCCGGGAGTTCGGCGCCGGCCCGGTCGTCGTCGGCCCGCGGGTCGACTCGCTGGCGCACGCCGGGGAGGCCGCCTCCGCCGCGCTCGCCGGCCTGCACGCTGCCGCCGCGTGGCCCGACGCCCCGCGGCCGGTGTCGGCCGAGGACCTGCTGCCCGAGCGCGCCCTGGACGGCGACCCGCTGGCCCGCGCCGCCCTGGCCGAGCAGGTGGCGATGCCGCTCCAGTCCGCCGGACCCGACCTGCTGGAGACGGTGCGCACGGTGCTGGGCAACGGCGGCAACCTGGAGGCCACCGCCCGGGCGCTGTTCGTGCACACCAACACCGTCCGGTACCGGCTGAAGCGGGCAGCGGAGCTCACCGGCTGCTCGGCCACCGACCCCCGCGGGGCGTGGACCCTGCAGCTGGCGCTGGCCCTCGGTCAGCTGGAGGGCGACCGCTCGCTCTGGCACTGACGACCGCTCCGGGCGGGGCCGCTGTTGTGGTCTCCGCCACCGACACGCGGTCCCAAGTCGAGTTGCCGGGCCGCCTTTTGTTGGGATCCTCCAAGAACACCCCCGTGTTGTTCGTGGGTCACCCCATCCCGCGCGGCACCCTCCGCCTGGCACGGTGAACAGGTGCTTGCCGTTCTCGCCCCCGGACAGGGTGCCCAGAAGCCCGGGATGCTCACCGAGTGGCTCGACCTCCCCGGCGCCGAGTCGTTCTTCCGGTGGGCCGGTGCGATCGCCGACGCCGACCTGCTGACGCTCGGCACGACCGGTGACGCCGAGGCCATCAAGGACACCGCGGTGACCCAGCCGCTCGTCGTCGCCATGAGCCTGTTCATCGCCCGTGAGCTCGGCGGGATGCCCGGCCCGGTGGTGCACACCCCCCACGCCGGCCGGGACGTCGTCCTCACCGGCCACAGCGTCGGCGAGCTCACCGCCGCCGCGCTGGCCGGCGTCCTCTCCGTCGAGGCGGCGATCGCGCTGACCGCGGTGCGCGGCCGGGCGATGGCCCGGTCCTGCGCGCAGACCCCGACCGGCATGTCCGCCGTCGTCGGCGGTGACCCCGACGAGGTGCTCGCGGTTCTCGAGCGGCACGGTCTCGTCCCGGCCAACCGCAACGGTGGAGGGCAGGTCGTGGCCGCCGGCGCCCTGGAGGCCCTGGACGCGCTGAAGGCCGACCCGCCGGCCAAGGCGCGGATCGTGCCGCTGTCGGTCGCCGGCGCCTTCCACACCTCCTACATGGCCTCGGCCCGCGAGGAGCTCGAGGGCCTGGTCGGTGGCCTGCGCCCGGCCGACCCCAGCCGGCTGCTGCTGTCCAACGCCGACGGCGCGGCCGTCGTCGACGGCGCCGAGGTCGTCTCCCGGCTGGTCAGCCAGGTCACCAGCCCGGTGCGCTTCGACGCCTGCCTGGCCACCCTGCGCGACCTCGGGGTCACCGCCGTCCTCGAGCTGCCCCCGGCGGGCGCGCTGGCCGGCCTGGCCAAGCGGGAGTGGAAGGGCACCGGCATCGAGGTGCTGGCGCTCACCGGCCCGGCCGACCTGGACCGCGCCCGCGAGCTGATCGCCGCCGAGCGGGGCCGGGCGGAGGGCGAGCACGCCCCCGACTGGCGGGTCGTCGTCTCCCCCGTCCGCGGCACGGTCAGCCCCGCCGAGGTGCCCGAGGGCACCCACCTGCCGGCCGGCTCCCCGCTCGGCTGCGTCCGCAGCCGCCGCGAGGAGGTCAAGGTCTCGGCCGGCTACGACGGCGTCCTCGCCGAGTGGCTGGTCCAGGACGGCGACCTCGTCGACGCCGGCGACCCCATCGCCCGTCTCTACCCGGAGGTCTCGTGACCAGCATCAAGATGCGGCCAGGGTCACCCGGCGCGCAGATCCTCGGCCTCGGCGCCTACCGGCCGCGCCGACGGGTGACCAACGACGAGCTCGCCCAGACCATGGACACCAACGACGAGTGGATCCAGACCCGGGTCGGCATCGCCGAGCGCCGGTGGGCGTCCGAGGACGAGACACTGGTCGAGATGGCCAGCGCGGCCGGTGGCAAGGCCCTGGCGGCGAGCGGCCTGGCTCCCGACGAGGTCGACCTGGTCATCCTCGCCAGCGCGAGCCTGCGCGCGCCGATCCCGGGCATCGGGCCGCAGGTCGCGCACCGGCTGGGCATCCCCCGCCCCGGCGCGTTCGACCTCAACGCCGGGTGCGCCGGGTTCTGCTACGCCCTCGGCGTGGCCTCCGACGCGATCCGCAGCGGTGACGCGCGGAACGTGCTGGTGGTCGGGGTCGAGCGGCTGACCGACGTCACCGACATGACCGACCGGACCACCGCGGTGATCTTCGCCGACGGCGCGGGCGCCGCCGTCCTCGGGCCCTCAGACGAGCCGGGCATCGGCCCGGTCGCCTGGGGCAGCGACGGCGACCAGTACACCGCCATCGAGATCGCCGCCGGGCGCTCCACGATGACCATGGCCGGCCAGGCGGTCTACCGCTGGGCGACGACCAAGCTCACCGAGACCCTCAACGAGGCGATGGACAAGGCCGGCGTCACTGCCGCCGACATCGACGTCTTCGCCCCGCACCAGGCCAACCTGCGGATCATCGAGTCGATGGTCAAGAAGCTCGGCTTCGACGAGGACACCGTCGTCGCCCGCGACGTCGTGCACTCGGGCAACACCTCGGCCGCCTCCGTGCCGCTGGCGCTCACCGCGCTGCTGGAGTCCGGCGAGGCCAGGTCCGGCGACCTGGCCCTGGTGCTCGGCTACGGCGCGGGGCTCACCTTCGCCGGGCAGGTGCTCCGGCTGCCATGAGCCGCCGAGCTGGTGCGCCTCCCCGCCCGGC
>NZ_SJEW01000075.1 GCF_005930475.1 Modestobacter altitudinis
CCCATGAACTGCCGGGACACCCGTCCCGGACGACGACGGCGGACCGCTCCCGGTCCGGCGTCACCCACTTCGTAGAGAGGACCCCGCGTGCCCAGCACCGCAGACATCCAGGCCGGCCTCGGCGAGATCCTGGAGGAGGTGGCCGGCGTGACCCCCGCCGACGCCACCCCGGAGAAGTCGTTCACCGACGACCTCGACGTCGACTCGCTGTCGATGGTCGAGATCGCCACGGCCGTGGAGGACAAGTTCGGCGTCGCGATCCCGGACGACGAGCTGGCCAACATCAAGACGGTCGGCGACGCCATCTCCTTCATCGAGAAGAACCAGTAGTAGAAGGACCCTGCTGCCCCCCACCGCTCGCACGCTCGCGGCGGGCCCCTGCAGCAGGGCCGTTCCAGCAGCTCACCTTGGCCGTCCGGCCAGCCAGTCCCAGGAGGAAAGACCATGAGCACGCCCACCGACGTCGTCGTCACCGGGCTCGGTGCCACCACGCCCCTCGGTGGTGACGTCGCCACCACCTGGGAGGCGCTGCTGGCCGGGCGGTCCGGGGTCAGCCGGCTCACCGACGACTGGGCCAAGGACTTCCCCGCCCAGCTCGTCGCCCGGCTGACCGACGAGCCGGCCGACCAGCTGGACCGGGTCCGCGTCCGCCGGCTGGACCGCAGCCAGCAGGTCGCGGTGGTGGCCGCGGAGGAGGCCTGGAAGGACGCCGACGGCGCCGACTCGGGCATCGACCCGCTCCGGCTCGCCGTCGTCTTCGGCACCGGCATCGGTGGCGCGCTGACGCTGCTCGGCCAGGACGACGTCCTGGAGAGCAAGGGCCCCAAGCGCGTCTCCCCCTTCACCATCCCGATGCTCATGCCCAACGGCCCGGCGGCCGCCGTGGGCCTCGCCGTCGGCGCCCGCGCCGGGGTGCACGCCCCGGTCAGCGCCTGCGCCTCCGGCGCCGAGGCGATCCGGTGGGGCCTGGACCTCCTCCGCTTCGACCGGGCCGACATGGTCGTCGTCGGCGGCACCGAGGCCTGCGTGCACCCGCTGCCGATGGCCGGGTTCGCCGCCATGCGCGCGATGAGCACCCGCAACGACGAGCCCGAGCGCGCCTCGCGCCCGTTCGACAAGGGCCGCGACGGCTTCATCCTCGGCGAGGGCGCCGCCGCGCTGGTGCTCGAGCGCGCCGACGCGGCCGCCGCCCGGGGCGCCACCGTCTACGCCCGGCTGGCCGGCGCCGGCGCGACGTCCGACGGCTACGACCTGGTCGCCCCCCACCCGGAGGGCGAGGGCGCGGCCCGGGCCATCGGCGCCGCGATCCGCGACGCCGGGCTGACCCCGGCCGACATCGGGCACGTCAACGCGCACGCCACGTCGACCCCGCTCGGGGACCTCGCCGAGGCCACCGCGATCCGGGACGCGATCGGCGAGCACACGCTGGTCACCGCCACCAAGAGCCAGACCGGTCACCTGCTCGGCGCGGCCGGCGCACTGGAGTCGGTGTTCACCATCCTCGCGCTGCGCGACCAGCTCGTGCCGGCGACGGCCAACCTGGAGGACCCCGACGACGGGGCCGCCGTCCAGGCGCTGGACATCGTCCGCCGCGAGGCGCGCAAGGCGACCTTCTCCGCCGCGCTCAACGACTCGTTCGGCTTCGGCGGCCACAACATGGCCCTGGTGTTCACGACGGCGTGAAGGCCGCGGCTCCCGACACCCAGATCGTCCCCCTGAGGAGCTGCTCATGACCACCGTCACCGCCGCACCGCCGCCTGCCACGACGATCGACCCGCGGGACCCCGAGGACCGGCTCGCCCGGTTCTTCGACCCCGGGTCGATGCAGACGCTGGCCCCCCGGGACACCTCCGGTGTCCTGGCGGCGCGCGGCAGGGTGGCCGGTGCGCCGGCGATCGCCTACTGCACGGACGCCACGATCATGGGCGGCGCGATGGGCGTCGACGGCTGCCGGCACATCGTCGACGCGATCGACGCCGCGCTGCGGGAGCGGGTGCCGGTCATCGGCATCTGGCACTCCGGCGGGGCCCGGCTGGCCGAGGGAGTCACCGCGCTGCACGCGGTCGGGGAGGTCTTCGCCGCGATGGTGCGGGCGTCGGGCCGGGTGCCGCAGATCTCCGTCGTGCTCGGCGCGGCCGCCGGCGGCGCGGCCTACGGTCCGGCGCTGACCGACCTGGTGATCATGGGCCCGGCCGGCCGGGTCTTCGTCACCGGTCCGGACGTCGTCCGCTCGGTGACCGGTGAGGTCGTCGACCAGGAGCAGCTCGGTGGGCCGGACACCCACGGTCGGCGGTCCGGCGTCGTCCACGTGGTCACCGACACCGAGGCCGAGGCCCTGGAGACGGCCCGGACGGCGGTCGACCTGCTCGCCGCGCAGGGCACCTTCGCCCCCGCGGCGGACGAGCCCGCGGTCGACCTGATGGCCCTGCTGCCCGAGCAGCGCAACCGCGCCTACGACGTGAAGCCGGTGGTCGCCGCGCTGCTCGACGGGCCGGGGCTGGAGCTGCACCCGCGGTTCGCGCCGAACGTCATCACCACGCTGGGCCGGCTGGCCGGCCGCACCGTCGGGGTCATCGCCAACAACCCGCTCCGGCTCGGTGGCTGCCTGGACTCCGCGTCGGCGGAGAAGGCCGCGCGGTTCGTGCGGATGTGCGACGCGTTCGGGGTGCCGCTGGTGGTGCTGGTCGACGTCCCCGGCTACCTGCCCGGCGTCGGCCAGGAGTGGGACGGCGTGGTGCGCCGCGGCGCGAAGCTGCTGCACGCCTTCGCCGAGGCGGTCGTGCCGCGGGTGACCCTGGTGACCCGCAAGTCCTACGGCGGGGCCTACATCGCGATGAACGCCCGCTCGCTGGGTGCCACCGCGGTGTTCGCCTGGCCGGGCGCCGAGGTGGCCGTCATGGGCGCCAAGGCAGCGGTCGGGATCCTGCACCGCAAGAAGCTCGCCGCGGCCCAGCCCGGAGAGCGCGAGGCGCTGCACGCACAGCTGGCTGCCGAGCACGAGCGGATCGCCGGTGGCGTCAACCGGGCGCGGGAGATCGGCGTGGTGGACGACGTGGTCGCGCCGGCCGACACCAAGCGCCGGCTGGTGGCCGCCCTGGCCGGGGCGCCGTCCGGCCGCGGGGCGCACGGCAACATCCCGCTGTAGGCAGAGCAGACGACGGCCCGGCACCCCGCGGAGGGTGCCGGGCCGTCGTCGTCAGTGGACCCGCCCGGGATCAGCTCAGCTGATCGTGGTTGCTCCGGGCTCACGGTGCGCGCTGAGCCAGGAGCACACGCGGTGAGCCGGGACGGGCAGGACGGCGCTCGACTCAGTGGGCAGGACGCCGTCCTCCTGGTCAGACGACCTGGTGCAGCCAGGTGACCTGGGTGCCGTCGCCGGCGTGGCGGTAGGCCTCGAGGTCGGCGTCCCAGGCGGCGCCGAGGAGGTCGTCGACCCCGTGCCGGAAGGCCTCGATCGAGCTCGCGGTCGCCGCGAGATGGCGCAGCTGCTGCTCGTTGACGATCAGGTCGCCGTTCGCGCTGATCGAGGAGCGGTGCACGCCGTAGCCGGGCACGTAGGACATGCGCTCGCCGTCGTTGCCCTGGCTGGCTTCCTCGGTGACCTCGAAGCGCAGCATCGGCCACTGCTTGAGGGCAGCCACCAGCTTGGCCCCGGTGCCGGGCGCCCCCGTCCAGGCGACTTCGGCACGGTAGGACCCGTGGGTCACGGGCTGCTCACCCCATGCCAAGGAGACCGGCGTGCCGACGACGCGCTCGAGCGCCCACTCGACATGCTGGCAGAGAGCCTTCGGGCACGCGTGCACGAAGACGACACCCTGGGCTGACCGTCGCTGCACGGTGCACCTCCATCGACTCGACTGACTCCGTCTTCCCCAACGGACCTGTCGTGCGATGAACTGCAGTCGTACCCCGGCGGCTCTCAGAGCTACGGGGACAGTTTGCCGGATCGTGACCTTCGCGCGCCAGTGCTGGGCGGGAACGATGAGACGTCTGGGGACCGATGGGTCCACCGAGGCGATCATCGGGGCAGGTCAGCGCGATCGTGAGCGCGACACGTGGACAGAACCGACCCGGATCGTCCAGCTGTCGCGATCAGGGGGCACCCCGCCGGGCCGGCTGCCGTGAACGCTAGCGTGACGCCCTGGGGCGGTAGCTCAGCCGGTCAGAGCATGGGACTCATAATCCCTGGGTCGTGGGTTCGAGCCCCACCCGCCCCACCGCTATAAGGGCAGTTCAGCGCCCTGTTGACTGATCGGTGATCGTGACGATAGACCCCCGTGCCCACACCGTGCCCACAGTTCGCGAAGAAGTGTGGGTGTCGCGCGCGGCGTCCATGCGATCGGCGAGCCTGCCGAGGTCGTCATCGAAGAGCCCGGAGTAGACGTCCAGGGTCATCGCGGCGGAGGCGTGCCCGAGCATCCGCTGAACCGCTTTCACGTTCGCGCCGCTGGCGACCAGGAGGCTGGCGGCGGTGTGCCGGAGGTCGTGCGGGCTGAGGTCTTGCAGCCCGGCCGCTCGAGCCGCGGGGTCGAACACCCGTCGCCGGAAGTTGCCCGAGCGCAGCACCGCACCCTCCGGGGAGGTGATCACGAGGTCGTTGCGGTTCTTCCCCTCGCACCTCCGGGCCAGTGGCGCCAGGAGCACGCTGGGGATGGGCACGGTGCGCTGCTGATGGGGTCTTGGGGCGCCGTACTCGACGGTGCCGCCGACCTCGGTGGCGCTCTCGGCGACGGTGAGCCGCTTGCGGAGGAAGTCCACCCGACGGACCCGCAGGCCGGCCATCTCACCGAAGCGGAGGCCGGTGTAGGCCAGCAAGTGGATGACGTCGCCGTACTCCCCGGCTGCCTCGGCGAGCTGCTCGACCTCGTCCCGGTTCAGGAAGCGGGGGTCAGCAGGCGGACCCGTGGCAGTGGCACCCCGATCGCCGGGTTGCGGGGAAGCCGCCCGTCGCGGACGGCCGGCGTCAGCAGGAGCGAGAAGACCCGGTGCGCTTGTCGCACGGTGGAGGGGGCCAGGTCGTCAGACACGAAGCCGGCGACCCAGGACGCGATCTCGGCATGGGTGACATCCGCCAGCCGGTAGAAGCCCCAGCGCGGCACGATCCGGGCCTTCAGGATCGAGCGGTAGCCGTACAGGGTGCTCGGCTTCAGTCCGGTCTGCGCGGCTGACCACTGCTCTGCCCACGCCGCGACGGTGACGCGACGCTCGGGCGCCGTCCAGGTCTGGGTGACCATCGCCGAGGTCTGCTCGTCGAGCCAGTGCTGCGCGTCGACCTTGCGGGTGTACCGCTTCTCGTGCTGACGTCCGCCGACGTCGCGATACCGCGCGCGGTACCGCTTCGTGCCATCACTGAGAACGTCCACGCTGATGGTCCCGGCCATCAGCCGACCCTGCCCACACGCGGTCCCTGCGTCAACGGACGCCTGTGGAGCAATCAGGGCGGTCCATCAACGTTGACCGGACGACAGATCGTGCTGGGCGTCGATCCAGGCGCGTAGGTCTTCTCGGCGGTAGAGGACGCGGCGGCCGAGGCGGAAGCTTCGGGGTCCGGTGCCGAGGTGCCGCCAGTAGCGCAGCGTCGCAACGGGAGCACGAACCAGTCCGGCCGCTTCCGTGATCGTCAGCAGTTCGCGCTCGCTGTTGTCGGGGTGGTCGGGCATGACTGGCTCCGGGGGTCGGCGGCTGTCGTTGGCCTGCAGCGAGAGAAGGCGCCCGTTCGTTGGCTTTGATGACAACGCCGCCCGTGACGACTTGACGGCGATGACCGCCCGTGCCCCCCGGCAGGGAGCTCACCGCAGGGTGCTCACCGCCGGATGCGCGCGCTGGCGTCGCGGCGCCGAGCCGGGTACGTGCCCGGCTCCGTGGTGGTCGGCTGGTAGGCCGTGGACTGGGTGTAGCGGGCGGCTTCCAGGGCGGCGAGCGTGGCGGCGTGGGCGGGACCGAGGTCGGCACCGTCACGAGCGAACACCGTGATCCACTGCTGCCGAGCCTGGCTGAGATCCTCAGCGACCAGGTGGGCGATGTTGGACCGGCGGCCGCGGGTCATTCCGACGTAGGCAGACGCGGCGCCGGTGTGCTCCCCGATCACCACGTGTGCGGTGGCGACGGTGTCACCTTGGACGCCGTACGCGGTGCTGGCGTATGCCAGCTCGACGTGGTCGGTGACATAGGACGCCGGCAGCACTCGACCGCCGCCACCGGCAGAGGTGACGTCACGGTGAACCTCATTGGTGGGCGTGACATAGAGCTGTCCGTCGCGCTGGTCGACGGCGGTGACGGTCCAGCTGTCACGGTTGGCCACACCCACCCGGTAGTCGTTGCGCCGGGTGGCGATCCGGTCGCCGACGCCGATCAGCTCCCCCGCCCGAGTGGTGACCACCCGGGTGTCGTCGACACCCCCGTCGGCGACCATCCGGTCCCGGATCGCGGCGTTGAGCGCGGCGGTCTGCTCACGGGTGTCCGCCACGACGGCGACCCCGACCGCTGCTGCGGAAGAACGCGGCGGCGGTAGCCGCCAGGGCCGTCTGCAGTTCGGCGTCATCGGGGTGCAGCTGGATCTGGCCGCGGGCGGCCAACCGGTCGAACACCGCGCCGGGGTGCTCGCCGGCGCGCATGGCCAGGGTGAGATCGGCGTACTCGGCGTACTCGGTGTCCGGCACCGGCCGCCCTGCCCGGTCGGTGCGGGTGAAGCGGTGCACCCCGGTCAAGGTCAGGTGCGCCGCCGGGTCCGCGTGCGCGATGGCGAGGTCGAGCACTCCACCACGGCCGACCGCCGCCAGCTGGTGCCGATCTCCGATCAGCGCAATCCGTGCCTGGCATTCGTCGGCGACGGTCAGCAGGGCGCGGGCGGTGTCCTGGTCCAGCATCCCGGCCTCATCGACGACCAACGGGTCCCCGGGACGGAGTTGTGTTCGCTCGGTCGGTCCCTCGTAGGCGCGGGCGGTGCGCGGGTCGACCTGCCTGAAGGTGAGCCGAGTCCATGTGCCATCGCCGGTCCAGCGCCAGCCGTGCTGGAACACCAGCCACGCCGCCGACCCCGCCGCCGTGCCGATCTCGGCGGCGGCGATCTGGGTTGGTCGGCCCGAAGGTCGGACCGGCGGCACGAGAGCCCGAAGGTCGTCATGACGCAACTAGCCGCGAGCACTCACGGACCCGACCGCGAGGAGCCCGACGTCGCGCTTCAGGCGGCACGGGCGATAGGCCGGTTGCGAGGCGCTCAGGCAAGGCGGCGGTCAAGTCACGATTGCGCATCGTGCACGAGAATCGCGATGTGCACCCGGTTTGTGACTGCGAGCTTGGTGAGAAGGCGCGAGACGTGCGCCTTGACGGTGGCTTCGCTCATGAACAGGGATGCCGCAATCTCGGCGTTGGATGCGCCGGACCCCACCGCAGTCGCGACCTCCCGCTCCCGGTCTGTGAGCGACGTCAGGCGCTGGGCAGCGGCGCGACGGCGATCTGTCGTTCCGTCGTTGCCGAGGTGAGCGAGAAGTGTGCGGGTGACCGACGGTGAGAGCATCGCTTCTCCTGCAGCCACGAGGCGCACTGCGTGGACGATCTCCGCGGGCGCGGTGTCCTTCAACAGGAATCCGTCGGCGCCGGCCCGGAGCGCGCTCATGACATGCTCGTCGGCCTGGAATGTGGTCAGGACGATCACGTGCGGCGGAGTCGCAAGGAGGCGGAGAGCCGACGTGGCGGCAATGCCGTCCATCCCGGGCATCCGGATGTCCATCAGGACGACATCGGGTCGATGCGCCATCGCGGTTGCGACGGCGTCGGCGCCGTCAACAGCCTCGCCCACCACCTCCAGCTCCTCTGACGACGACAGGATCATCCGGAGCCCGGCACGCACCAACGCGTCGTCGTCGACGAGAAGCACCCGGATCTTCACCACGGCAGGTCGGCCTCGACGACGAAGTCACCGGAAGCGTCCGGTCCGTGCACCAGGACGCCATTGGCCAGGGTCACTCGCTCCTGCAGACCAAGGAGGCCGGTGCCGGAACCCGGCACCGCCGGATGGTCGGGGGCGCCCACTTCGGGTGGGTTTCGAACGCATACGTGCAGGCCGCGGTTCGGCGCCCCCGCCACCCGAACCTGGGCGAGGGTGCCGCGAGCGTGCTTGCTGATGTTGGTCAGCGCTTCCTGCACGATGCGGTATGCGTCGCGACCCAAGGGGCCGGGTGCGGCAGCTGCACCGTCCACCCGCATCTCGAAGTCGATCTTTGCGCCGGAGCGGCGAGTCTCCTCCACCAAGCGTGGAATGTCAGCCAACGTCGGTTGAGGCGCCGTCGACGGCCGCTCCTGCCCCGGCTCCTCCCGCAGCACGCCGATCACGTCCCGCAGCTCTTCCAGCGCTTGGTGGGCCGTCAACCGCAACAGCGCTGCGCTCTCCCGCGCCTGGGCGGGAGACAGGTCGAGTGCGACCTCGAGCGCCCCGGCGTGCAGCGCCACCAGGGAGATGCGGTGGGCGAGCACGTCGTGCATCTCCCGTGCGATGCGGGTTCGCTCGGCCAGGCGGGCACTCTCGGCGCGGACGAGCTGATCGGCCTCGGCCCGTTGGGCACGGTCGCGCAGGGTGCAGAGGAGCTGACGCCGGGCGCGGACGAACATGCCCCATGCGGTTGCGGCGGCCGCAAGCGCTGCCGTCGGCAGCATCACCGACCAGGTATTCGTCCGCCCGAGCCAGATCGAGCACACCACTGCGGCCGGAACGAACAGCGCGGCGACGAGCAGGGCGGGCCGGACGTGGCGGTGCACAGCCAGCGAGGACAGTGCGAGCAGGCCGGCGACCGTGCCAAACGTCGAGAATGCGCCCAACAGGACGCAAACCAGCGCCACCCCGAACGGCCACCGTCGCCGCCACCACAGTGAGATGCAGCAAACAGCTCCGAACGCCGCGTCGGTGACCACCTGCCCCGAGGTCATCCGATTGGCGGCGTCATCTACCGAGACGCTCAGGATGAGAGCCCCGAGAGCGGCGGCGAGGACGAAGGCACCGGCGTCGACGGACCAGTCGCGCGCAGTCCTGGGCCCCTCGGTGTCGGGATGGGCCGGGTCGCCGGGTGCCAGCATCGCCGTGGGGGCGGTCTGAGCCCACCATCTGCGAAGCCAGGACATAGTTCGAGCGTACGGCTCAGGGCCCCCGTGCAATATCGACGAAAGTCGAAATTGCAACCAACGAAAAGCGCGAAGTCGGAAGCGGCCGGGCGCTACTTCGAACATCGGATCGTGGCCGTCCGCCCGACGCAACGGCGCACCGGCCGGTTCAGGCTGGACACATGATCACGACAACCGCTCTCACCAAGAGCTACAAGAAGGTCCCGGTCGTGCGCGACGTCTCGTTGCGCTGCGAACCCGGGACCATCACCGGTTTCCTCGGGGCCAACGGCGCCGGCAAATCCACCACGCTGAAGATGATCGTCGGGCTGGTGCGACCCGATCGCGGTACGGCGACCATCGACGGGCGACCGTTCGTCGAGCTGCCCAACCCGACGCGCGTGGTCGGGACGCTCCTCGACGCGTCGGCGATGCATCCCGGGCGCAGTGGCCGGGCGACGCTCACGATCGCAGCGCGGCTGGCAGGCGTCCACACGAGACGGGTCGAGCACCTGTTGGACCTCGTCGGGATCGCCGATGCGGCGGAGAAGCGGGTCGGGACCTACTCCCTTGGCATGCGCCAGCGCCTCGGCATCGCCCAGGCCCTCGTCGGTGAACCGGGGGCGCTGATCCTCGACGAACCGGCCAACGGGCTCGATCCCGAGGGCATCGCCTGGATGCGAACGCTCCTCCGCGACTTCGCCGACCGTGGCGGCACCGTGCTGTTGTCGAGTCACCTGCTCCACGAGGTGCAAGCCACCGCCGATCATCTCGTTGTCATCTCAGGCGGTGCCGTGGTGGCCGCCGGTCGGCTGGACGATCTGCTTGCCAGCTCCACCATCCTCGTGCGCAGCCCCGACCCCGGTGCACTGGCCGCGGCGCTCCGAGCTGCGCGGATCGACTACGTCGCCGGGCCGGGAGATGCGCTCACCGTGGACGTCTCCGGAGGTCGGGTCACGACCGAGGTGCTGGCGGGCGTCGCCCGCGACCACCAGGTGCTGCTCACCGAGTTGCGCCAGTCCGAGGCGAACGGGCTGGAACAGCTGTTCTTCTCTCTCACGGCCGCCAAGGCGGCTCCCCTCCAGGAGGCTGCAGCATGACCACGTCACTCTCCCCCCGAACCCACGGCATCGACGCGGCACCGTCGTCGGCCCTGGGACCCATCCCGTTCGCACGGCTTGTCCGGGTCGAGTGGGCCAAAGCCACCGATACCCGCGCTGCCCGCTGGCTCCTCGCTCTCGTGGCGCTGTCGACCGCTGGGGTGATGCTGGTGCCGGTCCTCGCCCCAACGAGCTTCGATCAGACCTACGCGAGCTACCTCGGCGTTGCCGCCGTCGGGGTGGCGATCCTCCTGCCGGTGGTGGCGATCCTGCTGCTCACCGGTGAATGGAGCCAACGCAGCGTCATGACCACGTTCACCCAGGAACCGCGACGCATCCGAGTCCTGAACGCCAAGCTGGTGGTGTCGATGGTGCTGGGTGGTGGCGGTGCAGTCTTCGGTGGGGTGGTCACCGCCGCCGGCCTCGGGCTGGCGTCGGCCTCCGGCCGCGCCTTGGAGGCGAACCTGACCGTCGGCGCCATCACCGGCTATATGCTCTTCGTGCTCCTCAATGTCCTCGCCGGCGTCGCGCTCGGGGCGCTGCTGCAGAGCTCGGCGACTGCCATCGCCGCCTGCTTCGCTCTCCCCGCCGCCTTCGCGCTGCTCGGCACGGCATCGACGCTGGTGTCGGACTGGATCGACATGAACACAACCTGGAATTGGGTGCTGGAGAACGACTGGGCTGGTCACGTGCCGCAGATCTCGTTCTCGATCGTCTTCTGGGTGGGCGTCCCGCTCGCCGCCGGTTTTGTTCGGACGACACGTCGCGACGTCACGTAGTCGGCTCGACCGGGGCCTGGTTGATCAAGATGTCTCCGTCGCCTCTGAACCCGGCTCGTTCTTTGGCGCAGTGAGCCTTTCCCGGTAGCGGGTGATCGGCCGGTCAGGGGCGACACGCCGGGGGCCAGGAGATGACCGCAACGAGCGCAGGACCTCGGTAGAGAGACGTCTTCTCACGGATGTCTGCCCACCGAGGTCCTGCTTGTCTGATCCTGTCACCTACGCCGCTGTCCTCCCGGTTCCCGAGGAGACCGTGCAGTTCGTGTCGGCGCTGCTGGCCACCGAACGGTGCCGCCGCGCGACCCGCTCCAAGCGGCGAGTACTGGGCTACGAAGGCGAGCGCGCAGCGCTGACCACATCGCCGCCGAGGAGTTCCTGCCGACACTGCCCACGCCGGCCGCCCGGGACCTCGGCCTGCTCGTTGGTTCGGGTGCAGGGCCGTCGTTTCTGTCCGGCAACTGGGCCTGGCTCGCGGTGCTCGTCGCCATGTTCGTGCTCACACCGTGCTCGGCGAGGAACTCCTGTTCCGCGGCCTGCTCCTGCCCCGCATGCAGGCGGCCTTCGGACGGTGGGACTGGGTCGCCAACGGCACCATGTTCGCGGTGTATCAGCTGCACGCCCCGTGGGTGATCCCGCAGGCGCTCATCGTCGACACCGTCGCCCCTCGCCTACCCCCAGCCGGCGCTACCGCAGCGCTCTCTTCGGGATCGCCGCCCACAGCGCCCAATCGGTGTTCTTCACCGTCTTCGTCGTCGGACTCGTGCTGAGGTGACGCACCACCCGATGGCATCAACTACCCAACCCCATCGGACAGCAAAGGAAGGGCAGCCACCACCACGCAGATCAGATGTCACCCCCATGTCTCTTCGACGTCACTCCTGACGGTCAGTCCAGGGACGCCGCGCCTGCGATGTCCGGCATCGGCGATGAGGGAGACAGGGCCACTCAGTCGGCGCGATCGTCGATGACGTCCCATGTCCCGAAGCGCTCAAATCCCGCGGAGCGAGCGAGTGCGATGGACGGGGCATTGTCCAATTGGCAGCGATACTGCGGCTCATAGCCCTGTACCAACGCTGCGCCGCTCAGGGCTCGCACCGTAGCCTTCGCACAACCTCTGCCACGGTACTGAGGAAGTGTCAAGACGCCGAGGTCCGCGAGATGGCTGTCTCGCCACGGATACATGCTTGCCACGGACGCGAGACGGCCATCGACGAAGGTGCCGAAGGCAAGCCAGTGACCGAGATCGACGAAGGCCTCGTCGAGATCTTCCTCGGGCGCTTTCGCGGCCAGGACTCCGAATGCATCGGCGTCCGCCTCGTGGAGCCGCCGCGTTCCCGAAGTGACCGGCTCCGACTGGACCACTGATTTCTCCGCAACAGTCAGATAAAACAGATGATCGGCGCCATTAAGCCGAATGTGCGCCGTAGCCAGAGCGCGAGGCAACTCCTGACTCTTGATCTTCTTCTTCCCGTTCAGGCCGAGGCGTTCGATTGTCGCCGACGTCGCGAAGAGCATTCCGCTCCCTCCCACCGGCTCCACCAACATCAACGAGCGGTCCGTGGGCAGAGCATCGTCCACGACGATCTGGTGCCAGCCGACCTCGTCTGCACAGCTGCGGGCGTGGCTGGGAACCCAATAGTCAGTGACCAACCGTGAGAACATCCTGGCGCCTCCTGTGCGGCCGAATACGTGTTCCGCCCATTCATGGCCCTAGATACCGGAAGCCTCCTGGGCCAGCGGCGGGACAGGTCTCTCCCCGCCTGCTGAGTTCACCTCAGTAGACATTTCAGACCCATCCATGACGACGTGCGATCTCGACTGCGGCGTGCCGATTGGGTGCGCCCAGCTTCGCGGCCGCCGCGGACAGGTAGTTGCGCACCGTCCCGGGCGAGAGGTGTGCCCGTGCGGCGATCTCGTCGACCGGTGCCCCGCCGGCGGCGAGTTCGAGCACGTCGGCCTCGCGGGGGGTGAGTGGGCTGTCCCCGGCGCTGATCGCCTCGGCGGCCAGTTGTGGGTCGACATACCTGCCGCCGCGGTGGACGGTGCGGACGACGTCGGTGAGGACGGCGGCGTTGACGGTCTTGGGGAGGAAGCCGCGGACGCCGGCCGTCAGGGCCCGTTTCAGGTGCCCTGCCCGGCCGTGGCCGGTGACGATGATCGTCGCGCACCCCGGCAGGGTGGTGGTGAGCTCGGCGGCGATGGAGATGCCGTCGCGGCCGGGCATCTGCAGGTCCAGGACGGCGACGTCGGGGTGGTGGGCCCGGGCCATGGCCAGCGCTTCGGCCCCCGAGGCGGCCTGGGCGACGACGTCGAGGTCGTCCTCCAGCGCGAGGAGGGCGGCCAGCGCCGTGCGAATCAGGTTCTCGTCGTCGGCGAGCAGGACGCGGATCATGCTGGCACCACCACGGGCAGGGTCGCGGTCAGCTCGAACCGGCCGTCCACGCGGGCAACCATCAGCCGCCCGCCAGCCGCGTCGAGCCGCTCGGCGACGCCGGTCAGCCCGTTGCCCCATCGGCGATCCGCGGGCTCGGTGGCGCCGTCGTTGACCACCCGGAGCTCCGTCTCACCGTCAGTGGATGTCAGCCCGATGGTGCACGTGATCGCCTGGCTGTGCCGCAGCACGTTGGTCACTGCTTCCCGCACGGCCCAGCCCAGCGCGGCCTGGACCGCTGCCGGCAGCAGAGCGGCCTCCTCGTCGCCGCTCACGGTGCAGGAGACCCCGGCGGCGCGGAGCACGGACCGGGCGCCGGCCAGCTCGCCGGGGAGGCTGGCGCTGCGGTAGCCGCCGACGACGCCGCGCATCTCCCGCAGGGACTCGTCGGCGATCCGGCTGATGTCGGTGACCTCGTCGGCCGCCTCGGCCCGGCCCCGCCGCACCAGCTCGGCGGCGAGCTGGCCCTTGACCGCGATCGTCGAGAGGTTGCGGCCCATGACGTCGTGCAGGTCGCGGGCGAAGCGCAGCCGTTCCTCGGCGACGGCGAGCCGCGCCTGCACGTCCCGGGCACGCTCCAGCTGCGTGACGACGTCGAGCACCCACACCGAGAAGCGGAACGACAGCGCGGTGGCGGTCGAGGTGAGGCCGAACAGCACTCCGAGGACCAGCGCCTCAGCCGCAGTGCGCCCGGCACTCAGCAGACCGACGCCCTCGAGGACGCCGATCCCGACGCCGCCGACCGTCAGGGTGCGGGTCGGCCAGACCGTGCTGCAGGCGATGAGCACCATCGTCGGGGCCAGACCGAGGACCCACGGCAACAGCGAACCCGCATCGCCGCCGTCCGGGACCGCGGCCACGCCCGTGCCCACCGTGGCCAGCGCCGCCGCGGCCGCGCCCACCAGCAGTCGCGTCGGAAGCCTCTTGTCCGGCCCTGGGGCCGTCAGACCGGCCCGCGCGAGGAGGAGCGCGGTGACCGTGACGGCGACCGACCCGAGGAGGAACAGCGCCGCGGCGAAGGGTGGGTGGCTGGCCGAGGACACGACGACCAGCAGCGCGACGAGGGGGGTGACGGCCAGTGCAGCGTAGTAGGACGAGCGGGTGTACAGGGCGATCCGCTGCGGGTCGGACCGTCCTGCCCACCAGCCTGCGACGCTCGGCACGGGGACCATGCTCCCGTACCGACCGTCGTCCACTGCTCGCACCGCCACGGCCTCAGCGGTTCTGGCTCATCGGCGGGGTGCCCAGCGGAACACCCGGCGGGCGACGACGGCGCCGACGACCAGCCAACCGGCCAGCACTGCCAGGGGCACCGGGGCCGCGATCCATGCACCGGCGGTGTCCACCGAGTGCCCGCTCCACGTCTCACCGACCAGCCCGAGCCGGCTCAGTTCGATCACCGGTGTGAGCGGGAGGAAGCGGAAGGCCTCCGCGACCGGCTCCGGGAAATCGGACAGTGGGACCAGCAGCCCGGAGAACAGGGTCGCCGCGAGGACCAGAGGCAGCGTCGTGAACTGCGCCGCCTCCACCGTGCGCGTGAAGGACGTGCTCGCGGCGGCAAGCACCACCATCAGGGCGCTGCCACCCAGCAGGGCGAGGAGCGGCAGGACGACGTCCACCGGGCCCGACCATCTCCCCAGCACGACCACTCCGACCCCGACGGCGAGGATCTGCACGACGGTCACGAGCAGCGTCGGGACGGCGGTGCCGAGCAGTATCTCCCCGTCGGTGAGCTCGCCGGTACGCATCCGCTGCAGCACCTGCTCTTCGCGCCGGGCGACGAAGGTGGTGACCAGGTTGTAGTAGGCCACCAAGATCAACGAGATGCCGATGGCACTGGCGAGAAGGCCGGGTCCGTCGAGCTCGAGACCGTTGGACACCGCGATCGCTCCGACGCTCCCCAGCAGGAGGACTGGGCCGAGCAGGGAGTTCACGACGGCGGTGCGGTTGCGCAGGAGCAGCCTGATCTCGGCGGAGGCAAGCGCGAGCACGCGACGACGCGCGCTGCCTCGGGAGCCGAGGTCGCTCGGCGACGCGTCGACGACGGGCAGGGTTGTTGCGGTCATTGCGGGCTCCTTGGGGCTCGGGGTCACGCGGCGGTGGAGAAGGTGCCGTCGGCGACGGCGAGGAATGCCTGCTCGAGGGAGGCGGGGCGGGCCTGGAGGCCGGTGAGAGCCACGCTGTGCTCGGTTGACCAGGCCAGGAGCGCGGCGAGGGAGGGCTGCAGGTCGTGGGTGCGCAGCTCGACGTGCGGCGGTCCGACGGCGACCGCGACGCCGGGCAGGTCGGGCAGCGGCGGCGCGCCGCCGTCGATGGTGAAGCGGATCGTGGCCGACTGCTTCGCGGCGATCTCGGCCTGCGTGCCGGCGAGGACGATCCGGCCGGCGCGCATCAGCGCGATCCGATCGGCGAGCTGCTCGGCCTCCTCGAGGTCGTGGGTGGTCAGGACGACGGTGGCACCTCCGGCCACCAGGTCCCGGATCAGCTCCCGGACCGTGCGGCGGCTCTCCGGGTCCAGCCCGGTCGTGGGCTCGTCCAGGACGACGACGCGGGGCCGACCGAGCAGCGCCAGAGCGAGGTCGAGGCGGCGCCGCTCCCCGCCGGACAGGCTGCGCACCCGCACGCCGGCGCGGGTGCCCAGGTCGACCTGGGCCAGCGCCTCGCCGACCGGCCGCGGCCGGGTCAGGGTGCGAGCCCAGGTCTGCAGCGTCTCGGTGACGGTGAGGTCGCCGGGGAGTCCGCTGGACTGGAGCAGCACGCCGAGGTGCGGCCGAACCCGGGAGCGCTCGGTGACCGGGTCCACGCCGAGGATGCGGACCGAGCCGCCGTGCGCGGAGGCCAGGCCTTCGACCACCTCCAGCACGGAGGTCTTGCCGGCGCCGTTGACGCCTAGGAGTGCCAGGACCTCCCCAGATCGGACGGCGAAGGAGACGCCACGGACGGCCTCGAAGGAGCCGTACCGGCGGTGCAGGTCGACGACCTCCACGGCGAGGTCACGTTGCGCGGTCGCAGTGAGCACGGGTTTGCCGGTCACGACCGACCACCCGAACCGAGCACGCCGTCGAGCAGCCGCCGGAAGGCCCCGGCGGGGACCTCGGTCGGCCAGTCCGGCACCGGCGCGCCGGCCGGCACCATCGTGGCCAGCACCAACGGGCGGAAGTCGTCCGGTTCGACACCCAGTGCGGCGAGGACGCGTGCCGCCGTGGTCGCCGGCTCGAGCACGGTCAGCCACAGCTCACCGGTGCCGAGCTTGCTGCCCGGCCGCAGCTGCCGATCCCGCACCAGCGGCCGCCACTTGGCAGTGAACTGGCCGGAGGCTCGGCGGAACTCGGCCGCGGGCTCCGGCCTCGATCGGCCGTCCTGTGCGGTACCTCCGTCCGCCTCCGGCGCGTGCATCGACGGGGCACCGAGGGCGGTGCGGGCGGCGTCGACGGTCAGCCGAGGATGGTCGGCGGTCAGGGTCCGCGTGACCGGATCCGCCGTCCGCACCAGTCCGAGGAGGACGTGCGCGGTCTCGTACCTCGTCGCGCCGAGCCGTCTGGCCTCGTCAGCGGCCGCGTTCAGCGCCTCGGCAGCCCTGTCGTCATAGAGCAACATCGGATCTTCCTGTCTCCGGGTCGGGATGGGGCGTCGATCGGGTACCTCCGAGGCTGTCGCGGGCCTGTGCCCTGCGCAGGTACGGGAAGTCACCAAGTCCCGCCAGAAACCGCAGGGGAGGAACCGTGAGAAATGTCAGGGGCGCTGGATGAGCGCCCGGCGCCAGCTCCAGACGGCGACCAGGAGCAGCCACACCAGAGCCAGCGCACCGCTGACCGTCGTGGCGAGCATCGTCGTGGCCGAGAAGCCGCTCTGGGCCAGCGTGACGCCGTTGACGGCGGCTGCCCCCGCAGCGAGGACGGCCAGGGCGCCCAGCCCTCGACTGCCGGCGGGCGCGGCGAGCAGGCCGATCCCGAGCGCCAGGAAGGCCGCGGCCAGCAGAAGAGCGAACAGGGCGTCCAGCCCGATCTCGACCTGCCGCACCGCCAGCGCCCCTGCAAACAGAGCCGGGCGGTCCTCTCCAGCGCCCGACCACAGGTCGACTGCGGCCTTCAGCGCAATCCCGTCGACCGCCTGCAGGACGGCAGCGGTCGCCAGGCCGGCGGTGCCGAAGACCGTGGTCACCCGAGCCCAGGCCGAGCCTCGCGTTCCGTCGACCACTCGGGTCAGCAGGACGACCACCAGGACCAGGCCGGCGACGCCACCGAACTGCAGCAGATGGGCGGCCACCCACATCCCCCGGCTGACGCCGGCGTACTCGGCGAAGGCCGCGGCCGGTGAGCCGGCATCGGCGTGCGCGGGGTGGAGGAGGGTCCCGACGGTCAGCAGCGCGGCGCCCAGCAACCCGAGCGTGGCGACGAATCGGTAGGCCGGGCGGGGACCGGCGGGATCGGGCCGAGCCTCTTGGGGGGACGGCGCGAGCGTGGTGCTGGACATGGCGGTTCTCCTCTCCGATGGGTTGCCGACAGTGGTCACGCGGGTGGTTGATCGAAGGGCGCCAGGTCCTGCCCGCAGACCGTCCCGGGCGGCGGGACGGCCTCGGTGAGCAGGTACTGGGCGGTCGCGTCCTGGGCGCAGGAGCTGAACAGGAGTGCTCCGTGGCCGACGCCGTCGACGGTCAGCAGGGCGCTGTTCGGCAGCAGGTCGTGCACGCGGACGGCGTTGCGGTGCGGCGTGTCCGAGTTGCGCCCCGTCGACCCCGGCCACGCGAGACTCGGGATTGGTGGATCCCACTGTTTCCATGAGCCGGGCGACGCAGGGATCGCCCCGCAGGACCTGCCAGTCGTGGGGGTTGAGGGCGGCGGCGTGCACGCGGACCAGCACGTCGTCGGCCCCGATCTCGGGTGGGTCGGTGTCCACGAGCTGGAGGACCCCTGGGGACCGAACGGCTCCTGAACGATCGCCTTCATCGGTGCTCCTCCAGAGAGTTGGCGTGCACCGCCCCGGCGCTGGGCGAGCCTCAGCTGAGCACCAGTGCCAGCGCCAGGCCGAGGATGACGACGGACTGCGCACTGTGCACAGCGATCCCGATGAGCGCGCTGTTGTACCGCTTGGACGGGTAGGACAGGAGGAAGGCGTCCAGGAGGGTCCACGGAATCGCCCACGGCATGTGCAGGTGGTAGACCGCGAACAGGGTTCCGTTGGCGGCCCAGTCCCACCGGCCGAACGCGCCCTGCATCCGTGGCAGCAGCAGCCCGCGGAAGAGCAGCTCCTCGCCGAGCACCGTGTTGAAGACCACCATCGCGGCGAGGATGGCGAACCAGCCCCAGTTACCGGACAGGAATGATTGGCCGGCGTCGGAGCCCAGGAAGACGCCGAGGTTCCGGCCCTCGGGCTTGGGGAGCGTCGGGAGTTCCTCCTCGATCCCGAAGCCGATCACCAGGGGGATGACGACGAGCCAGGCCCAGCGGCCCCGTCGACCGGTCCGCGGGGAACGGGGTGCGTGCAGCCAGAGCGCGTCCTTCACGACGGCCCAGCGCAATGACCCCTGCTCCCGCTGAACGAGGATGAGCACAAGCAGGAATTGCCAGGCCAGCCCGGCGGTCGAAACCAGGATCAAGGCCCGGGTCAGGGCCGTCGAGCCGTCGAGGGCGCGCGCGAGCAACGGTCCGATCGCCCACCACAGGGCGGCCATCGGCAGAGCCGCCGCGGCCCAGGTGCCGAGAACACCGGCGACGGTGTACTGGCGGATCTGAACAGGCTGGGATGCCGCGGACCTGCGGTTCTCGGTCGTGGTCATGACGACCACCTCCTTGACTCGACCCCGTGGTTGGGCTTTCGGACACGTGCGACTGCTGCACGTACTGCGTGCCGTCCCGGAGATGCCGGTCCGGGCGGCCCTCCCCGAAGCGGGGCTGTCTGCTGGCCTTCGGGGCTCGGCCCGGTGTCGGCGTGGGCTCTTGCCACGGGATCCATCACTGGCTCCCTTGGTCCGAGCGGCGGACACCGGTCCCCCTCGCCGGCGTCGACTGCAGGGTGGTGACCTCGGAACCACGCAGGGCCTCGAGGAAGGGTTGGAAGCTGCCGGTGACGAGGCAGCGCACGATCGGGCCGTCGAGCTCGACCTCGCTGACGCCGGAGGCCCGCTCGATCTGCCGCACCGGGGGCGTGCCGACGCACCTGATCTCGACCCGCTGGGTCGATTGCTCCGCGTCCATGGACAAAAGCTAGGAAGGACGCGCAGCGCCGCCATCAGTGGAATCCCGGAATCGGCACTGAGAAGTCGGGCTCGGTCAGCTCATGGCTGCAGTACCGTTCGCCCCGTGCCCAGGACCGTCCACCGGTCGGGCAACCTGCCCGCCGAAGCGACCAGCTTCATCGGGCGCCGCACGGAGCTGGCCGAGGCCAAGAAGAAGTTGACGGCCGCGCGTCTGGTCAGCCTGGTCGGGCCGGGCGGCGTGGGAAAGACGCGCCTGGCGGTCCGTGTCGCGACCGAGATCGGCCGCCGTTTCCGCGGCGGCGCCTGGCTGGTCGAGCTTGCCGAGCTCGATGATCCGGCGCTGGTCGGCAGCGCCGTTCTGGCCGCGCTTGACCTGCGCGACCAGACTGCGATCGAACCGGTGGCCCTGCTCCTCTCCCACCTCCGGGACCGGGAGCTGCTGCTGGTCCTCGACAACTGCGAGCACCTGCTCGACGCGACCGCTCAGCTCGTCCACGAATTGCTACGGGCAGCGCCGGGGGTGCGTGTGCTGTCCACGAGCCGGGAGCCACTCTCGGTCGCAGGTGAGCAGGTGCTGCCCGTTGCGCCGCTCCGGCTGCCGTCACCGCACGCTGGTGAGCCTCTCGCCCATGTGCGACAGACCGACTCGGTCGCGCTGTTCATCGAGCGAGCGGCGGCGGCCTCGGGCAGCTTCGAGCTGACCGTCGCTGACCAGGCAGCGGTCGTCGAGCTGTGCCGCCGGCTCGACGGGCTGCCGCTGGCGATCGAGTTGGCGGCGGTCCGGATCAGGGCGCTGGCCCCCCAGCAGATCTGCGACCGCCTCGGCGGCCGGTTCGAGCTGCTCACCGGCGGTAACCGGGCTGCGCTGCCACGCCACCAGACGCTGCGCACCACGATCCAGTGGAGCTACGACCTGCTGTCGCCGGCCGAGCGGACGCTGTTGACCCGGTTGGCCGTATTCGCGGGCCGGTTCACGTTGGCCGACGTCGAGGCGGTCTGCTGCTCCCAAGAACTGCCGGCGGCGGGTGCGCTGGACCTGATGTCGTCGCTGCTGGACAAGTCCCTGGTGATCAAGGAGGACGCCGCCGGCGCCACCTGCTACCGGCTGCACGAGACGATGCGGGAGTACGCGCGTCTGGAGCTACGGGAAAGGGGCGAGGAGGCCGCCCTCGAGGGGTGCTGCGCCGACTACTACCTGTCGCGGTGCCGGCAGTTCGAGGCGGAGGCCGGGCGCCGACTGCTGGAGTGGCTCATCTGGATGGATTTGGAGATCGACAACGTCCGAGCGGTCCTCGGTAGGTGGCTCCATCAGGAGGACCCCGGTCCCGCCATCGATCTCACCACGTCCCTGACCTGGTACTGGATCACACGGGCGACCACTGAGGGCGTGCGCTGGCTCGACGAAGTCCTCGTCCGAGACGACCACCCCGTCGCTCACCCCTGGACATACTTCGCCCGCGGCTTCCTCGCCGTGCTGCAGAACGACGCCACATCAGCCACGCGAACGTTGGAGCGCGGCATAGCGGCAGCACGGGAAGCGGGCGACCTGAATGCGCTGTCGCGGTCCCTCGCCATCGCGTCGATCGCCGCAACGATGGCCGGTGACCGCGCGGGGGCACAACAGTTGCTCGACGAGGGCCTGGCCGTTGCCGCGGGTATGGAGGATGTGGGCACGACGCTCATGACGCTGCACGCGGTGGCGTTCATCGGATTCCTGGACGGCGATGCTGACTCCGTCCGATCCGCGGCCGCCGAGAGTGTGCGACTCAGCCGCGAGGCAGGGGACCTGTTCGGCCTCGGCAGGTCGCTGATGCACCAGGGCTTCGCCGCACTGATGTCGGGGGACCTCCACCAGGCCGAGCAGCTGTGCGCCGACGGGTTGCGGGTGGCCCGCCGACTCGATGACCGGGTGGCACAGTGCTACCTGCTCGGCGGGCTCGGTTGCTGTGCGGCGGGGTCACGCGAGCCCCGACTCGCCGCGCAGCTGTTCGGGGCGGCGGAGAGCGCGCGCGCCGAAGCCGGGGCCACCATGAACGCGGGGATGACTGCGGCGCTGGCGCAGGCGGCGGCTGAGGTGCGGGCGGCACTCGGGCCAGCCAGGTACGCAACGCAGCTCACGGCCGGTCAGCGGCTGGGCCGCGACGCCGCGTCCCGCCTGGCGCTCCGCGAGGCCGCGCCCCCAGCCGAGGCAGCGCCGCAGTCGGACAGCGATGGAGTGCTCGGACCGCGAGAAGCCGAGGTCGCGCGGTTGGTCGCCGACGGCCTGAGCAACAGGGAGATAGGCGCGCGCTTGTTCATCTCCGAGCGCACAGTGGAAAGCCACGTCCGCAACACCCTCAACAAGTTGGGATTCAACTCCCGCGCCCAGATCGCCAATTGGATGGCGACGTCGGATCGCTGAGGCCCTGAGAGATGGTTTCAAGATGAGTTCGGCGCGCCTCCTTCGAGCCCCGGCGAGTCCTGCCGAGGCTGTGGTGGGTGATCGATGAGCTCGTGCCTGCTGGGCTGTGGGAGCGTGTCGCGCCGCTGCTTCCTCCTCCGAACCCGCGCCGGCATCGCTTTCCGGGGCGGCGGCCGATCGATGACCGGGCCGCCCTGGCCGGCATCGTGTTCGTCCTCAAGACCGGCATCGCCTGGAACCAGCTGCCCACGGCCCTGGTCGGCTGCTCGGGGTGACCTGCTGGCGGCGGCTGCGGGACTGGACCGACGCCGGCGTCTGGCCCGCGCTGCACCAGCTGCTGCTGGCCCAGCTGCGCGCCGCCGGCGAGCTGGACCTGGACCGCTGCGCGGTCGACGGCTCCCACATCCGCGCCCTCAAAGGGGGACCACGTCGGCCCCTCACCGGTCGACCGTGGTCGGCCTGGTCCCAAGCACCACCTGATCTGCGAGGCCGGCGGCATCCCGCTGGCCGTGACGTTGACCGGCGGCCACCGCAACGACGTCACCCAGCTCATCCCGCTGGTCGAGGCCGTGCCGCCGATCCGTGGCCTGCGCGGCCGGCCACGCCGCAAGCCACGTGAGCTGTTCGCCGATCGTCGGGGCAGTTTCCCCGCTACCTGCACCTGCGCCCGTTCGCGAACCCAGAGTCCCGATCCAGGCGCCTCCCGAGGACGGCGGCGATGACCGGACACCCTTTGGTCGAGACTGGGCCGACGGCATGCTGGGTCAGGCCGGTACCGGTTCCTCGACGGCGCTCTCCCCGAGCGGGGAGGGCGCCATACACCACCCTTGGTGGACGCCACTCGAACTGCTCGAGGCAGAGCTCGGAACTCAAGGGTGGAGTCCCAGGACTCGATGCGGCAGAGCGCCTCACTGCGTCGCAAGGTTGGCAGCCCCGGTGTCTGACCTCGTCACCGCGGGTCGAGCCTCGCCTGCGGGACTCGGGTCGGCGGTCCGGCATCGATCAGCACCTTGCTCGCCCTGCCCAGATCGAGGGTGCAGGTCTCCCACCCCCCGGGTCGTCCAGCCGTCGTCGCAACGGCGCCGACCGGGCCACCCCCTCCGGCACGTCCCCGACGACGCCCTCGAGGTCCCGATCGGCGACCGCCTCTCACCGATCACGGGTGGACGAGGATCTTCACCTGCGTGTCGTTGTGGTGGATGAGGGTCTCGAAGCCCTGAGGCACCAGGTCCTCGAGCGGGATCCGGGCGGTGATGAACGGCGCCAGGTCGACCTTGCCGCTGCGCACCAGCTCGATCGTGGCGGGGTGGTCGCCGGCGTACGCGATGGTGCCGCGCAGGTCGATCTCCTTGAGCACCAGCTTCACCATGTCCAGCGTCGCCGGGTGCCCCCAGATCGAGACGTTGACGATGACCCCGCCGGGGCGCACCGCGTCGATCAGGGTGTCCAGCACGGCGTTCACGCTGGTGCACTCGAAGCAGACGTCGGCGCCGCGGCCGCCGGTCAGCTCCCGCACCCGGTCGGCGACGTTGCCCTCAGTCGGGTCGAGCACGTGCTCGGCCACCTTCGTCTCCACGGCCTTCGCCTTACGGGCGGCACTGACCTCGGTGATGATCACGGTCAGACCCTGCGCAGTGAGCAGCGCGGAGAGCAGGAGTCCGATCGGGCCGGCGCCACCCACGAGCGCGACGTCCCCGGCCGAGGCGCCGCTGCGCATGAAGGCGTGGTGGCCGACCGACAGTGGCTCGATGAGCGCCGCCTGATCCAGCGGCACGTCGCCGACCGGGTGCACCCACCGGCGCTGCACGACGACCCGCTCGCTCAGCCCGCCGCCGTGGCCACCCAGGCCGATGAAGTTCATGTCGGGCGACAGCTGGTACGGCTGGCCGGGGCTGGTGTCGACGTCGTCCCGGATGATGTACGGCTCGACGACCACGGCGTCGCCCACGGAGAGGTCGTCGACGCCCTCACCGACCGCGCTGATGGTCCCGGAGAACTCGTGCCCCATGACGATCGGCGCCTCCTCACCCGACACCGGGTGCGGCGAGCCCGGCGGCGGGATGAAGATCGGCCCTTCCAGGAACTCGTGCAGGTCGGTGCCACAGATGCCGCACCAGGCGACGTCGATGGCGACCGTGCCGGGGCGCAGGTCAGGTGTGGGGACGTCCTCGATCCGGACGTCGCCGCGTGCGTGGTAGCGGGCAGCTCTCATCGTCGCGCTCTCCTGTCGGGGTGGGCCGGGGGTTGGGCCGGACGAGCGGTCAGCTGGTGTGGTGCACCTGCTGGAGCCGGTACACCGGGGTCGGGATGCCGGCCTGTCGGGCCTTGAGCTGCAGCGCGAGGTACAGCGAGTAGTGCCGGGACTGGTGCAGGTTGCCGCCGTGGAACCACAGCGCCTGCTGCTGGGTG
>NZ_SJEW01000076.1 GCF_005930475.1 Modestobacter altitudinis
GCGCTCCCCCGCTCCGGTTCTCCCCCGCCAGGCCACCTACGGCCAGCGTCCCTACACCCGGCCCGCCGTGCCCGGCGCAGGCCCGATGGGCCAGCGCCCGATGGGCCAGCGCCCGATGAGCCAGCGCCCGATGGCTGCCGGCCCGGTGGTGCAGCGGCCCGCCCCGCGCCCGGCCGTCTCCTTCCTGACCGTGGCCGAGGTCGCCGGGATCATGCGGGTGTCGAAGATGACCGTGTACCGCCTCGTGCACGGCGGCGAGATGGCCGCCGTCCGCGTCGGCCGCTCCTTCCGGGTGCCCGAGACCGCGGTGCGCGAGTACCTGGCCGACGCCCGCACCGACGTGGCGTGACGACGGGCTCGACCCGCACCACCAGCTGAGCCAGAGGGCCCGCCGACCACGGGGTCGGCGGGCCCTCTGGCGTCTGCGGCACCGCGATGTCGAGAACCGGCGGCCCGCTCCGTCCCCGGGATGAGCGACCACGATGGGTCGCCCACCCCGAGGAGGACACGATGGCCAAGTACCTGCTGCTCAAGCACTACCGCGGCGCACCGGCCGCGGTGAACGACGTGCGGATGGACCAGTGGACGCCGGAGGAGATCTCCGCCCACGTCCAGTACATGAACGACTTCGCGGCGAAGCTCGAGCAGACCGGCGAGTTCGTCGATGCCCAGGCGCTCTCCGCCGAGGGGACCTGGGTCCGCTTCGACGGCGAGGGCCGGCCGCCGGTCACCGACGGTCCGTTCGCCGAGACCAAGGACCTCATCGCCGGCTGGATGGCGATCGACGTCGACTCCTACGCGCGGGCTCTCGAGCTGGCCGGGGAGCTCTCGGCCGCACCGGGGGCCGGCGGGAAGCCGATCCACGAGTGGCTCGAGCTGCGCCCGTTCCTGACCGAGCACTCCACCAGCACCGAGTGAGCGGTCGGGTGGACGAGGTCCTCCTCCGGAGCCTCACGCCCGGCGTGCTGACCGTCCTCGGCCGCCGCGGAGCTGACTTCGCGGCGGCCGAGGACGCCGTGCAGGACGCGCTGGTCGAGGCGCTCCGGGTCTGGCCGGCCGACCCGCCGCGGGACCCCAGGGGCTGGCTGGTCACCGTGGCCTGGCGCCGGTTCCTGGACGCGACCCGGGCCGACACGGCCCGCCGTCGGCGCGAGGACGTCGTCGTCGAGGAGCCGGTGCCCGGGCCGGTGTCCGCCGTGGACGACACCCTCCAGCTCTACTTCCTGTGCGCGCACCCCTCGCTGACCCCGTCGTCCGCGGTGGCGCTCACGCTGCGCGCGGTCGGCGGGCTGACCACCCGGCAGATCGCCCAGGCGTACCTGGTGCCCGAGGCGACGATGGCGCAGCGGATCAGCCGGGCCAAGCGCACGGTCTCCGGTGTCCGGTTCGACGCCCCGGGCGACGTGGCCACCGTGCTGCGGGTCCTGTACCTCGTCTTCAACGAGGGGTACTCCGGCGAGGTCGACCTGGTCGCGGAGGCGATCCGGCTCACCCGGCAGCTCGCCACCACGATCGACCACCCCGAGGTGGCCGGGCTGCTCGCCCTGATGCTGCTCACCGCCGCCCGGCGGCCGGCCCGGACCGCGCGGGACGGCAGCCTGGTGCCGCTGGCCGAGCAGGACCGCAGCCGGTGGGACACCGCGGCCGTCACCGAGGGCGTCGCGGTCCTGCAGGCAGCGCTGGCCCGCGACCGGCTCGGCGAGTACCAGGCCCAGGCCGCCATCGCCGCCCTGCACGCCGACGCGCGCACCGCCGCGGAGACCGACTGGGTGCAGATCGTCGAGTGGTACGACGAACTGGTGCGGCTGACCGGCAGCCCGGTCGTCCGGCTGAACCGCGCGGTGGCGGTGGGCGAGGCCGACGGACCGCGCGCCGGCCTCGCCGCGCTCGCCGAGCTGGACGACGCCCTGCCCCGGCACGCCGCCGTCGCGGCGTACCTGCACGAGCGCGACGGCGACCTGGCGACCGCGGCCCGGCTGTACGTCGAGGCGGCCCGCAAGGCGGCGGACCTCGCCGAGCGGGACCACCTGACGCGCCGGGCCGCCCGCCTCAACGCCCGCCGGACCGGCTGACCGCTCGATGCCCTCTCACGCGGGTGCGCTGGTGGACCGGCCGGCTGCGGTGAGCTGAGCGCTGGTCGCCGCCAGCGGGAAGTACGACCGCAAGGCGGTGATCGCGTCCTCGGACACGTCGTAGGCCGTGCAGTACGGCATCCGGACGTGCCGACCCGTCGGCGCCACTCCCCATCGCTCCTCCTCGGTGCCGTACGCAGAGCCGCTGAGGCCGTCGACGGTCCTCGCGGCCGCCCGGATCGGCCAGGGTCCGAGGGCCCACCCTGCCGCGCCGCGGGTGGCCGGGCGCGCACAGTGGAGACCCTGGCGCCATCCCGTCGGGCGGGGCGGAGGGAGCAGAGGTGGAGATGAGCAGGACCCACACCCTGGCTCAGGTGTACCGCCGGTTCGGTGAGGTCGACGCTGCCGGGACGTCGCCGCTCTACGAGCGGATCGCCGTCGCGCTGAGCGAGTCCGGCGAGGCGCTGCGGGCCGTGGAGGCGGTGCCGGCGCGCAGGCGGCACCCGACGATGGTCCTCGCCGCGCTGCACGACCTCGCCCTCGCCGGGCGCGCGCCCGCGCTCGCCGCCGCCTACGCCGCCGCGGACGGCGACGCTGCCGCCGCCGCGGCGATCGCCACGCTGCTGCGGGAGACCGACGCGGTCGTGGCCCTCGCCGTCCGCCGGCGGACGCGGCCCGACGAGACGGGACACGGCGCGGTGCTGTACCCGGCCGTCGCCGAGGCGGCGCGCCGCCTGGGCGCGGAGGCGGTCGGGCTGATCGACGTGGACTGCGGCGCCGGGCTCGACCTCCACCTGCACCGGGTGGGCATCAGCTACGGCGACGGACGGGTGCTGGGCGACCCGTCGTCCCCGGTCCAGCTGTCGGCCTCGCTCGTGGGGGACCGCCCCGTCCCGGCCCGGGCGGTGCCCGCGGTCGTCGTCCGGGTCGGCATCGACCGCGATCCGGTGGACGTGACCGTCCCCGAGGACGTCCGGTGGCTGCGCGCCTGCCTGCCGCCGGACCAGCGGGAGCGGGCCGCGCGGCTCGACGCGGAGCTGGCCCTGGCAGCGGCGGACCCGCCGCAGCTGCTGCGCGGCGACGCCGCCGAGCTGCTGGCCGACGCCGTCACCCGGGTGCCCGCCGATGCCCTGCCCGTCGTCACGACGACCTGGGCGCTGTCGCGCCGCTCGCCCGAGGGGCGCCGGCACCTGCTGCACCGCGTCCGGGAGGCCGCCGACGGCCGGCCGGTCGCGTGGGTGTCCGCGGAGGGGGTCGGGGTCGCACCGGAGGTCCCGACGCTGGGCGACCGCCGCGCGTCGGGCCACAGCATCATCGGCCTGGCGGTCCTCGACCGGTCCACCGTGCGCGCCGAGGCCCTCGGCCGCTGCTGGTCGCGGGGCCGCCTGCTGTCGTGGCTGGCCGACTCGTGAACCACCCGCCGACGCAGCGATCGTCCCCATCTGGCAGTCAGTGCCCCTAGCGTCGGCACCGACCTGCCGGAGGACGACGGAAGGCGACCCGATGACCGCCCTGACCACCCTCACCCGCGAGCGCGCCGACCTGCTCGAGTCGCTGCGGCGGCACCGGGCCTTCCTCCGGTTCACCGTCCGGGACCTGTCCGACGAGCAGGCGCAGCAGCGGCCGACCGCCAGCGCGCTCGACCTCGGCGGGCTCGTCAAGCACGTCGCCGGCACGGAGGCGGGGTGGGCACGGTTCGCCGAGGGCGGCGCCGAGGCGATGAACCGCAACTGGGGTCCCGATGCCGTCAGCCGGCACTGGCACCTCGCACCCGGGGAGACGCTGGCCGACGTGCTGGCCGAGTACGAGTCGGTCGCGCAGCGCACGGACGACCTGGTCGCCACCCTGCCCGACCTGGACGCCGACCACGCCCTGCCGGAGGCACCGTGGTTCGAACCGGGCGCCCGCTGGTCGGCCCGCCGGGTGTTCCTGCACATCATCGCGGAGACCGCCCAGCACGCCGGCCACGCGGACATCCTGCGCGAGTCGATCGACGGTCAGAAGACGATGGGCTGACCCCCGGCGAGTGACGCGTCGACGGCGGCCTCCACGTGCAGCCGGGTGGTCGGGAAGACCGGGACCGAGCTGTCCGCGGCGCCGACGAGCAACTCGATCTCGGTGCAGCCGAGGACGACGCCCTCCGCTCCCGCAGCCACGAGCCGGGCGATGACCTGCCGGTAGGTCCGCCGGGACTCCTCGCGGACCACGCCGAGACACAGCTCGTCGTAGATCACGCGGTGCACCTCGGCGCGGTCGGCGGCGTCGGGCACGAGGACGCGCAGGCCCTGGCGGCTGAGCCGGTCGCGGTAGAAGTCCTGCTCCATCGTGAACGCCGTGGCCAGCAGCCCGACCGTCGTCAGCCCGGCCGCCCGCACGGCCGCAGCGGTGGTGTCGGCGAGGTGCATCAACGGGATCCCGATCGCGGCCTGCACCTGGTCGGCGACCTTGTGCATGGTGTTGGTGCACAGCAGCAGCAGGTCCGCGCCGGCGGCCTCCAACCGCACCGCCTCCTCGGCGAGCAGGCGGCCGGCGTGCCCCCACTCCCCGGCGACCTGCAGCCTCTCGATCTCGGCGAAGTCGAGCGACGCGAGCACGACCCGGGCCGAGTGCAGCCCGCCGAGCCGCTCCCGGACCAGCTCGTTCGCCAGCCGGTAGTACTCGGCGGTCGACTCCCAGCTCATCCCGCCGAGCATGCCGATCACCAGGGGTCGGGTGGCCCCGCCGTCGGGTGGTCCACCGGCGGGAGGTGGCAGAGGCACGGAGGTGGTCATCGCACTCCTTCACAGGTCGGACCGTCATGGTGGCGGCAACCCACCGGCGAGCGCGAGCGCCTGCTCGAGCCGACGTCCGACTCAGCCGAGGAGCCCCTGGAGGACGGCGCCGATGGCCGCCACCGCCGAGAGGGCGAGCACGGCCGGCCGGGTGTGCCCGTGGTCCACCCTGCGTCGCAGCGGCCCCGACAGCAGGAAGCCGGCGACGACCCCGGGGAGGAGGACGAGCGAGGTCCTCAGGTCGCCGGAGTCGAAGCGACCCACGGCGGTCAGGGCACCGAGGGCGACCAGGGAAGCGGCGATGAAGACGACGGACAGGGTGCTGCGCAACCGCGCACCTCCCGACCGGCCGTAGAGCAGTGCCATCGGTGGTCCGCCGATGGCCGCGGCGGTGGAGAGGAAACCCGTGGCGGTGCCTGCCACGAGCAGAGCCGCGCGACCGGGGGTCGGCTCCCACCGCGCCGCTGACAGCGCCACCGCGGTGAGCACCAGGAGTCCCAGGACGAGGCTGAGCACCCGCTCGGGCACGACCGCGAGGAGTCCCAGACCCGCAGCGGTGCCGGGCACCAGGCCGCACACCGCCCAGGAGGTGAGCCGGTCCACGGCTGTGAGCTCGCGGCAGGCCACGAGCACGGCGATGGCGAGGCCTGCGACCAGCGCCGGCCCCGGCACCAGGACCGGGTCGACGATGAGGAGCAGCGGCACCGCCAGCAGGTTCAGCCCGAAGCCGACCGCGCCGTGGACCGCGGCACAGACGGTGACCACGACCAGAGCGAGGAGGACGACCACAGGCCGGCCGTACCCCGCTCGCCGCGGCCCACGTGCCACGATGCCGTCCGTGCAGCCCTCCGGAGTCGACCAGGTACGCGAGCTGATCTCCTCGTCCTCGGCCGAGGCGGTGGTCGCGGCCAGCCTGCAGCGGGCCCGCGACGTCGCCGACCTCGGCACCTTCATCGCGGTCGCCGACCGCGTGGAGCCGGGAGCCGGCCCGCTCGCCGGCGTGCCGCTCGCGGTCAAGGACAACCTGGACACCTCCGACCTGCCCACCACCGGCGGGACGCCGGCCCTCCGCGACTCCCGACCGGGTCGGGACCAGCACGCGGTGGCGCGGTTGCGCGCGGCCGGGGCGGCGGTGATCGGCAAGACCAACCTGCACGAACTGGCGCTCGGCATCACCAGCAACAACGCCGCCTTCGGCCCGGTGCGCAACCCGCACGACGCCACCCGCTCGGCCGGGGGCTCCTCGGGCGGGTCCGCCGTCGCCGTCGCGACCGGCGTCGTCCCCCTCGCGCTCGGCACCGACACCGGCGGATCGCTCCGGGTGCCGGCGGCGCACTGCGGCGTCGTGGGGTGGCGGCCCACGACCGGCCGCTGGGGCACCGGCCGCACCGTGCCCATCTCGCGCACGCGGGACACGGCCGGGGTGCTCGCGACCTCGGTGGCCGACGTGGCGCTCGTCGACGAGATCGTGACCGGCGAGTCCGCCCCGGCGCCGTCGGGCCGACCGCTGCGGCTGGGGGTCCCCCGCCAGGGGTTCTTCGACGACCTCCACCCCGAGGTCGCTGCCTGCACCGAGCGGGCGCTGGAACGGCTGGCCGCCAGCGGTGTCGAACTGGTCGAGGTCCAGGTCGTGGACGCCCACGCGCTCGACACGGAGTGCGGCTTCCGCATCGTCTTCTTCGAGGTGGCCCAGGACCTGCCGGCCTACTGCGCGACGCTGCCCGGGCCGGAGAGCGCGCTGACCCTGGCCGACGTGCTGGCCCAGGTGGCGTCGCCGGACGTCCGTGGCGCCCTGGAGGCAGCCGCGAGCGGGGTCGTCACCGAGGAGGTCCACGCCCAGGCGATGGCGACGCGGGACCGCCTGCGCGCGGCCTACGCCGCCGCGCTCCGGCCCGCCGGCGCCGAGCGGCTTGATGCCCTGGTGTACCCGACGGTGCCGCTGCCCGCTCCGCCGCTGGGCGACGACGACACGACCGAGCTCAACGGGCAGCAGGTGCCGGTCTTCCTCACCACCATCCGGAACACCGGTCCCGGTTCGACCGCGGGCATGCCGGCCATCTCCCTGCCGGCGGGGACGACGCACACCGGGCTGCCGATCGGCATCTCGCTGGAGAGCCTGCCGGGCGAGGACGCCGCCCTGCTGGCGAGCGCACGCCGGGTCGAGGCCGCCCTGGTTCGCTGAGCTGCGGGGCTGCGATCATCACCGCGTGATCACCGACGACCGGACCGACTCCGGCTGGACCCCCGCCGCCGACCGTTACGCATCGACGGACTACCGGCGGGCCGGACGCAGCGGCCTGCTGCTGCCGCCGATCTCCCTGGGGCTGTGGCAGAACTTCGGGGCCGACCGGCCGATCGCCACCCCGCGGGCGATCCTGCGGCGGGCCTTCGACCTCGGGGTCACCCACATCGACCTGGCCAACAACTACGGCCCGCCCTACGGCGCCGCCGAGACGACCTTCGGGGCGGTGCTGGCCAGCGACCTGCGCCCGTACCGCGACGAGCTGCTCATCTCCACCAAGGCCGGCTACGACATGTGGCCCGGCCCCTACGGCGACGGCGGCTCGCGCAAGTACCTGGTGTCCAGCCTGGACCAGTCCCTGCGCCGGACCGGCCTCGACCACGTCGACGTCTTCTACTCCCACCGCCGGGACCCGGACACCCCGCTGGAGGAGACGATGGGCGCGCTGGACGCCGTCGTCCGGGCCGGGAAGGCGCTCTACGTCGGCATCTCCAACTACTCCCCCGCCGACACCGCCCGCGCCGCCGAGCTGCTGGCCGACCTGGGCACCCCGCTGACGCTGCACCAGCCCCGCTACTCGATCTTCGACCGGCACGTGGAGGCCGGCGTCCTCGACGCGGCTGCCGCGGCGGGGGCGGGGGTCGCCGTGTTCTCCCCGCTGGCCCAGGGGAGGCTCACCGACCGCTACCTGCACGGGGTCCCCGAGGGCTCGCGGGCCACCCGCAGCGCCTACCTGTCCACCGACGACGTCACCGAGGACCTGGTCAGCCGGGCCAAGGCACTCGACGAGGTCGCCGGCGCGCGCGGCCAGACCCTGGCCCAGCTGGCGCTGCGCTGGGTGCTCCGCGACCCGCGGGTCACCACCGCCATCATCGGCGCCAGCTCGGTGGCCCAGCTGGAGGCCAACCTGCAGGCGGTCACCGGCCCCGACCTGACCGCCGAGGAGGTGGCCGCCGTCGAGCGCTGGGCTGCTCCCTCCGGCGGCACCCTCTGACCTCCGCCCGGCTGCCGACGTCCCTGGTCTGAGGGCGTGACCGGGTTGCGGTGACGGAGCCGGTGGACCCGGAAGAACTAGGGTCCCGCCATGGCCGACCCCGCACCGTCGCTCGACCCCGTCCAGCTCGGCGCCTACTTCGACCTCATCGAGGTCACCAGCCTGCTGCGGCACGCGGTCGAGCAGCAGCTGCGCGAGGCCGGCGGCCTCAGCTACGTGCAGTTCCAACTGCTGGCCCGGCTCGGTGACTCGCCGACCGGGAGCTCGCGGATGACCGACCTGGCCGACGGTGTCGTGTACAGCCGCAGCGGGCTGACCTACCAGGCAGGTCTGCTCGAGAAGGCGGGCCTGGTCGTCCGCACCCCCTCCCCGGACGACGAGCGGGGCATCACGGTCACCATCACCGACGCCGGACGCGCGGTGCTCACGGCGGTGTTCCCCGGCCACATCGCGCTCCTCCAGGACCTCTTCTTCGCGCCGCTGTCCCGCGAGGACATCGCGGCCCTCGCCGACCTGCTGGCACCGGTCCGGGCCCACATGCGCTCAGCGCCGCCGCGCTCGGCAGCACCGCGCCGCCGCACCGGCGACGCGTGAGCACCTGGCGCGTCGACACCACTTGCTTCGAATTCGAATGACCTCTACGGTCCTCCATGTTGCTTCGAGTTCGAAGCAGGTCGAGACCAGACGAGAGCGAGCCCTCCGATGAAGGCAGTCCGTTTCCACGAGTTCGGCGCCCCCGACGTCCTCCGCTACGAGGACGTCGAGCTGCCCGTCCCCAGCACCGGCGAGGTGCGCATCCGCGTCGCCGCGACGTCGTTCAACGGCGTCGACGGCACCATCCGCGCCGGCACCATGCAGGGCCCCATCCCGGTGGTCCTGCCGCACACCCCCGGCATCGACGTCTCCGGCACGGTCGACGGGCTCGGGGAGGGCGTGGACGGCCTGGCGGTCGGCGACGCGGTCGTCGGTTTCCTGCCCATGGTGGTCGACGGGGCGGCCGCGGAGCACGTCATCGCGCCGGCCGACGTCCTGACGCCGGCGCCCTCGAGCATCCCGCTGCCTGACGCGGCCGCGCTGCCGAGCGTCGGCCTGACCGCGTGGCAGGCGTTGTTCGACCACGGCCGGCTGTCCGCCGGGCAGCGGGTGCTGGTCAACGGCGCCGGCGGGGCGGTCGGCGGCTACGCCGTCCAGCTGGCCAAGGGCGCCGGCGCGCACGTCATCGCCACGGCCAGCCCGCGCAGCAGCGACCGCGTCACGGCCGACGGCGCCGACGAGGTCATCGACCACACCACCACCGACGTGCTCGCGGCGGTCACCGAGCCGGTCGACGTCGTGCTCAACCTGGCGCCGGTCGACCCGGCACAGCTGGCCGCGCTGGTCGACCTGGTCCGCCCCGGCGGTGTCGTCGTCAACACGACGGTGTGGATGCCCGCCCCCTCCGACGAGTCGCGCGGCGTGCGCGGCATCGACCTCTTCGTCCGCAGCGACGCCGACCAGCTGGCGAAGCTGGTGGCGCTGGTCGACCGCGGCGAGCTGCGCGTCGACGTCGCGGAGCGGGTGCCGCTGGCCGAGCTGGCGACGGTCCACGCCCAGGCCGCGACCGGAGGGCTGCCCGGCAAGGTCGTCGTCGTCCCGACCGGCAGCTGACGTCCCCGTCCTGACGGTCGGCGCGGCGGCCCCGGCCGTTCCCCGTCACCCGGTCCGGCCCACAGCGCCATGGCCGGGCGCGGACCCGGGCGGCACGGGCAGAAGGTGGCCTGGTCGACACTGCACGGCCTGGCCACCCTCCAGGCCGGCGGTCGCCTGCGCCCCAGCCAGGCCCAGGCCCGGCTCGACCTCGCCCACCGCATGCTCACCGGGTCGGGAACCGATTGAGGCGCATCCTCGTCGAGGTCCCTCGCCGGCCTGGCGATCGCCGCCACCGGCGTCCGCCACGGCACCGACGCCTTCGGCGCGGTCCCCGGGCTCGACGCCGTCTCACCGGGTGCGTCGTGCGCGCGCTCCTCGCAGGCCGGCGCCGTCCGGTGCCGGGCCGTCCGGTGCCGGGCCGTCCGGTGCCGGGCCGACCGGTGCCGGGCCGTCGTCGCCGGCGACCGGAGGTCCGCCGATGGTGACCGGCCGCCCGGCCACGGCCGCGACCACGGCCCAGCAGACACCGATCCCGGCCAGCGCCGCCAGCGGGACCACCCAGCCTCCGGTCGCACCGTAGAGGCCACCGGCGAGCAACGGGCCCGTCGCGCCGATCCCGTAGCCGACCAGCTGCGCCATCCCGGAGATGCGGCGGGCGGCGCCCTCGTCGTGGGCGCGCAACACGATCACGGTGAAGGACAGGGCGACGCCGGCCCCCTGCGCGAGACCGCCGACGGTCACCCACAGCACCCAACCGGCGGGCCAGCCGAGCAGGCCGACGAAGAGCACGACCCAGCCGGCGCCCACGACCAGCCCGAGGCCCACCTGCCCGCGCCGGCGCCCGATCAGCGCCGGCACGAGCAGCGCCCCGACGATGCCGACCAGCTGGAAGAGCGACGCCGCAGCGGCCCCCGTCGAGAGGCTCGCGTCCAGCCGGTCGACGAGCACGGTCGGCAGCCAGGTGGTCACCGCGTAGTACAGCATCGTCTGGAGGGCGAGCAGCAGCCCCACGGCCCACGCCACCGGATGCCGCCACACCGAGGGTCCGGTCGCCGATCCGCGTCCTCCGACCGGCGACGAGGGAGCAGCCCGCCCGGGTCTCGCCGGACCGGCACGGCCGGCGGCGACCTGCCACAGCACGGCCGCGGCGAGCGCCAGCACCGCCCAGCAGGCCAGCGCCACCCGCCATCCCCAGAGTCCGGCGATCGGGGCGGTCAGCGCCGCGGTCAGCGCCGCGCCGGCGGCCAGGGCGGCGGTGTAGAGGCCGGTCACCCGGCCGGCGTCAGCACCGAACCGGGCCTTCACGACCGGCGGCAGCAGCACGTTGCCCACCGTCATCGCCAGGCCGATCGCGACGGTCCCGGCCAGCAGCACGGTCGAGCCCCCGAGCACGCGCGTCACGGTCGCGACGGCGAGCAGCAGCAACGCCGACAGGATCGACGGGTGAGCACCGGTCCGCCGTCCGAACCAGGCCGCGGCCGGTGCCGCTGCGGCGAAGCAGAGCACCGGCAGGGTGGTCACCAGGCTCACGAGAGACGGCGAGAGGCCCAGGTCGGCGCGCATCTGGGGCAGTACCGGCGAGACCGCGGCGATCGCCCCGCGCAGGTTGACGCCGACCAGGAGGACGGCGGCGAGCAGCAGCGCCGACGCCCGCTGCTCCCCGGGCCCGTTCACCCGCTCAGACTGGCACGCCGTCCCCGGCCACCCCGACCGTCGTCGCCCGGACCGCTCCGGCCGTGCCGTGACCAGCGCTCGTGGACCGCAGGTGCGACGCTCCCCCCATGACCAGGACGGTGTACCGGGGCGCGGCGCTGGCCGACGGAACGGGCCCGGAGCTCGTGAAGGACGTCCATGTGCTGGTCGAGGACGACCGGGTCCTCTCGATCGGACCGGCCGACGACGAGCCGGACCCGGGGCCTGACGCCGAGGTGATCGACTGCTCGGGCGCCACCATCGTCCCGGGCCTGGTCGACAGTCACAGCCACCTGACCATGCCGGGCGGGGCGCACTGGGTCGACCGCGGGTTCGATGCCCCCGAGCGGTTGCTCGAGGTGGCCGAGGACAACGCCCGGCTGCTGCGGTCGGCCGGCGTCCGCTGGGCACGGGACGTGGGCTCCCCGGTCGGCACAGATCCGGTGGACGGACGGGTCCGCGGCCTGGCGCTCGGGGTGCGCGAGCGATGGGCGGGCCGGCGCGAGTACCCCTACGTCCGGGCGGCAGGCACGTGGATCTCTCGGCAGGGAGCACTCCCGACCGGTCTGGGGGTGGAGGTCGCGGACGGTGACGGGCTGCTCGCTGCTGCTCTGGCACAGCTCGACGACGGCGCGGACCTGGTCAAGATCTACCTCGACGGCCCGGACGCGGAGACCTCACCGTTCACGGCCGGCGAGGTGCGTCGCATCGTGGCGGCCGCAGGCGAGCGGGGCGCCCGGGTGGCTGCCCACTCCAGTTCCCTCCCCGGCGCCCGGGCGGGGGCCGAGGCGGGGGTGGCATCGCTCGAGCACGGGTTCACCCTGGACGCCGACGTCGCGGCGCTCATGGCCGCCCACGGGGTGGCGCTGGTGTCGACGCTGAGCGTGCTCGAGTCGTGGCGGACCTTCTCCCGGACGACGACCCTTCCCCGGTTCGCGGGCCAGGAGAGCGAGCAGCGGATCGCCGAGCGGCGCGAGCGGGCGCACGACAGCGTGCGGCTGGCCGCCCGAGCCGGGGTCCTCATCGCCGCCGGCACCGACTTCGGTGGCGGTTCCACCCGCGCCAACCAGCTCGCCTGGGAGGTGGAGTGCCTGGTCGAGGCCGCGCTCGAGCCGTGGCAGGCGCTCGCGGCCGCCACCCGGAACGGCGGGGAACTGCTCGGCGAAGCGGAGGCGGGCGTCATCCGGGTCGGCGGCCCGGCCGACTTCGCGCTGGTGCACGGAGACCCGCTGTCCGATCCCGCGGCGCTCTGGCGGGTGTGGCGGGTGGCCTGACCCGGCTGCAGGCCGGCCCGGGCCTACAGGGGCTCGAGGAGGCGTTGCAGGAACTGCCGGGTGCGGGGCTCACGCGGCTCGACGAGCACCTCCGACGGCGGGCCCTGCTCCACCACCACGCCGCCGTCGAGGAAGAGCACCTGATCGGCCACCTGCCGGGCGAACCGCATCTCGTGGGTCACCACGACCATCGTCCAGCCCTCGGCGGCCAGCGACTGCATCACCCGCAGCACCTCGCCGACCAGCTCGGGGTCGAGGGCACTGGTCGGCTCGTCGAAGAGCACCACCTGCGGCCGGGTGGCCAGCGCGCGGGCGATGCCGACGCGCTGCTGCTGCCCACCTGACAGCTGGACCGGGTAGGCGTCCGCCTTGTCGGCCAGGCCCACGCGGGCCAGCAGTGCCCGCGCCTCCTCCCGCGCCTCGGCGCGCGGCCGGCCCTGCGCGAACACCGGCCCGGAGGTCACGTTGTCCAGCACGGTGAGGTGCGGGAACAGGTTGTGGGACTGGAAGACCATGCCGCTCTGGCCGCGCAGCCGGGACACCGCGCGGGCGTCGGGCCGGGTCGCCCAGTCGAGCTCGACGTCGCCGATCCGCACCGTCCCGTCCTCCGGCGTCTCCAGCCCGTTGAGACTGCGCAGCACCGTCGTCTTGCCCGAGCCGGACGGCCCGATGAGGCAGGTGACCGACCCGGAGGGCACCGCCACGTCGACGCCGCGCAGCACGCGGTTGGCGCCGAAGGACTTGACGAGCCCGCGGGCCTCGAGCAGCGGGGTGCTCATACGGCCACGTGCCGCGACAGCCGGGTCTCCAGCCGGGTCTGACCGAAGGACAGCACGAGGCACACCACCCAGTAGTAGACGGCGGCGACGCCGTAGAGCGTGAAGAACGCGAAGCTCGGCGACGCGATCTCCTGGGCCTTGCGGAGCAGCTCGGTGACCAGGATGGTCGAGACGAGCGAGGTGTCCTTGACCAGTGAGATGAGCGTGTTGCTCAGCGGCGGCACGGCGATCCGCGCGGCCTGGGGCAGCACCACCCGGCGCAGCGTCGTGGTCCGCCCCATCCCGACGGTCATCGCCGCCTCGAACTGCCCGCGCGGCACCGCCAGGATCGCCCCCCGCACCGCCTCGGAGGCGTAGCCCCCGACGTTGAGCGACAAGGCGATGATCGCGCTCGGCCACGGGTCGAGGGTGATCCCGAGCGAGGGCAGCCCGAAGAAGACGATGAACAGCTGGAGCAGCAGCGGCGTGCCGCGGATGATCGAGACGTAGGCCCGGGCCAGCCCCGACACCAGCCGCTGCCCCGACAGCCGCATCAGCGCGATCACCAGCGCGATCACCAGCCCGAGCACGAAGCTCACCGCCGTCAGCGGCAGCGTCCCGCGCAGCAGCCCGTCGAGCAGGGGCCCCAGGCTGCTGCGGACCAGGTCCCAGTCGATCGCGTTCACTCGCCGCTGACGTCCTCGCCGAAGTACTTCTCGGAGATGCCGGCCAGCGTGCCGTCGGCGCGCAGCGCCTCCAGGGCCCCGTCGACCCGGGTCTGCAGGTCGGTGCTGTCCTTGCGGAAGACCAGGGCCTGCTCGCTCGGCTGGTCGATCTCGGCGGCGATCTTCACGTCCTGGTCGCCGGTGGTCTTCTGGTACTCCAGGAAGGCCAGGCTGTCGTTGATGGTGACGTCGACGCGCTCCTGCTTGAGCAGCGTGATGGCCTGGGTGAAGCCCTCGACGGCCTCGACCTGCGCGCCGGCCTCGGTGGCGACCTCGGCGAAGCTGCTGGTGGTCGACTGCGCGCTGCGCTTGCCCTTGACGTCGGCGAGCGAGGTGACGCTGTTGTCGTCCGCGCGGGTCACGACGACGCCGGTGGAGACGGTGTAGGGCGCGGAGAACAGGTACTCCGCCTCGCGCTCGGGGTTGATCGTGACCTGGTTGGCGATGACGTCGTACCGGTCGGACTCGAGGCCGGCGAAGATCGAGTCGAACTGCGTCTCGCTGAACTCGACCTCCATGCCGAGCTCCGTGCCGACGGCCTCGGCCACCTCGACGTCGTAGCCGGTCAGCTCGTTGCTGCTCGGGTCGTGGAAGGAGAAGGGCGCGTAGGTGCCCTCGGTCGCGACGCGGAGCACGTCGCCCGAGCCGCTCGCGCTGCCGCCTCCCGCGTCGTCGGAGTCCCCGCCGCAGGACGTCAGCAGCAGGGCGGTCGCGGTGGCGAGGGCAACGGTCAGGGGCAGGCGCGTGCGCACGGTGGGCTCCGGGTTCATCAGGTCAGGGGTGTTCGCCGTCCGGCAGGTCGATGTCTGCTGTCAGGGGCAACCAGTCCCACGCACGAGCATTCCGCCGGGTCGCCGGTCCCACAACACGAACGACCGGACCGGCGCAACGCGATCACCTACGAGCGCCTGAGCCGCCCTGAGCCGCGGGTCGCATCTCAGCCGCTGAGCTGGCCGACCGGTCGACAGCGGAGGTTGATCTCCTCGACCGGGTCGCCGTTGTCGAGCTCCAGCGGCACCGGGGACCCGCCCGGGGCGTCGTACAGCCGCACTCCATCGCCGAGCAGGACGGGCAGGACGTGCAGGTCCATCTCGTCGAGCAGGCCGCGTGCCAGGAGCTGCCGGCCGATGGTCGGGGACAGGACCTCGACGTTCTTGCCTCCCGCGGCGCTCCGGGCGATCTGCACCGCGTCGGCGACGTCGCAGCTGAGGAAGGTCACGCCGTCGGCGGGCTCGGCGTCCTCGGGGTGGTGGGTGAGCACGAAGACGGGCCCGCTCCACGCACCGCCGTACACGGCGCGCGCGTCCGGGAACGCGTCCCAGCCGTCGCGTCCCCCGAGGACCGCCCCGGTCGTCTGGAGGTACTCCTCGACCAGACCCGGCCGGTTGGTCGCCGCGGGCATCCAGTCCATCCGGTGACCGGGCCCGGCGACGAATCCGTCCAGCGACATCGAGAAGTGCCACAGCACCTTTCCGGCGGCTGTCCGGGGGGTCGTGTCGCGCATGATGCCCTCCTCCGCTGAGGTGTGAGTCAGCCGACTCACCTCATGGACGGTAGGGACCGACAGGAGGTGAGTCAAGCGTCTCGCCTCTGTGCCAGACTGACCGCATGCCGCGCGAGCTGCCCGAGTACCACCAGCGAGTGGCCGACCAGAACCGCGCGGCCATCCTCGCCGCCGCCGAGGCACTGTTCCTCGACGGCGGTTACGACAGGACGTCGCTCGCACGTGTTGCCGAGAACGCGGGTGTCTCCAAGGCGACCCTGTTCAAGCAGTTCCCGACGAAGGCCTCGCTGTTCGAGGCAACCGTCCTGGCCGTGGGCCGGGCTCCGGACGGCGTCGTCGCCGCTCCCCCTCCCGGCGACCTGCACGCCGGCCTCATGGCGTTGGGCCGGGAGTACGCCACGGTGCTGACCCGTCCCGGGACGGCCGAGCTGATCCGGCTCGTGATCGCCGAGGCGCCCCGCTTCGCCGAGCTGCGCGAGCGGACCTTCGACTTCGGGACCCTCCCGGCTCTCGCCGCCCTCGGTCGCTACCTGCGAGCCGAGCGGGACGCAGGACTCGTGACGGTGGACTCCCCAGAGACCTCCGCCGCACAGTTCCTCGGCATGATCGCTTCCGCTGTCTTCTGGCCGCGGCTGGTGCACGCCGGCTGGTCGATCGACGAGGAGGAGACGCACCGGGCGATCGAGGAGGCCGTGCGGACGATGGTCGCGCGCCTGGCCCACACGTCGGCGACCCCGCGCTCGGGAGGCGTCGGGTCCCGCGGCCGCCCGTGAGGTGGGAGCCGTCACCGCGCCCGGACGGCGTAGGTCAGGTGGGTCACCCGCCGCGTCGACTCCGCGCGGACCTGCTCCAGCGCCACGCGGCCGGCGTCCACGCTCTCGAACAGGCGGATGCCGGAGCCGAACAGCACGGGTGAGAGCGCGATCGTGAACTCGTCGACCAGGCCGGCGTCCAGGTACTGCAGGATGGTCGCGCCCCCGCCGGCGATGCGGACGTCGAGGTCGCCGGCGGCCTTCCGAGCCTGGTCGAGCGCGGACTCGATGCCGTCGTTCACGAAATGGAACGTGGTCCCGCCCGGCCGCTCCCAGGGGTCCCGCTCCTGGTGCGTCACGACGAACACCGGCGTGCGGAACGGCGCGTCCGCCGGCCACGTCTGCTCGCCGGCGTCGAACATGCGCTTGCCCATCACGTTCGCGCCGGTGCGCTCGAACGTCTCCCGCACGACGTCGTTGTCGCGACCCTCCTCGCCGCCCTGGCCGAGCTGCAGGCGCTCCCGGAAGAACCGCTGCGGGAAGACCCACGCCTGCAGTTCTCTCCACTGCTGCCCCATCAGGTCACCGAGGGCCTCGGGGGCGATGAACCCGTCCAGCGACATCGACACGCTGAAGAACACCTTCCCGGCCATCAGTCCTCGGCTCCCTTCCGGACGGTCCCGGTGACGTAGGCCGCCAGGTTGCCCAGGGTCTGCTGACCGGCCTCGATCGCGTGGTACTTCTCGACCGCCTCGTCGCACAGCTCCTTGGTGGGGAACACCGTGCGCATCTCGATCCGGGTCGCCGCGCCGTCGGGCGCGAACGTGAGGACCGACTCGAAGGCGTTCGGGTCGCCGCGGGACTCACCGTGCAGCATCGCGATCCGCTCCGGCGGGACGATCTCGGTCCAGGAGATCCACTCCTGGTAGTCCGTCCCGTCCGGCCCGTGCATCACGAAGTCCCACTCCCCGCCCACGCGGAACTCGAAGGACCGCGTGGTGGTGCTGAACCCCTCCGGCCCCCACCACTGCGACAGGTGCCGCACCTCGGTGAACGCCTCGAACACCAGCTCCGGTGCGGCGTCGATGACCCGCGAGATCACGATCTCGCGGTCGGTCCTCGCGGACTGCGCCGCTGCTCCTCGTCCCGTCGCACTCATCGCTGCTCCTCCTGCCGTGACTGCTCCAGTTCCTGCACGTACGCGTCCAACCGGTCGAAGCTCTCGTTCCAGAACTGCTCGAACCCGCCGGTCCACTCGTGGACCGGTCGCAGCCCACGGGCGTCGAGGCCGTACAGGCGCTGCCTGCCTGCCCTGCGGTCCCGCACCAGCCCGACCTCGCGGAGCACCCGCAGGTGCTTGGACGCCCCCGGCTGCGGCAGCCCCAGCTCCCGGGCCACCTCGGTCACCGGCCGCTCCCCCGCCCGCAGCAACACCAGGATCTCCCGGCGCTGCGGCTCGGCGATCGCGTTGAAGACGTCTGAGGTCGTCGCTGCTCGTGCCATGACAGCTAACATATACCCATATCGGCATGCGTCAAGCAGGATGCAGGCCGGCCGGGGGCGAGCGGAGCGCAGCGTCGTGGCGTGGAGCCGGGCTGGACCGGCGGGCCAGACTGCGCAGATGGGCACACGACCGGGCGTGGCCGGCTCGCCGACCGGGGTCCCCGCACGGATGCGGGCGGCCTGGATCGAGGAGCTCGGGTCCGCCGACTCCATCCGGTACGGCGAGCTCCCGGTGCCGGCGCCCGGGCCGACCGACGTCCTGGTGCGGGTGACGGCGATCGCGGTGGACCCGGTCGACATCCTGGTGCGCTCGGGCCGGTACCGCACACCGCTGACCTTCCCCTTCGTCGTCGGCCGGGACCTCGTCGGCGCGGTGGTCGCCGTCGGCTCCCCGACGGTCCCGTTCGAACTCGGCGAGATGGTCTGGTGCAACAGCCTCGGCCACGGTGGCCGACAAGGCGCCGCGGCGGAGTACGCCGTCGTCCCGGCTGATCGGCTCTACCGGCTGCCTGCCGGCGTCGACCCGGTCGACGCGGTCGCGGTGCTGCACCCAGGAGCCACCGCCCACCTCGCCCTGGCCACCCATGCCGGGCTGCGCGCCGGGGAGACGGTCTACGTCGCCGGCGGTGCCGGGCACGTCGGCGGCGCGGCCGTCATGCTCGCCGCGCGGGCCGGTGCCCGGGTGGTCGCCAGCGCCGACGAGGCCGATCTCGAGCACTGCCGCTCAGCGGGCGCCACCGTCGCCCTCGACTACCGCGACCCCCTTCTCGTCCGGCACATCGCCGAGGCGGCCCCCAGCGGCGTGGACGTCCACCTGGACACCTCCGGCCACGCCGACCTCGCCACGGCCGTCGACCTGCTCGCCCCCCGGGGTCGCATCATCGCCATGGCGGGCTTCAGCGCGCGTCCGGAGCTGCCGATGGGCCGGCTGTACGGCCGCGACGGCCGACTGCTCGGGTTCGCCATCAGCAACGCGAGCACGTCGGAGCTCGCCGCCGCGGCACTCCGCGTCAACCAGTGCCTCGCCGACGGTTCCCTCGCCCCGCGGGGAGTCGACGTGCTCCCCCTGTCCGCGACCGCCGAGGCCCACCGCCGGCTGGAGGGAGGACGGGCCCGAGGCGTTCGGCTGGTCCTGCAACCGCAGCCGTGACCACAGCGCTCACCGCCGCACCCACCACTCGGAGGGACGTGTGCTCCCCCGGGGTCTCGGCGGTGCGGACGAGCCGGGCGCGGCCCAGCACGTGGCCGGCCATGGTGAAGGCGATGAACGCCGGGGCGCGTCGGCCGGGACGCCGATGTCCTCGACGTCCAGGGCGGTGCTGGTGCTGGTGAGCGTGGAGGTCAGCACCTCGGGGAGGCGGGCATAGGCGTCGTGGCCGGGCATGGACGGTCCTACCGTCGGGGTGTTCCGGGTCTGCCGGGGGTCACTCGGTCTCGGCGCGCTCACCGGGGACGATGGTGGTGACGAGCAGCCCGAGCCCGTCGGCCTGGACGCGCTCGGACGCCGGCATCGCGGCCGGCGCCGACCTGACCGGCCTCGCTGACGGTGGCGCCGCGATGGTGCACGTCGACGTCCGGTACGTCACCGGCTGACGCCCGCCCTGGTTCCCGGGGCGGGTGCGGGGCGGCTCCTCAGCTGCCCACCGGCACCGGCGAGGTCGTCGTCGGCGCGGCGGCTCCGCGGCGGCGGCCGACCCGGGCGAGGGCGACGGTCGGCAGCACGGTCAGCGCGGCGATGACCGTGCCCACCACCGCCGGCCCGGTCGCTCCCAGGCCAGAGTCGAGCGCCCGCCCGGCGAACCCGGAGCCCACTGCGGTGCCCAGGTTGTACGCCGAGACCGACAGGGCCACGCCCAACGTGGGCGCGACGCCGGCGAAGCCGACCGCCAGCGCGGAGAGCACCGGGTTCGCGCTCAGCCCGAGCAGGCCCAGCAGCACGACCAGGAGCACCGTGGGCAGCGGATGGGCGGCCAGCAGGGAGAGAGCCAGCAGCACGCCCGTGGTCGAGACGGCGACCGCGACCGTGGTCGCGTGCGGGTGGACGTCGCCGAGGCGGCCGCCGGCGACCGTGCCGACCAGGGAGCCGACGCCAAAGCCGACGAGCACCAGCGGCACCCAGGCCGGCGCGATGCCGGCCCGGTCGGTCAGCAACGGGGAGATGTAGGAGTACGCCGACAGCACGCCGCCGGTCGTGGTCGCGCAGGCCGCGAGGACCAGCCACAGCCGGCCGCTCACCAGAGCACCCAGTTCCGAACGCACGGACACCACCGGGGCGCCGTCCTCGTCCCGCGGGACGTGCCGGGCGATCAGCGGAACGGCCACCAGCGCCAGGGCGGCCAGCGCCCAGAACGGCCCGCGCCAGCCCGACAGCTGCCCGGCGAACGCGCCGATGGGCACGCCGACGACGTTGGCGAGCATCCCCCCGGCGCCGACGAGCCCCAGCGCGCGGGCACTGGCCGCCGGGCCGGCCGCACGGGTGGCGACCACCGACGCGACCGCCCAGAACGCGCCGGTCGCCCAGGCGGTGGCGAACCGCGCGACCAGCAGCAGCGGGAAGCTGCTCGCGACCGCGACGACGACGTGGCCGACCGCGAACACCACCAGGGCGGACACCAGCGTCACCCGCCGCGGCGTCCGCCGGGTGAGCAGCGCCATCGCCGGTGCGCCGACGATCATCCCTGCCGCGAAGACGGTGATGAGCAGCCCGGCCTGCGCCACGCTCACCTGCAGGTCGCCGGCGATCTCCGGCAGCAGGCCGGCCACCACGAACTCGGTCGTGAGCATCAGGAAGGTGCCGACGGCGAGCACGTACACGACGAACGGGAGCCGGGCCGACCCCGACCCGGTCGGGTCCGCCTCGACCGGCAGGTCGACCCGGGCGGGGCGGCCCGAGGTCACGCCAGGGTCGCGGTGTCGATGACGAACCGGTAGCGGACGTCGGAGGCCAGCACCCGCTCGTAGGCCTCGTTGACCTGGTCGGCGGCGATGACCTCCACCTCGGCGCCGATGGAGTGCTCGGCGCAGAAGTCGAGCATCTCCTGGGTTCGCGCGATGCCACCGATCATCGAGCCGGCGTAGGTGCGGCGTCCGCCGATCAGCGACATGACGTTGAGGCTCAACGGCTCGGCCGGGGCGCCGACGTTGACCAGCGCGCCGTCCACGGCGAGCAGCGACAGGTACGCGTCGACGTCAATCGACGCGCTGACGGTGTTGACGATCAGGTCGAAGCTGCCGGCCAGCGCGGGAAAGGTGTCCGAGTCGCTCGTGGCGGCGTAGTGGTCCGCGCCGAGGCGCAGGCCGTCCTCCTGCTTCTTCAGCGACTGCGACAGCACGGTCACCTCGGCCCCCATGGCGTGCGCGAGCTTGACGGCCATGTGGCCCAGGCCGCCCAGGCCGACGACGGCGACCCGCTTGCCCGGCCCGGCGCCCCAGCGGCGCAGCGGGGAGAAGGTGGTGATGCCGGCGCAGAGCAGCGGCGCGGCGGCGGCGGAGTCGATGCCCTCGGGGACGCGGAGCACGTAGCCGGCGTCGACCACCACGTGGGTGGAGTAGCCGCCCTGGGTGGTGCTGCCGTCCCGGTCGGTGGCGGCGTAGGTGCCGACCATGCCGTTGAGGCAGTACTGCTCGTCGCCGTTGCGGCAGTTGGTGCACTCGCCGCAGGAGTTGACCATGCAACCGACGCCGACGCGGTCGCCCACCCGGTGGGTGGTGACGTCCGGCCCGACCTCGGTGACGGTGCCGACGATCTCGTGGCCGGGGACGACGGGGAAGGGCTGCGGGCCCCAGTCGCCGTTCACGGTGTGGATGTCGGAGTGGCAGATGCCGGCGTGCGTGATGGCGATCAGGACGTCGTTCGGGCCGACGTCCCGGCGCTCGATGGTGGTGGCGGCCAGGGGCTTGCCGGCGGCGGGGGCTGCGTAGGCGTGGACGCGCATGGGAGTGCTCCTCGTGCTCGGTGGTGTGTAGGGGGTCAGTCGGTCGCCGGCGCGGCGGTGTACTCCGCGTCGGTGACGGGGGTCAGCCAGTGCACGACGGCGTGGTCGGCGTCGGCCTCGTTGACGGCCAGGTGGACCATCAGCCGGTTCGGCGCAGCGCCGTGCCAGTGCTCCTCGTCGGCCTCGAACAGCACCCGGTCCCCGGGCCGGATGACCTCGACCGGGCCGCCGCGGCGCTGGCACAGGCCGATGCCCTCGGTGACGAAGACGGTCTGGCTCAGCGGGTGGTGGTGCCAGTGGGTGCGCGCACCGGGCATGAAGTGCACCAGGTTGGCGCTGAGCCGGGACGGCGCGGGTGCGGCGGCGACGGCGTCGATGTAGACGTCGCCGGTGAACCAGTCGGCCGGCCCCTTGACGGTGTCGACGGAACTGCGGGTGATCTGCACGGTCGTCCTCCTCCGGTGTGGCGGGTGCTGACGTCCACGGAACGCCGACCTCTGCGCGGGTGGCAGGGCGGACCTGTGGGAGGTACCAGCTCGACCCCCCACCGGGGCGAGGGCGACGTAGCGTCGGAGGCGTGGACAACCGCGCGGACATCCGGGACTTCCTCACCAGTCGCCGGGCCCGGATCACCCCGGGGCAGGCCGGGCTGCTGCCCGGTGGTGGCCGGCGGCGGGTCCCGGGGCTGCGCCGCGAGGAGGTCGCCGTCCTCGCCGGGGTGAGCACCGACTGGTACACCCGGCTGGAGAAGGGCCACATCTCCGGCGTCTCCGAGGACGTGCTGGAGGCGGTCGCCCGGGCACTCCGACTGGACGAGGCGGAGCGGACGTACCTGTTCGACCTGGCCCGCGCCGCGCGACCGAGCCGGGCTCCGCAGCGCCGCGGCAGGGCGCAGATCCAGCCGTCGGTGCAGTGGATGCTGGACTCGGTGACGGGCTCGGCCGCGTTCGTCGCCAACGGCCGGCTGGACATCGTGGCGAGCAACGCCCTCGGGGAGGCGCTGCACGCGCCGCTCTTCGACAACCCCTCGGGACGGGCCAACTTCGCCCGGTTCCAGTTCCTCGACCCGCGGGCGCTGGACTACTACCCGGACTGGAACGGGGCGGCCAACGTGACGGTCGCGCTGCTCCGCGCCGAGGCAGGCCGCCGCCCGAACGACGCCTCCCTGCGAGAGCTGGTGGGCGAGCTGTCGACGGTCAGCGAGCCGTTCCGCACCCGGTGGGCGGCGCACGACGTGCGCATCCACCACAACGGCGTGAAGCAGTTCCACCACCCCGTCGTCGGAGCGCTCGGCCTCACCTACACCACCCTCGCCCTGCCCAACGGCGACGCGTCGGGCCTGCGGCTGACCATCTACACCGCCGAGCCCGGGACGCCGTCCGAGGACGCTCTCAAACTGCTGGCCAGCTGGGCCGCCACCCGCGCCGCGACGGAGTCCCCGTCGGCTGCGGTGACCGACCGGCCCTGACGCCCAGCGCGGAACGCCCCGCGGCTCCCCCGGTCGGGCTGGGTGGGTG
>NZ_SJEW01000077.1 GCF_005930475.1 Modestobacter altitudinis
GGGCGGGCAGCGGCAGCTCGGCCGAGGCGGCGACCACGCCGGTGGCGACGTCCACGGCGAGCACCCGGACGGCCGCGGTGGCGAGGTCGACGCCGAGGACCAGCTCGCCGTCGGCGGTCACGCGCCGGTACCGCCGGCGACCCGGGGGAGCAGCACGTCGGCCAGGCCGGTGAGGTCGGGCACGGCCAGGTCGGGCTCGGCGAGCTGCTCGGGCGTGGGGGAGTCCGGTGCCTCGCCGCGCAGCACCCAGACGGTGCCCAGGCCGAGCGCCGCGGCCGGGCGCACGTCGGTGTCCAGCCGGTTCCCGACGTGCACGGCCTGCCCGGCCGCGCAGCCGGCCCGGTCCAGGCACCAGGTGAACAGCTCGGGGCTGGGCTTCTCGTGGCCGACCAGCGCCGAGATGCCCCACACGTCGATGAACGGGGCGACGCCGTCCCGGGTCAGCGCGTCGACGACGGGTGCCTCCTGGTTGGCCAGCACCCCGACGACCACCCGCCCGGACAGGGCCTGGAGCAGCGGCAGGACGTCGGGGTACAGCGTGCCCGGGGGGTGGGTCCAGTACCGGCGGGTCCGCTCGTGCAGCGGCCCGCGCAGCCCGGCGTCCCCGAGCAGCTCGGTGGCCAGCGCGGTGCGCAGCGAGCCGCCCTGCCGGGCGCGGACGGCGTCGTAGACCCGGTGCACCGCGGCCCGGTCGACCGGCCCGCGGCCCTGCTCGGCGCGCAGCTCGTCCAACGCCCGGACGACGGCCGCGACGAAGTTGCCGTCGTCGTAGACGGGCCCGCCGACGTCGAGGAACACCGCCCGCAGCTCGTCGGGCAGCGTCATGGGGGCAGCGTCATGAGGGCAGCGTCACGCCGGGCTGCTCCCGCCCAGGCGGGCGCGGCGCTCGATGACGTCGTCCCGGGCGAAGAACTTCTCGACCGACGCGGTGTCCAGCGGCACCACACCGCCCACCGAGTACGCGGCCACCCGCACCTGCGCGCCCTTGACCGCCATCTCCGACGCCGCGTGCACGCCGGCGGGGCCGGCGGCGTTGACCACGATGCCGTGGTTGCCCAGCAGCACCAGGGTGGGCAGCTCGCCGTGCGTGGCCACGTGCTCCTCGAGCGCGCGCAGGTAGACCCGACCCAGGTCGATGCCGGGCGTTGCGTAGGGCACGTACAGCGGCCGGCCGATGACCACCGCCTCGTCGGAGTAGACGTGCCGGTCCCACGCCGTCGGCCCGTGCACGCTGGCCAGCAGCCCCACGACCGCCGTCGGGTGGGTGTGCCCGACGAAGGCCGTGGGGGCCACCGCCTGCGCGGCCACGTGCACCAGCGTCTCGATCGAGGCCCGCCGGCGCCGGCCGTCGTGCTCCCCGGCGTCCAGCGCCGCGGTCAGGTCGGCCTGGGTGGCCGACGGCGACCGCATCAGCTCCACCAGCGGGTCGACGTCGACGACCACGAAGTCCTCCGCGGTGGCCGTGCGCATGTTCGACCCGGACGCCTTGACCAGCACCCGGCCGTCGGGCAGCCGCTGCGAGGTGTTGCCCTCCGCCAGGATGACCAGCCCCCGGTCCAGCTCGCCCAGCGAGCGGGTGAGGTCGAGCAGCTCGGCGCTGACCAGGGACGGGTCCCAGACCGCCGTCACCCGGTCCGCCCGTACCTGCGGTTGGTCAGCCCGTTGAGCAGCGCGGCGAAGACCAGGACGACGCCGAGGGCGAGCAGCTGGTACTGCGAGCCGGCGTTGCCCGGCACGGCCAGCAGGATGCCGGCGTTGAGCCACACGATCAGCAGGGTGGCGAGCACGACGCCGGCGACCCGGCCGATGCCGCCGGTGATGGCGACCCCGCCGAGGACCGCGATGGTGATCGCCGGCAGCGCCATGCCGGTGCCGGTGACCCCGGCGTCCGGGCGGGCCGAGGCGAACTGCGCCACGGTGACCACCGCGACCAGGCCGGAGATGACCCCGGCGAGCACGTAGGCGGAGAACCGGGTGCGGCGCACGTCGATGCCGGCCCACTGGGCCGCCACGTCGTTGGTGCCGATGCCGTACAGCCGGCGGCCGAAGGTGGTGCGGTTCAGCAGCACCCAGACCACGATCGCGATCGGGATCAGGAAGGTGAGCGTCCCGAGGGGGATCGGCAGCCCGTCGCCCACCGGCACCTCGATCGACCGCGCGGTGGAGAAGAAGTCCTGGATCGGCGCGGTGCTGATCGGCTGCTGGTCGTTGATGACGATCGCGATCGAGGAGAACGCGTAGTAGGTCGCCAGCGTGGTGATCAGCGCCGGGTAGCCGACGTAGGCGATCAGGAAGCCGTTGACCGCGCCGCACAGCCCGCCGAAGGCGGCGGCCAGCAGGATCGCCAGCCACAGCGACCAGCCCCACTCCCCGTAGGCGAAGCCGAACACCATGCTGGTCAGCGAGACGATCGCGCCGACCGACAGGTCGATGCCACCCCGCCCGGACGTGATGACCAGCAGCTCGGCCAGGCCGAGCATGACCAGCGGGACGGCGCTGATCAGCGCCGAGGACATGTAGGACAGGTCGTACGGCGCCGCCAGGTAGTTGTTGCTGCTCAGCGTGGTCATGGTCACGACGACGACGAGCAGCAGCACCAGCAGCAGCACGATCCGCTGGGTCAGCAGCGCCCGCAGCACGGTGGCCGGCAGCTGGCCCAGCCGGGACCGGGACTGCGACGAGCCGTCCTCGGGCTGGGGGGCCTGCGCAGGGGCAGGGGAGACCGCGGTGCTCATGCCGTCCTCCTCGCGCGCTGCCGGAGCAGGTCGGCTCCGACGGCGATCAGGATGAAGATGCCGATGAAGAGGCTGGCCAGCTGGGAGCGCCAGCCGAGCTGGGTCACCCCCGAGGCGACCGTCTGGACCAGGAGGGCGCCGAGCACGGTCCCGAGGACCGACCCGCGCCCGCCCATGATGGAGGTGCCGCCGATGACCACCGCCGCGATCGCGGACAGCTCCATGCCGGCACCCACGTTGGGGGCCAGGGTGGAGGTGCCCTGGGCGATCACGAAGCAGGCGGCCAGCCCGGTCAGCAGGCCGGTGAGCACGTAGGCCGACAGCACCCGCCGCTGCACCTTGACCCCGGCCAGCCGGGCCGCGTCGGCGTCGCCACCGATGGCGTACAGGTGCCGGCCGCTGGGGGTGTGCCGCAGGTAGTACCAGGCCAGCGCCGCGATCACGAGCATCAGCAGGAAGCTGTGCGGGACGCCGAGCGTGCGCCCGTCCGCGCCGCGGCCGAACACGTCGAGGGTGTCGGGGATGCCGTTGACCGTCGAGCCGCCGAAGACCTGCAGCCCGACGAACTTGAACAGGTTCGCGGTGCCGAAGGTGATGATGATCGCGTGCACCCGCCCGTAGGCGATGAGCACGCCGTTGACCAGGCCGAGGACGCCGCCCAGCGCCATCGAGAGCAGCACCGCCACCGGCAGCGAGACGCCGGAGTCGACCATCGCCTTGGCGACGACGACCGCGCAGACCATGACCATGCTGGCCACGGAGACGTCGATGCCGCCGGTGATGATGATGACCGTCATCCCGATGCCGATCAGCGCGACCGGCGCCATCGCGACCAGCAGCGGCACGATCGACCCGCTGGTCAGGAACGCCGGGGTGCCCAACCAGAGGGCGATCCACAGCGCCACGATGACCGCGATCAGGACGATCTCCTGGCCGGTGATCGGGAACGGCAGCACCCGACCGCGCGCCTGCGCGGTGTGCTCGCCCTCGCCGGCGGGTGCACCGCCGGCGGGGGTCAGGGTCGATGAGCTCATGCCGCCTCCTCCTGGTCGACCGCGCCGGCGGCTGCGGCGAGGACATCGGACTGGGTCGCGCCGGGGCCGAACTCGACGGTCGTGGTGCCGGCCCGCACCACCTGCAGCCGGTCGGAGACGCGGATCGCCTCGGGCAGGTCGGAGGTGACGATCAGGACGGCGGTGCCCTCGTCGGCCAGCTGGCGGATGATCTTGTGGATCTCCTCCTTGGCGCCGACGTCGACGCCCTGGGTCGGCTCGGCGAGGACCAGGACCTGAGGGCGCTCGACCAGCTGGCGGGCGAGCACGACCTTCTGCGCGTTGCCGCCGGACATGGCCGAGACCGGCTGCCGCTCGTGCGGGGTCTTGACCGCCAGCCGCTGGATGAAGTCCCGGGCCACCTGGCGCTCGCGGCCGCGGTCCATCCAGGTGCCCATCCGGGAGAGCAGCGGGAGGTGGCCGGCGGAGATGTTGAAGGCGATGGACTGGAAGCCGAACAGCCCCTGCAGCTTGCGGTTGGCCGGCAGCAGCGCGATGCCCAGCTTCTTCGCCTCCCGGGGCGACCCGGGGGAGACCGGCTTCCCGTCGAGCAGGATCCGGCCGGCGGTGGCCCGGCGCATGCCGTACACCGTCTCGGCGATCTCGGCGGCCCCCGAGCCGATCAGGCCGTAGAGGGTGACGATCTCGCCGGGCCGGATGGACACGTCGACATCGGTGTACTCGCCGGTGCAGGCCAGCCCCTCGAGCACCAGCCGGGGCGCGGCGTCGGGGATGCTGCGCTCGACCGGGTTGTCCTCGAGGATGCCGCCGACCATCAGCTCGACGACGCGGCGGACGGAGAGCTCCCCGATCGGCCAGGTGCCCAGCGTCTGGCCGTCGCGCATCACCGTGACCTCGTTGGCGATGACGAACAGCTCGTCGAGCCGGTGGGAGATGTAGATGATCGAGACCCCGGAGGCGGCCAGCCGGCGGACGACGCCGAACAGCACCTCGATCTCGGTGTCGGTGAGGATGGCGGAGGGCTCGTCGAGGATCAGCACCTCGGCGTTGCCGACCAGCGCCTTGGCGATGGAGACCTGCTGCTGCTCGGCGATGGACAGCTCGCTGACCGGGACGGTGGCGTAGCGGGCCGGCAGGCCGATCAGCTCGAGGAGCTCGACGACCCGGGCGTTCTGCGCGGTCCAGTCGACCCGGCCGTGGCGCTTGATCTCGCGCCCGGTGAAGACGTTCTCGGCGACGGTCAGGTCGGGGAAGAGCTGCGGCTCCTGGTACACGGTGGCGATGCCGAGCGCGATGGCGTCGGCGGTGCCGGAGATCGTCACCGGCCGGCCGTTGAAGGTGATCGCACCGGTGTCGGCGGTCGCCGCGCCGGAGAGGATCTTGATCAGCGTGGACTTGCCGGCGCCGTTCTCGCCCACCAGGGCGTGGACGGTCCCGGCGCGGACGGTCATGTCGGCGTTGCGGATGGCCCGCACGGCGCCGTACCGCTTGGAGACGCCGGTCACCGACAGGCGTTCCGCGGCGGCTCCGGAGGTGCTGGACTGGACCGGTGCGGTGTCGGCCGACCCGGTCGGGCTGATGTCGCTCATCGTCTCCTCGCTCCGGACGGTCCCGGGGAGGGCCGGTGGGACCGGCCCTCCCCGGGGGTGGGGATCAGTAGTCGTAGTCCCCGGCGTTGTCCTTGGTGATGGTCAGCGGCGGACCGAGCAGCAGGACCTTGCTGCTGGGGTCGAAGGTCACCCCGGTGATGTCGCTGCTGACGTCGTTGGTGGCCTGCAGCTCCTGGCCGTCGGCCAGCTGGACGCCCGTCCACGCGGTCAGGTAGCCCAGGTTCTCGACGTCCCACAGGATGCTGGCGCTCGAGGAGCCGTCGGTCAGGTAGGGCGCCATCGACTGCGGGGTGCCCAGGCCGACCGAGAAGACCTTGCCGATCTTGCCGGCGTCACGGATGGCCTGCGCCACACCGGGAGCCGACGAGGTGCACTCGCCGACCAGGCCGGTGAGGTCCGGGTGGGCGTTCATCAGGTCCGTCGCCATCTGGGTGGCCGCCGCCTGGTCCTCACCGGCGTAGACGATGTCGACGATCTCGGCGTCCGGGTACTTCTCGGCGGTGTAGGCCTTCTGGACGTCGATCCAGGAGTTCAGGTTCTGCGCGGTCTGGCCGCAGGAGACGATGGCGTACTTGCCCTTGCCGCCCATGGCCGAGAGCAGGCCGTCGGTCAGCGCCTGGCCGATGCCCTCGGTCGAGGCCTGGCTGACGAACACCTCGCGCACCGAGTTCGGCGCGTCGGTGTCGGCGGTGGCCACCTTGATCCCGGCGTCGGCGGCCTGCTTGAGCAGCGGGGCCATCGAGTCGGGGTCGTTCGGCGCCACGATGAGGGAGTCGACGCCCTGCTGGATGTAGGAGCGGACGATGTCGGCCTGCGCGGCGGGGTCGGCCTCGACCGGGCCCTGGTACAGCCAGGTGCAGCCGATCTCCTCGCAGGCGGCCTTGCCGCCGCTGTTCATCGCCTCGAAGTACGGGATCCCCTGCAGCTTCGGGACGAAGGCGACGGTGTAGTCGCCGCCACCCCCGCCGCCGCTGGCGCTGCTGCCCCCGCTGTCCCCACCGGAGGCCGAGCCGCCGCTGCCCTCACCGCAGGCGGTGGCGGTCAGCGCCAGGGCAAGGCCGAGGCCAGCAGCGATCTTCGTCGTTCGTGTGTTCCTCATGGGCCACCTCATCGGAGTGGGGATGTGAACCCCCGCGGTGTCACCAGCTCGGCGAGCCGGTGGAGTGCTCGGGACGTCGGTCGGTCGTCAGCTCGGGAGGAGCCCCCGCCGTCGGTCGTCGTCCAGAGTCAGCTGCCGCAGCCGGGCTGCGGCCTCCTCCCAGCGCGCGTCGGGGCGCGGGGAGGAAGTCCGGATCTCGGCGGTCCGCGCCACGACGGCGCGGACCTCGGCCACGTCGGCCAGCTCGCCGAGGGCCACCAGCTGGACCGCGGCGTTGCCCAGGGCGGTCGCCTCCACCGGGCCGCAGTGCACCGGCAGGCCGGTCGCGTCCGCGGTGGCCTGGGCCAGCAGCTGGTTGCGGGCCCCGCCGCCGGTGATGTGCACGGCCGGCGGCGGCGTGCCGGTGACCGCGGTGATGTCCTCGACGGTGGTCCGGTAGGACAGCGCGAGGCTGTCGACGACGCAGCGCGCGACCGCGCCCGGGGTCTCCGGCACGACGGCGCCGGTGCGGTCGCAGTAGGCCCGCACCCGGGCCGGCATGTCGCCGGGGGCCAGGAACTCCGGGGCGTTGGGGTTGACCAGGCAGGTCAGCTCCGGCTCCCGCGCGGCCAGCTCGACGAGCTCGGCGTAGCTGAGCTCCAGCCCCTGCCGGGCCCAGGCCCGGCGGCACTCCTGCAGCAGCCACAGGCCCATGACGTTGCGCAGCAGCCGGGTGGTCCCGGGCCAGCCGCCCTCGTTGGTCAGGTTGGCGGCCTCGGACTCCGGCGTGACGACGGCGCGCGGGGTCTCGACGCCGACCAGCGACCAGGTGCCCGAGGAGACGAACAGCGCGCCGGGCGCGGTGAAGGGCGTGGCGACGACCGCGCTGGCGGTGTCGTGACCGGCGGGCGCGACCACCCGGGCGCCGGCCAGCGGGCCCTCCCCGAGGGCGCCGACGACCGGCCCCAGGTCGGTGCCCGGCGGCACGACCTCCGGCAGCACCCGCGCCGGGATGCCCAGCGCCTCGGCGAGCTCCACCGCCCAGCGCTGCCCGACCATGTCGTAGAGCCCGGAGGTGGAGGCGGCGGTGAACTCGGTGACCCGGGAGCCGGACAGCAGGTGGTGGAAGACGTCGGGGAGCATCAGCAGGGTCGCGGCGTCGTCCAGCCGGCTGGTCGTCCGTGCGTCGGAGAGCAGCGCGAAGACGGTGTTGATCTCGTTGATCTGGGTGCCGGTGGACCGGTAGAGGCGGTCCCGGCCCACGGTGGCCAGCGCCTCGTCGAGCGCCGCCAGCTGACGCGGGTCCCGGTAGCAGGTGGGGGCGTCCAGCAGCGTGCCGTCGGCCCGCAGCAGGCCGTAGTCCACGCCCCAGGAGTCGACGCCGACCGAGGCGACGGGGGCGTCGGTGCCCAGCGCGCCCAGCCCCGCGGTGATGTCCCGGGTCAGGCCGGCCAGGTCCCAGCGGAGGATGCCGTCGACCGGCCGCGGCAGGTGGGCGAACCGGCTCACCTCGGCGGCGTCGAGGCGCTCGCCGTCGAAGGTGGCGCGTACGACCCGGCCGCTCTCGGCACCCAGGTCGACCGCGGCGACGGTGCGCACGGCCCGGCTCACCGGTCCGCCTCGGTCACGCGCACCCGGTGCACCGGCAGGCCGTCGGCCTCCAGCTCGGCGACCAGCCCGGGGTCGGCGCCGGAGTCGGTGTAGACCGCCGTGATGTCTGCGGTGGGGGCCGCGGTGTGCAGCGAGAAGCTGCCGAACTTGCTGCCGTCGGCGAGCCCGTAGAGCTGGCGGCAGTGGGCCGCGAGGTACTGCTTGGCCTGCGCCTCCTCCAGGGCCATCTCCAGCAGGCCGCGCTCGACCGAGACGGCGTGCGCGCCGATGAACAGCTTGTCGATGGAGCCGCGCCCGGCCAGCACGTCGCCGAACACCCCGACCACGGACCGCGCCGACCGGCGGACGACGCCGCCCGGGACGAGCACGGTGGCATCCGACCGCTCGGAGAACAGCGTGGCGGTCGGCATGCCGTTGGTGATCACCACGAGGGACCGGCGGTCCACGAGCTCCCGGGCCAGGTAGTGGCAGGTGCTCGAGGAGTCCAGGGCGATGACGTCGCCGTCCCGGACCAGCGGGGCGGCCGCCCGGGCGATGGCCCGCTTCTCCGCGCGGTGGGCCTGCAGCCGGGTCTCGAAGGAGCCCTCGTCGAGCATCGGGGTGGTCACCGCGCCGCCACGGACCCGGCGCAGCGCCGACCGCTGTTCGAGGGCGTCGAGGTCCTTGCGGATGGTGACGGCGGAGACCTCGAGGCGCTGGGCCAGCTCGTTGACCTGCACCCGGCCGTTCGCGCCGAGCGCCGAGAGGATCAGCTCGGAGCGGGCGTGCTCGTCGTACGACGGCAAGACGACCCCCTCACGCTCCTCGTCGGCGGTGACGAGACCGAGCCCCGCGGTGGACTCAGTGGGCGGGAACGTAAACCCTGCGAAACTCGTGCGTCAACGGTTCACAGGCATACGAAAGTGCTGCGCTTTCGTAACGGGGGTCACAGCTTTCAGACGGCGGTGAACGGGTGCCGACGGCCCCTGTGGTCACGTGCTGGCGAGCTGGATCAGGTTGCCGCAGGTGTCGTCGAGGACGGCGGTGGTGACCGGGCCCATGGTCAGCGGCGCCTGGGTGAAGGTGACCCCGGCCGCGACCAGCCGGGCGTGCTCGGCGTGCACGTCCTCGACCGCGAAGGAGGTGAACGGGATGCCGTCGCGACCAGCGCCTCCTTGAACGGCCGGACCGCCGGGTGGCCGTCGGGCTCCAGCAGCAGCTCCACACCCTCCGGCGCCTCGGGGGAGACGACGGTGAGCCACCGGTGCTCGCCCATCGGCACGTCGTGCTTGGGCCGGAAGCCCAGCACGTCGGTGTAGAACCGCAGCGCCTTCTCCTGGTCGTCGACGAGGACGCTGGTCAGTGCGATCTTCACGGGTTCTCCTCCGGGGGGCGGGTGGGCCAGCGCTCGGTGATGGCCCGCAGCGGTGCGGTGTGCAGGTGCAGGAACGTGTGGCGGCCCTCGCGTCGCCGGACGACCAGGCCGGCTGCCTCCAGCACGTCGAGGTGCTGGGAGACGGCCTGCCGGCTCGAGCCGACCCCGTGCTTGGTGACCAGCCGGGTGCACAGCTCGAACAGCGTCTGACCGTCCCGGTCCTGCAGCTCGTCGAGCACCAGCCGCCGGGTCGGGTCGGCGAGGGCCTTGAACACGTCGCCCACGCCCAGATGATAGGCAAGTGTCGACTTGCCCGACAAGGCCTCCAGGGTCAGGCGCTCTCGCGCACCACCAGGTCGGAGGCGAACAGCGTCGGCCCGTCGGCGACCCGGCCGAGGGCGCTGCGCGCCGCGGCGTCGGCGATGCGCTCGACCGGGTGGGTCGCGGTGGTCAGCCCGCTGGACTCTGCGGCCGGGATGTCGTCGAACCCGGCCACCGCGACGTCGCCGGGCACCTGCCGACCGGCCGCCCGCAGCACCTGCAGCGCGCCGAGCGCCACCTCGTCGCAGATGCCGTAGACGGCGTCGGTGTCCGGCCAACGGCGCAGCGCCTCGCGGGCACCTGCCCGCCCGCTGGCGGTGTCGAAGCCGCCGGCGACGACGCGCGCCGGCAGCCCGGCCGCGGCCACCGCCGCCCGGTAGGCGGCCACCGGCCGCTCGCTGCACGGCAGCCAGGTCGGGCCGGCGATCAGCGCGATCCGCCGGCGGCCCGTGGCGACCAGGTGACCGACGATCGCGGTCGCCGCCGCCTCGGTGTCGACGTCGACCAGCGGGACGTCGCGGCTCCCGGCGCCGATCGAGACCACCCGGCCGTGCAGCTCCCGGGGCACCGAGTCCAGCACCAGCCGGGTGGTGTCGACCAGCACGACGCCGGCCACCGAGCGGTCCCGGGCCAGCCCGTCCAGCGCGGCCTGCGGCCCGCCCAGCGGCAACCACTGCAGCGCGACCCCGAGCCCCTGGTCGGCGCAGACCGCGGCGGTCGTGGCGACCACCCGGGACAGGTACGCGCACTCCAGCGCGTCCGGCGCCGCGGCGGTGGCCGCGACCACCAGCCGCGTGCCCCGGCCGTGCACGAGCGCCCGGGCGACCGGGTCGGCGACGTAGCCCAGCCGCTCGGCGACCGCCTGCACCCGGCCCCGTGCCTCCGCCGACGACGGCCCGGAACCGGTCAGCACCCGGGACGCCGTGGCCCGGGACACGCCGGCGACCCGGGCGACGTGCTCGAGCGTCACGGGAGGCCTGCGGCGGTCCATGGGCCTCGTCCTACCACCGGAGCAGCGCTGCCGGAGGCCGGGAACCGCTGGAACCGCTTCCAGGACGGCGGCCGTAGGGTCCGATCATGACCTCTCCCGAGCCCGGCAGCCCACCCGCGCGCCGCGAGCGGCTGGTCGGCCTGCTCGTGCTGGGCGTCGCCGTCGTCCTGCTGGTCTCGTCGGTCACCTGGTTCAGCAGCGACCGCAGCGGGGTCGGCATCGGCCAGCTCGTCCTCGCCCTGGTGCTCGCCGGGATCGGCGGGTTCCTGGTGCGGCGGTCGTCGCCGCGCTGAGCCCGGGGCTGGCGCGACCGCGGCGGACGCGGCAGTGTGACCGGCAGCACACCGAGGTCAGGAGGAGCCGTGCACATCGACCGCGCGAAGCTGGTGCAGCTGCTGCACACCGAGGGCGACAACGCCCGAGCCGAGGAGGTCGCGGCGCAGCTGCCCGAGCAGATCGACACCGACCGGGACGCCGACGCGCTCGCCGCGGTCGGGCTGGACCGGACCCAGCTGATGGCCAAGCTGGCCGGCGGCGCCTTCGGCAGCACGCTCACGCCCTGAGTGGAGTGGGAGGGACGCGGGAACCGCGCCCTCCCACTCCGCTCAGCCGGCGTAGGGGCGCTCGCGGGCCAGTTCCTCCTTGGCGACGCCGCGGATGTGCACCGCGTCCGGGCCGTCGACGATCCGCAGGGTGCGGGCGCTGGCGTAGAAGCGGGCCAGCACGGTGTCGTTGCTGACCCCGGCGCCGCCGTGCACCTCGATCGCGCGGTCGATCACGTCGCAGGCCACCCGGGGCGCGGCCACCTTGATCGCCGAGATCTCGGTGCGGGCGCCCTTCGCGCCGTACCGGTCGATCAGGTCGGCGGTCTTCAGCACGTAGAGCCGGACCTGGTCGATCTCGATCCGTGAGCGGGCGATCAGCTCGCGCACGGTGCCCTGCTCGGCGAGCGGCCGGCCGAAGGCGACCCGGGACCTGGCCCGCTCCACCATCAGGGCCAGCGCCCGCTCGGCCATGCCGATCGCGCGCATGCAGTGGTGGATGCGGCCCGGGCCCAGCCGGGCCTGGGCGATGCTGAAGCCGTCGCCCTCGCCGGAGAGGATGTTGGTCACCGGCACCCGGACGTCGGTGAACCGCAGCTCCGAGTGCCCGTGCTGGTCCTGGTACCCGAACACCGGCAGGTGGCGGATGATCTCGAAGCCGGGGGTGTCGCGGGGCACCAGGACCATCGACTGCTGACGGTGCGGCGGACCGTCGGGGTCGGTCTTGCCCATGACGATGAAGATCTGGCACCGCTCGTCGGCGCTGCCGGTGATCCACCACTTGCGGCCGTTGATCACGTACTCGTCGCCGTCGCGGACGATCGAGGTCTGGATGTTGCGGGCGTCCGAGGACGCGACGTCCGGCTCGGTCATGGCGAACCCGGAGCGGATCTCGCCCTCGAGCAGCGGGTTGAGCCAGCGGTCCTTCTGCTCCTGGGTGCCGAAGAGCATCAGGGTCTCCATGTTGCCGGTGTCCGGCGCCCCGCAGTTGGTCACCTCCGGCGCGATCGTCGGCGACCAGCCCATGATCTCGGCGATCGAGGCGTACTCGAGGTTCGTCATCCCGCCGAGCTCGTGGTGGAAGAGGTTCCACAGGCCGCGCTTGCGGGCCTCGGTCTTGAGCTCTTCCAGGACGGGTGGGTGGGCGTGGTCGTCGTGGCCGCGCGCGGCGCGCCACTGCTCGTACACGGGCTCAGCGGGGAACACCTGGTCCCGCATGAAGTCCCACATCCGGCCACTGACGTCCTCGGCCTTGGCGGAGAGGGTGAAGTCCATGGCGGGACGTTAGCGCCGGACGGGACGCAGAGCGCACCGGGGTGCGCACGCACGACCGCCCCGGGCGCCAGCGGCGTCCGGGGCGGTCGGGTCGAGCAGGGGTCAGCGGTTGGTGCCCAGCGAGTGGTCGGCGCCGCGCGCGGTGTCGACCGTGTGCACCTTGCCCAGCGCGATGACCAGGCCGACCAGCGCCGTCACCAGGTGCAGGATGTTGTCCGCCCAGTTCAGGTTCAGGAAGTCCCAGTCCTCGTCGATCGCGATCAGGCCGTAGACGAACGCCGCGCCGTAGCCGACCGCGAGCAGCCAGCCGTAGGTGCGGGCACCGCGGAGGGTCCGCGACAGGGCGATGCCTGCCAGACCGATCAGGATGTGCACCACGTTGTGCATCGGGTTGATCATGAACCCGAGCAAGGTCTCGTCGTGCTCCATCGGCATGCCGTGGGCATTGCCGAAGAAGTCGCCGAAGCCGGTGATGAAGAAGCCGATGATGCCGATCAGCGTGTAGATCGCGCCGAAGGCCAGGGCCAGCTGCTGCGGCCAGGTCATGCCCCGCGAGCCGGCGCCGGGGAGGTCTGCTGTGGACATGGGGTCTCTCCAGTGCGTCGCGCCCGCCATGTTCTTGACAGGCCTCACCGGAGTACCCCCGCGCTCCGGTCCCGGAACGGGGGGCACCCCGACGAGTGACGAACCGTGACCTGTCAGGCCGGCCGGGGGGTCGCCTTCGGACGGCGGACGACGAACGGGCCGATGGCCAGCAGGTCCACCGGGGCCGAGCCGAAGCACTCCAGCGCGTCACGCGGGTCGTCGACCATCGGCCGGCCGGCTGTGTTCAGGCTGGTGTTGACCACCACGGGCAGCCCGGTGCGCCGCTCGAACGCGGAGATCATCCGGTGGACCAGCGGGGACTCCGCCGGGTCGATCGTCTGGATCCGCGCCGTCCCGTCGACGTGGGTGACCGTGGGGATGCGGTCGCGCCACTCCGGGGCCACGTCGTGCACGAAGAGCATGTACGGCGAGGGGATCGGGCCGCGGCTGAAGATCTCCGGCGCCTTCTCCAGCAGCACCATCGGCGCCACCGGGCGGAACTGCTCGCGGCCCTTCACGTCGTTCATCCGCTCGAGGTTGGCCTCGAAGCCGGGGTGGGCCATCAGCGAGCGGTGGCCGAGCGCGCGGGGGCCGTACTCGCTGCGACCCTGGAACCAGGCGACGATGCCGTTGTCGGCCAGGACCTCGGCGACGGCCTCGGCGACGTCGTCGGGGCGCTCGTAGTCGATCGCGGCGGTGACGAGCACCTGCTCGATCTCCTCGTCGCTCCACCCCCGGCCCAGCGCCGCGCCGGGCATCGGCTGGGTGTCCTCGCCGAGCTCGCGGGCCACGTGCAGGGCGGCGCCCAGCGCCGTCCCGGAGTCGCCGGCGGCGGGCTGCACCCAGACCTGCTCGAACGGGCTCTCGGCGAGGATGCGGGTGTTGGCCACGCAGTTCAGGGCGGTGCCGCCGGCCAGGGTGAGGACCTCGTCGCCGGTCTGCTCGTGCACCCAGCGGGCCAGGTCGACGAGCACCTCCTCCAGGCGCTGCTGCACGCTGGCGGCCAGGTCGGCGTGGTCCTCGGTCCACTGGTCGCCCTTGCCCAGGCGCGGGGCGAACCCGGTGTAGTCGATCTTCTCGGTGCGGAAGCCGCCGTCGTCGGTGGCGCGGATCAGCTCGGACAGCTCGCCGACGAAGCGCGGCTTGCCGTAGGAGGCCATCGCCATGACCTTGAACTCGTCGGAGCTGCGCAGGAAGCCCAGGTGGTCGGTGAGGTCCTCGTACATCAGGCCCAGCGAGTGCGGCAGCGCCTGACCGGCGAGCACCTCCAGCTGCCCGTCGACGTAGCGGCCGGCCAGGTGGCTGTGCGCCTCGCCGCGGCCGTCGAGCACCAGCACCGAGTTGTCCCGCTGCGGCGCGGCGAGGCCGGCCGAGGCGGCGTGGGCCACGTGGTGCTTGACGAACCGGACCTTCGCCGGGTCCAGCCCGGGCAGCGCGTGGGCCAGGAAGTCCGGCGCCATCTCCGCGTACCTCTTGCGCATGACGTCGCCGTCGTCGAACAACCCGGAGTCCTCCGGGGTGCCCATCAGCGCCGGGTCGAAGGAGTAGGCGACCGCGTCGAGCTCGTCGGGCGAGATGCCGGCCTCCGCCAGGCACCAGGCGGCGGACAGCTCGGGCAGCTCCCAGGCGCTCCAGGGCAGCGGGCGCTTGCCGTGCTTGCGCCGGCTGAAGCGCTCCTCCTCCGCGGCGGCCACGACCCTGCCGTCGACGACGAGGGCCGCCGACGGGTCGTGGTAGATCGCGTTGATGCCCAGCACCTTCACGTGCGCACTCCTCTCGGCCGGGCGAGTTCCGCCCGGTCCACGTTCATGATCACCGGGACGACGGCACTCCGCAGGTCGGAGCACGACGCATCAGCCACCGGCGCGCTCGCTGAGCAGGTGGTGGTCGAGCACGGCCTGCAGCCCGAGCGTCTTGTAGCCGACCTCCTCGAAGAGGACGACGACCCGGTCCTCCTCGTGCCGCATCACCACGCCGGGGCCCCACTCGGTGTGCTCGACGGCGGTGTCCACCGGGAACGGGTGGTCGCCGTCGACGACCGGGTCGGCGTGCTCGTACGCAGATCCGGACCGGCAGGTGTCGCAGTTGCCGCACGGCTCGTCGAGCTGCTCGCCGAAGTAGCCGAGCAGGAACTGCCGGCGGCAGCGGGTGGTGTCGGCGTAGCCGCGCATCATCTCGATCCGGCTCTCGTCCACCCGGACGTGGTGCTCGGCCAGCTCGCGGGCGGCCGCGGCCGCCTCGCCGGGGGCGGGCGCGTCCGGCGCCGGGGACGCCGTCCCGTCGTCGGCCAGGACGACGGCGCCGGCCTGCTCGAGCAGGTTGAGGTCACGCACCAGCGGGGTGGCGGCGAGGCCGCTCTCCTCGCGGAGCTCGGTGACGTCCACGCCGTCCAGGCCGGCCGCGGCGCCGGCCCGGACCAGGCCGGCGACCTCCTGCAGCTCCTGCTCGGCCGGTGCGCCGGCGGCGAAGAACTTCCGGATGCCGAGGTCCTCCTGGCGGTAGACCAGGACGGCGACCGCGGGCCGGCCGTCCCGCCCGGCCCGGCCGATCTCCTGGTAGTAGCTGTCGATCGAGTCCGCGGGCTCGGCGTGCACGACGTAGCGGGTCTCCGGCTTGTCGATGCCCATGCCGAAGGCGGTGGTGGCGACGACGACGTCCAGCTCGTCGTCCATGAACTGCCGCTGCACCTCCTCGCGGTCGCTCTTCTTCAACCCCGCGTGGTAGGCCGCTGCACGGAGTCCCCGGCCGGTGAGCGCCTCGGCGAACTCCTCGGTGCCCCGGCGGGTGGCGGCGTAGAGGATCCCGGTGCCCTGCCGGCTCAGCTCGGTGACCCGGTCGAGGACGGCGGTGTGCTTGCCGTGCGCGTCGGCGTGGTGCTCGACCTCCAGCGCGATCTCCGGACGGTCGAACCCGGCGACGACGACCGCCGGCTCCGTCATCTCCAGCCGCTCGAGGATCTCGGCGCGCACCGGAGGGGCCGCGGTCGCGGTGAGGGCGAGCACCGTCGGGTGCCCGAGCTGCTGCACCACTCCGCCGAGCCGCAGGTAGTCGGGCCGGAAGTCGTGGCCCCAGGCGGAGACGCAGTGCGCCTCGTCGACGACGAACAGCGCCGGCGCGCTGGTCCGGATGGCCTCGACCACCTCGGGCTTGGCCAGCTGCTCCGGGGCGAGGAAGCAGAAGCGGACCGTTCCGTCGCGCATGCCGTCGAGCACCGCCTGGTGCTCGAGGACGGACAGACCGGAGTTGAGCACCGCGGCCCGGCCGACGGCCTCCTCGCCGAGCTCCTCCAGCCGCTGCACCTGGTCCCGCTGCAGGGCGATGAGCGGCGAGACGATCACGACCGGTCCGTCGAGCAGCAGCCCCGTGACCGTGTAGACGGCGGACTTGCCGGCGCCGGAGGGCAGCACGGCGAGGGTGTCCCGGCCCGCGGCCACGGCCTGCATGGCCTCCTCCTGGCCGGGGCGGAACTCGGTGAACCCCAGGACGTCGCGGGCGGTCTCCCGGATCCGGCGGGTGCGCACGGAGGCCGAGCCGCCGGCCTTGGTCGTCTTGGGGTCCGCGGTCCGCGGCAGGGTGCTGGCGCTCACCGACGCCGACTGCCCGAGCCCCCCGATCGACAAACGACCCGCAGGTGAGGGGCCAGCCGGGGCACCTCCACACGGTTGTGCACCACCGGGTGTGCGCGCAGGGCCGCCCCGTGCGGTGATCGCGCGGTCCCGGCCCCGCGGCTGCGGCTACCGTGCGCCTCGTGCCCACCTCCTACCGGATCGCCGAGGCCGCCGCGCTGCTCGGCGTCAGCGACGACACCGTCCGCCGCTGGATCGACAGCGACCGGTTGTCGGCCACCCGTGAGTCCGGTCCGGCACAGGTCGACGGCGCCGACCTCGCCCGGGTCGCCACCGAGCTGCACCCGGCCCCGCAGCCGGGTACCACCCGGTCGTCGTCCGCCCGCAACCGGCTGACCGGCATCGTCACCCGCGTCGTCCGGGACACCGTGATGGCGCAGGTGGAGATCCAGGCGGGTCCGTTCCGGCTGGTCTCGCTGATGTCCCGGGAGGCGGCCGACGAGCTCGGGCTGGAGGTCGGCGTGCGCGCGGTCGCTACCGTCAAGGCCACCCAGGTCAGCGTCGACGTGCCGTGAGGCGGCTGGCCGCCGCGCTCATGGTGCTGCTCCTGGCCGGCTGCGGGGCGGACGACGGGGCGGACGAGGAGGTCACCGGCACGGTCACCGTCCTCGCGGACACCTCGCTCACCGACGTCTTCACCGGCCTCGGTCAGCAGCTGGAGGCCGACCACCCCGGGCTGGACGTGCAGTTCGACTTCGGCGCCAGCGCCGACCTGGCCGAGCGGCTGACCGACGGCGCCCCGGCCGACGTCTTCGCCGCCGCCGGCACCGACCCGATGGACGTCGTCACGAACAACGGCATCGTGTCGCGGGCGCCGACCCTGTTCGCGACCGACCAGCAGGCGGGGGACCTCGTCGGCTACCCGATCTGCACGCTCACCGACGCACCCGACCCCGACGGCGCGCTGGCGTTCGTCGAGCTGGTGGTGTCCGACGCCGGGCAGCAGGCGCTCACGGCGGCCGGCTTCTCCATCCCCTGAGTGGACGAGCCGTCGGATCCGCAACTGCGGATGATGACCGGCTAGGGTGCCGCATGCGCGGTCCGCTACCGGTCGGCCCGGCGTTCGAGGAGGACCTGTGCGGAGGACCCGAGCACTGCTCGTGCTGCCCGTCGTCGCGACGGTGGGCCTGACCGCGTGCGGCGGGTCCGCCTCGGACACCGCAGCCGGGACGGCGTCGTCGTCCGCCGGGGGCGACCTGAGCGGGACGCTGACGGTGTTCGCCGCCGCGTCGCTGACCGGCGTCTTCGGGAACCTGGGTGACCAGCTGATGGCTGCCCACCCCGGTCTCGGGGTCCGGTTCAACTTCGCCGGCAGCTCCGCGCTGGCCACCCAGCTGACCCAGGGCGCCCCGGCCGACGTGTTCGCGTCGGCCAACGAGGAGCAGATGACCGTGGTCACCGACGCCGGCCTGCAGGCCGGCGACCCCGCCGTCTTCACCGGGAACGTGCTGGAGATCGCGGTGCCGGAGGGCAACCCGGGCGGGGTCACCGGGCTCGCCGACTTCGGCGACGCCGACCTGACCCTCGCCGTCTGTGCGGCCGACGTGCCCTGTGGCGCGGCTGCCGCGGCTGTCTTCGCCGACGCCGGCATCACTGCACAGCCGGACACCGAGGAGGAGGACGTCAAGGCCGCGCTCACCAAGGTGCAGCTCGGCGAGGTGGACGCGGCACTGGTCTACGCCACCGACGTCCGGGCCGCGGGCTCCGACGTCGAGGGGGTCCCGTTCCCCGAGGCCGAGCAGGAGGTCAACGACTACCCGATCTGCGTGCTGGAGGCGGCCCCGAACGCCGAGGCCGCCCAGGCGTTCGTGGACCTGGTGGAGTCCGACGCCGGCCGGCTGGCGCTGGCCGACGCGGGGTTCCGCGCGCCGTGAGGGCACGGGGGAGCGGCGTGCCGCTGCCGCTCCTGCTGCCGGCGCTGCTGGCGGTCGCCTTCCTGGTGCTGCCGCTGCTCGGGCTGGTGGTCCGGGCGCCGTGGTCGACGATCGGGCCGCAGCTGGCGCAGCCGGAGGTCGGCCAGGCGCTGCGGCTGTCGCTGCTGTCGGCGACGCTGGCCACCGGGGTGTCGCTGGTGCTCGGCGTCCCGCTGGCCTGGGTGCTGGCCCGCTCGCGGATCCGTGGCCGCTCGGTGCTGCGCGCGCTGGTGACGGTCCCGCTGGTGCTGCCCCCGGTGGTCGGCGGTGTGGCGCTGTTCCTGGTCATCGGCCGCACCGGCATCCTCGGCCGGCCGCTGTACGAGCACCTCGGCGTCACCGTCCCGTTCACCACGACCGCCGTGGTGATCGCCGAGACGTTCGTGGCGATGCCGTTCCTGGTGATCAGCGTGGAGGGCGCGCTGCGGGCGGCCGACGCGCGGTTCGAGGACGCCGCGGCCACCCTTGGCGCCGACCGGTGGACGACGTTCCGCCGGGTCACCCTGCCGCTGGTCGCCCCGGGGATCGCCGCGGGCGCGGTGCTCTGCTGGGCCCGGGCGCTCGGCGAGTTCGGCGCGACGATCACCTTCGCCGGCAACTTCCCCGGCACCACGCAGACCATGCCGCTCGCGGTCTACCTGGCCCTGCAGCGGGACCCGGAGGCGGCGATCGTCCTGTCGCTGGTCCTGCTGGCGGTCTCCCTGGCCACCCTGCTGCTGCTCCGCGACCGCTGGCTGGGCCGCGGGCCGGGTCAGGGTGTCCCGGCGTGACCCTCGACGCGCACGTCGTCGTCCAGCGCGGGTCGCTGGGGGTGGACGTCGAGTTCTGGGTCGGGGACGGCGAGGTGCTCGCGGTCCTCGGCCCCAACGGCGCTGGCAAGTCCACGGTCTTGCGCGTGCTGGCCGGGCTGCTGCCCCCGGACGCCGGCCGGGTGGCCGTGGGCCAGGACGTCTGGGACTCCGCCGACCGGCACGTGCCGCCGCACCAGCGCTCGCTGGGCATGGTGTTCCAGGACCACCTGCTCTTCCCGCACCTGTCGATCACCGAGAACGTCGCCTTCGGGCTGCGGTCGCGGGGGATGCGCCGGGCGCCTGCCCGGGCGGCGGCCGCGCCGTGGCTGGACCGGGTGGGCCTGACCGGGCTCGGCGACCGCCGTCCCGGCGAGCTCTCCGGCGGGCAGGCGCAGCGCGCGGCGCTGGCGCGGGCGCTGGTCGGCGACCCGCGGGTGCTGCTGCTGGACGAGCCGCTCTCCGCGCTCGACGCCCGCACCCGGCTGGCCGTGCGCGCCGAGCTGCACCGGCACCTGCGCGACTACGCCGGCAGTGCCGTGCTGGTCACCCACGACCCGATCGACGCGATGGCGCTGGCCGACCGGGTGGTGGTGGTCGAGGACGGCCGGGTGGTGCAGGCCGGCACCCCGGCGGAGGTCGCCCGCCGGCCGCGCACCGACTACGTGGCCCGGCTGGTCGGGCTGGTGCTGCTGCCGGGCACCGGGACCGGCGCGCAGGTCGCCCTGGACGGCGGTGGCGTGGTCGCGGTCGCCGAGGCCGCCGCCGGGCCGGTGTTCGTCGCCGTCCGGCCGGAGTCGGTGGCGCTGTACCTGCAGCGCCCGGCGGGCAGCCCGCGCAACGTCTGGCCGCTGCGGCTGGTCGCGGCGACCCCGCACGGCTCGGTGGTGCGCTGCGACCTGGCCGGCGAGGTGCCGCTCACCGCGGACGTCACCGCGACGTCGTTCGCCGAGCTCGGCCTGGCCCCCGGCGCCGAGGTCTGGGCGTCGGTCAAGGCCTCCGAGATCGCCGTCTACACCCGCTGAGGTCCCCGGTTTCGGCGCCGAAACCCGGCCGGGGTTCGGCGCCGAAACCGTGGGGAGCGGTCTGGCAGGGTGGACGGCGTGACGTCGGACGCGCCCGTGGCCGGGCTGGTGCTGGCCGCCGGCGGGGGACGGCGGTACGGCATGCCGAAGGCGCTGGTCGAGTACGAGGGCAGCCTGCTGGTCGAGCGGGCGGTCCGGACGGCGGCCGCGGTCTGCGACCCGGTGCTCGTCGTGCTGGGGGCGCGGGCGGTCGACGTCTGGCGCACCGCGGACCTCGCCGGCGCGACGGTCCTGGTGAACACCGACTGGGAGAGCGGGATGGCCTCCAGCCTGCGCACCGGCCTGGACGGCCTGCGGGGCTGGCCGGGCCGGGTCCACGCCGCGCTGGTGCAACTCGTCGACATGCCGGGGATGACGCCGGCGGCGCTGTCCCGGCTGGCCGGGCACGCGGCACCCGACGCCCTGGCGGTGGCGGCCTACGACGGCGTCCGCGGCCATCCGGTGCTGCTGGGCCGGGAGCACTGGGACGGGGTCATCGGGACGGCGACCGGCGACGAGGGCGCGCGCCGCTACCTCGCCGCCCACGACGTCATGGAGGTGGACTGCACCGGGCTGGCCGACCCGACCGACCTCGACGTGTCCCCGCCGACCTGACGGGCGCGGGTACCTTCGCGCCGTGGACAAGCTTCTGGCCCGGGTCACCGAGGAGCCGCTGTCGGTCGCCGAGCACGAGGCGGCCGTCGCCGACAAGGCAGCAGGCGCCGTCGTCTCCTTCGCCGGGGTGGTCCGCGACCACGACGGCGGCCGGTCGGTCACCGAGCTGGAGTACGTCGGGCACCCGACCGCGCCGGAGCTGATCGCCGAGATCGCGGCGGAGTTCGCCGCCCGGCCGGAGGTGCACGCGGTGGCCGTCTCGCACCGGGTCGGGCTGCTCGCCATCGGCGACGTCGCCCTGGCCTGCGCGGTGTCGACGTCGCACCGCGGTCAGGCGTTCGCGGCCTGCGCCGAGCTCGTCGACGAGGTGAAGGCCCGGCTGCCGATCTGGAAGCGCCAGGTGTTCAGCGACGGCGAGGAGGAGTGGGTGGCCTGCCCCTGACCTGACGGTCAGCGCGCGCCGGCCAGCCCGTCGTCGCCGGGGGACCGGTCGGTGCGGTCGGCCTGCTCCTCCTCGGCCTCGCCCTCCAGCCGGCGGGCCTCGCCGTCGAGCGTCGCCGCGGCATCGCCGTGCGTCTGGCCGTACAGCTCCTCGGCGTGGCCGAACAGCTCCTCGGCCTTGGCCTTCGCCTTGTCGAACAGGCTCATCTCGCCCTCCTCATCCGCATGGCTCGGGTCGGCTGCCACGCCCCGGTCCGCTCCTCGCTCGTTCCTCGCTGCGATGCTCCCGGGGCTGTCAGCCTCCGGCGAACGGGGGCAGCACGTCCACGACCGCACCGGGCGTCAGCACCAACGCGCGGTCGCGGGTGCTGGTTCCGTCGACCAGGAACGAGCACGCGGTGAGCACCCGCTCCAGCCGTTCGCCGTGCGCGTCGACGATCTGACCGACCAGCTCGTCCAAGCTGCCGGCGTCCCGGGTCTCGGTGTCGACACCGACGGCGGCCCGCGCCCCGGCGAAGTAGCGGACCGTGACCACGCTCAGCCCCCGATCGCGGACATCGGCCGCGAGGGCTGCAGGAAGCTCGGGTCGTCGATGCCATGGCCGGGCAGCTTCGACAGCGTGGCGATCCGCCAGCGGTCGGCGATCTCCTGGTCGTCGGCACCCTCGCGCAGGGCGCTGCGCAGGTCGGACTCCTCGCGGGCGAACAGGCAGTTGCGGATCTGCCCGTCAGCGGTGAGCCGGGTGCGGTCACAGGCCCCGCAGAAGGACCGGGTCACCGAGGCGATGACGCCCACGGTCAGCCCGGTGCCGTCGACCAGCCAGCGCTCTGCGGGGGCGGCGCCGCGTTCCTCGACGTCGGGGACCAGGGTGTGCGCGGCCGTCAGCCGGGCCAGGATGTCCTCCGCGGTGACCATCTCCCCGCGGGTCCAGGCGTGGTGGGCGTCCAGCGGCATCTGCTCGATGAAGCGCAGCTCGTAGCCGTGCTCGAGGCAGTACTCCAGCAGCGGGACGGCGTCGTCCTCGTTGATGCCGCGCAGCAGCACCGTGTTGATCTTCACCGGGGTCAGCCCGGCGTCCTTGGCCGCCTGGAGCCCGGCGAGCACGTCGGGCAGCCGGTCCCGGTACGTGAGCTGCTTGAACCGCTCGCGGTCCAGGGTGTCCAGGCTGACGTTGATCCGGTCCAACCCGGCCGCGGCGAGCGCGGGCGCCATCCGGGAGAGCCCGACGGCGTTGGTGGTCAGCGACACCTCCGGCCGGGGCAGCAGGGCGGTGGTGGCGGCCACGATGCCGGGCAGGCCAGGGCGCAGCAGCGGCTCGCCGCCGGTGAACCGGACCTCGCGGATGCCCAGGTGCTCGACGCCGATCCGGACCAGCCGGGCGACCTCGTCGTCGGTGAGCTGCTCGACCTTGGGCAGCCACTGGAGCCCCTCGGGGGGCATGCAGTAGGTGCAGCGGAGGTTGCAGCGGTCGGTCAGCGACACCCGGAGGTCGGTCGCGACCCGGCCGTGCCGGTCGACCAGGCCACCGGATCCGGGGCGGCCCGCGACCACCTGCGGGCGGACCCTCGGGTCGGGCAGGGGGCTGGGGGTCGTCACCGGACCGAATCTAGTCGCCCGGACGGCGTGCGCCGCAGGTCGAGGCGCGGGCTCTGCTGCCGCTCCGCGGATGCGGGGCATGAGGTCCCGCACGCTCCGCGCCGGCGGAACGCCGGTCCCCGCCCGGCGGGGGAGCCGGACGGGGACCGGCGTTC
>NZ_SJEW01000078.1 GCF_005930475.1 Modestobacter altitudinis
CCCGCCGCCCGCACGGGGATGCCGGCCGGCAGCCGCGGCGCACGCCGGAGCAGCAGGTCACGGGCGGCGCGCAGCGGACCCGGCCCGTCGATGCCGGCGGCGGCCACCTGCTCACCGAGGTCGTGCAGCACCGCGCGGAAGACCTTGTCGCTGGGCGGGGACGTGGGCAGCAGTCCGGTCGGGTGCTCGAGGCCCGCCGCAGCTCTGCGGGCCAGCACCACCCAGCCCGCGGTGGGGTCGATGTCGACGACGGAACTGGTCAGGCGGCGGCCGTCGGCGGTGGGCAGCAGGTGCTCCAGGCGGTTGCCGGCCGACGCCTTGGTCTCCTGCGGCGGGAACCGGTAGCGCCAGTGCTGGGAGCCCTGGCCGGCACCGACCAGCTCCGGCGCCTCCAGCGGGCCGAGGGCGGCGGTCTCCCGCTCCAGCTCGTCGGCGGGCAGGTCGCGCAGCCGGAAGTACTCCCACCAGGCGGACCGCGCCTCGCGGGCGTGCCACCCCAGCTGCTGGGCCAGCAGCCAGGTGGCCTGCTGCGGCGCGGTGCGGCCGGTGTCGGGCAGATCGGCGGTGAGCCGCTCCTCCAGCCCCTCGCGCAGCGCCTGGGCCGAGGCGTTCTCCGCCGATCCGTCGGGGTCGCCGTCCTCGGGACGGCGCAGCTGGGCACCGGAGGCGAGCAGCTCGGTGCGGCGGGCCTCCAGCCAGTCGCGCAGCTGGTGGGTGGAGACGCAGTCGTCGCGGTTGTAGGCCTCGATCTGGGCCAGCAGCCCCTGGTCGCGGGTGGCCAGCCAGCGCTCGAAGGCGACGATGCTCTCCCCGGCGTCGGAGACCTCCGCGCCGTGGGCCCGGACGTGGCCGCGGTAGTAGTCCTCGACCTGCTTGATCGAGTAGGACTCCTTGCTCAGCCGCAGCCCCTGGCGGACCACGGCGTACAGGTCGACGAGCACGTCGGCGCGGAGCAGCCGGTCGACCTCGGCCTCCCGGGTCCGCAGCCGCGCGGACAGGGTCTTCAGCCGGGTCGGCTCGTAGGGCGCGTAGTGGAAGACGTGCATGGTCGGGTCGGCGGCGTAGGCGGCGCAGAGGTGGTCGACCAGCTGCTCGAACGCGGCCCGTTCCGCGACCGACTGGTCCTCGGCCGCCGGGTCGCAGCCCCAGAACGCGGTGAACTGCCCGGCGGTGTCCAGGACACCCCACAGGTACTCCAGCCCCGCGTCGCCGGCGAACGGGTCGCCCTCGATGTCGAAGAACAGGTCGCTGGCGCTGGGCGGGGGCAGCAGCTCGAAGCCCCGGCCGTGCTCGCGCGGGAGGAACTCGTAGGACGGCACTCCCGTTGCGCGCTCGGCCAGCTGGAGCCGGGCCTGCTGGGCGAGCCGCTCCCGCGACGTCCGGCCGATCGCGTCGGGCAGCTCCTCGGGCCGCCGGGTGCCCAATGCGGCCAGCGTGGGGATGCCGGCCTCGACCAGCGCGGTGGCGTGGTCCCGGCGCATCGAGGCGACCAGTGACAGCGAGTCCTCCTCCCGCCAGCGGTCGGTGCAGGTCTCCCGCCACGGGCAGACCCCGCAGTGCGCGTTCGGGTAGGGCGCCGCCAGCTCACCGTCGGCCAGCCGCTCGAGGAACCGGGCCCGGGCCGTGCGGGCGTAGGCCTCGGCGTCGGAGAACCGGAACACCAGCTCCTGCTGGTCGCCGGTGACCACGGTGAGCAGCTCCGGTGGCACGCCCTGCAGCCCGGCGAGCAGGTCGCCGTAGAGGGCCATCTGCAGCAGGGCGGGGACCTTGATCCGGCGGGCGAGCTTGGTGTCGGCGACGTCGTAGGCCCACGGCCCCAGGTCGCTGGGCCGCTCGGTGCGGAGCAGGAAGTCCGCGTGACCGCGCCAGGTGCCGTCGAAGAAGGTGGCCTGGTAGACGACGTCGACCCCGGCGCGCATCGCGGCCAGCGTGTCGGCCTGGGCGCGGCGCAGCGCGTCGGCGTCCTTGCTGCGCGGCGGGACGATCTCGACGACGGACAGCCCGCGGTCGCGCAGCCGCTGCACGTGCCGGGCCTCGTGGTCGATGCCGTGCTGGGCCACCAGCTCGGTCATCGGGTCGGTGGCGGTGGGCTTGGGCCGCTCGCCGCGGGCCACCTCCAGCGACAGCCGGGTCAGGTGCTCGCACTCCAGGAACCCGGTCAGGTCACTGGCGCTGACGACCAGCGCGGTGTCGGACAGGTACACGGCCACTCCCCCCGCACCGGGCCCTCGTGGTCCGGCCCGCCGACCGTACGACCCGGCTCCGACAGTTCTCGCGGGCCGCCGTCAGCTGAGGAAGCGGTCGACCACCGGGGCCAGCTCGCGGGCCTCGGTGACCAGGGCGAGGTGACCGCCGCGGTACAGGTGCAGCTCGGACCTCGGGATGAGCCGCGCCATCAGGCGTGGGTTCGCCACCGGGATGATCGGGTCGTCATCGCCGGCCAGGACGAGCGTCGGCTGGTGGATCAGGGGCAGCAGCGGCAGGCTGGACCAGCCGGCACCCGCAGCCAGCTGGTAGTAGTAGCCGCGCTGCGGGCCCAACCGGGACGCGGAGTGGAGCACCTGAGCGGCGCGCTCGGGGTGCTGGCGCATCGTCCCGCCGTAGATTTCCCCCGCGATCGCCTGGGCGTGCCCGGGATCGCGGTGCCGCCGCGGGGTCAGCATCTTCGACAGCACCCGTGGATGTGCCGGCACCATCAGCGAGCCGGTCCCCGTCGCGGCCAGGACCAGCCGCCGGCAGTGCCGCCGGTGCTGGACGGCGAACTGCTGCGCGAGCCCGCCGCCCCAGGAGAAGCCGAGCACGTCGACCGCCTCCCGGTGACCCAGCTCGCGCAGCAGCGCGGCGACGACGGGGGCGAAGGTGACCATGGTGTATGGCAGCACCGGCTTGGGGGACCCGCCCACGCCCGGGACGTCGAAGCGGATCACCTCGCGCCTCGGGTCGAGCGCGTCGACGAAGGGCTGCAGCACCTCCAGGCTCGCGCCGATGCCGTTCATCAGCAGCAGCGGGCGGAGGGTGCCGTCGCCGGGACGGACCGAGACGCGCAGCGTCCGGCCCGAGACGGTGACCGTCCGCAGTTCGGGGTCCGGGCGCCAGCGCGGCGACGCGCTCACTTGTCGAACACGTAGGTGCCGGGGGCCGCGCCCAGGGTCGGCTGCCCGGCACCGAGCTCAGCCGGTGCGTCGACCTCGTCGCCGGCCCGCTCGCCCACCCAGCCGGCGTAGTCGGTCCACCACGACCCCTTCTCGGTGTGCGCGGAGGCGAGCCACTCGTCGGCGTCGGCGGTGTTGGGCGACGCCGTCCGCCAGGTGGACTTCGGGTTGGTCGGCGGGTTCACCAGCGAGGCGATGTGCCCGCTGGTCGACAGGACGAAGCGGGTGTCCCCACCGAGCAGCTGGGTGGTCGCGTAGCAGGACTGCCACGGGCAGATGTGGTCGGCGATCCCGGCGACGACGTAGGAGTCGACGGTGACCGCGGACAGGTCCACCGGCGTCCCGAGCATCATGGCCGCACCCGGCTCGGTGAGGGAGTTGTTGACCGACATGTCCAGGAACCCGCGGTGCAACGCCGCGGCCATCCGGGTGGTGTCGGCGTTCCAGTAGAGGATGTCGAACGCCGGCGGGGGCTTGCCCTGCAGGTAGTTGTTGACCCAGTAGTTCCAGATCAGGTCGTTCGGGCGCAGCCAGGCGAAGACCTCCGCCAGCGTCGCGCCGTCCAGGTAACCCTTCTTCGCCGACGCACGGGTCGCTGCCGCAGCGGCCTTCTCGTCGAGGAAGGCCCCCGCCGTCCCGCCGCGGGCCTGGTCGAGCACGGTCACGGCATAGCAGACGGAGGAGACCCGGTCCTGCTCGCCGATCGCGGCGAGGTGGCCCAGCACCATCGCCGTGATGATCCCGCCGGAGCAGAAGGACATCAGGTTGGTCTGCTCCGCGCCGGTGATCCGCTCGGCGGCGGCCATCGCGTCGAGGACCGCCTGCCCGTAGGTGTCCAGGCCCCACTCGGCGTGCCGGGCGTCGGGGTTGCGCCAGGACATCATGAAGACCTGCTGGCCCCCGGCGACCATGTGCTCGACGATGCTGCGCCCCTGCGCGAGGTCGGCGATGTAGAACTTGTTGATCGTCGGCGGCACCATGACCAGCGGCACGGCGTGCACCGTCGGGGTGGTCGGCTGGTACTGGATCAGCTCGAACACCGGGGTGCGCAGCACGACGACGCCCGGCGTCCGAGCGAGGTCCTTGCCCACCTCGAAGGCATCCGGCTCCACCATCGAGGGGATCCGTGGCGCCGAGGACAGGTCGCGGACCAGTCGACGGGTGCCGGACACCGCGCTCCTGCCGCCGGTGTCGATGACGGCCTTCAACGCCGAGGGGTTCAGCACCGGGTTGTTGCTGGGTGCCAGCGCCTCGACGATGTTGGTCACCGAGAAGCGGACCCGTTCGTCGTGGGCCCACGGCAGCTGCGCGTCGTCCACCAGCTTGGTCGCCGTCTCGGCCGCCACCAGGTGCGCCTGCATCGCCCGCTTCAGCAGGCCGTTGCCCGACCACGCGGGGTCGGCGTACCGCTTGTCCTTGGGGCCGGGCGCCACCTCGGAGCGACCGAGGCCGATACGGCCCAACTCCCCGACCAGATGACCGGCGTGACCCCCCACCGCGCGCGGGTGCCGCGCCAGGCCGGCGGTGAACCGCAGGCTGCTCGACAGCGGCGGCAGCAGCCGGCGCAACGGCCCGAGGGCGGCGTCGGTGAGGATCATGTCCAGCCCGGTGGCCGCCTCCGCGACCCGCTCCGACTCGCCGTCCGGGTCGCCGCCGGTGGCCGACGACGACGCGGGCACGGCCTGGGCAGCGCGCTCCCGGGACTGCGGTGCGGCGCTCACGCCCCGGCTCCGAGGACGGACCGGACCGGACCGGGATGGCGAACTGTCTCCCACATGAGTGCCTCCTCGTGTCGACACACTGGGCGTCGAGCCGTCCCCACACCCGGACCACGGCTGTGGGGGCCATCACACAACCACAGCAGGGCCGCGGCAACCGGACGGGGGTGCTGCCCCGTCTGGCACCCACGGTACGGCGGACGAGCTCCCCGGGCCGGGCGGGTGCGCCCGGCGGGGCACGTACTGGACCAGGAGCACGGGCACGTCCGGCACTACACCGAAAGACACATCAGGCGGTACGACCTGTGGTGCAGCACACCTACGCCCGGACGCGATGACCGGGGCGTGCTCGAGACCTGCCGTGCGCACAGGTAGACATCGAGTCGTGACCGCGACGCTCAACTCGGTTGCGGCTGCGGCCGGGGTCAGCACCAGCACGGCCAGCCGCGCTCTCTCCGGCCATCCCAGCGTGCTCCCCTCCACCCGGGCCCGGGTGGAGGCCGCCGCGAGCGCCCTGAGCTACCAGCCCAACCGGATGGCCAGCGCGCTGCGCACCCGGCGCACCGGCCTGCTGGGCCTGGTCGTCAACAACCTGCGGACGGCGACCTTCCACACCATCGCCGAGACGCTGCAGGACTGGGCCGCCCAGCACGGCTACCAGGTGCTGGTGTCCACCACCAACGGCTGCCCCGACCGGGAGGCGGCGTTCCTGGAGACCGTCCGGGCCCACCACTTCGACGGCGTGGTCGTCGCCGGGTCGGGCGCGAACGGTGACCTGGTGAACAACCTCGTCCAGGACGGCCGGGCCGTGGTCACCATGAACCGCGAGGTGCCCGGGTCGCTGGCCCCGTCGGTGCGAGCGGACTACGAGCAGGCGGCCCGGCTGGCCACCGAGCACCTGATCGGCCTGGGGCACACCCGCATCGCGACGATCGGCGGCCCGCCGGACGTGACCTCCGGCCGGCTGCACCACGCCGGCTTCCGGACCGCGATGGCCGACGCCGGCCTGCCGGTCGTCGACGAACTGGTGCAGCGCGGACCGTTCACCCCCGGGTTCGGCCGGGCCGCGGCGACGACCCTGCTGGGCCTCGCCGAGCCCCCGACCGCGCTGCTGCTCGGCAACCACGAGGCCACCTTCGGGGCGCTGCCCGCGCTCGGCGCCGACAGCCGGCGGGTGCCGGACCAGCTCTCGGTCGTCTGCACCGAGGACGAGCCCTTCTACAGCTGGTGGTGCCCTCCGCTGACCGCCGTGGACATCCGTGCCGCCCACCAGGCCCGGCGCACGGCGGCGATGCTGCTGGACCAGCTGACCGGTGGGGGCGGCTACCCCGGGCGCCGGGCGGAGCTCGTGGAGCCGGTGCTGCTGGAGCGGGGCACCACCGCGCCACCCCACTGACCGGACCGGGAGGAGGTCAGCCGGACCGCGACCAGCAGGGCGACGCCCCAGACCAGGAACCAGGCGTCCCAGCAGAACACGTGCCAGCGCAGCGCCCGCTCGTCGGCGACCGGCCCGAGGTCCAGCAGCCCGGTGAGCACGGCTCCGCCGAGGATCACGTTGGCCGCCCCCCACAGCGTGAGCAGCAGCCCGGCGAGCAGCGCCAGCAACCGGACCCCGCGCGGGGTCCGGCGGAGCAGCGCCAGGGCCAGGACGGCGGCCACCAGCTTGGCGGCGACGACACCGAGCCCGAGCAGCACGGCCGGCGCCGAGCGGTCCTCGGCGAGCGACTCGAAGGCGCCGCCGACGGTGTCCAGCAGCGCCGTGCCGCCCGCCGTCCACCAGGCGGTGACCGCGGCCGAGGCGAGCGCGAGCCCGGCCGCCGTACCGGCGGCCGCACGCGCGGTCGCACTCACCGCGGGCCCGTCAGACGACGCGCTCGAACACCGCGGCGAGGCCCTGGCCGCCACCGATGCACATGGTCTCCAGCCCGTAGCGGGCCTCACGGCGGCGCATCTCGTGGGCCAGCGTGGCCAGGATGCGGGCGCCGGTCGCGCCGACGGGGTGGCCCAGGGAGATGCCGGACCCGTTGACGTTGACCCGGTCACGGTCACCGGAACTCAGGCCCCACTCGCTGAGGCAGGCCAGGACCTGGCTGGCGAAGGCCTCGTTGAGCTCGATGAGGTCCATGTCGGAGAGCTTGAGGCCGGTCCGCTCCAGGACGGCGGCGGTGGCCGGCACCGGCCCGATGCCCATGGTCTCCGGCGGCACCCCGGCGACCGACCAGCCGACCAACCGCACCATCGGCTCCCAGCCACGGCGTTCGGCCTCCTGGCGGGTGGTCACGATGCAGACCGCGGCGCCGTCGTTCTGCCCGGACGCGTTGCCGGCGGTCACCGTGGCCTCGGGGTCGACCCGGCCCATCACCGGGCGCAGCTTGGACAGGTCCTCCATGGTGGTGTCCGGGCGCGGGTGCTCGTCCTCGGTGACCAGCCGGGCCGGCGTCTTGCGGGTGGCCGGCACCTCGACGCCGATGATCTCCTCGGCGAAGCGGCCCTCGCGGATCGCGGCGCCGGCGGCCTGCTGCGAGCGGAGCGCCCAGGCGTCCTGCTCCAGCCGGTCGACCCCGTAGTCGCGGCGCACGTTCTCCGCCGTCTCGAGCATCCCGCCGGGCACCGGGTGGTGGAGACCCCCGGCGGTCTCCCGGGCACGGGCCAGCCGGTCGTGCAGCATGACGCCGTCGCCCTTGGCGCCGGTCCGCAGGCCCAGCGCGTAGTGCTCGACGTTGCTCATCGACTCCACGCCACCTGCGACGACGACCTTCCCGGCGCCCGCGCCGACCTGCATGGCGGCGTAGACGACGGCCTGCAGCCCGGAGCCGCAGCGCCGGTCGATCTGCAGCCCCGGCACCTGCACACCCAGCCCGGCGTCGAGCGCGGCGATCCGGCCGATCGCCGGGTTCTCGCCGCTCGGGCTGCAGTTGCCGAGGATGACGTCGTCGACCTCCCCCTCACCGAGGCCGGTGCGCTCGGCCAGCCCGCGCAGCGCGGTGGCGGCGAGCTCGTTGGCCGACAACCCGGCGAACACACCACCGAAACGGCCGACGGGGGTGCGGAGCGGTGAGCAGATGACGACGTCGTCCATGGCTCAACTCTGCCACCGCCCCGGCCGGCGGCGCAGCCCGGCCGACCGCTGGCGGTGAGGACCGGCCGCAGGGACGACGACGCCCCTCCCGGTGCGACCGGGAGGGGCGTCGGACGGGCGAGGTGGATCAGAGCGACTCGGCGCAGTACACCTTGCCGTCCTCGTCGTTGGAGGTCCCCCACCACAGCACGGCCGTGGCGCTGGGCACCTCGGTGCAGAGGTCGTTGACGTCCGCGGCGTCGAAGGCGTCGCCGGTCATCTCGGTGTCGGTGCCGACGATCTTCGCCTGCGCCTCGTCGTCGTCGCAGGCGACCGTCTCGAAGCTGCTCCCGTCGGGCTTCACGCAGTCGCCGACCTCGGGGTCACCGGCGCCGAGGAAGCTGAACAGCAGGCCGAGGGCGACGACCAGCGCGACGACGCCCCCGAGGATCGGCAGCAGCTTGCTCGACCTCTTCGGCGGCTCACCGAAGGCCTGCGCGCCACCGGGCTGACCGAACGCCTGCGGCTGGCCGAACTGCTGCGGCTGACCGGGCTGGAGCTGACCCGGCTGGGGCGGCCCCCATGGCTGCTGGCCGGGCGTGGACGCCCCGGTCGGCGGCTGCTGACCCCAGCCGGCCGGGGAGTCCGCGGACGGCTGCTGCCCCCAACCCGCGGACCGACCCGCCTCGCTGGGGTCCTGCTCCGGCGGCTGCGGGCCACCGGCACCGGGGGTGCTCACATCGATCTCCTGGTCTCGTGACGGTCTGACCAGCAGATCTTCACCCATTCCCGCTCAGCAGCCGCACCGCTGAGGCACAGTCGGCGCGGGACGTCCCCCTGTCGGGGGACGCCGCCGTCACCGTCAGTCGCGCGGCTTGGCCATCACCCGGTTGCCCAGGGCCTTGACCGAGTCCGGCAGCACCTTGTTCAGCGCCTCCTGGGCCTTGACCGCCACCGAGGCGGCGACGACCTTCTTCTCCCCCGCCATCAGCGCGGCGAAGCCCTGCTCGGCGACCTCGGCCGGGCTGTCCTTGGGGCCCTTGCCCATGCCGGTGGCCAGCATCTGCGCGCGGGCGAAGAAGTTGGTGTCCGTCGGGCCCGGCATCAGCGACGTGACGGTGACGGCGGAGTCCTTGAGCTCGTCCTGGACCGCCTCGGTGAGCGACTGCACGAAGGACTTCGAGGCGTTGTAGATCGACTGGTAGGACCCGGGCATCGTCGAGGCGATCGAGGAGGTCACCAGCACGCGCCCCTCGTTGCGGGCGGTCATCTCGACCAGGACGAGCTTCAGCAGTGCGGTCGTGGAGACCACGTTGAGCTGCATGATCTCCAGGTCGCGGGCCCAGTCGGTGTCGACGAACGCGCCGCCCACGCCGACCCCGGCGTTGAGCGCGGCGGCGTCCAGCGGCCGGCCGATCGCCTGCACCCGGGTCCACAGCTGCTCGATGCCCTCCGGGGTGCGGAGGTCGGCCTGCACGGGGATCACGTGCGCGCCGGAGGCCTGGACGAGCATCGCGGCCTTCTCGATGCCGGCGTCCTCGGCGTTGACCACGACGTCGAAGCCGTGCTCGGCGAACTGCTTGGCGAGCTCGAGGCCGATGCCGCTGGAGGCACCCGTCACCAGGGCGAGGGGCTTGGTCTGGGGCTCGGTCACGTTTCCGGTCATGGAGGCACGCCTACCCGTCCCGGGCCCCTGCCGAACTCCGATGCGGGTCAGACCCAGGTCGTCCGCAGCGCCCGGAGCACGTTGCCGCCCAGCACCCGCGCGGTCTCCTCGTCGGGGAGGCCGCCGCGGACCGGTGCGGCGAGCACCTCGGCGATCCGCGGCGGGCGCACCTCAGCCGGCCAGCATCGTCTTGATCGAGCGCCGCTCGTCCATGGCGGCGTAGCCCTCGCCGACCTGCGCCAGCGGCAGGGTCAGGTCGAACACCGCACCCGGGTCGAGCCGGCCGTCCAGCACGCGCTGGATGAGGTCGGGCAGGTACTTGCGCACCGGGGCGATCCCGGCGCTGACCGACAGGTGGTTGCGCACGATCGGGAACAGCGGGATCTCCGGCGAGGTGTGCGGCACCCCGACCGCGCCGACGCTGCCGCCGACCCGGGCCATGCCCAGCGCCATCTCCCAGGACTGCGGGGTCCCCACCGCCTCGACCACGTGCCGGACCCCGCGCCCGCCGGTCAGCTCGCGGACGGCGGCGATGCCCTCCTCGCCGCGCTCGGCGATGACGTCGGTGGCGCCGAAGGTGCGGCCCAGCGCCGCCCGGTCCTCGTGCCGGCTCATCAGCACGACCCGCTCGGCGCCCAGCACCGCGCGGGCCCCGAGCACCGCGCACAACCCGACCGCGCCGTCGCCGATCACCGCGACGGTCGAGCCCTGTTCGACCCCGGCCAGCACCGCGCCGTGCAGCCCGGTGGCCATCACGTCCGACAGCGTCAGCAGCGCCGGCAGCAGCGCGTCGTCGACGCCGTCCGGACCGCCCGGGACGGCGACCAGCGTGCCGTCGGCCTGCGGCACCCGGACCGCCTCGCCCTGCCCGCCGTCGGACCCGGGGGCGCCGAAGCCGCCGCCGTTGTCGCAGCGGGTCTGCACCCCGTCCTGGCAGGCCGGGCAGGTGTTGTCCGACCAGGCGAACGGGGCGACGACGAGGTCGCCGGGGCGCACCGTGGTGACCTCGGCGCCGACGTCGGTGACCACGCCGATGAACTCGTGACCGGTGCGGGAGCCGGCGGCCCGGTCGATGATCCCGCGGTAGGACCACAGGTCCGATCCGCAGATGCAGGAGCGGAGGACCCGGACGACGGCGTCGGTCGGCTCGACGAGGGCGGCGTCGGGCACGTCCTCGACGGTGATGGTCCCGGCAGCCTGGTGAACGGCAGCGCGCATGAGGGGTGCTCCTGTGGGTCGGTCGGAGGGGGCGGTCAGGCGAGACAGGTGGCGGCGCGCGGCGAGTGGAGACGGTCCGTCCAGGTCACGCAGCATGCTGTGGGGCCAGGTCTTCCTCGTGCGGACGCCGAGGTCGCAACGAGGCGGACCACAGCATGCCCAGCGGCGCGAGGTCCTCCCCCGTCCGGGTGGGGGACCGGGGCGTTTCGTTGCACCGGCAGGCCGTCCTCCCGCCGCTGCCGCAGGTGGACGACTCATTCCCGTGTGACGATCTCGCCGTGGGCAACCGGACACCGACTCTGACCACGCTGCACCGGGTGACGGCAGCACCCGACGGCGGTCTGCTGCTCGGCCTGGCCAGGGGCTGACGGCCGTGCGCATCCGTTCGGTGTCCGTCGTCGACGTCGCCCGCCGCGCCACCGTCCCGGACCAGGTGGTCGAGTGGGACGGCGACCGGATCACCGCCGTCGGGCCGGACGACGGGAGCCCGCCGGCCGCTGGGGACGTCGACGGCCGCGGGCTGTTCGCCCTGCCCGGGCTGATCGACTGCCACGTGCACGTGACGTCGCTGTCGGCCGACGAGTGGGCCGACTCCGGGCACCCGGCCAGCTACGTCGCCGCGCACGCGGTGCGCACCCTCGGCGAGACGGTGCGCCGCGGCTTCACGACCGTGCGCGACGCCGGCGGCGCGGACGCCGGGCTGACCCGGGCGCTGGACGAGTGTGTGCTCCCCGGCCCGCGGCTGGCCACCTGCGGCAAGGCGCTGTCGCAGACCGGCGGGCACGCCGACCTGCGCCCGCGCGGCCGGGAGCTGTGGGACCCGCACCCCGACGTCCCGGGCATCGGCCGGGTCGTCGACGGCCCCGACGCCGTCCGGCTGGCCGTGCGCGAACAGGTCCGCCGCGGGGCGACCTTCGTCAAGCTGATGCTCTCCGGCGGGATCACCAGCCCCACCGACCGGCTGGACGGCGTGCAGTTCTCCGACGCGGAGGTCACCGCCGCGGTGGAGGAGGCCGACCGGCTCGGCGTCTACTGCGCCGGGCACGCCTACACCGGTGCCGCGGTGTCCCGGGCGGTCGCGCTCGGCGTGCGCACGATCGAGCACGGCAACCTGATCGGGCCGGCCGACGCGGAGCTGATGGCCGCCGCAGGCACCTTCCTGGTGCCGACGCTGAGCGCCTACGCGGTGCTCGCCGAGCGGGGCGAGGAGTTCGGCCTGCCGGCCGACCGGCTGGGCAAGCTGGCCGAGGTGGTGGACCGCGGTGCCGACGCGGTGCGGGCGGCCGCGGCGGCGGGCGTCGCGATCGCGCTGGGCACCGACCTGCTCGGCCCGATGGCCGATCAGCAGAACCGGGAGTTCGCCCTGCGTGCGGCGGTGCAGGGCAGCTGGGAGGTGCTGGAGAGCGCGACGCTCACCGGAGCCGAGCTGCTCGGTCGGCCCGGCCGGCTCGGCGTGCTCGCCCCCGGCGCGGCGGCCGACCTGCTGCTGTGCCGCGCGGACCCCGGCGCCGACGTCCGGGTGCTCGCCGCCCCGGAGCGGGCGCTGGCGCTGGTCGTCTCCCGCGGGCGGGTCGTGCGGGACGACCGCTGACCCCCGGGGGCGGGGGCCGGCGGGCGACCGGATGCCGCACCCGGGGTCAGGGGGTGGGGCGGTCCCGAGCGTGGCACTCCCCCCTGACAGTTCCCTGAGAACCGGCCTCCGCCCCGTCCTCCGCCTCGAGTGGGCAGTTGCGGTCGCCGACACGGGCGGACACGCCGCGGCCGGCGGCCGCAACTGCACAGTCGCCCGCCGCAGCGCCGGGCTCTTCGCCCTCGGCGGACGCCTCGGGGACTACCGATGTCCACCTGCACCGGGTTGGATGAGAGGTGCCAACGGGGGCGCGCCCGCCCGGGCGGCACCCCTCGTCGGCACCGATCCGGAGGTGCTGTGCCTGCTCGACCCGTCCTGCTCACCGTCGATGATGACCGCGCGGTCAGCCGCGCCGTCGCCCGCGACCTCCGCCGCCACTACGGCGACCGCTACCGGGTGGTGCGGGCCGAGAGCGGCGAGGACGCGCTCGCCGCGCTCCGCGAGCTGACCGCCCGCGGCGAGACCACCGCCCTGCTGCTCGCCGACCACCGGATGCCCGGGATGACCGGCGTCGAGTTCCTGGAGCAGGCGATGGACCTCGCGCCCACCGCCAAGCGGGTGCTGCTCACCGCCTACGCCGACACCGACGCCGCGATCCGGGCGATCAACGACGTCGACCTCGACCGCTACCTGCTCAAGCCCTGGGACCCGCCGGAGGAGAAGCTCTACCCGGAGCTCGACGAGCTGCTGCTTGCCTGGTCGCGGACCACCCGCGCGCCCTTCGACGGGCTCACCGTGCTCGGCCACCAGTGGTCGGCGGACACCCAGGAGCTCAAGGAGTTCCTGGCCCGCAACCAGGTGCCCTACCGGCACCTGCAGGGCGAGGACGGCGCCGCCATCCGCAAGGCCGCCGAGCTCACCGACGACGCCACGCTGCCGGCCACCGTGTTCCCCGACGGCACCGTGCTCAGCCGCCCGTCGCTGCAGGCGGTCGCCCAGAAGTGCGGGCTCGCCACCACCGCGGGCAGCCCGTTCTACGACGTCGTGGTGGTCGGGGCGGGCCCGGCCGGGCTGGGCTCGGCGGTCTACGCGGCCAGCGAGGGGCTGCGCACGCTGCTGGTCGAGCGCACCGCCACCGGCGGGCAGGCCGGGCAGAGCAGCCGGATCGAGAACTACCTCGGCTTCCCCAACGGCGTCTCCGGCGCCGAGCTCGCCCAGCGCGCCCGCGACCAGGCGGTGCGCTTCGGCGTCGAGGTGCTCACCGCCAGCGAGGTCACCGCGATCACCCCCAACGGCGACGGCCGCGCGCTCAGCTTCGCCGACGGCAGCCAGGTCACCGCGCACGCCGTCGTCCTGGCCACCGGCGTCTCCTGGACCCGGCTGCCCGCCGAGGGCGCGGACACCTTCGCCGGCCGCGGCGTCTACTACGGCGCCGCCGCCCACGAGGCGGCCGACTGCTCCGGCGAGGAGGTCTACGTCGTCGGCGCGGCCAACTCCGCCGGGCAGGCGGCGCTGCACTTCGCCAAGTTCGCCAGCCGGGTGGTGATGCTCTGCCGGGGCACCGACATCCGCGCCAGCATGAGCGAGTACCTGGTCGGTCGGATCGAGGCGAACTCGGCGATCGACGTGGTCACCTGCACCCAGGTCGTCGCCGTCGAGGGCACCGACCACGTCGAGCGGCTGGTGCTCGCCAACGGCGCGACCGGGCAGACGCACACGGTGCCGGCGTCCCGGCTGTTCGTCTTCATCGGCGCCCAGCCGCCGACGGCCTGGCTGGGCGAGGCCTTCGCCCGCGACGAGCGCGGCTTCCTGCGGACCGGCCCCGCCCTGCTGGACGACGAGGGCCGGCCACCGACGGACTGGCCGCTGTCCCGGGCGCCCTACCACCTGGAGTGCTCGGTGCCGGGTGTCTTCGTCGCCGGCGACGTGCGGGCCGAGTCGGTCAAGCGCGTCGCGTCCGCCGTCGGCGAGGGCGCCATGGCCGTGACGCTCGTGCACCGCTACCTGGAGGCCATCGGATGACCACGTCGACCCCGCAGATCGGTCTGGACGAGCTGCGCACGCTGTTCCTGTTCGAGTCGCTGCGGGATGAGGACCTGCAGTGGATCGCCGACCGCGCCGAGGTCCGGGTGTTCGACGGCGACGCCGTCGTCTTCGCCCAGGGCGAGCTGTCCGATGCGCTGTACGTGCTGCTCGACGGCGGGTTGCGGCTGACCAAGCACGCCGACGGCGAGGACGTGCTGATCAACGAGACGACCTACCGCGGCGCCTACTCCGGCGCGACCCGGGCCTACGCGACCGGCCACCCGCAGGAGTACCAGACCTCGCTGCGCACCACCCGGCCCAGCCGGTTCCTGCGGCTGTCCGCCCCGGACTTCGCCACCCTGGTCACGCAGCAGTGCCCGATGGCGGTGCACCTGCTCGACGGGCTGTACGAGGGCGTGCGGGCCACCGAGTCGGCGATGCGCCAGCGCGAGCACCTGGTGCAGCTCGGGCACCTGTCGGCCAACCTCGCGCACGAGCTGAACAACCCGGCTGCCGCCGCGGTCCGGGCCACCGAGCAGCTGCGCGGTCGGATGAGCGCGATGCGGCACAAGCTGGGTCTGCTCGCCGACGGCGGCCTCTCCCCCGACCTGGTCGCCCGGCTGGTCCGGACCCAGGAGATCGCCGTCGAGCGGGCGGCCAAGCCGCGGCCGGACCTCACCGCGCTGGAGGAGAGCGACCTGGAGGACGCGATCGCCGAGCGGCTGGAGGAGGTCGGCGTCGAGAACGCCTACGACCTGGCCCCGGTGTTCGCCACCGCCGGGATGGACGCCCAGTGGGTCGACGACGTCGTCGAGCAGGTCGACTCCGGCCTGGAGTGGAGCGCCGCGTTCGGCTGGCTGCGCTACACGCTGGAGACCGAGACGCTGATGTCGGAGATCGAGGAGGCGGCCACCCGGATCTCCTCGCTGGTCGGGGCGGTCAAGCAGTACTCGCACATGGACCAGGCCCAGCACCAGGACCTCGACGTCAAGCCGGGCCTGGAGAGCACGCTGGTGATGCTGGCCCGCAAGCTCGCCGGCATCGAGGTGCGCCGGGAGTACGCCGCCGCGCTGCCCGTCGTCCCCGGCTACCCGGCCGAGCTGAACCAGGTGTGGACCAACCTGATCGACAACGCCGCGGACGCCATGGGCGGCAGCGGCGTGCTCCTCCTGCGCACCCGGGCCGACGACGAGGCCGTCTTCGTCGAGATCACCGACGACGGCCCGGGTGTGCCCGAGGAGGTGCAGGCCACGCTGTTCGACGCCTTCGTCACCACCAAGGCCACCGGCGAGGGCAGCGGGCTGGGCCTGGAGAACGCCAAGCGGATCGTCGAGCGGCGGCACGGCGGCTCGCTCAGCTACTCGACCGGACCGGAGGGGACGACCTTCTGCGTGCGGCTGCCGCTGCACCGGCAGCGGGGGTGAGCTCCTGGCAGGTGCAGGGCGGCGCGGCCTGTCCGCACGCTGCGGACGCCCCGCCGTCCTCCGGCCCGGCCGATGCCTGCCCGGACTGCCTGCGGATCGGCGGTCAGTGGGTGCACCTGCGCCGCTGCCTGACCTGCGACCACGTCGGCTGCTGCGACTCCTCGCCGCACCGGCACGCGACCGCGCACGCCACCGCGACCGGTCACCCGGTGCTCGCCTCCGCCGAACCCGGCGAGCACTGGGCCTGGTGCCACCCCGACCAGGCCCTCCTCCTGCCCGCCCGCTGAACGACCCCGCGCCCGAGCACTGGTACTCCCACGCGCGAAACCGCGGGGGGTTTCGCGCGATCAAGTGCGGTCGGCGTCGAGGAACCGGAGGACGGCGAGGACCCGCCGGTGGTCGGCGGTGTCCACCGGCAGGTCGAGCTTGGTGAAGACCGCCGTGATGTGCTCCTCCACGCTGCGCAGCGACAGGCCCAGCTCCTCGGCGATCGCCTGGTTGGACCGCCCCTCGGCGAGCCGGCCGAGGATCTCCCGTTCCCGGGCGGGTCAGCCGGGCGATGCCCGCGTCCACCGACGATGCGGCGAACAGCTGGCGCACCACCTCCGGGTCCAGCGCGGTGCCGCCGGCGGCCACCCGCCGCACGGCCTCCCCCGCGCCGGTCCGGTAGCGCCGGCTCACACCCGTCAGGTGCACGACGGTGTCCATGCCGCCACCCTCGCGACGGCGGCGGCCCGGCAACACCGTGCAGACCGCACCCTCCGCAGGCGGTCGGCCCGTACTCTCGCGCGCGAAACCGCGGGAGATTTCGCGCGCGAAAGCGCTCGGGAGGGGTCAGCTGCGGATGTAGGGGATGGTCTGCGGGCCCTCGGGGAGGACGCAGACCCGGGCGCCGGGGCCGGCCTTGGCCACGGCCTCGGCGACGGTGGCCGCGATGTCCGCGGTCTGCTCCAGGTGGGCCTCGGCGAGCTGGGCGTCGGTGAGGCGGTCGGTGTGCATGACCACCCGGTGCGCGGACTGGATGCGCGCCTGGATCTGCACCTGCCACTGGTCGGGCACGGTCTGCTCGCGAGCGCTGATCAGCTCCAGCAGTGCCTCCGGTGACGCGGCCGAGGTCAGCACCTCGCGGTAGGAGCCGTGGTCGGGGAAGCCGTCCTCGCACGCGGCGGCGCAGACGATCAGCCCGTCCGGCCGGGTCACCTGCGCGGCGGCGGACATCCCCTTCACCGACTGGTAGAGGTTCTGGTCCAGCGGGAACCCCGAGCCGGTGGTGACGACGACGTCGAACGGCGCGTCCACCGGCGCCATCGCCACCTCGCGGGCCCGCTCGATCGCCGTCGCGTGCATCTCCAGCACGTCGCCGCCGAACGCGGCGATGACCTGCTGCCGGGTGTTGAGCACGACGTCGAAGGAGTACGTGACGTCGGTGGCCGCGGCGATCGCCCGGACGTCGTCGTGCACCGGGTTGCCCTGGGTGACGCCCCAGGTCGCGCGCTCGTCGCCGATCCGCCGCGCGTCGTGCAGCACCAGCACGGTGTCCAGCGCGGCGAGACCGGGGGCGACCATCTTGGGTCCGCCGGAGAAGCCGGCGAAGAAGTGCGGCTCGACGAAGCCGGTGGTGAGCCGGACGTCGGCGTCCACCCACTGCTCGTTCAGCCAGACCGGCACGCCGTCGCCGAAGGTGCCCACCCAGCGGTGCGTGTCGCCCGCCCGGGAGTCGTGGTTGACGATCCGCACCGTGTCGACGACCTCGTCGCCGAACATCGCCCGCAGCTCGGCGTCGGTGTTGGCCCGGTGGGTGCCGGTGGCCACCAGGACGACGACGTCCTCAAGCCGCACGATGCCGTCGAGCTCCTCGAGCACGGCCGGGATCATCAGGTCCCGCGGCTGGGCCCGGGTGCCGTCGCAGGCCGAGATGGCCACCGTCTGGCCGGGGCGCACCCGCTCCCGCAGCGGAAGGCCGGAGACCGGCTCGCGCAACGCCCGGCGCAACTCGGCCGGCACGTCGGGGGCCGCCGCGTGCTGGGCGGGCGTGATCACCGCCGCGTCGTCCGGGAGCTCGACGGACAGTCCTCCGCGTCCGTAGGCCAGCGTCACCTGCTGCATGTCAGCCCCCTCGCCGTCGAGTGGGGTCCATCAGACCACCCGCCGACCCGCGAGGCGTGTCGAGCAGCCGACCCGGGTAGCGGCCGTAGATGACGGAGAGCTTCGTGGACACCCTGGGCGTGTACGGCCGGACGGCGGACGACGGGACGGCGCGGCTGGAGCTCGACGCGACCGAGAGCCACCTCAACGAGGCCGGCACGGTGCACGGCGGCGTGCTGGCCACCCTGGTCGACACCGCGATGGGCCAGGCGGTGCGCAGCCTCACCGGGGAGGACGACGTCCCGGCGACCAGCCAGCTGACGGTGACCTACCTGCGGGCCGGGAAGCCAGGCCACCTCGAGGTCGTCGGCCGGGTCAGCAAGCAGGGCGAGCACCTCACGATGTGCGAGGCCGACGTCGAGCAGGAGGGCCGCACCCTGGTGCACGCCGTCGCCACCTTCGCCGTCCTGCACACGACGTGACCCGAGGCCCCCTTCAGGGCACCGCCCCGAGCTTGCGAGGGGTGGAGAGAAGTGGGTCCTTTCAGGGACGGCGGCCGGCGAGGCTGCGCGCGGCGGTCAGCGACTCGGTGTCCAGCGCGTCGGGGTCACCGGCGGCGCGGGCCCGCGCCTGCTCGTCGAGCCAGCTGACGTGCCGTTCCCACGCAGCCCGGGGCGAGACGCCGAGCGCGCGGCCGATCTGCTGCCAGTCGGCACCGCCGCGGAGTGCGGCGCGGATGCCGAGCTGCCGGTGCTCGTGGGCCTTGCGGGCGACGACCTCACCGAGAGTCAGCAGTTCCAGCGCCTCCTCCACGTCCAGCGTGGTGGTGACGTCCTTGATCCGCATCCAGTGGTCGTCGTCGTCGGTGCTGTCGTTGGGCTCGTCGATGACCACGTTGTCGCGTCGGCTGAGGAAGTCCAGCCTGGTCACCGCCGTGAGGAGGGAGAACTCCCGCTCCAGCACCTCAGGAGTGGTGGCCACCTCGGGCAGAGTGCTCATGACAGTCAGTATCTCCGGATGTGTCTCCGATGTAACGCATCGTGACATCTGTCTCCGCGCCGAGCCGGTGCTCGACAGCGCAGCGTGGCCGTTGCGGGACGGGACGCAAGGGGCCGACGTCCGCAGTGCGGACGCCGGCCCCTCGGGTGCTGCAGGTGTCAGTCGGAGATGCCGACTGCGTCCTTGGCCAGACCGGCCACGGTGGTCTGCGCAGCGCTGATCACGCTGGACCGGTTCTTGTGCGTCTCCTCGTACCGGATGATCACCCGGACGTCGTGGGCGCTGGTCAGGCCCTTGACGGCCTTGGCCGCGTCGTTGGTCGACAGCGAGTCGAAGCCCTTGATCGGCAGCTCGTCGGCGGAGACGTCGCCGAGCTCCTCGCGGGCGGCCTTCGCGGTGTCGGCGGCGGAGCGGTTGCCCTCCCGACGGGCGATCCGCTCGGCGCGCCGCAGCGACGCGCTGCGGCCGACGACGAGGGTCTCGCGGACGGCGTCGGTGAACTGCGCGGCCTTGCCGGCAACGGAGCTCACCTTGTCCCCGGTCTCCTCGCCGACCTGCTGCACCGAGTCGACAGCGCGGTTGACGCTGTCGGCGGCGAAGCGCACCGGCAGGTTGACCAGCCGGGTGGCGCCGCCGGCGACCCGCTGGAACGGGGTGGCCTGCAGGGCCGCGGGGCCGCCCAGGGCCTCCTCGGCCAGGACGACGGTCAGCCACTCGACGGTGGCCTTGTGCGCGGTGATCAGGCGCTCGGCGAGGTGCTGCGCCTTCGTCTGCTTCGCGGCCTCCGCCAGCACCTTGAGGTAGGTGGCCCGGTCGAGCAGCTGGTGCTCGAGGGTGAGGTCCTGCAGCAGGGCCTCCTCGATCGGCTCGGCCTGGTCGAAGACGGCCTTGACCAGGGCGCCGAGCCGGCCGAGCGCCGGGGTGACGACGTCGGCGACGCCGCCGAGGGCGCGCAGCTGCTCGGTGATGGCCTCGGTGCGCTCTGCGGCGTTGTCGGCGTTCTGGGTCAGCTCGCGACGGACGGCGTCGGTGCGGGCCTGCCCGATGCGGGTGCGGGCCACCTGCTCCTCGGTCTGCGTGAGCAGCAGGAGGGCGCGCAGCTGGTTGATCAGCTTGGTGTTGTCGGTCATGGGGACTCCAAGAGGTGGGGTGTGTGACCTGACTCCTCCAGCATGCCCCGGAAGAGCCCAGTGCTAACTCTTGCAAGCAGATTGCTAGCAGTGTTCCTCATCACACCCGTTGAGGCGTGCGGGCCCGGAACGGGGTACCAGTCAGGCGGCTTGGCCACCGTTCCGCGCCTGCGAGGACAGTGGAGCCGACGCGAGGAGAGCAACTGTGCCGACGGCAACGAGCGACGACGACCGGGACCCCGACCTGGTGGCGGTCAAGGAAGGCACGGAGGTCGCCGGCGGAATGACCCGACCGGTGGGCCTGGACCGCGACCGGATCCTCCGCGGCGCCGTCGACTACATCGACGCGCACGGCCTCGCCGCGCTCACGATGCGTCGGCTCGGCGCCTCCCTGGGAGTGGAGGCGATGGCGCTCTACCGCTACGTCCCGGGTCGGGAGGACCTGCTGGACGGCGTCGTGGAGCGGGTCGTCGAGACGCTCTTCGTCAAAGATGACGGCGACGACCTCTACATCGAGGAGCACAACGGCTGGCAGGACTACCTGATGCGGCTGGCGCACGGCATCCGCCGGATCGCGCTGGCGCACCCTTCGGTCTTCCCGTTGATCGCCAGCCGCCCGCCGGCCGCTCCTTGGGTCCGGCCGCCGCTGCGCAGCCTGCGGCTGGTCGAGTCCTTCCTCGGCACGCTGACCGAGGCCGGCTTCTCCGACCAGGCCGCGATCGCCGCCTACCGGGCGTACTCCAGCTTCCTGCTCGGTCACCTGCTGCTGGAGGTCACCCAGCTGGGCGCCCAGGTGAGCCTGCTCGACCAGCCGGAGGGCGACCCCGAGGCCCAGCGCAAGACCGACCTGACCCTGTTCCCGAACCTGCAGCGCACCGAGCAGCTGCTCTCGCTGGACAAGTCGGCCGCGGAGTTCGAGGACGCCCTGGAGAACCTGCTCGACCGGCTGGAAGGGGTGCTGCGCGAGGCCCGGAACTCCGGCGGCGAGGTCGAGGACCTCGCCTGAGCGGGTCCGAGCCGGGCGAGATGGCAGCGGTCCCGGTGTTTGCCGCGGGGCTGCCAGCAATTCGCGTCCAAGATCCGTTTACGTAGTAAACGGGAGGGCACAGGAGGGTCCGGCGGTCGCCGCGCACCACGGCGGAGACCCCTCGACCACCCAGTTCCCCCCTGGAGGAAAGCCCATGATCACCCAGCAGGACATCACCGCCATCATCGGCAGCAACGCCGTGGACAACGACGGCGACAAGCTCGGCAAGGTCGGCCAGGTCTACCTGGACGACCAGACCGGCAGCCCCGAGTGGGCCACCGTCAGCACCGGCCTGTTCGGCAACAAGGAGACCTTCGTCCCCCTCGCCGACGCCACCGTCGCCGACGGCACGCTGCGCGTGCCGTACGACAAGGCCAAGGTCAAGGACGCCCCGCGCGTGGACGCCGACCAGGGCCACCTCTCCCCCGCCGAGGAGGAGGAGCTCTACCGCTACTACGGCGTCGGCACCGGCACCGCCGGGTACACCGACACCACGCAGACGGCCGGGTACACCGACACCGACACCACGCAGACGGCCGGGTACACCGACACCGACACCGACACCAACCGCCACGGCACCGTCGGCCACGACACCTCCGGCCCGACGACCGACAACGCGATGACCCGCTCCGAGGAGCAGCTCCGCGTCGGCACGCAGCAGGTCGAGGCCGGCCGCGCCCGCCTCCGCAAGTACGTCGTCACCGAGAACGTGACGACCACGGTCCCGGTCTCCCACGAGGAGGTCCGGATCGAGCGCGAGCCGATCACCGACGCCAACGTCGGCAACGCCCTCGACGGCCCGGCCATCTCCGAGGAGGAGCACGAGGTCGTCCTGCACGCCGAGCGCCCCGTGGTGGCCAAGGAGGCCGTCCCGGTCGAGCGCGTCCGGCTGGACGTCGACACCGTCACCGAGCAGGAGACGGTCACCGACACGGTCCGCAAGGAGCAGATCGAGGCCGACACCGACGGCGTCACGGACATCAACCGCAACCGCTGATCTCCGCGGAGGGGCCGGGCGACCGGCCCCTCCACCCTGCACGACCAGCCGGTCGCCGTCTCGGCGGGGGCCGGCTGCTCGCGCATGCCCTGAACTCGTCGCGGCCGGTGAGCGGCTGCTCGCCCACCGGCCGCGACGGCCCATCCCGCACCGCCACGCCATCCCGCGTCGCTCATCCACCTGGAGACCCCATGGCCACCAGTTCGACCCCGGAGTCCTCGAGCGCGACCAGCGCGCGGGAGACCGAGTTCCGCAACAACACCGCCAACGGCGCCCGCGCCAGCAAGGGCGCCGCCCGTGACGCCGTCGACGCGCAGCACCAGCGTTTCGGCGGGATCAAGTGGGGCGCGGCCTTCTTCGGCTGGCTGTCCGCCAACGGCCTGGCCGTCCTGCTGATCGCCCTCATCTCCGCCGCCGGCGTCGCCATCGGGCTGACCCAGGGCGTGCCCTCGGCCGGCGAGGCCACCTCGAACGCCGGCGGCATCGGCATCGGCGGCGGGATCGCGCTGCTGGTCGTCCTGTTCCTGGCCTACCTGGCCGGCGGCTACGTCGCCGGGCGGATGTCCCGCTTCGACGGCGCCCGTCAGGGTGTCGCCGTGTGGCTGATCGGCCTGCTGGTCGTCGTCGCCCTCGCGGTCCTCGCCGCCGTGGCCGGCGCCGAGTACAACGTGCTCTCGCAGCTGAACCTGCCGCGCATCCCGGTCGACGAGGGCACGGCCACCACCGCCGGCATCGTCGCCCTGGTCGCCGTCCTGGTCGTCACGCTGATCGGCGCCGTCCTGGGCGGCAAGCTCGGCGAGCGCTTCCACCGCAAGGTCGACCGGGCCGGGTTCAACGCCGCCTGATCGACCGCAGTACCTGTACCGCCGTCGTCGGCCTGGGGGAAGGCCGTCGACGGCGGTACAGCTGTGTCCGGGCCCGGTCCGCGCCGGGCGCGACGGGTGGGGCG
>NZ_SJEW01000079.1 GCF_005930475.1 Modestobacter altitudinis
GGGTGGGTGGGGCAGCCGCGGCGGGCCAGCCGGGTGAGCTCGGCCGGGGTGAGGGTGGCCAGCAGCTGCGCGTCCGGGCCGGTGATCGCGAACGTCAGCGTCCCACCTTCGGGGGCGGTGAGCCCCAGCGCACCGACGCGGGCCAGCAGTTCGCGGACGTGCGCGGCGGTGATCGGCAACCCGTTGACCTCACCCGGCGTGCTGCCCGTCCCGCCCAGGCCGTCCAGCCCGGCGGTGACCGTCACGTTCGCCGTCACACCGGGGAGGCCGGAGTCGGCGGGGCGGCGGATCAGCAGCGACAGCACATGCGCCCGCAGCGCCCCGATCCGGCGGGGGTCGCCGTCGGCTTTGAGCATCTTCGCCAGCTGGTCGACGACGTCGTAGCACTCGACCGCCTCGTCGGCGGGCAGGTCGGCGGCCAGCGTGGACCGGCCCTCGACCGCGCCCGGACAGACCCGCACGTCGGCGGTCTTCTCCGCCTCGGTGCGGCGGGTGTCGGCGGCGTCGGCGTCCAGCTCCACCATCAGCTCGGTGGCCCGGTCCTTGAGCCGGGTCACCGACAGCTCGCTCGCCTCGGGCAGCAGCGCCGCCTCCACCCGACCGGCGATGACGGCGTTGGTGTGCTGCAGCACGTCGGCGAGCTGGCTGGCCCGCCGCTCATCGAGGACCCCGGCCTGCAGCGCGGCGAACGTCCGCGGCAGCTTCGTCTGCCAGGTGTGGGCGCGGGCGTAGCGGTAGCCGGCCGTCCGGCGACCCAGGTTGAGCACCGCGGACAGCTCCGCGGTGAAGAACTCACTGGCCCCGTCACAGCCCTCATCGACCGCCCACCCCGGCCGGCGAGCGCCCGGCGTACCCGGCTGCGGGTCGTCGGCGGCCGGACGCTGGGCGGCCAGGCCCATGATCAGCTCGGCCTCGTAGGCGGTGTCGGCCGCGCGGCGGGCCTGCACCCGCTGCAGCTCCACCGCCTTCTCCTCATCCGACAACCAAGACACCGGCAACCGCGGCGGGGCCGCACGCGGTGCCCACACCACGTCGACCACCACACTGCCCGGATGATCTGCCACGGATCGAACATACGTACGGGGTACGACAGTTCTGGCGGGCCACGCCGCACGTGCTGCGTGGAACGGGCCGGAGGGGTAGGACGGGAGGGGACATCCGACGGAGAGCACGAGGAGCACGACGACGTGACGACCACCCAGGCTCCCTCCACCGAGCAGCCCAAGACCGCCGGCGACGCCGGCGCGCGCCCGTACGCGACGATCAACCCCTACACCGGTCAGACCGAGCAGGAGTTCCCCTTCCTGGAGACCAGCGAGGTCGACGGCGTGGTCGAGAAGGCGCACGCCGCCTTCCTCGACTGGCGCCGGCGCACGGTCGAGGAGCGCGCGGCGGTGGTGAAGAAGGCCGCCGAGCTGATGCTCGAGCGCACCGAGGAGTTCGCCGCGCTGATCACCAAGGAGATGGGCAAGCGTATCCAGGAGGCCGCCGGTGAGGTGCAGCTGGCCGCCAGCATCCTGAGCTACTACGCCGACAACGGCCCCCGCTTCCTCGAGCCCAAGCCGATCGACGTGATGGCCGGCGAGGCCGTCGTCGTCAACGAGCCGACCGGCGTCATCCTGGCCATCGAGCCGTGGAACTACCCGCTCTACCAGGTGGTCCGCGTCGCCGGGCCCAACCTGACCCTGGGCAACACCATCCTGCTGAAGCACGCGGAGAACAACCCGCAGTGCGCGCTGGCCCTGGAGCAGCTGTTCCGCGACGCCGGGGCGCCCGAGGGCGTCTACACCAACCTGTTCCTGCGGATCGCCGACGTCGAGCAGGTCATCTCGAACAAGGCGATCCAGGGCGTGACCTTGACCGGCAGCGAGCGGGCCGGCAGCAGTGTCGCGCAGCTGGCCGGCAAGCACCTGAAGAAGTCGGTGCTCGAGCTCGGCGGCAGCGACCCGTTCATCGTGCTCGACGCCCCCGACGTCGGCCGGACGGTCAAGGCGGCGACGATGGCGCGGATGGCCAACACCGGCCAGGCGTGCATCGCCGCCAAGCGGATCATCGTGCTCGACGAGGTCTTCGACGACGTCGTGGGGGGCCTGCAGCAGGCCTTCTCGACCTTCGCCCCCGGTGACCCGGCCGACCCGTCGACGACGCTCGGCCCGCTGTCCACCGAGCGCGCCGCGGCGGACCTGGCCGCGCAGATCCAGGACGCCGTCGACAAGGGCGCCACCGTGCTGGCCGGCGGCGGCCGCCCCGAGCACGACGGGGCCTTCGTCAACGCCACCCTGCTCACCGACGTCACCCCGGACATGCGGGCCTACCACGAGGAGCTGTTCGGACCGGCCGCGGTGGTCTACCGGGTCGCCGACGAGGAGGAGGCCATCGCACTGGCCAACGACAGCGACTTCGGGCTCAGCGCCGCCGTGTACAGCGGCGACACCGAGCGGGCCCGGTCGGTGGCCGACCGGCTGGAGTCCGGGATGGTCTGGATCAACCAGCCCTCCGGCTCCTCCCCCGAGCTGCCCTTCGGCGGGGTGAAGCGCTCGGGCTACGGCCGGGAGCTCTCCGAGCTGGGCATGTTCGAGTTCGCCAACCGGCGGCTGGTGCGCACGATGCCGGCGAAGAAGCAGGCCCAGCCGGCGCAGCACACCGGAGGGTGACCTGTTGCTCCGGGCGCTGTCGCGACGCGCCCGGAGCTGCCATCCTCTCGCGCCATGAGGTTCACCACGACCGTCGAGCTGCACGGGAAGACCGCGACCGGCATGGCGGTGCCGCCAGAGGTCGTCGAGGCGCTGGGCGGCGGGAAGAAGCCGGCGGTCACGGTCACCGTCGGCGGGCACAGCTACCGGACGTCGATCGGGAGCATGGGCGGCCGCTCGCTGATCCCGCTGAGCGCCGACCGCCGGGCGGCCGCCGGGGTCGCTGCCGGCGACGAGGTGGAGGTGGACGTCGAGCTGGACGACCAGCCACGAGAGGTGGAGGTGCCCGCCGACCTCGCGGCGGCGCTGGACGCCGAGCCCACGGCCCGGGCGCGGTTCCAGGCGTCGTCCTACAGCGCCCAGCTGCGGCACGTGCTCGCCGTCGAGGGCGCCAAGGCCGAGGCGACCCGGCGGCGGCGGGTCGCCTCGGCCGTCGCCACGTTGGCCGAGGAGGCCAGCAGGGCAGGATGACCGGCATGGTCGAGGTCTGGGCGGCACCCGCCCGCAGCACGCCGGTCGACGCCGTCGTCACCCTGCCCGGCTCCAAGTCGATCACCGCCCGCGCGCTCGTGCTGGCCGCGGTGGCCGACGCCCCCAGCCGGCTGGTCCGGCCGCTGCGTGCCCGGGACACCGACCTCATGGCCGCGGGGTTGCGTGCGCTCGGCGTCGGGATCGCCGAGGACGGCGAGGACTGGCTGGTCACGCCCGGTGGGCTGCGTGGGCCGGCCGAGGTCGACGCCGGCCTGGCCGGGACCGTGCTCCGGTTCCTGCCGCCGGTCGCGGCCCTGGCCACCGGCCCGGTCCGGCTGGACGGCGACGTCCGGCTGCGCGAGCGGCCCAACGCCGGCCTGATCGCCGGGCTCCGCGCCGCCGGGGTGGAGGTCGAGGACGCCGGGCGCGGCCGGGCACCGTTCACCGTGCACGGCACCGGGTCGGTCCGCGGCGGCGCGGTCACCGTGGACGCCAGCGAGTCCAGCCAGGTGGTCTCCGGCCTGCTGCTGGCCGCCGCCCGGTTCGACGAGGGGCTGGACCTCACGCTGGCCGGCAGCGTGCCCTCGATGCCGCACGTGGAGATGACCGTCCGCGCGCTCACCGAGCACGGCGTCGCCGTCACCACGACCGAGCGCGGGTGGCGGGTCTCCCCCGGCCCGGTCGCGGCGGTGGACCGGGTCGTGGAACCCGACCTCTCCAACGCCGCACCGTTCCTCGCCGCCGCCCTGGTGACCGGCGGCCGGGTGACCGTGCGGGACTGGCCGACCGACACCACCCAGCCCGGTGCCCGCCTGGACCGGCTGCTCACCGCGATGGGCGCCGAGGTGGTCCGCACCGCCGATGGGCTGCGGGTCACCGGGGGGAGCCGGATCGCCCCGCTCGAGGCCGACCTCGGCGAGGTCGGCGAGCTGACCCCGGTGCTGGCCGCGCTGTGCGCCCTGGCCGACGGCCCGTCCCGGCTCACCGGGATCGCGCACCTGCGCGGGCACGAGACCGACCGGCTGCAGGCCCTCGACGAGGTGCTGACCGCCGTCGGTGCACAGGTGCAGCAGTTGCCCGACGGACTGGTCATCACCCCCGGCCCGCGCCGTCCGGCCCGGTTGGACTCCTACGCCGACCACCGGATGGTCCACGCCGCGGCGCTGCTGGGGCTGGCCGTCGACGGGGTCGAGGTCACCGACCCGGGCGCGGTGACCAAGACCCTGCCGGACTTCCGAGAGCGCTGGGCGGGGCTGCTCGGCGTGGAGGTGCCCGCGTGAGCCGCCGGATGGACAGCCGCTCCGACGAGGACGACGTCCGGGTCCGGGCCACCCGGCACGGCTCCCGCCCCCGGACCCGCACCCGGCCCGCGCACGACGAGGCGGTGCCCGGCCTGGTCATCGCCGTGGACCGCGGCCGGATGACCGTGCGGGTCGAGGGCCCCGACGGCGCTCCGGTCGACGTCACCACGATGCGCGCCCGGGAGCTCGGCAAGCACGGGGTGGTCGTGGGCGACCGGGTCCGGGTGGTCGGCGACACCACCGGGCGGACCGACAGCCTGGCCCGGATCGTCACCATCGCCGACCGGGTCACCTCGCTGCGCCGCACCGCCGACGACACCGACCCCACCGAACGGATCGTGGTCGCCAACGCCGACCTGCTCGTCGTGGTCACCTCCGTGGCCGACCCCGACCCGGCGCTGGGGTTCCTGGACCGCTGCCTGGTGGCGGCCTACGCCGGTGGGCTCGCGCCGCTGCTGTGCCTGACCAAGACCGACCTGGCCAGCCCGCAGCCGCTGCTGGACCGCTATGCCGGCCTGGAGGTGCAGGCGGTCCCGATGTCGCGGGAGGCGTCGCTGGAGGACCTGCTGGAACACCTGCGGGACCGGATGAGCGTGCTGGTCGGCCAGTCCGGTGTCGGCAAGTCCACCCTGGTCAACCGGCTGGTGCCGGACGCCTTCCGGGCCACCGGCGACGTCAGCAAGATCGGCAAGGGCCGGCACACGTCGTCCTCGGTGGTGCTGCTCGACCTCCCCGGTGGCGGCACGGTCATCGACACCCCGGGGATCCGCTCGCTGGGCTTGGCACACGTGACGCCCGCCGACGTGCTCGCCGCGTTCGACGACCTGGCCGAGGTCGCCGTCGACTGCCCGCCGCTGTGCGGGCACACCGAGGACGACCCGGGCTGCGCTCTGGACGCCTGGGCCGCTGACGGCCCACCGGCCCGCCGGGAGCGGCTGGCCAGCTTCCGCCGGCTGATCGCCGCCGTCGGCCAGCTCGGCCCCGGCCACTGACGGCCCCTCTCCCCCCACCACTCGCGGGCTCGCGGCGGGCCCTGAGAGGGGCCGTCAGACCTCGACGTAGCCGCCGGAGCGCCAGTAGACGCCGGCCTCGCGGGTGAGCAGGCCCTCGTCGACGAGGTGGCGGCGCAGCGCGGCGACGTCCGGGTGCCAGGCCGCCAGCAACGCGTTGACCTCGCGCTCGGGATAGCGGACGCCTGGCTCGAAGACGACCACCAGGTGCTCCAGCACCACCCGCCGCTTGCTGTGCTGGGCCGGGATCGAGACCAGCCGGCCGTCCCGCAGGAAGGTCTGCAGCACGGCGTCCTCGGCCGGGTCCGCGGACAACCGCGGGACCGGCGGCGCGAGCGCGGCCGCGGCACGCGCCGCCTCCCCGAACCGTTCCGTGTGCAGCGCCAGCGTGTGGCCGTCGCGGTGCACCAGGCCGGCGCGGCTCAGCCGGCGGGCGGCGAGCGCCACGTCCTTGAGGGACAGCGCGGTGGCCTCCGCGACCTCCTCCAGGGTCTCGGCGCCCAGCGCGAGGGCGGCGACCACCTTCAGCCGCACCGGGTCGGCGAGCAGCCCGACGATCGTCCCGGCCTCCATGCTCCCGACGGTAACTGCGCCGGTCCGCGAGTCGGCGTCGGGCCTGCGGGGTAGGTCCCGACCATGGTGAGCCCGATCGACATCCAGAAGGCACTGTCCGGCATCGAGTACCCGGCCAAGAAGGACGACGTGGTGAAGCACGCCGAGTCCCAGGGAGGCAGCGACGAGGTCCTCGACGCGCTGAAGGGCATCGGCGACCAGGAGTACGACACCCCCGCAGCCGTGAGCAAGGCCGTCTTCAACTGAAGAAGGGCCCCCTGCCCCCCACCGCTCCCAAGCTCGCGGCGGGACCCCGCAGGGGGGCCGCTCCAGCGGGTCACCGGGGCCCGACCGCTAGGTTCGGGCCCCATGACGTCGGGGCAGCGGGGCTACAACGAGGACATGCGGCTGGCGCACGTGCTGGCCGACCAGGCCGACGCGCTCAGCCTGGACAGGTTCCGCGCCCAGGACCTGGTGATCGACACCAAGCCCGACCTGACCCCCGTCACCGACGCGGACCGGGCCGTCGAGGAGCAGCTGCGCCGCACGCTGGCCCGGGCCCGCACCCGCGACGCGGTGATCGGCGAGGAGTTCGGCAGCACCGGTCGCGGTGACCGGCGCTGGGTGATCGACCCGATCGACGGCACCAAGAACTTCGTCCGCGGGGTGCCGGTGTGGGCGACGCTCATCGCGCTGCTCGACGGTGACGTCCCGGTGGTGGGGCTGGTGTCAGCCCCGGCGCTGCACCGCCGGTGGTGGGCCGCGGCCGGCACCGGTGCGTGGACCGGGCGCCGGCTGGAGAACGCCACCCGTTGCACGGTGTCGCAGGTCTCGACCCTGACCGACGCGAGCCTGTCCTACTCCAGCCTCTCCGGCTGGGAGGAGCGCGGCCGGTTGGACGCCTTCCTCGACCTCACCCGGACGGTCTGGCGGACCCGGGCGTACGGCGACTTCTGGAGCTACATGATGGTCGCCGAGGGCGCGGTCGACGTGGCCTGCGAACCCGAGGTGTCGCTGTGGGACCTCGCCGCGCTGGACGTGATCGTCCGGGAGGCGGGCGGCACCTTCAGCGACCTGGACGGGACGCCGGGGCCGGCCGGCGGCAGCGCCGTGGCCAGCAACGGCGCGCTGCACCCCGACGTGCTGACGGCGCTCGCCCCGGGTGCGGGACGAGCGCCGTCAGCCTGAGCCGGGGAGGTCAGCGGACCGGGCCGGTGCCCGTCCCGTTGCCCCCGCGACCGCCCTGGATCCGGCGGCGCACGTCGTCGATCTTCGCCCGGTTCTTCGGGTCCTTGGCCAGCTCCTGGGCCTTGTCCGTGGCCTGACGGATGACCTGCTTGCCCTTCGGGCTGTTCGCGAACTGCACGACCTTGTTGAACAGCGACGCCATGACGCGCCCACCCCCTCGTGTCCTCGGGAGCCCGTGGCGGGCTCGCTCGTCGTCACAACGGTGACAGCAGCCGGGTCGTTCCGCGCGGCGAGCGCTCAGCGCACCGCCGCGGACCAGCGTTCGCGGAGCTCGGCCGCACCGCCGGGCCGGCGCGGCTCCACCACCGGACCCTGAGCTCGCTGCGGCACGAGGTCGAGGCCGACGCCGCGGGCAGCGAGCACGGCCGCTCCGGTCGCCGACGCGCTGCGCACCTGCACGTGCTGCACCGGGCGGTCCAGCGCGTCGGCCAGCACCTGCTGCACCGCCGGGTCCCGCGCCCCGCCGCCGGTCAGCACGACCAGCCCACCCGCGTCCGGGCCGAGCAGGTCCAGCGCGGCCGCGATCGCGCAGGCCACCCCCTCCACGGCCGCCCGGGCCAGGTCGGCCCGGGTGGTGTCCGCGGACAGGCCGGTCCAGCCGCCGCGGGCGTCGGGTCCGGCGACCCCACCGCGCTCCCCGGTCAGGAACGGCGAGAAGACGACGCCACCGGCACCGGCCGCGGACGTCGCGAGGCTGCCGGCGAAGGCCGCCCAGTCCATGCCCAGCACCTCACGCACCCAGGACCACGCCGTCCCGGCGTTCTGCAGCGCTGCCATCGCGTACCAGCCGGCGTCCGCGTCGGCGTAGCAGTGCACGACCGGGTCGGTCACCGGCGCCGCCGGCACCCCCGGGCGGAGCAGCTGGGCCCCGGAGCCGAGGTTCACCTGCACGCCGCCGCTGGTGCCGGCCGCGAGCAGCGCGAGCGGGGTGTCGGCGCCGCCCACCACGACCGGCACCGCCCCGCCGAACAGCTCTGCGGTCCCCGCGACGGCGTCGCCCGGCCGCACCGCCGGCAGGAGGCCCGGGTCGATCCCGGCGGCGGCGGTCGCGGCCGCCGACCAGCCGTCGGCCGGCACGTCCCAGAGCAGGGTGGCCGAGGCGTCGCTGCGGTCGGTCACCGCCGGGTCGGTGCCGGGGAGCAGGGTGGCCCGGAGGGCGTCCTTGGGCAGCAGGACCGCTGCCGCCCGGTCCAGCAGCTGCGGCTGGTGGACGGCCAGCCAGGCCAGCAGCGGGCCGGTCATCCCGGCGGCCAGCGGGTTGGCCAGGGCCGCGCGGTCGGGCCCGGCGAGCCGGCGCCAGCGGTCGAGCTCGCTGGCGGCGCGCCGGTCGGGCCACAGCACCGCCGGCGCCAGCGCGGTGCCGGCGGCGTCGACGAGCACCGCGCCGTGCATCTGCCCGGACAGCCCCACGGCCGCGACCGGGCGGTCCCCCAGCCGACCGGTGAGAGCGGCCACGGCGTCGTCCAGTGCGGTCCGCCAGACGGCGACGTCGGTCTGCGCCCAGCCCGGCTGGGGCCGGTCGACCGGGTAGTCGGCCTCGCTCTCGGCCACCACCGCGCCGTCCGCGTCGAGCGCGGCGAGCTTCAGCCCGCTGGTGCCGAGGTCGACACCGACGACGACGGTCACCGGTCCGCGAACCCGCCGGGCCGGCCGTTGCGGTCGGCGAGGAGCCCGGCGAGGGTGGACAGCGCGATCTCCGCCGGCGTGCGGGAGCCGATGTCCAGCCCGATCGGCCGGTGCACCCGGGCGACGTCGTCCGGGCCGACGCCGAGCGCGGCGAGCGCGGCGACGTGCGGGCCCTCGTGCCGCGGGTTGCCCATGATCCCGACCCAGCGCACCGGCCGGGCCAGCGCGTCCCGCAGGTGCACGCCGAGATCGTCCCGGTGGTGGTCGGTGACGACGACGTCGGCGGCGGCCAGCTCGCGGTCGCCGTCCAGCCCGCTCACCGCCCCGACGGCCTCCTCCGCCCAGGCCGCCGAGTTCCGCAGCCCCGGGTCGGGTTCGACGAGCACCACCCGGTAGCCGAGCTGCACGGCCATCCCGGCCATCGCCGCGGCGACCGGCGATGCGTAGACGAGGACCAGGACCCGGGGGACGGCGGAGGTCATCCCCGCTCCGGGCTGTTCCCGTAGGCATAGGCGGCGTCGGCGTACCGGCCGCCCTCGGCGACCCCGGGCGGGGCGATCTCCCCGAGCCGGGTGAGGTCCTCGGGCGTGAGCTGCACACCGGCCGAGCCGACGTTCTCCTCCAGGTAGCTGCGCCGCTTGGTGCCGGGGATGGGGACGACGTCCTCGCCCTGCGCGAGCACCCAGGCCAGGGCGAGCTGCCCGGCGGTCACGCCCCTCTCCGCGGCCATCGCACGGACCGCCTCGACCAGCCGCAGGTTGGCGGTGAACGCCTCGCCGGTGAAGCGCGGGTGGGTGCGCCGCCAGTCGTCCTCGGCGAAGTCGTCGGGGCTGGTGATCGCGCCGGTCAGGAAGCCGCGGCCGAGCGGGCTGAACGGGACGATGCCGATCCCGTGCTCGCGGGCCACACCGACGACCTCGGCCTCGAGGTCGCGGGTCCACAGCGACCACTCGCTCTGCAGCGCGGCGATCGGGTGCACGGAGACCGCGCGGCGGATCGACTCGGCGCTGGCCTCGGACAGGCCGAGGAACCGCACCTTGCCCTGCTCGACCAGCTCGGCCATCGCACCGACGGTGTCCTCGATCGGCACCCGTGGGTCGACCCGGTGCTGGTAGTAGAGGTCGATGACGTCCACGCCGAGCCGGCGCAGGCTGTCCTCGACCCGCGCCTGCACGTTCTCCGGGCGGCCGTCGATGTCCATCCCGCCGCGGTCGTTGCTGGTGAGGGAGAACTTGGTCGCCAGCTGCACCTCGTCGCGACGGCCGGCGATGGCCTCGCCGACGAGTTCCTCGTTGTGGCCGTCGCCGTAGACGTCGGAGGTGTCCAGGAAGGTCACCCCGAGGTCGAGCGCCCGGTGCACGGTCGCGATCGACTCGCTGCGGTCGGCGGTGCCGTACATCTGGCTCATCCCCATGCAGCCCAGGCCGAGGGCGGAGACCTCCAGCCCGCCGAGGGTGCGCCGGGGGACGGTCGGGAACGTCTGCGTCATGTCCTGATCCTGTCCCCGTCGGCGCGGGCGCCGCCAGCCCGGAGCTCAGCTCCCGCGCAGCACCCCGGTGGTCGCGAGCTCCTCGGCGACGTCGCGCAGCTTGATGTTGCTGCGCTGCGAGGCGTGGGTGAGCAGCGTGAACGCCTGCTCGGGGGTGGTCTTGTAGCGCTCCATCAGGATGCCCTTGGCCTGCTCGATGACCGCACGGGAGACCATCGCCCGACGCATGTTCGCGACGTCGTCGGCGGCCCGCGCGGAGGCCTCCGCGTTCGCGACGGCGATCGCCACGAACGCGGCGACCTCCTCGGCGGCCACCACGTCGCCCTCGCCGAACGCGCTGGGCCGTCCGGCGTAGTTGTTCAGCGCGCCGATCGTCGCGCCCTGGAAGGGCAGCGGCATCGACAGCGAGCTGCGCACGCCGACCTCGGCCCCCGACCGGGCGTAGTCGGGCCAGCGCTCTTCGGCGTGCATGTCCGCGACGATGAAGACCTCACCGGACCGGCCGGCGTCCAGGCACGGGCCGTAGCCACGCGCGTACTGCAGCTCGTCGGCGTCCATCGCCAGCTGCCCGTCGTAGGCGGCGGTGTAACCGCGCTCGTCGCGGATCAGGGTGATCGAGCTGGCGTCCGAGCCGGGCAGGGCCCGGCGGGCGATCTGCACGATCTGGGTGAGCACCGCGTCGAGCGGCCGGTCGACCAGGACGACGCCAGCCAGCTCCTGGTGGAGCGCGCTCAGGCTCTCGCTCATGGTCCGGGCGGTCCTCTCCCCACATCGGTGCACCGTGTGTTCGACGCCCGCCTGTCCGAGTGGCGTCCTCGGCCGGCACAGCGTATCCGGCGTAAAGCGCTCGGCTCGGCGGTCGCCGCGCTACCTGCTGCCGACCGTGCTCAACCGCGCCCGGGCCGCGCGGCCCCGGTACCGGCGGGCCCGCCGGGCAGCGAGCTCGGCCCACGTCCGGGCCACCGCCCGCTCCGCCCAGGGCACGACCGTGGGCAGCGCGAGCAGCACCAGCCCGCCGGCGCACCAGCCGGCCACCACGTCGGACAACCAGTGCGTGCCCAGGTAGACGGTGGTGAGCCCGACGGTGACCGCCACGACGGACGCCAGCACCGCACCCAACCGCCGGTGCCCGCGGGCGACCATGACCAGGACGCCCCAGGTGACGACGGCGTTCGCGGTGTGCCCGGACGGGAAGATCGTCCCGCCGGGGGCGAAGATCTCGGTGGCTCCCGGCAGCCCCGCGTCCGCACCCAACTGCAGCGGCCCGAGCCGGCCCACGAGGGTCTTCATCGAGCCGACCGTGACGTTGGTGAGCAGGGTCGCGACCAGCAGCACACCGAGGGGGCGCAGGTCCCGCTCCCGCCAGGCCCGCAGCCCCAGCCACGCGGCGGCGAGCGCCAGGCAGATCGCCCGCTGCCCCAGCATGACCCACCACTCGAGGACGGCGCCGAGCTCGGGCCAGTGCACGGCCGGCGCCCAGCGGTACACGTCGAGGTCCCAGTCGTTGACGCTGCCGCCGGCGACCACGCCGACCAGGAGCGCGGTCAGGACCACCAGCAGCCCGGTGGCCGGCAGCAGCCGCGCGACCAGGCCGGAGGACCATCGGGACGACGTTCGGGACCGGGACGCGACGTCCACCACGGCCTGCACCTTGCCTTCGCGAGCTGACTGCCGGCTGGGCGGTGGCTGGCCCTCGACTGGCAGGGGGTACCCACTCGGGCCCGGCTACACCGTGCGACGTCGGTCACGTGCCCCGGTCCTGCCCACGCCGGACCGACCGCCCTCCGGACGGCGGCGTCTGGTGGGATGGCGGGTGTCCGCACGCGGCGGTGCACGGCTGCCGCAGGGACAGAGGAGGCACGCGTGCAGTACGCCGAGTCCGTCGTCGAGCTGATCGGGAACACCCCGCTGGTGCGGCTGCGGTCCGTGACCGACCACCTGGGACCCGACGCGCCGCTGGTGCTGGCCAAGGTCGAGTACGTCAACCCGGGCGGCTCGGTGAAGGACCGGATCGCGCTGCGCATGGTGGAGGCCGCAGAGGCCGCGGGACTGCTCCGGCCCGGCGGCACGATCATCGAGCCCACCAGCGGCAACACCGGGATCGGGCTGGCGATCGTCGCCCAGACGCGCGGTTACAGGTGCATCTTCGTGTGCCCGGACAAGGTCGGCCAGGAGAAGATCAACGTGCTCAAGGCCTACGGCGCGGAGGTGCACGTGTGCCCCACCGCCGTCGACCCGGCCGACCCGCGCTCGTACTACTCGGTCTCCGACCGGCTGGCCCGGGAGACCGTCGGCGGCTGGAAGGCCGACCAGTACTCCAACCCGGCCAACCCGCGCTCCCACTACGAGACGACGGGGCCGGAGATCTGGGCCCAGACCGACGGGCGGGTCACCCACTTCGTCACCGGCGCGGGCACCGGCGGCACCATCTCCGGCGTCGGCCGCTACCTCAAGGAGGCCAGCGACGGCCGCGTGCAGGTGATCGGTGCGGACCCGGAGGGCTCGGTCTACTCCGGCGGCACCGGGCGCCCCTACCTGGTCGAGGGGGTCGGTGAGGACTTCTGGCCCGACGCCTACGACCGCACCGTCGCCGACGAGATCGTCGCGGTCTCCGACGGCGACTCCTTCGCGATGACCCGGCGGCTGGCCCGCGAGGAGGGGCTGCTCGTCGGTGGCTCCTGCGGGATGGCCGTGGTCGCCGCGCTGCGGGTCGCCGAGCGGCTGGGCAAGGACGACGTCCTGGTGGTGCTGCTGCCCGATGGTGGCCGGGGCTACCTGAACAAGATCTTCAACGATGAGTGGATGGCCGACTACGGCTTCCTCGACGCCGGTGGCGGCGAGACCGTCGGGGAGCTGCTGGACGCCAAGTCCGGCAGCACCCCCACCCTGGTGCACACCCACCCGAACGAGACCGTCCGCGACGCCATCGACATCCTCCGCGAGTACGGCGTCAGCCAGCTGCCGGTGGTGAAGGCCGAGCCGCCGGTGACCGCCGGTGAGGTGGTCGGCTCGGTGGCCGAGAAGACGCTGCTGGACGCGCTGTTCTCCGGTCGCGCCACGCTGGCCGACCCGGTGGAGCGGCACATGTCCGCGCCGCTGCCGATCATCGGGTCCGGCGAGCCGGTGACCGCGGCGGTGAGTGCCCTGGGCGACGCCGACGCGCTGCTGGTGCACGTCGAGGGCAAGCCGGCCGGCGTGGTCACCCGCCAGGACGTGCTGGGCCACCTCGTCGGCATCGCGCCTACGGTCGGGTCATGAGCTCCCGAGACGACGCCCGAGCGAGCCGAGTCGGTGAGCAGGGCTTCAACACCCGCGCCATCCACGCCGGCCAGGAGCCCGACCTCGCCACCGGTGCGGTCATCCCGCCGCTGCACCTGACCACCACCTACAAGCAGGACGGCGTGGGCGGGCTGCGCGGCGGCTACGAGTACAGCCGCAGCGCCAACCCCACCCGGGACACCCTGCAGACGGCGCTGGCCGCGCTCGAGCAGGGCACCCGCGGGTTCGCGTTCGCCTCCGGGCTGGCCGCCGAGGACACCCTGCTGCGCACGGTCTGCCGGCCGGGTGACCGGATCGTGCTCGGCGGTGACGCCTACGGCGGCACCTACCGGCTCATCTCCCGGGTGCTCGAGCCGTGGGGCGTCACGCACCAGCCGGTCGACCTCAACGACACCGACGCCGTCCGCGCCGCCGTCGCCCCGGAGACGACCCGGGTGGTCTGGTGCGAGACGCCCAGCAACCCGCTGCTCAACATCTCCGACATCGCCGCGCTGGCCGAGATCGCGCACGCGTCGGGGACGCTGCTGGTCGTCGACAACACCTTCGCCAGCCCGTACCTGCAGCAGCCGCTGACCCTGGGTGCCGACGTCGTCGTGCACTCGACGACGAAGTACCTCGGCGGGCACTCCGACGTCGTCGGCGGCGCGCTCGTCGTGTCCGACGCCGAGCTGGGCGAACGGCTGGCCTACCACCAGAACGCGATGGGCGCGGTCGCCGGCCCGTTCGACTCGTGGCTGGTGCTGCGGAGCCTCAAGACCCTCGGCGTCCGGGTGGACCGGCACAGCGCCAACGCCGGCCGGATCGCCGAGTGGCTGCTGGAGCACCCGATGGTCGGCGACGTCCTCTACCCGGGGCTCCCCCAGCACCGCAACCACGACATCGCGACCCAGCAGATGTCCGGCTTCGGCGGGATGCTGTCCTTCCGGCTGAGGGGCGGCGAGAAGGCCGCGCTGCGGGTCTGCGAGCGGACGACGCTGTTCACCCTCGCCGAGTCCCTGGGCGGCGTGGAGTCGCTGATCGAGCACCCGCACCGGATGACCCATGCCAGCGCCGCCGGGTCACCGCTGGAGGTGCCGGCGGACCTGGTGCGGCTGTCGGTCGGCATCGAGGACGTGGACGACCTGATCGCCGACCTCGACCAGGCCCTGACACCGTGATCCTCACGGATCACACCGCGCACTTGCTCGTGCCGAGTGGGGCCCGGAGGGTCCCGCGCAGGCGCGACGAAGCGGCTCAGCGGCGGTCGGGACGGCTCCTGGCCGCGGTGTGATCCGGGAGGATCACCGTGTCACGGTGAGGATGCGCGGGCCGTCGTCGGTGACCGCGACGGTGTGCTCGACGTGCGCGGCGCGGCTGCCGTCGGCGCTGCGCAGCGTCCACCCGTCGGCGTCCACCCGGTAACCGTCGTCCCCGCCGGCGAGGAACCACGGCTCGATGGCGATCACCAGGCCGGCGCGCAGCGGCACCCCGCGCCCGGCCCGGCCCTCGTTCGGCACGTGCGGGTCGGCGTGCATCGTGCGCCCCACACCGTGACCGCCCTGGTCGGTGTTGATGCCGCAGCCGCCGGCCCGGCCCACCGCCGCGATCGCCGCCGAGATGTCACCGACCCGGTTGCCGGGCACCGCGGCAGCGATGCCGGCCGCCAGGGCTGCGCTGGTGGTGTCCACCAGCTGCAGGTCCGCCGGCCGCGGCGTGCCCACCGGGAACGTGATCGCCGCGTCGCCGACCCAGCCGTCGAGCGTGGCACCGGCGTCGACGCTGAGCAGGTCGCCGTCCTCGAGCTCCTGCGCGGTGGGGATGCCGTGCAGCGCGACGTCGTTCACCGACAGGCAGACCACACCGGGGAACGGCGGGGTGGTGCTGAGCGGGGCGTAGCCGAGGAACGGCGACGTCGCGCCCGCGTCGGCCAGGACGCCCCGGGCCACCTCGTCCAGTTGGGTCAGCCGGATGCCCGGGGCTGCGGCAGCGCGGACGGCGGCGAGCATGTCGGCCACCACCGCCCCGGCCGCCCGCATGGCCTCGAGCTCGCCGGGGGTGCGCAGTTCGATCACGTCGTCGTCCTTCCGGATGACTGTCCCGGTATTACTATCACGACCATGGTCCGACCGCCGCTGACCCCCGCCGAGCGCGACCGGGGTCGCCGGCTGGGTGCCCTGCTCCGCTCGGCCCGGGGCGACCGCTCCCCCGGTGAGGTCGCCGCCGCGTCCGGGGTGAGCCTCGAGGCGCTGCGCAAGATCGAGTCCGGCCGGGTGCCCACGCCGGCGTTCTTCACCGTCGCCGCGCTGGCCCGCGCGCTGGACCTGCCGCTCGACGAGCTCGCCGGCGCGCTGGAGGACACCGGCACCCCCCTCTCCGCATGAGGCACCCGCGGGTCACCGTGGTCATCGCGACCCGGGACCGGCGGGAGTCGCTGCTGCGCACGCTGGCGCACCTGGACGGCGACGTCCCGGTGATCGTGCTGGACAACGCCTCCGGTGACGGCACCGCCGAGGCCGTCCGCGAGCAGCACCCGCGCGTGCAGGTCGTCCGGCTGCCGGTCAACGCCGGCGCGGTGGCCCGCACCGAGGGCGTCCGCCGCGCCCGCACCCCGTACGTCGCCTTCGCCGACGACGACTCCTGGTGGGAGCCAGGCTCGCTGGGGACCGCCGCCGACCTGCTCGACGCCCACCCGGGGGTCGCCGTCGTCGTCGGCCGGGTGCGGATGGCCGCCGACGGCAGCGAGGACGCCGTCACCCGCAAGCACCGGGCCGCGCTGCTGGGCCGCTCCCCCGCCGGCCCCGACGTGCTGAGCTTCCCGGCCTTCGCCGCGGTCGTGCGCCGGGATGCCCACCTGGCCGTCGGCGGCTTCTCCCTGCTGCTGTTCTTCGGCGGGGAGGAGCACCTGCTCGCCCTCGACGTGGCCGCCGCCGGCTGGCAGCAGGTCTTCGCCGAGGACGTCGTCGCCTGGCACGACCCCGCCGGTCCGGACCGCCCGACGGCCGCCCGGTGGGCGCTGCAGACCCGCAACGACGTCCTGGTCGACTGGCTGCGCCGGCCGCTGCCGGTGGCGCTGGCCGCGACCGGCCGGCTGGCCCGGCGGGCGGTGCGCGAACCCGCCGCCCGCCGGGCACTGGCCGGGCTGCTGCGCAGACTCCCCGCGGCGCTGCGGCAGCGCCGCGGGGTCCCCCCCGAGGTGGAGCGCCGCTTCGCGACCGCCCAGCGGCCGCTCAGTCGATGAGCTGCAACGCACCCGTGGGGCAGGCACGGACGGCGGTCTCCACGGCGGCGGGGTCGGTCGGTTCGTGCACCTGCAGCACTCCGTCGGCGTCGAGCTCGAAGACCTCCGGCGCCTCCATCTCGCAGACCCCGGCACCCATGCAGACCTCCCGGTCCACCACGACCCGGCTCATCGCAGCCCGGTCAGCCGGGCCGGCAGCCGCTTGAGCCCGTTGACGAACGACGACTGCAGCCGCGCGGGCTCACCGCAGACCTCCAGGTCGGGCAGCTCCCGGGCGAACGCCTGGAAGGCGACCCCGATCTCCCGCCGGGCCAGGTGCGCGCCCAGGCAGAAGTGCGGACCGCGGGAGCCGAAGCCGACGTGCGGGTTGGGGTCCCGGGTCAGGTCGAACCGGTGCGGGTCGGCGAACACGGCGGGGTCCCGGTTGGCCGCCCCGTAGAACAGCAGGAACTTCGAGCCCGCGGGGAACGCCCGGCCGGACAGCTCGACGTCCTGGGTCGCCGTCCGCCGCATCCAGGTGATCGGGCTGGTCCAGCGGACCACCTCCTCCACCGCGGTGCGGGTGATCCCCGGGTCGGCCGCCCAGCGGTCCCGCTCGGCCGGGTGCTCGGACAGCGCCAGCACGCCCTGGGAGATGGCGTTCCGGGTCGTCTCGTTGCCGGCGACCAGCAGCAGGATGAAGAACGAGGCGATCTCCTGGGAGGTCAGCCGCTCGCCGTCCACCTCCGTCGTGACCAGCGCGGTGGTCAGGTCGTCGGTCGGCCGGGCCCGACGCTCGACGGCCAGCCGGGTCATCAGCCCGGCGAGCAGCTCCCCAGCCTCCAGGAACGCGGTGACCACGTGCTCCTCGTCCTCGACGAGCTCCGGGTCGCCGCCGGAGAGGACCACGTTGGACTGCTGCAGCACCATGGCCCGGTCGGAGTCGGGCACGCCCATCATGTCGCAGATGACCCGCAGCGGGATCGGCGCGGCGAGGTCGGCGACGACGTCGATGGTGCCGTCGCCGTCCGCCGCCCGCTGCCGGGCCCGGGCGACCACGTCGTCGACCACCGCCTGCACGTTGCCCACGAGGCCCTCCAGCACCCGGGGCGTGAACGCCTTCGCCACGATCCGCCGGATCTTGCCGTGCCGCGGGTCGTCCATGCTGATCAGCGAGCCGTAGAACTCGTTGAGGTCCGGCGGCATGTCGGCGATCGAGACCGCCCCCGAGCCCGAGGCGAACAACGCCGGCTGGCAGCTGATCGCCTCGACGTCGGCGTACCGGGTGACCGCGTGGTAGCCGGGCCCGACCGGGATGTAGGGGACGACGGGCTCGGCGAAGAAGGCGAACGGGCTCTCCCGGCGCAGCAGGTCGAAGACCGCGTGCCGCTGCTCCGGCGGCGCGCCCCAGAACGCCCGGTCGGACAGGTCGATGGCGTCCAGCGTCGGCGTCGACACGGAGGACACGCTAGCCGAGCGGTGACCGCGGTCACAGCCCCGCGGTCAGCCCTCCGCGAGCTGCTGCACGAACCACGCCCGCGCCTCCGCGTTGCCGGCTGCACCGCGCCGCCGGGCCTCGGCCATCGCATCGCCCAGGGTGCCCGAGAGGGCGTGCTCGAGGGCCGCGTCCAGCGTGGCCGGGTCCAGCTCGCCGGCCCGCAGCACCACCGGCCAACCCAGCGCCGCCGCCTGCGCGCTGACCTTCGCGCCGCCGACGATCGCATCGCAGGCGATCACCGGGACCCCGTGGGCCAGCCCCAGCACCAGCGCGTGCAGCCGCATGCTGACCACGACGTCCGCCCGTCGGACGAGCGCCTCGACCTGCGCGGGGAAGCGCTCGTGAGGCTTGTCGTACAGGTCCATGTCGAGCTCGAACCAGGGCATGCCGCGGGCGCCGAGCCAGCCCTCGATCGTCGCCCGCACCTGCGCGGCCTGGCTGCGGGTGCCGTACTCCTCCTGCGCGGGGGCGAAGGCGACGGCCACCACCGGCACGTCCGGCGTCGTCGTGGCGATGGCCAGGTCGGGGCGGGCCACCCCGGCGGCGTCCCGCTCCCACACCTGGTGGAACAGCGGTCGCGCGTCGTCCGGGACCACCGAGACGTTCACCGCCCACCGCTGCGCGTGCGCGAAGGCCGTGGTGAGCTCCTGGAGCAGCGGCATGTCCATCAACGGGCCGCTGACGAACACCAGGTGGGTGTAGTCGGCCGGGTCGAGGTCCCGCCAGTGCGGCCCGCGCCCCAGGTAGGGCGCCCAGGCGACGTCGTGGTCGATCCCCAGCTCGGTGAGCCAGCCGACGACCACGTCCGCCCCCAGCTCGTCGCCGATGGTGGCGATCACCTCGTCGAAGCTGAACCACCCGGTGACCAGGACGCGCATGCCCTCAGCCTCCCAGGTGGGAACGCGGCGACCCGCCCGGGGGTTGACCGGGTCGACCGACCGGCGCGACCCAGGAGGACGACGTGAGCACGACCGCACCCGACCCGACCGAGCTGGCCACCCGGCGGGCCCGCATCCGCGACGAGCACCTCCGCCCGGCCGGTGAGCGCCCCGCCTCGACCGCTCGCGGTCTGCACCACACGGCGCTGGTCAGCAGCGACGTGGAGGCGACCATCCGCTTCTACCAGGACGTGCTCGGCTTCCCGCTCACCGAGCTCATCGAGAACCGGGACTACCCCGGCTCCTCGCACTTCTTCTTCGACATCGGCAACGGCAACCTGCTGGCCTTCTTCGACTTCCCCGGCCTGGACGTCGGTCCGTACGCCGAGGTGCTCGGCGGGCTGCACCACGTGGCGATCAGCGTCGAGCCGCAGCGCTGGGAGGCGCTGGTGGACCAGCTGACCGCGGCCGGGATCGAGCACGTCGTGCACAGCGGCGTCTCGGTGTACTTCCGCGACCCCGACGGCGCCCGGATCGAGCTGATCGCCGACCCGCTCGGCGAGATGTACGGCGAGCACGTCCTCTGAGCGAGGGCTCAGCGGTCGGTGGCCACCAGGTCCTGGTACTCGGGGTGGCGCTGGATCCAGCCGCGGACGAACGAGCACAGCGGGACGACGGTCCCGCCCTTGCTGCGCACGTCGTCCAGGGCCGCGCGGACCAGGGTGCTGCCCAGCCCGGAGTGCTCGGAGTCGTCGTCGACCTCGGTGTGGGTGAACACCACCTGGTCGCCGCGGCGCTGGTAGGCGGCGAGACCGAGCCGGCGGTCGCCGTCCCGGATCTCGTAGCGATCGGCCTCGGGGACGTCGATGACGGTCGGCTCCATGCCCTCTCCGAACCCCACCTCCGGCCGGGCTGTTCCCCGGGGACGGCCCCCGTGCAGGGGGCCGCCGCGAGCGTGCGAGCGGTGGGGTGCAAGGGGGTCCTACCTCAGGACAGTCGCCGGGCCGCCGGACCGGAGGTGACCGTCAGGGTGACCGGTTCGGTGAGCCCGCGCTCCCGGCACGCGCTGACGACGGCCTCGCCGACCGCCGCGGCGTCCTCGGACCGGATCAGCGCGATCGCCGAGCCACCGAAGCCGCCGCCGACCATCCGGGCGCCGAGGGCACCGGCCGAGCGGGCGGCCTCGACGACGACGTCCAGCTCCACCGCCGACACCTCGTAGTCGTCGCGCAGCGAGGCGTGCGAGGCATCGAGCAGCGGGCCGATCTCGCCCACCCGCCCGGCACGCACCAGCTCGACGACGGTGTCGACGCGCTGGTTCTCCGACACCACGTGCCGGGTGCGGGCCCGCAGCCGGGGGTCGGCCAGCCGCTCGACGTCGGCCGGGGTGGCGTCGCTGAGCCACTCCAGGCCGAGCTGGCGGGCCGCCTCGTCGCAGTCGGCACGGCGCTTGGCGTACTGACCGTCGGCGAGGGTGTGCGTCACCCGGGTGTCGATGACCATGAGCTCCAGGCCGCCCTCGGCCAGCCCGAGCTGCACCGGCTCGGTGCGGAAGTCCCGGGTGTGGATGAGCAGGGCCGAGCCTTCCTCGGCCAGCAGGGCGACGGTCTGGTCCATGCCGCCGGTGCCGGCGCCCACGACCTCGTTCTCGGCCCGGATCGCGGCCTGGATGAGCAGGTGGCGCAGCTCGTCGTCGTCGGCGCGACCGGCGAGCTCGGCAGCCGACAGCGCGACGGCCGCCTCCAGCGAGGCCGAGCTGGACAGCCCCGCGCCCAGCGGCACGTCGCTGCTCACGGCCATGTCCAGGCCAGGGACCTCGATGCCCGCCTGCTGCAGCGACCACAGCGTGCCGGCGGCGTAGGCAGCCCAGCCGCTGACCTGGCCGGGGCCGAGGTCGGCGAGGGTCCCCTCGAACGGGTCCGCCTCCGGGTCGGTGCTGGTCAGCCGGACCCGGTCGTCGTCCCGGCGACGGACCGCCGCGGCGGTGACCCGGGTGAGCGCCATCGGCAGGCAGCGGCCGCCGTTGTAGTCGACGTGCTCGCCGATCAGGTTGACCCGGCCCGGTGCGGTCCAGACGCCGTCCGGCTCGGCCCCCCAGGCGTCGCGGAGGGCGGCGACGGCGAGGCCGGCCTGGTCGTGGGCCCGGTCGTGGGCCCGGTCGCTCACGACGCCACCTCGCGCAGCCGGTCGGCGATGCGTTCGGGGGTCGTGTCGTTGATCCAGGCGCCCGCGCCGGACTCCGAGCCGGCCAGGTACTTCAGCTTGCCCGGGGCGCGGAGCAGCGAGAACAGCTGCAGGTGCAGCCGGCCCAGGTCGCGGTCCTCGCCGGTCGGTGCCTGGTGCCAGCCGGAGATGTAGGGCACCCGGTCGACGCCCGGGTGGAACCGGTTCACCCGGCGGAGCAGCTCCTGGTAGACCATCGCCAGCTCGGCGCGCTCGCCGTCGTCCAGCGCGGCGAGGTCGGGGACGTCGCGGTGCGGGGCCAGGTGCACCTCCACCGGCCAGCGGGCGGCGCGGGGCACGTAGGCGGTGAAGTGCTCGCCGCGCAGCACCACGCGGGTGCCCTCGGCCTGCTCGGCGGCGAGGACGTCGGCGAGCAGGTTGCCACCGGTCGCCTGCCGGTGCTGGCGGGCCCGCTCGACCAGCTGGCCGGAGCGCGGCGGGACCGTCGGGTAGGCGTAGACCTGCCCGTGCGGGTGGCTCAGCGTCACGCCGATCTCCTGCCCGCTGTTCTCGAACACGAACACCTCGGCGACCCCCGGGTCGGCCGAGTGCGCCGCCGTCCGCTGCGCCCACGCCTCCACGATGGTGCGCATCCGCGCCGCGGACAGGTCGGCGACGGCCGCGTCGTGGTCGCTGGAGAAGACCACGACGTCGCAGTGGCCGTAGGCGGGCCGGTCCGCGGGCCCGAACGGGGGCTGCGGGGCGTCGGCCGCGGGGCCCACGGTCAGCGGGGCGAAGCTCGGGAAGCGGTTGGCGAAGACGGCCACGTCGTACCGGCTGTCGGGCACCTCGGTCGGCCGGGCCGGGTCGGTGGTGGGGTCCAGCGGGCAGTCGGCCGCGCTGGGCAGGAAGGTGCGGTTCATCCGGTGCCCGGCGATCGTCACCCACTCACCGGTGAGGACGTCGTAGCGGATCTCGCCGGCGTGCGGCGGCTCGCCCAGCGGCCGCACGTCAGCGGCCTCGTGCACCGGGCCAGGGGTGTCCTGGTCGTCGTCGAAGTAGAGGATCGGCCGGCCGTCGGCCAGCGTGCGCTCGGTGATCCGGCCCGGCCACTGCCGGGCCCCGTCTCCCGCCGCGGGAACCGCGTCCATGCCTGTGTCCCTCCACCTTCGGTCGGCGTCGTCCGGGTGTGCAGCCCGAGTCTGCACACACAGACGGAGGGCCCGGTCACCATGGTGCGGTGACCGGGCCCTCCGGTTGGTAGCGGGGACAGGATTTGAACCTGTGACCTCTGGGTTATGAGCCCAGCGAGCTACCGAGCTGCTCCACCCCGCGTCGCAGGGAAGACGTTACCCCAGCCGGCGTGGCGGCCCGCAGGGGGTCCCGTCGTCCAGCCGGGGTTCGACGGCGGAGCTCCCGGGCATCCCCTCTGCGAGCGCGCACCGAGCAGCAGGTGCGGACCCACTCCGTCGAGGAG
>NZ_SJEW01000007.1 GCF_005930475.1 Modestobacter altitudinis
CGCCTGCACGGCGAAATCGGCCTGATCCCACCGGCCGAACACGAAGACAACTTCTACCGGCACAACACCGCGGCGACTACCGTCGCCGCGTCAGTTCCGAGCCTCCACTGAACCCGGGGCGGGACACTCACCGCTCTGGGGCCTGACCAGAGCTGAGGTCGCACACGTCGGCCCGCGCCTACGCGGTGGATGCCCGTGTCCCTGGGGCCGCCCTCCGGGCGATGTCCCAGAGCGGCCCACTCAGGGCGACTCTGGAACGGGGCGGTTTTAGAAAGTGGGTCGCACGGCCCCGGTTCGCGGTCCTACGTTTTCGGCGGTGAAGCGGCGAGGACTAAGGCCCTGCGGCTGCGTCGCCGCTGTCCCCGGCCCGCTGCAAGGAGTTGGTCGATGTCGGGAATCCCCGCCGTCTGCGACCACGGTGTTCAGGCCGAGGGGCGCGAGGCCGAGGCGTGATCGGCCCGATGCGGCACGACGCGCAGAAGCTGGCCCCCGTCGGCGCACTCGATCTGTGCTACGACGCGTTTGGTGACCGCGGGCGATCCACGCTGCTGCTCATCATGGGCCTGGGCCAACAGCTCATCCACTGGCCGGAGGACTTCTGCCGGCAGCTCGCCGCCGAGGGCTTCCGGGTGGTCCGGTTCGACAACCGCGACGCGGGCCGCTCGACGCACCTGTCGGGACGCCGCTACAGCCTCGAGGACATGGAGGCAGACACCGTCGGCCTCCTCGACGCGCTGGCTGTCGACTCCGCACACGTCGTGGGTGCCTCGCTCGGCGCAATGATCGCCCAGACGATGGTCATCAGGCATCCAGACCGGGTGCGCTCGCTGGCCTCGCTCATGTCCACGACGGGCCGCCGGGGCGTGGGCCGGACCTCCATGCGCGTCTTCCGCCACATGCTCACCAGACCGCCCCGGACCGAACAGGAGGCGATCGAACGCCGCGTCCGTGTGTTCGCGACGGTGGGATCGACCGGCTTCGACCAGGACCTGGACGAGCTGAGGCGGGTCACCGCAGCTGCGTTCCGGCGTGATCCCCTCGCACGCGACGGCCGCCGTCGTCAGCACCGAGCAGTACGCGCCGCCGGCGACCGCACCGAGGCACTGCGACACGTCACGGCGCCCAGCGTCGTGGTCCACGGCACCATGGACCCGATGTGCCACTTCTCCGGCGGGCTGGCCACGGCGCAGGCCATTCCGGGCGCACGCCTCGTATTAGTCCCAGGCATGGGCCACGATCTCCCTCGCGGTGCGTGGCCACAGCTCATTTCCGCAATCGCAAGCAACGCCGCGCGCGCCGACGCTCCTCATGTTCCTGATCGTGGGGCCCAGCCCTGACGGACGCACGGCTCCGCATCACCGAGTTCGTCGCCTCTCAGACTGTCCTGGAGGCCGCCTTGTCTCCAAGCGGCCCACCCTGGGCGATCATGGGGGAGGGGCCCTGGCGCGCCGGGCCGTACTCCCTTTCCCGGCGGGATCGGCGACTCCTAGCGTTGGCCCATGACTCGGAAGCCACTGCGGTGCCGATTCGGGTTTCACTCCTACGTCCAGCGACACCCGGACGGCGAGCGGCCCTCAAGTCCGGACGACAAGATCTGCCGGCGGTGCGGGAAGCGCACGGGCACCCCGTTCGGAAACGCGCCGTCGGTCTTCCCCGGGTGACGTTCTCGCCGGTGGTGGAGGTGGTCCTGAAGCCGCCCTGTGGGCGAGGCTGGAGCGCGTGACCCTGAGGGGCCAACTCAGGGACACCGGCAGCGTAGTGCCAGTGGTGTGTCTAGCCTCTGTTGGATGGAGGACCGCGGGCGGGCCTCCCGGTTCCGTCCCGACATCGAGGGGCTGCGCGCCGTCGCCGTGCTGGCGGTGGTGCTGTTTCACGCGGAGGTGCCCGGCTTCTCAGGCGGCTTCGTGGGCGTCGACGTCTTCTTCGTCATCTCGGGGTTCCTGATAACCGGTCTGCTGTGGCGGGAGACGGAGAGGACTGGAAGGCTTCGGCTGGGCCGGTTCTACGGCGCCCGTGCCCGCCGCCTTCTGCCGGCAGGTGTTCTGGTCCTGATCACGACCGCGGTGGCGGCGGCCTGGCTGTTGCCCCCGCTGCAAGCGCGGTCTGTTCTGGGCGACGCCGTGGCCGCCGGGCTGTATGTCGGCAACTATCGGCTCGCCGTCCAGGGCACCGACTACCTGGCCGCGGACGTTCCGCCCTCGCCGGTCCAGCACTATTGGTCTCTCGGCGTGGAGGAGCAGTTCTACCTGTTCTGGCCGTGGGTGGTGATCGCCACCATGGGACTCATCTCGTGGCTCACCCGCGCCCACGACCGTGGGCGGCCGGCCCCCGGCAGGTCGATGCTTCCACCGCTGCTGGTCCTGGGGGTGGTCGCGGCAGCCTCCTTCGCGCTTTCGCTCCGGTGGACGACCGACCTGCCACCGTGGGCGTTCTTCTCACTTCCGGCGCGCGCGTGGCAGCTGGCGGTGGGTGGGATGGTGGCCTTCAGCGTTGCGTGGTGGCGCCGGCTGCCGCCGCTGTCAGCCGGTCTCATGGGGTGGGCCGGGCTCGCGCTCATCGTGCTGGCCTGCGTGCGATTGGACCAATCCACTCCCTACCCCGGCGTCGCCGCGCTGTTGCCGGTCCTGGGCGCGGCGCTTGTGGTGATCGGTGGCTGCGCGCGGCCGACGTCGGGAGTGGGCGCGCCGCTTTCTACTCCGCCGATGCGCCTGGTCGGACGACTGTCGTACTCCTGGTACCTCTGGCACTGGCCGGTGCTGCTGCTGACGCCGGTGATCGTCGGCCACTCCCTGGACCTCGCCGCGCGCCTGCTGGCAGCCGCGGTGGCAGGGGTCCTGGCGATGCTCACGCTTGTGGCCGTGGAGAACCCGATCCGCTCGGCGGCGACCCTGCGCGGCTCCGGTGGCCGCAGCCTCCTATTGGGCGGTGGCCTCACCGCATCTGGCGTTGCCGCGTCGCTGGTTCTGCTGGCCGTCGTTCCGGTACCGGTGGGGCGCGGGGCGGCGGCACGGGCTCCGGAGATCGAGTCGCAGGCGGCGCAGCCGGATTCGGCCACGCCGGCGCCTCCGTCCCGGGACCCTGCGGAGGCGGCACTGAAGGCGATGACCGACCAGGTCCGGTCCGCGGTCGCCGCGTCTGCCGACGTCCAGGCCGTGCCCTCCAACCTGACTCCTCCGCTCGCCGACGCCTTCGCAGAGAAACCTGAGGTGTTCGTCAACGGTTGCGTGCGGTCGTGGCTGTACGTGGGCCAGGACGAGTGCGCCTACGGGGCCACCACATCCGCGACCAGGGTGGCGCTGGTCGGAGACTCGCACGCTGCGATGTGGTCTCCGGCCCTGGAGCGGATCGCCGCCCAGCGCCAGTGGCGGCTGGAGACCATGGGAAAAGTGACCTGCCCACTGCAGGACCTGCCTATCACCAGCCCCTATCTGGGCCGGACGTACACCGAGTGCGCGCAATGGCGGGGCCAGATCCTCGAGCGGCTGCGGAGCGAACGACCGGCCCTCATCGTCGTCAGCATGTCCCGCCGGTACGGCCCCGACTACGGGTTCACTGTCTACAGCCCGCAGTGGCTCGACAGCCTGACGCGCCTCGTCGGGGAGTTGCGCTCCACCGGCGCCGCCGTCCTCGTGCTGGGTCCGGTTCCGGATCCGCACTCCTTCGTTCCGACGTGCCTCTCCGAACACCTGGACTCGGCCACCGCCTGCAGCCCCGAGCGCGCCGTCGCGGTGAACGACGCCGGCATCGCCGAGGAGGAGCGGGCGACCGCAGCCGGCGGCGGTCACTACGCCCATCTGACCGACCTCTTTTGCACGGCCGCACGCTGCCCGGTCATCGTCGGCGACCAGCTCGTCTACCGCGACGACAACCACGTCACCGTCGGCTACGCCACCTGGCTCGTGCCCGTCCTGGACGCGCACCTCACGAGGGCCATGAGCCGGTGAGCGAGGGCAGCAAGCGACACAGCCGGGCTCGCCAAAAAGGGAGTCCTCAGGAAACGTGATGGCGGCGTCGGCGGGGGCACGGGCTACTCGAGAGGCAGCACTCCTCGGCCGAACCGTCTGACGCCCCCACGTGCAGCCGTGCTCGTGACGGTGTCCCAGAGGCCGCCTTCAGGGACACCAACCGTGTCCGCAGGCGGTGACCGACGGCGCCTGCGGTACTGAGGCACTCGGACGTCGGTAATGGGGTGGCCGCCGCTCCTGGTCTTCCTCCGTGCGGCGCTTCATGTGGGTGGTCGCGGTCGCAGTACTAGCTGGCTGTGGTAATCCAGGCATCCCGCCGACCCCTGCGGGTGAACTCATCTCGAGGGATGAGCGGATGGCCGCGCCTCCACTCAAGGGTCCAACTCATGGTCGATCGTGCTGCCGCACAAGGCGCAGCCTCGCCGAGCGGCCCCTGCTCGGAGTAGCTGCAGCCCCGGTGCTCACCCCTCTGGCAAGCCGGGGAACCAGTTGACGTCTGCCGTGGTCGCGGCGTCGGTGAGTAGCCAGCCACTCGCGGTCGGGGTGGAGGTGAACGTCCAGTCCTGGGCGGCACCCACGACCTCATCGCCGAACCGCACGTTCATGGCGCAGGTCGCCACCATCCGCAAGCGGGGTCGAGTGCCGGTGCGGTCGACCGTCACCGCCGCCTGGCGGTGGCTGGTCTCGTAGTGCAGTGGGGAGCTGCCGTCGCAGCCCTTGCGTACCGCGGCGGCTTCGTTGTGGCCGTTGCCGTCATGGGTGGGCAGGTCGGACAGCAGCGAGGGTGGTGACCCCGTCGGCCCGTCCAACTCCTCAAGCGCACGGTCGAGCAGCTGGGGGCTCACCAGCGCGGCGAGTTCGGGGTCGACCTGGCCGGTCCGCCACCGTCGGCAGTCGGCCAGCGCGAGACGGGCGATGCGGGCGTCATCCAGCAGGGCCAGACGGATCCCCTCGTCACCGAAGACGGAGGCGGCCTCCGTGTAGTCGGCATCGCGCTCAACCGGGACATCGGCCTCGTCCGGCGCGGCGGTGGGGGCGCTCACCGCGGGCGCCGTGGTCGGTGCGGCAGTCGGCGACGACGCCGGGCTCGGCGTCGTCGGGGACGCAGCCTCCGAGGTGTCCTCCGAGGCGGTACATCCGACGGTCAGTGCGAGCAGCAGCGCGGTCGAGCCGAGGATGACGCTTCTGCCGAGCAAAGCCCCTCCCAGGGACGCGGACCGCGCATGATCCTGCCCGGGGTGATGGGACAGGGTGTTGATCCAGCCCGGCGTGTTCCACAGAGCCGGTTGTCGCGCCAGAGATCCGAGCCCCGTCATGTACGGCAGAGCGCTCATCGTGCCCATGACGCGGGTCGATCCCGTCGGTCGGGCTCAGGCGGCCGGCATCAGCAGGACCGGCTTGACGACGTCGCCGGTCTCGGTGTCGGCGGCCGCCTGGTTGATCTGGTCGAGGCGGTAGTGCGTGATCAGCCGGTCGAAGGGCAGCAGGCCGCGCCGGTGCAGGTCCAGCAGTCGGGGGATGGTGCGGGCCGGGGTGCTGTCGCCCTGCAGGACCCCGCGCACGGTGAGGCCCTTCGTCATCGCCTCCAGCATGGGGATGCCGCCCAGCTCGCCGGGGGCAGCCGTCCCGACGTAGGCGCAGGTGCCCAGGGAGTCCAGCGACCGCACGGCCTGGGTGAGCACCTCCGGGACGCCGGTGGTCTCGAACGCGAACTCCACACCCCGGCCACCCGTGGCCTCCCGGATCGCCTCGACCGGGTCGACGTCGTTCGGGCTCACCAGGTGGGTCGCGCCGAACTCGGCGGCGAGCGCCAGGCGGGAGGCCCGGCGGTTGACCGCGACGATCGTCGTGGCGCCGCACAGCCGCGCGGCCATGACCGCGCAGAGCCCCACCGAGCCGGCGCCGAAGACCGCGATGGACGAGCCCGGAGGCACCCGCAGGACGTCCAGCACCGTCCCCGCGCCGGTCTGCACCCCGCAGGCCACCGGCCCGGTGACCCGCAGGTCGACGTCCTCGGGCACGCGGACCACGCTGCGGGCGTTCGCGACCGCGAGGGTGCCGAACGACGACTGACCGAAGAAGTGGTCGCCGACCGGCTCGCCCTGCGCGTCGGTGGTTGCCACGGTGCCGTCCGGACGGCGGCAGCCGAACTTCAGGCTCGCGATCGAGTCGCAGTACGCCGAGCGGCCGGTCCGGCACCGGACGCACACCCCGCACGACGGGAAGCTGAGGACGACGGGGTCGCCGGGGCCGACGCCGCGCACCTCGCTGCCGACCTCCCGCACCACCCCGGCGCCCTCGTGGCCGACGACAGCCGGCAGCACCGCGGGCCGGGAGTCGCGCACCAGCAGGTCGGTGTGGCACATGCCGGCGGCCACCACCTCGACGAGCACCTCGTCAGGGCGCGGCCCGGTGACCTGCACCTGCTCGAGCAGGAACGGGCCGCCCTGGTCGCGGACGACCGCGCAGGTGGCGGTGGTCACTGGGTGGCCGTCAGGCCGCCGTCCAGCGTGAGGACCTGACCCGTGACGAACGAGGACGCGTCGGAGCAGAAGAACAGCAGGGCACCGACCAGGTCGTCGGGGTCGGCGATCCGGCGCAGCGGGATGCGGCTCACCAGGTTGTCGTAGAACCCCGGCTGGGCGAGCAGCGAGGCCGCCTGCGGCGTGCGCACGAAGGTGGGGGAGATGGCGTTGACCCGGATGCCGTGCTTGGCCCACTCGGTGGCGTGCTGGCGGGTCAGTGCGTCCATGGCGCCCTTGGCCGCGACGTAGGCGGAGTAGCCGGCGTCGATGCCGAGCTGGCCGCGCACCGAGCTGACGTTGAGCACCGAGCCGCCGCGGCCGCCGGAGATCATCGCCCGGGCGGCGGCCTGGGAGACCAGCAGCGCCGTCGTGAGGTTGAGGTCGAGGATCCGGTCCCACTCCGCCTGCGGGTACTCCTCGGCCGGGTACAGCGCGGTGCCCGCACCGCCACCGATGCCGTTGACCAGGACGTCGACCCGGCCGAAGGCGTCCAGCGTCTGCTGCACCGCGTCGTCCGCGGCGCTCTTGTCGGCCATGTCGCCGGGGATGACCAGGGCCTCGCCGCCGGCGTCCTCCACCGCCTTCCGGGCCTCGGCGAGCCGCTCCTCGGAGCGGCCGATGACGGCCACCTTCGCCCCGACCGCGGCGAGGGCGCCGCAGGTGCGGACGCCGACACCGCCGGAGCCACCGGCGACGACGGCGACGCGGTCGCGGAGGGTGAAGCGCTGCAGTTCGTCCGTGCTGGCCTGCGTCATGACGTGCGGGGACCTCCGGGTGCGGGGGAGCGGGGGACGGGACTTCAGCGGACGGGCGGGCGCTTGGCGGTGAACTTGTCCCACAGCGAGGCGGCGTTCAGCGTCTGGATGTGGTCCATCATGTAGCCCTGTCCGACGTCGACCGGGCCGAACTTGTCGCGGAAGTCGACCCGCGCGATCGTCTCCTCACGGGACCAGCCCTGGGCCACCGCCTCGGCGACGGCGCTGGTCCACTCCAGCAGCACGGCCTTCTGGGTGGCCAGGTAGGACGGCGTGGTCACCGGCCCGTGGCCGGGCACGACGATGTCGACGTCCAGGCTGCTGATCACGTCGAGGGCGCCGACCCACTGGTCGATGTCGGAGGTCATCAGCCACGTCTGGCACTCGGAGAAGACCGTGTCGCCGGTGAAGACGACGCGCTGCTCGGGCACGAAGACCGCGACCTGGCCGGGGGTGTGCCCGGGGGTGTGGATGAGGTGGAAGGTCGTGTCGCCGACCGCGAGCTCCAGGTCCCCGGTGAACACGAGGTCGCCGGCGTTCGGGTCCTCGTAGTAGGTGTCCCGGTCCGGGACGATGTCCGCGGCGGCGGGGTCGTCGGTCGGGATCGCCTCGAGCGCGTAGACGAACGGGTCTAGGTCCGGGGTCGGGACCATGAAGTTGTCCGCGACGCCCCGGTGGTGGACGACCTCGCCGGCGCCCTTGAACCAGTAGTTGCCGAAGATGTGGTCGACGTGGTGCTCGGTGTTGACCACGAACCGGATCGGGCCGTGCTCCTCGGCCTGCCGACGCATCGCGACCGCCTTGGTGGGCAGCTGCGGGGTGTCGATGACCACCACGCCGGCGGAGGTCACGACGTAGCTGGGGTTGCAGCCACGGATCTCGGTGGACGTGAAGACATGGGGCGTCACGCGCTGCACGACGGAACCTCCCTGGGGCGTCGGCGGCCGGGCCGTCCCCGGCGCCACGGTTTCCCGGTGCGACGAGAGCCGTCTGGTCGGCGCTGACCGGTGGCTCACATAATCGATTCTCGATCCCTCGCCTGTCAACCACCTGGGCGGTGTTCCCGGAGCCGGTGCCGCGCACCGGCTCCAGGGTCACCCCGGGGAGGTCAGGGGGCCTCGGGCAGCACCCTCAGCGTCACCGACCGGTCGGCGGAGACCTCCGCCTCCAGACCGGCCAGCCAGCGCGGCTCCCCGGTGTCGCCGCCGGTGACCTCCACGCCGCAGGCGCGCAGGACGGGGGAGTGGGTGACCGCCACGGTGAAGGCGGTGGCGTCGGACCGGTCGGCGAGGCTGCCGGCGAAGGTGCGGATGCGGGCGGCCACGGCGGCCGCGTCGTCACCCGGCGGCTCCGGGTGCCGGACCCACCAGCCCACCCGGTCCGGGGCGGTCAGCCACTCGCTGAAGAAGGACACCTTCGCGACGTCGGCCTCGGTGAGGCCGGGCACTTGGGCGGCGAAGGCGGCCTCGCTGCTGACCATGTCGACGCGCACGCCGGCGAGGTAGAGGTCGGGGTTGCGCAGCGCGAACGCGACGCCCTCCTCCAGCACCTCGGCGCCGGCCTCGCGGGCACCCCGGGCGACCGCGGCGGCGGTGTCCCGGGTCCGGCGGGTCTCGCCGCTGATCACCCGGATCGGGCCGTCGGCCCGGCCGGCGAGCCGCCGGCCCACCTCGACCGCGGTCTGCAGGCCCTCATCGGTCACCGGGACGTCGCCGCGGTGCGAGGTGACCTCACCGTGGCGGAGCAGGAACAGGTGCTGGGTCATGGGACCTCCGGGTCGGGGACGAACACGCCGGGACGCCGCCTCGGTGGCGGCGTCCCGGCGACGGGTGGTGGGGCGGGACGGGTCAGCCGGCGGTGGTCACGCCGGCGGCCGGGATCCCGGCCTCCTTGCGCTGCTCCCACTGCTCGACGAAGAGCGCGTAGACGGCGTCGGCGAACGCGGTGTCGTTGATGTTGGCGTCCATCTCGACCACCTGGACGGTCGGGTCCAGAGCGCTGCGGAGGGTGTCCAGCAGCGGCGTCACGTCGACGCCGTGCCACTGGCTGCCCTCCTTGAAGTAGTTGTCCAGCCCGTCGAGGGGCAGGGCGACCGCCTTCGGGCCGGGGGCGCGGTTGACGTGGTCGGCGATGTACTCGCCCAGCCGGCGCATCTCGTCCGGGGTGGCGAGCAGCGAGGTGATGTTCGGGTTGTGGATGATGATGTTGCGCTCGTCGGTGTCGAACTCGGCGGGGATGGTGTCGCGGGCACCGAAGTTGAAGCACTCGGCCGCACCGGGGACGACGACCAGCGGGATCCCGGTGCGGATCGCCGCCTCCATCCGGTCCACACCCGGGTCGAAGATGCCCTTGTTCCAGTGGTTGATGATCTCCGGCAGCGTGTAGTCGATCAGCCCGTCGATGGCGCCGGTGTCGATCAGGTGCTCCATGCCCGCGCCCTCGCCGACCGCGTGGAAGGTGACGACCTCGAAGCCGTTGTCCTCCAGCTGCTCGCGGATGCGCATGACGCCCGGGGTGGTCACCCCGAACATCGAGATCGCGATGAGCGGCTTGCTGGCCTCGGCCTGCGACCGGGTGGTCTCGTAGCCCCGCGCCAGGCCGGCGGCCGCGTGTGCGGCGTTGCTCAGCACCTGCTTGGAGATGCGGTTGAGCCCGGCGATGTCGGTGACGGCGTTCATCATCATCATGTCCGAGTGCCCGACGTAGGGCCGGGTGTTGTTCGAGGCCATGGTGCTGACGATCAGCTTGGGCACCCCGATGCCGAGGTTCTGCAGCGCGCCGCCGAGCAGGTCGGTGCCGCCGGTGCCGCCGAGGCCGAGCACCGCGTCGATCCGGCCCTGCTCGCACAGCTCGGCGAGCAGCAGGCGGAGGCCCTCGCTCATCTTCGTGATGGCGACGTTCCGCCCGCCGGCGCCCCCCTCGACGCCCGCCGCGAAGTCGGAGAGCTGCACGCCCGCCCGGGACGCCACCTCGCTGGCCGGGACGTCCGGCGGGAAGTACGGCTCGCCGAGGACGCCGCAGTCGACCACCAGGACGTCGACGTCCTGGGCGAGCAGGGCGTCCCGGACGTAGGCGTACTCGGTGCCCTTGGTGTCCAGGGTGCCGGCGAGACAGACGACGGGCTTGCGGGACATGGTCACTCCTCTGTGACGGGGGAACGGTGGGGGTGGTGCCGCGCCGGGCCCTCGGCGGACCCGGCGTCCTGCTCCGCGGCCTCGGCCGCCTGGATCGCCGCCCAGACCCGTTCAGGGGTCAGCGGCAGGTCTCGGATCACCACGCCGGCGGCGTCGGCCACCGCGGCGCCCAGCGCGCCGGCGGTGCACAGCAGCGCGCCCTCGCTGATCCCCTTCGAGCCGTAGGGGCCCGGGCCGTCGTGGTTCTCCACGGCGGCGCTGACCAGCTCGACGGGGACGTCCTTGAAGGTCGGGATCCGGTAGTCCAGGGCGCCGAGGTTCCGGATCCGGCCGTGCTCGTCGAGCAGCAGCTGCTCCATCTGGCTGTGGCCCAGGCCCATGATCGCGGCGCCCTCGTCCTGCGAGACGACCTGCAGCGGGTTCAACTCGGTGCCGACGTCGCTGACCGTCACGTGCCGGGTCAGCAGCAGCTCGCCGGTCTCCCGGTCGACCTCGACCTCGATCGCGGTGGCGTTGAACTCGTAGAACGCCGCGTCCCCGCCGAGCGGGTGCTTGCCCTTGCCGCGCAGCCGCCGGGTGCCCTGGCCCATGAACTCACCGCGCAGCGACCCGAGGGCCACCCGGGCCGCCTCCGGCAGACCGAGCTCGCCGTCGGGGGTCACCAGCACGCCGGGCCGCTCCTCCAGCTGCTCGGGCGGGACGCCGGTCGACTCGGCGTAGAGCGCCAGCACCCGCTGGCGCACGTCCTTGCAGGCCTCCAGCACCGCCGAGCCCATGAACACCGTCGAGCGGCTGGCGGAGGTCTGCAGGTCGAAGGGCACGGTGCCGGTGTCCCCGCTGACCACGCTCACCTGGTCGAGAGGGGCGCCCAGCTCGTCGGCGACGATCTGCTGCCACAGCGTCCGTGCGCCCTGGCCCATGTCCGAGGTGCCCGCGTAGACGATCGCGCTGCCGTCGGCCAGCAGCCGGACCAGGCTCTGCGAGAGGCCCGAGGTCGCCCCGGGCTTGATGCCCACGGCGATGCCCCGGCCCCGGCCCGGCGGCAGCGGCGTGCCCCAGCCGATCAGCTCGGCGGCCTTCTCCAGGCTCTGGTGCCACTCGCCGTCCGCCGCCGCGGCCGACTCGCCGCGCACGAACGCCTCGCCCTTCGCGACCAGGTTGCGGCGGCGGACCTCCAGCCCGTCGAGGCCGAGCCGCCGGGCGCCGGCGTCGAGCTGGGACTCCAGCGCCCAGGACACCTGCGGGCTGCCGAAGCCGCGGAACGCGGTGCTGGGGGTGGTGTTCGTCATGACCGCTCGGGCGTCGATCCGCACCCCGGGGATGCGGTACGGCCCGGCCGCGACGTAGCTGCCCTTGCCCATCACGCGGGGGGCGACGTCGGCGTAGGCGCCGATGAGGAAGTCGGCGTCGACGGAGTGGAAGGTGAGCGCGCCGTCGGCGGCGAAGCCGGTGCGGGCGGCGATCCGGCAGCCGGCCCGGCGCATGCTCTGGAAGGTCTCCTCCAGGGAGAGCACCAGCCGGCAGGTCCGTCGGGTGCGCAGCGCCAGGAAGGCCAGCAGCGGCTCGAGCTTCGGGTTCTGCTTGCCACCGAAGCCGCCGCCGGGGTCCGGGGCGAAGACCCGCACCTGGTTCAGCGGCAGGCCCAGCACCGAGGCGAGGGTGCGCTGCAGCAGGTAGGGGTGCTGGACGGGGGAGTAGACGTCGAGCCCGCCGGCGTCGGTCGGGACGGCGACGGTGCCCCCCGGCTCGATCGGGAAGTGGGTGACCATCGGGAAGGTGTAGGTCTCCTCGACCACCACCTCGGTGCGCGCCTCCTCGGCCTCGACGTCGCCCCAGGTGTAGTGCGCCTCCTCCAGCACGTTCGAGTCGGCCAGCGCGTGGCCGGGGCGCAGCGAGGGGTCCTGCACCCGGTGGGCACCCGGGGCCAGGGCGTCGTCGAGGGTGTAGACGCCGGGCAGCTCCCGGAAGTCGACGCGCACCGCCCGGGCGGCGACCTGGGCGGCGTCGAGGGTCTCGGCGACGACGGCCGCGACCGGCTCGCCGTGGTAGTTGACCCGGCCGTCGGCGAGCACCGGCCGGTCGGTGTGGGACACCCCGAACCGCGGCATCGGCGAGGGCAGGTCGGCCGCGGTGACCACGTCGACGACGCCCGGGACGGCGCGGGCGGCGGTGGCGTCGATGCCGAGGACGTCGGCGCAGCCCACCGGCACCGTCACCAGCGCGACCTGCAGCGACCCGGGGAAGCGCAGGTCGGCCACGAAGCGCTGGGCGCCCGAGGTCCGGTCGCCGCCGCCATAGCGGAGCACCGGCCGGCCGACCTGGCCCTGCGGGTAGGGGTCCGAGGGCTCGCCGAGCGCGTCGCGCTGCTCGATGGCTCGTTCCGGGGCCGTGGTCACCGCTCGCTCCTGCGCGCCGCCGTGGCCTGCACCGCGCGGACGATGCGCTGGTAGCCGGCGCAGCGGCACAGGTTGCCCGACAGCGCCTCGCGGATCTGGGCCTCGTCCGGGTCGGGGTTGGTCCGCAGCAGGTACTCCGCGGACACCACCTGGCCGGGGATGCAGAACCCGCACTGCACGGCCCCGGCGTTGAGGAACTCCTCCTGCAGGTCGGTGAGCCCGTCGGCGGACAGCCCCTCGACGGTGGTGACCTCGTGTCCCTCGGCCTCCACGCACAGCACCAGGCAGGAGTTCACCGCCCGGCCGTCGAGCAGCACGGTGCACGCCCCGCACTCGCCCTCGGCGCAGCAGCTCTTGGTGCCGGGCAGCCCGACCTCGTCGCGGAGGCCGTCGAGGAGGGTGCGGTGGGTGGGGACGGCGACGGTGCGCTGGCTGCCGTTGACGGTCAGCGTGACCGTCTCCAGCGGGTCGTCGTCGAGGTGGTCGGGTATGCGGGCGGTGCTGGTCACGACGCCATCTCCCTGGGGTCCCGGCGGTCCGCCGCAGCGAGGACCGCGCGCTTGGTCAGTACGCGGAGCGTCGCGAGCCGGTACTCGCGGCTGCCCCGCACGTCGGTGATCGGGGTGGCGACCGCCAGCAGCTCGTCCAGCGCCCGGTCCAGCGACGTGTCGTCGGTGAGGTCGACCGGGCCGGGGACCTCGGTGCGCAGCGGCCGCGGGCCGACCGCACCCATCCCGACCACCAGCCCGCCGTCGGGGCCGACGCGGGCGGCGACGCTGACCGTCGCCAGGTCGACCCCCCGGCGCCGGGTGAGCCGACGGAAGGCCGAGCCGGAGCCCGGGGCGGGGCGGGGCAGGTCGAGCCGGGTGACCAGCTCGCCGGGCCCGCACAGCGTCCGGCGCGGGCCGAGGAAGAACTCGTCCAGCGACGCCGTCCGGTCGCCGTCCAGGGAGGTGATCGTCACCCGGGCGCCGTGCACGAGCAGCGGGGGAGCGGTGTCCGCGGCCGGGGAGGCGTTGCACGAGTTGCCGATCAGGCTGGCCCGGTTGCGGATCGCCACGGACCCGACGGTGAGGGCCGCCTCGACCAGGGCCGGGAACCACGCGCGGACGACGGGGTGGCCGACGAGCTCGCCCATGGTGAAGGTGGGACCGATCCGCACGGCGTCGTCGGTCACGACGACCGGCTCGGGCAGGTCGGTCACGCCCTTGAGGTCGACGAAGGCGTCGACGGCGTCGTGGTGGTGCCGCAGGCCGACCAGCAGGTCGGTGCCGCCCACCAGGGGTCGGGCCCGCGGGCCCCCCGCGGCGAGCGCGGCGAGCGCGTCGGCACGGCTGGTCGGCCGGTGGTACTCCGTCATCGTTGCCTTCTCCCGGGACGGCCGGTCAGGGATGGATGATGATCTTGACGGCACCGCTGGAGCGGTCGTCGAAGACGGCCAGCGCCTCGGCGTACTCCGACAGCGGGAAGTGGTGCGTGATCAGCTCGCCGACGCGCATCCGGCCGTCGGCGACGAACGGCATGACCCGCCGCATCTCCCCGGCCGAGGCGCGCGAGCCGACCAGTTCGAGCTCGTCGAGCACGAGCGACTGCAGGCGGAGGGCGACGTCCTCGGTCGGGATGCCGACCATCGCGCAGCGGCCGCCGCGGCGCAGCATCGCCATCGCCCAGGTCAGCGTCTCGGGGACCCCGGCGCACTCCAGGACGACGTCGGCGCCCAGCCCGCCGGTGAGCCCGCGGACCGCCGCGACCGGGTCGCCGGCGGTGGTGTCCACGGTCAGGAACCCGAGAGCCGCGGCCTTCTGCAGCCGGTGCCCGCGGCCGACGACGACCACCCGGGCGGCGCCACAGATCGTGGCCGCGTCGCCGGCGAGCAGGCCGATCGCGCCGGCGCCGGTCACCGCCACGGTGTCCCCGGGCTTGATGTTGCCGCGGCGGGCCACGTGCAGCGCGATGCTGGCCGGGTCGACGACGGCGCCCTCCTCGAAGGACACCTCGTCGGGCAGCGGGAAGACGCACTTCACGTCGTGCACGACGTAGGTGGCGTCGCAGCCCTGCACGTTGTGCCCGTACTGGGCGTGCAGCCCGGGCTTGCCGTAGTTCTCGCAGAGGTTGTACTGCCCCTCGACGCACTTCTGGCAGGCCCCGCAGGCGTTGTGGCTGGTGCCGGCGACCCGGTCGCCCACCGAGAAGCCGAAGGCCGCCGCGTTCTCCCCGAGGGCGACGATCTCGCCGGCCCACTCGTGGCCGGGGGTGAACGGGAAGGCCGGCGGCCAGAAGCCGGGGTAGTGGCCGTGGATGAGGTGCGCGTCGGTGCCGCAGATCGAGGTCGCCCGCACCCGGGCGAGCACCTCGTTGCGTCCCGGCTGGGGGATCGGCTTCTCCTGGATCTCCAGCTCGTCCGGTTCCAGGACCACCAGGGCCTGCATCGTCTCGGTCACGTTCGGTCTCCCGGTGCGTCGCGGTGCGGCGGATGTGTGACCCGCTTCACCGATTATCGAAAGTAGGGCGGGGCGTCGGTGCCGTCAAGGTCATCGATCATCGACGAGGACGGCGCTCAGCTCTCGGCAGGGGCGCCGACGACGGTGGGGTGGTGGGCCTGCAGCAGGTCGCTGACCGAGAGCTGGTGCGCCCGGGCGGCGGCTGCGGCGGCCTCGGCGTCCCGGGCTCGCAGGGCCGTCAGGATCGGCACGTGCTCGGCCACGATCCCGCGCACGTCGACGCCGGGCAGGGTGAGGGTGATGAAGGTGCGGGCGAAGGGGGCGAGCTGGTCGAAGGCCCGCTGCAGGGCGTGGTTCTCCGACGCCTCGGCGATGAGGTGGTGGAACCGGACGTCGGCGTCGGTGACGCCGGAGGAGTCCCCGTCGTCCAGCCGCGCCGACATCTCCGCGACCAGTGCCCCCAGCGCGTCCAGGGTGGCGTCCGGGATGCGCTCGGCCGCCAGCCGGGCGGCGAGGGCGTCCACCTCGGCCCGCACCAGGCTGACGTCGGCGAGCTCCTTGGCGCTGGGCAGCCGGACCCGGGCCCCGCGGCGGGGGTGGATGGTGACGATCCCGACCGCGGCCAGCTCGCGCAGGCCCTCGCGCACCGGGGACTGGCTCAGCCCCAGCTCCTTGGCGAGCTGGAACTCGACGATCCGCTCACCGGGCCGGTAGTGGCCGCCGACGATCCGGTCCAGCACCAGCCTCTTGACCGTCGCCGAGAGCAGCTCGCCGCCGAAGTCGGCGCCCGGCCGGGTCTCGCTCATCGCACCCGCCTCGGTCACCGGGGGCCGGAGTCCCGCAGGTCGAGGCGGCGCCGCGCCTCCGCCGGGGTCGCGATCTGCCGGTGCAGCAGGCCGGCGATGGCGGTGATCCGCTCCACCTGGGCGGCGTTGGACTCGGCGAGCTTCCCCGGCCCGTCCCACAGCGAGTCCTCCAGCCCGACCCGGGCGTTGCCGCCCAGGGAGAGCGCGATCGTGCCCAGCCGGATCTGCGCGGAACCGGCGCCCAGCACCGACCACTCGAAGTCCTCGCCGAACAGCCGGTGCGCCGTCCGGTGCATGTGCGCGAGGTCCTCGAAGTCCGCACCGGTGCCGCCGAGCAGGCCGAAGACGGTCTGCACGAACAGCGGCGGGCGCACCAGGCCGCGGTCGAGCATGTTCGCCAGGTTGTACAGGTGCGCGGTGTCGTAGCACTCGAACTCGAAGCGGGTGCCCTGGTCGCCGCAGACCTTGAGGATCCGCTCGATGTCGGCGTAGGTGTTCTTGAAGACGACGTCCTTGTCGGCCAGGCGCTCCCGCTCCCACTCGTGCTTGAAGCTGGGGTACCGGTCGAGCATCGGGAACAGGCCGAAGTTCATCGAGCCCATGTTCAGCGAGGCGAGCTCCGGGGCCAGCTGCACCGCCGGGGCGATCCGCTCGTCGACGGTCATGTGCGGGCTGCCGCCGGTGGTCAGGTTGATGACCACGTCGGAACGGTCCTTGACGACCGCCAGGACCTCCTTGAACAGCCCCGGGTCCTGCACGGGGTGGCCGTCCTGCGGGTCACGCACGTGCAGGTGGACGATCGCCGCGCCGGCCGCTGCGGCGCCGAGGGCCGCCTCGGCGATCTCCTCGGGGGTCACCGGCAGTGCGGGGGACATCGTCGGGGTGTGGATCGCGCCCGTGGGAGCGCAGGTGATGATCGCCGACGTCGCGTGCTTGGCCATGAGAGCCTCCCTGAGTGTGTTCTCTCGATAATCGAGGGTAGCGTGCCGATGTGACGCCGGCCACCGGGAGGTCGTCCGGTGCCGTGCCTGCCGCCCTGTCCCTGGCCGCCCCGCGGCCGACCGGCACGACCGACGGAGGAGAGCCCCGCATGAGCCCCGACACCGGACCCACCGCTGCGACCCCCGACCCCGAGCGCGGGCCCGCGGCGCGGCAGCGACCGGAGGACCTGCTGGCCGCGCTGGCGCTGCCGACCCGCGGCACCGCCTACTCGCTGTCGGTGCCGCGCTACACCGGCATGCCGCTGTTCGGGGCGCACCCGCCGTTCCAGGTCTCGATGTCCCGGACGCCGAACGGCCTGCGCGGGGACGGCGTGCAGCCGTGGGGTCCGCGCAACGAGGTCAACCTGGGCTACATGGCGGAGGTGGTCAGCGGCACCTCGCACAGCGGGGCGCACGTCGATGCGCTGGCGCACATGACCATCGGCGAGGACGACCACTGGTACGGCGGCGGCAACGCCCGTGAGCACCTGGGCGACCGCGGCCCCAAGCGCGGTGACGGCGCCAAGCTGCCGCACTTCGTGACCCGCGGGGTGCTGCTGGACGTGCCGGCCCACCGGGGGATCGAGGCGCTGCCGGCGCACGAGCCGGTCGGTGCGCAGGAGCTGCAGGCGGTGGCCGAGCGCCAGGGCACCGAGGTGCGCGCCGGGGACGTCGTGCTGATCCGCTCCGGCTACCTCAGCCAGTGGCCCGACCCGGAGGGGCTGGCCCGGCACGTCACGGCCGGCCCCGACATCAGCGCCGCCCGGTGGCTGCTGGAGCAGGGCGTCGTGGCCGTGGGCAGCGACACCGAGACCTTCGAGGTCCAGCCCGCTCCCGACCCCGGCAGCCCGGCCAACCCGCAGCCGGTGCACACGCTGCTGCTGATCGAGAACGGCATCTACCTGTTCGAGTCGATCTACCTGGAGGAGATCTCCCGCGCGCGGGCGTTCGAGTTCCTGTTCATCGCCCTCCCGCTGAAGATCGAGGGCACCACCGGCTCGATGCTCGACCCGCTCGCCGTCGTCTGACCGCCCGAGGCCACCCCGGGCCGGAAGGCGTTGACACGGCCCACTGACCTGCGCTGTCCTCCAGGCTCCCCAGCGACAGGGCATCTCATGGTCTCGCTGTTCCCGCCGGCGTTGTTCGTCCTGGCGTGCGTCCTCGGCCTCCTCGGCGTCGACCCTCCGGGGAAGGCAACGGACCCGGGGCTCGACGACACCCTGCTGCTCTGGACGCTCTACCTGAGCATCGGCTGGGCCGGCATCGGCGCCGGACTGGCGCACACCGCCTTCGCGAGGAGCACGGCTGCCTCGATCGGCTGGGAGTCCAACGGCTTCCAGTACGAGGTCGGCTTCGCCGACCTCGCCACGGGGGTGGCCGCGATCTACGCGGTGCACGCCGGTTCGGAGGACGCGTGGGTGGCGATCGCGATCGCCGGCGGGCTCTTCCGGGTCCTCGCCGGGGTCAACCACATCCGCGGCATAGTCAAGGAGAAGAACTACGCGCCCGGCAACTCCCTGATCCTGGTCGCGAACTTCGGACCCCCCGTCGTCCTGCTGGTCACGCTGCTGGCGACCGGCATCCTCTGACGTGCGGGCCCGGCGGCCGGGGGAACTGGACGATCTGCCCGGCAGATGACCAGTGCCCGGTCGGCGCCCGTCGACGCCCGACCGAGGTCGGACCTGCGCGCACGACCCCGGCATGGACTTGCCGTCGTCCCTGGCGTGTCACTGGACCGGTCCGTCACATCCTCCCCATCGTTGCCTGGCGTCCCGGTCGTGAGGCACCAGCAGTGCGCCGGCCAGGACGCGACGGCGGGTTCCCGAGCACGCCTCGACGAGGGAGGACGAATGCACCAGCCCAGCAGCAGCAGATCGACGCGACGCCCCAGGAGGGGGCGACGGCTGGCAGTGACGACGTCTGCCGCCGTGCTCTTCACCGCGCTGCCGGCCACGGCAGCGTGGGCCGGCGGGGGAGGCGGGCAGACCTGGGTGGTGCACCCCGGTGAGTCCATCCAGGAGGCCGTGGACGCCGCGTCCTCCGGCGACACGATCCGGATCGAGGCGGGCACCTACGAGGAAGCCGTCTGCGTCGACGAGAAGGGCCTGACCGTCACGGGTGCGGGACGGGACGTCACGAAGATCGTCTGGCCGGAGTGGAAGACGCCCGCGGACCTGCCCGAGGTCGACGCGACAGCGTGCTGGGAGGCGCAGAACGGCGCCGACCCGGAGGGCGACCCGGACACCTTCGCCGACGACGTCTCCGGTCTGTTCTTCCTGGAGCCCGACGGTCCGGTCGAGGTGACCGGGGTGTCGACGTGGAACCACCCGGCCAACGGGATCGCGGCGTGGGGTGCCGACGGCTTCCGCGTGTCCAAGACCAAGGGGCACGGCCACGACCGCTACGGCATCCTCGCGGCGTACTCGACGCACACCCGGATCCTGCGCAACATCGAGGAGGGCGTGGACCGCGGCAGCGCGGACGAGCCGAACAGCGGCACGGCGGGCATCGGGACGACGGACTCGGCCAAGTCCTACGCCGACATCGTCGCCAACGACGTCCAGGGCTACAACATCGGCATCTTCGCCCGGGAGTCCCGCTCCGGCGTCATGCGGCACAACTACGTGTCGGGGAACTGCGTCGGCGTCCTGGTGTTCGACGACGCCGCCACCGAGATCCCCGACGCGTCGCGGAACGTCAAGGGCGGGGACTGGCAGATCCGGGCCAACGAGTCCTCGGGGAACGACCGCTTCTGCCTCGCCGGGATCGGTGAGGTCGAGGCCGCGCTGCGGGTCTCCGGGACCGGCATGGCCGTGGTGAACGCCGACCATGTCGGCATCTACGACAACAAGATCCGGGACAACAACTCGGCCGTGGACCCGGCGACCCTGCAGTTCCCGAGCGCGGGGGTCGCGCTGCTGACGCTGCCGCCGTTCAACAACCCGTTGGGCGTCGACCCGGGCCCGGTCACGGCCGTGCGGGTGTGGAAGAACGGCATCACCGGCAACACGCTGGACGTCCTGCGCGGCTGGCCGCCGCCGCTGGACGCCCAGTTCCCCCCGGTGGGTCGGGACATCTCGATCCGCGGGAACACCTGCGCGACGAGCATCCCGGCGTCGCTCTGCGGCGGCTGATCCCCGGCTGCTGACCCCCGGCGCCGGAGGCCCGTCCCGCTCGGGGCGGGCCTCCGGTCCGTGCGGTCAGCGGCCCATGCGGTCCCGGTAGCGGGCGGCGCGCTTGGCCGCGGCGGCCCGCTTGCGCTCGCTCTCCGCCCGCTGCCTGACCGAGGAGCCCCGGTCCCGGACGGCCTGCGCCGTCCCGGCGGGGTAGCCGGCCTTGACCACCCGGTGCTCGACGGTCTCGTTCATGTAGGCCAGCGAGTAGATCATCGCCAGGAAGACCCCGCCGCCGGCGCAGGCGGCGCGCAGTCCCCAGTCCGCCGGGATCAGCGTCATCACCGCGGCGATCGGGATCGTCATCTGGACGAGGCTGCGCGCGACGTGCCGGGCCCACCAGCTGTCGGTCGTGGTGTCGTACAGCACCCAACTGCGGTGCCGGGCGGGGAGCCGGCCGCCGAAGGCGTACCAGAGCCAGCGGTGCGGCGCGGGGCGGACGACGGGCTCAGCCGGGGTGCCGGGCTCCGCGGTGGACGGGGTCATGTCGGCGGGGTGCTCCTGACGGAGGGGGGTCACACGTCCCATGGTGCGTCACCGGGCGGCCACCTCGTCGGTGTCCTCCGTCGCCTGGGACCGGGTCCGGTCGCGCGGCATCAGCAGCACGGCGGCCAGCAGCGCCACGGCCAGCACCACCGTGCCCTCGAAGACGCGGTGCACCGCGGTGGTCAGGGCCGCGGGGGACACGCCGTCGCTGCCCACCTCCTGCCCCCGCAGGGTCGCGTTGACCACCGCACCGAACACGGCGATGCCGATGGCGCTGCCGGCGGAGCGGGCGAACATGTTCAGGCCGGTGACCACGCCGCGCTCGGTCCACCGGACCGCCGACTGCGCGGCGATCAGCGTGGGCGCGGCGGTGAAGCCCATGCCCAGGCCGATGACGAACGCCGTCCCGCCGACCAGCAGCACGCTGGAGGACCCGTCGAGCAGGAGCAGCAGCGCGGAGCCGAGCAGGACGACGGCGACCCCGACGAGCGCGGTGGACCGGATCCCGATCCGCAGGTAGAGCCGGCCGGCCTGGGACGCCGAGATCGGCCAGCCCAGGGTCAGGGCGGCCAGCGCGAAACCGGCGACCAGCGGGCCGGTGCCCAGCACGTCCTGCACGAACGTGGGCACGTAGGAGGTGAGCCCGAGCAGAACGGCGCCGACGCAGGCCGAGACCAGGCTGGTCGCCACCAGCAGCCGCTGCCGGAGCAGCCGCAGCGGGACGACGGGGTCGGCCGCCCGGCGCTCGATCGCCACGAAGGCCCCCAGCAGGACGACGCCGCCGCCCAGCACCCCGACGCTCTGCGGCGACGCCCACGCCCAGGTCTGCCCGCCCTCGAGCAGGCCGAGGACCAGCATGGTCAGCGCGACGGTGAGCACGCCGGCCCCGGCGTAGTCGATCTGGGGGCGGCGCCGTTCCACCCGTTCGGCGAACTTCAGGCCGATCATCACCGCGGCGACCAGGCACAGCGGGACGTTGACGAAGAAGATCCACCGCCAGCTGACGTACTCGGAGAAGACGCCGCCCAGCGTGGGGCCGACCACCGAGGAGATGCCCCAGACGCTGGCGATGTAGCCCTGCACCTTCGCGCGCTCCTCCAGCGAGTACAGGTCACCGACGATCGTCATCGACATCGGCTGGACCGCCCCGGCGCCCAGGCCCTGCACCGCGCGGAAGGCGATCAGCGCGCCCATGTCCCAGGCCACGCCGCAGAGCACCGAGCCGAGCAGGAACAGCCCGATGCCGAGGAGCATCACCGGCTTGCGCCCGAAGACGTCGGCGAGCTTGCCGTAGACCGGCACGGTCACCGCCTGGGCCAGCAGGTAGACCGAGAACAGCCAGGGGAACTCGGCGAAGCCGCCGAGGTCGGTCACCACGGACGGGACGGCGGTGGCGATCACCGTCGCGTCGATGGCGACCAGGGCGGTGGACAGCATCACCGCGATCAGCACCGGCCCCCGCTCCGACCGGAACCCGACACCTGAGGCCCGCGCGACCTGCTCCCCGTTCACCGTGCCGAGGTTAGTTGGGCTCAACGACCACCGGCAGCGGAGTGGCACAGCCGACACCCAGGGTGTCTAGTGGGCTGGCCCGCTGATGACCCCGAGGAGCAGCCATGGCGCGTCGACGGTCCACCCTCCTGGCCCTCGGTGGGGTCACGGCCGGCCTGCTGGTGGGCGCCCCGCTCGCCCCGGCAGCCGCCGACCCGGTCCCGGACCGGCAGCCGCTGGCGGTGGGCACGGGGGGCGCGGTCGCGACGGTCGACCCCGACGCGACCCGGGTCGGCCTGGAGGTGCTGGCCGAGGGCGGCAACGCCGCTGACGCCGCGGTGGCGGCGGCCGCCGCCCTCGGCGTCACCGAGCCCTACTCCGCGGGCATCGGCGGGGGCGGCTACTTCGTGTACTACGACGCGGCCAGTCGGACGGTCTCCACGATCGACGGCCGGGAGACCGCACCGCTGGCGATGGGGGCCGATGCCTTCCTGGACGAGCGGCGCGATCCGCTGCCGTTCCAGGAGGCGGTGCAGAGCGGCCTGGCGGTGGGGACGCCGGGCACTCCGCTGACCTGGGTCCGCGCCCTGGAGCAGTTCGGCACGCTGTCGCTGGGGGAGGCGCTGGACGGCGGGACCCGGCTGGCCGACGAGGGCTTCGTCGTCGACCAGACGTTCCACGACCAGACCGCCGACAACCAGGAGAAGTTCGCCCGGTTCGCCGCCTCCGCCGACCTGTTCCTGCCCGGTGGGGCGCCCCCAGAGGTCGGCTCGGTGTTCCGCAACCCCGACCTGGCACGCACCTACGACCTGCTGGCAGCAGACGGCGTCGAGGAGCTGTACGCCGGTGACCTGGGCGCGGACGTCGTGCGGACGGCGCAGGACCCGACAGAGGCCCCGGGCGCCGGCCCGGTGCGGGCGGGGCTGCTCACCGAGGAGGACCTGGCGCGGTACGACGCCCCGCTGCGCGAGCCGACCCGGGTCGACTACCGCGGGCTGGAGGTCTACGGCATGGCCCCGTCCTCCAGCGGTGGCTCGACCGTCGGGGAGGCGCTCGGCATCCTGGACCTGTCCCGGCTGAGCTCGCTGCCCGAGGTCCCGGCCCTGCACCGCTACTTGGAGGCGAGCGCGCTCGCCTTCGCCGACCGCAACGCCTACGTCGGCGATCCGGCCTACACCCAGGTGCCGCTGGCACAGCTGCTGTCACCGGGCTTCGCCGCGGAGCGCGCCTGCGCCATCGACCCCGACCACGCCCTGGCGAAGCCGGTCCCCGCTGGGGACCCGGACGGCGAGTACGGCCCGTGCCCCGCCGAGGACGCCGCGACCCAGGACGGCGGCACCGAAGGACCGAACACGACCCACCTGACCGTGGGTGACGCGGCCGGCAACATCGCCAGCTACACGCTGACCATCGAGCAGACGGGCGGCAGCGGGATCACCGTCCCCGGCCGCGGGTTCCTGCTGAACAACGAGCTCACCGACTTCACCTTCGCGCCGAGCGACGTCACCGTCCCGGAGCCGAACCTGCCGGCCCCCGGCAAGCGCCCGCGCAGCAGCATGTCGCCGACGATCGTGCTGCGCGACGGTGAGCCCGTGCTGGCCCTGGGCTCCCCGGGCGGCAGCACGATCATCACCACGGTGCTGCAGACGCTGGTCAACCGGGTCGACGGGCACATGGACCTCGCCGAGGCCATCGCCGCCCCCCGCGCCTCCCAGCGCAACACCGCCTCGGTCGAGGCAGAGCCCGCCTTCATCGACGCCCACGGCGAGCAGCTGACGGCGCTGGGGCACACCTTCACCGCCACCGCGGAGATCGGCGCAGCGACCGGGATCGAGTACCTGCCCGGCGGGCTCCTGCTCGCCGCCGCGGAGCCGGAGCGGAGGGGTGGTGGCAGCGCCGGCGTGGTCCACGAGGTGGCAGGTGACCTGAACGCTCCGGGCGCGCTCGCTCCCGAGCTGGGTGCGGACGGGTAGCCGCAGCGCCCGGTGAGCCGACCCCGGTCGCTGTGCCGCGGGCACATGCTCCCCCACGGCGCCCGGTGCTCCGGCCACGTTGTCGCACCGGGCGCCGGGGACGACGGTGGGGTGGCCCGCCGGTGGGCGGCCGCCGGTGGGCACCCTGACCGAGGCCCGGACGAAGGAGTCCCCATGCGGTTGCGCAAGTCCCTCACCACGTTGTTCGTCACCCTGACCGCGGCGACGGTCGCCCTGCAGGCGGCACCGGCGCAGGCCGGGCCCGGCGGGAGGGGGCCGGCGCCGGGGCCGCGGCCCTGCACCGCGTCGGACACGGTGCGGGTGCCGGGCGCCGAGCACGCGGAGACCGCCTGCTTGCCGGACATCACGACCGCCGGGCTCCTCCCCGCGGGAGCGGGCCGGTACACCGACCAGGCGGACTGGCTGTCCCTGCACGCCCCCGGCACCACCAACCCGACCGGCGTCCCGGGGCTGCAGGTGGACGGCTGGTTCCCGGACACCTCGACCTTCAACACGACCCACGGCTGGCACCACGACAGCCAGTTCGTGCTCCGGGTCCCCGACGACTGGAACGGCGGGCTCGTCGTGGCCGGCGCGCCGGGCACCCGCAAGCAGTACTCCTCGGACTTCCTCATCTCCGACTTCGTGGTGGCCCAGGGCTTCGCCTACGCGGCCACCGACAAGGGGAACAACGGCAACGACTTCTACCTCGACGGGCAGCAGCCGGGCGACGCCGTCGCCGAGTGGCACCAGCGGGTGTCCCAGCTGGCCGTGGCGGCCAAGGGCGCGCTCCGCGAGCGGTTCGGCCACCGGCCGACGCACACCTACATGGCCGGCATCAGCAACGGCGGCTACCTGGTGCGCTGGCAGCTGGAGAACCGGCCCGACCTCTTCGACGGCGGCGTCGACTGGGAGGGGACGCTGTTCACCCCGGACGGACCGAACCTGTTCACCTACCTGCCGACGGCGGTGCGCCACACCCTCGGCCAGGCCGACGCCGAGGACATGTACGCCGCCGGGTTCGCCCGCGGTTCCGAGGCGCTGTGGCCCTACCACCAGAGCATCTACTGGGGGTTGACCCAGAAGGTCTACCGCGCGGAGTTCGACCCCGGCTACGACCCCACCTGCCCCGGGGCGAGCGCCGGGGCGACCCTGCCGGAGCTGGTCGCGCCGTGCCCGAGCGACGCCGCCTACGACAGCTGGTTCGCCAGCCCGGCGTCCCGACCGGCGCACGACGCCCTGGCGCGGATCAGCCTGACGGGGAAGATCAAGAAGCCGCTGCTGACCCTGCACGGGACGCTGGACGCCCTGCTGCCGATCAGCACCGACAGCGACGTCTACGCGCAGATGATCGCCGAGCGGCACCGCGACCGGCTGCACCGCTACTACCGGATCGAGGGCGGCAACCACGTGGACAGCCTGATGGCGCTGGACCCCGCGCACCTGCGCCCGATGCTGCCCTGCTTCCGGACGGCGTTCGACGCCCTCGTCGGCTGGGTGGAGACCGGGCAGCAGCCGCCGGCGAGCACGACCGTGCCGAGGCCGGCCGGCAACGGGGCCACCGACCCGGCACTGCTCAACTCCTGCGCGCTGGCCTGACCACGCCGGGCGGTCGGGCCGTCCTCCCGCCCGCTCGACGGGCCGGGAGGACGGCTCCGGCCGTGCTGCCGACCGTGCCTCGCCTCACTATGGTCGGGAGGTCCGCCCGTCCCCACCACCACCGTGGAGTGCGCCCATGAGGCTGATCATGCTGTCGCCGCCCGGCGCGGGGAAGGGCACCCACTGCGCCTGGTTGACCGAGGAGACCGGGGTCGCGCACATCTCCTCCGGCGACCTGCTGCGCGCCGAGATCGCCCGGGGCAGCGACCTCGGCCGGCGGCTGGCGGAGTACACCGGACGCGGGGCGCTGGTCCCCGACGACGTCATGTTCGACCTGCTCGTCCCGGTGGTGGTGGCGGCCGCCCGGGACACCGGCGGCTACCTGCTCGACGGGTTCCCGCGCACCCTGCCGCAGGCGATGCGCGCGCAGCAGATCGGCCGTGACCAGGGCCTGGCCGCCGACGCGGTCGTGTACCTCACCGCCCCCGAGCCGGTGCTGGTCAGCCGGCTGCTCGCGCGGGCCGCGGAGCAGGGCCGGGCGGACGACACCGCGGAGGTGGTCAGCCACCGGCTGGCCGTCTACGCCGAGTCGACCGCGCCGCTCATCGACCACTACCGCGAGCGCGGGCTGCTGATGGAGGTCGACGCCGACCGGCCGGTGGCCGAGATCCGGGACGACCTGCGGGCCCGGCTCGGCGAGCGGGGCCTGCTCGGGAGCGGGGCCGGACCCGGCCGGTGACCGCCGCGGTCAGGGCACCACGTCGGGGACGACGTGCTGGGACTCCTTCGGCGGCCGGACGTAGTCGTCCTCGACCGGCGGCCGCGGCGGGAGCTCGGGTGCCTCCGGGGTGAGGTCCTCGTAGGGGACCTGGCCGAGCAGGTGGGAGATCACGTTGATCCGGGCGCGCTTCTTGGAGTCGGCCTCGACCACCCACCACGGCGCCTCGGGGATGTCGGTGGCGGCGAACATGGCGTCCTTCGCCCGGGAGAAGTCCACCCAGCGGTTGCGCGCCTCGAGGTCCATCGGGCTGAGCTTCCAGCGCTTCGTCGGGTCCTGCAGGCGGGCCTGGAAGCGCTTCTCCTGCTCGGTGTCGCTGACCGAGAACCAGTACTTGACCAGGGTGATCCCGCTGCGCACCAGCATCCGCTCGAACTCCGGGCACGAGCGGAGGAACTCCGCGTACTCCTCGTCGGTGCAGAAGCCCATCACCCGCTCCACGCCGGCGCGGTTGTACCAGGACCGGTCGAGCAGCACCATCTCGCCGCTGGTCGGCAGGTGCGCGACGTAGCGCTGGAAGTACCACTGGCCCTTCTCGCGTTCCGATGGCGCCGGCAGCGCGACCACGCGAGCGGCACGGGGGTTCAGCGACTCGGTGATGCGCTGGATCGCCCCGCCCTTGCCGGCTGCGTCGCGCCCCTCGAAGACGACCACGACCCGCAGCCCGCGGGCGCGCACGAACTCCTGCTGCTTGACCAGTTCGACCTGGAGCCGGGCCATCTCCTTCTCATAGGCCTTCTTGTCGACCTTGCCGGTCGTCCGCGGGGCCTCTTCGACCGAGGGGGAACCGGTGCCGGGAGCGGTCATGGGGCCAGGGTGATCCGGGAGCCGTCCGGTGACAACCCCTCGCAGTTCTGGTCCGCTGCCTGCGCGCGGCGGTGCCCGGGGGCCTAGCGTGCTGACGGTGGGCAGGCGTGTGGTGGTCATCGGCGGGGACGCCGCAGGGGGCAGTGCGGCGTCGCAGGCCAAGAAGCGGCGACCCGACCTGGACGTCGTCGTGTTCGAGCGCGGCCGGGCGACGTCCTACTCGGCGTGCGGCATCCCGTACTGGATCAGCGGGGCGGTCGAGGACGAGGCGTCGCTGATCGCGCGGACGCCGGAGCAGCACCGCGCGGCGGGCATCGACGTCCGGATGCGCACCGAGGTGGTCGGCATCGACCTGGACCGCCGGGTGGTCGCCTGGCGCGAACTGGACGGCGGGGCCGAGGGCAGCGAGCCCTTCGACGACCTGGTGTACGCGGCCGGCAGCGTCCCGATGCGCCCGCCGGTGCCGGGGATGGACGCGGCCGGGGTCTACGGCGTCCAGGTGCTCGACGACGGGGTCGTGCTGCGCGCGGAGCTGGACGGCGGCTCCGTGCAGCGGGTCGTCGTGGTGGGCGGGGGCTACATCGGCCTGGAGATCGCCGAGGCCTGCCGGGTCCGCGGCCTGGACGTCACCGTCGTCGACCGCTCGGCCACCCCGGTCGGCACCTTCGACCCCGACATCGGCACCTTCATCGCCGATGCGGTCCGCGCCGAGGGGATCGAGCTGGTGCTCTCCGACGGCGTGACGGCCATCGACGTCGGGGACGACGGACGGGCCCGCGCCGTGCTGACGGCGAGCGGCCGGGAGCTGCCGGCGGACCTGGTGGTCCTCGGGCTGGGGGTGCGGCCGGACGTGCGGCTGGCGCGGGACGCCGGGATCCCGCTGGGGACCTCCGGCGGCATCGCCGTGGACGCCAGCATGCGCACCCAGGTCGACGGCGTCTGGGCCGCGGGGGACTGCGTGGAGTCCCGGCACCGGCTCTCCGGTCAGCGCATGGTGGTGGCCCTCGGCACCCACGCCAACAAGCAGGGCCGGGTCGTCGGCATCAACATCGGCGGCGGGTACGCGACCTTCCCCGGCGTCATCGGCACCGCCATCACGAAGGTCTGCGACGTGGAGGTCGCGCGCACGGGCCTGTCCAGCGCGGAGGCCGAGGCGGCGGGCTACCAGTTCGTCACCGCCTCGGTGGACTCGACCACCAAGGCCGGCTACTTCCCGGGCGCCGCCCCGATCCGGGTCAAGATGATCGCCGAGCGGCGCAGCGGGCAGCTGCTCGGCGCGCAGGTCGTCGGGCGGGAGGGGGCGGCGAAGCGCATCGACGCGCTGGCGATCTGCGTCTGGAACGAGATGGGCGTCGACGAGGTCCTGTCCCTCGACCTGGCCTACGCGCCCCCCTTCGCCCCGGTGTGGGACCCGGTGCTGATCACCGCGCGCAAGGCGCTGGAGGCCGTGGAGGCCGACGCCCGGCAGCTGTGAGGAGTCGGCGGCGATGAGTTCTGGCCCGGGCCCGGGTCCGTGCTGGTGTCGCAGGACGCAGATCCCCCGGAGGACGCCATGACGACCAGCTCGAGCACCCCGTCCACCGCGCTGCCCGGCCGCCCGCCCGTCGTCGACCGCGCCACCTGGCAGGCCGCCCGGGACGAACTGCTGGTGCGCGAGAAGGCGCACACCCGCGAGGGCGACGCGCTCGCCGCTGCTCGCCGCCGGCTGCCCATGGTGGAGGTCGACGGGGCCGCCGAGGTGGTCGGACCCGACGGCCCGGTCCCGTTCCGGGACCTGTTCGCCGGTCGCGACGAGCTCGTCGCCTACCACTCCATGTGGTACGACGGCGCGCCGCCCCAGGGGCAGTGCGAGGGCTGCACCTTCAACATCTGGCACCTGCGGGACGCCGTCTACCTCAACGCCCGAGGGGTCTCCCTCGCCGTCCTCACCTCGGGCCGCTGGGAGGAGGTGGCGCCCTACCGGGAGTTCATGGGCTACACCCAGCCCTGGTTCTCGGTGCGCGGCGTCGAGGCGTCGATCGCGACGGAGGAGGGGCACATCGAGTGCTACCTGCGCGACGGCGACCGGGTGTTCCTCACCTACGCCACCACCGGCCGGGGCAACGAGCCGGCCGACGGGTCCCTCGGGCTGCTCGACATGACCCCGTACGGCCGCCGCGAGGCGTGGCAGGACGACCCCGAGGGCTGGCCGGGGGCCCCGCAGGTGGGTGCGCCCGTCGGTGGGCACGGCGCACCGATCTGCTGGTACTGGCGCTCGGGTCCCGACGGCGTCGGCAGCTGGGGTCCGGGCAGCCGCCCGACGCCGCAGTGGACCCGCCCCGGCGCGACCCCCGTGGAGACCCTCGGCCGGCAGGACCACCACCACTGACCGGCGGGCGGCGGCGTGGTCCCCGTGCCAGGCTCGGGGCACGACGACGGGGAGGCGACGTGCAGGCAGTGGTCTACGAACGCACCGGTGGCCCGGAGGTGCTCGCGCTCCGCGAGGTGCCCGACCCCGAGCCGGCCGACGGCGCGGTGCTGGTCGACGTCGCGGCCGTGGGCGTCAACTTCCGGGACGTCTACGAGCGGGAGGGCCGACCGCCGTACACGGCCAGCCCGCCGGCGGTGATCGGCGTCGAAGGCGCGGGGACGGTCGTGGACACCGGCGAGCGGGTCGCCTGGCTGGACGTCCGCGGCAGCTACGCACAGCGGGTGGCCGCGCCGCGGGCGAAGCTGGTGCCGGTGCCCGACGGCGTCGACCTCGACGTCGCCGCCGCCGCGATGCTGCAGGGCTGCACCGCCCAGTACCTGGTCACCGACTCCTACCCGGTCGCCGAGGGTGACTGGGCGGTCGTGCACAGCGCGGCCGGTGGCGTCGGCCTGCTGCTCACCCAGCTGGTGCGCGCCCGGGGCGGCCACGTGCTGGCCACGACCTCCACCGAGGACAAGGCCGAGCTGGCCCGCGCCGCCGGAGCCGACGAGGTGGTGGTCGGCTACGCGGGGTTCCCCGAGCGGGTCCGCGAGCTCTCCGGCGGCGACGGCGCCGCCGTCGTCTACGACGGCGTCGGCCGGACGACCTTCGACGCGGGCCTGACCGCCCTGCGGCCGGGCGGCCGGATGATCGTCTACGGCGCCGCCAGCGGACAACCCGAACCGCTGGAGCTGCACCGGCTCGCCGGCGCCGGGTCGCTGTTCGTGCAGCGGCCGACGCTGGCCACCTACACCCGCACGCCCGAGCTGCTGCGGCAGCTGGCCGGCGCCGTGCTGGAGACGGTCGCCGCCGGCCGGCTCGACGTCCGGATCGGGGCCCGGCTCCCGCTCGCCGACGCGCGCCGCGGGCACGAGGACCTCGAGGCCCGCCGCACCACCGGGAAGCTGCTCCTGCTGCCCTGAGTCGCTGCCCTGAGTCCCTGCCCTGAGTCGGCCGGGCACGGCCGACCCCGGGCCCGGAGAGACCAGGGTGTTCCACGGGCGCGATCGCGGGCCGGGACGACGAGCGTCGGGGTCCCCGCCGGAGTGCGGGGACCCGCTGCGCGTCCGTGGAGGTGCGTCCGTGACCACGCTGTTCCGGCGTCTGCACATGCCCCCTCTCGACGGGGCGACCGCCTGGCTCAACTCCGCGCCGCTGGACCCCGCCGGACTGCGCGGGAAGGTCGTCCTGGTCGACTTCTGGACGTTGACCTGCATCAACTGGCTGCGCACCGCGCCCTGGGTCCGGGCCTGGGCGCAGGCCTACCGGGACGACGGGCTGGTCGTGATCGGCGTGCACACCCCGGAGTTCGGGTTCGAGCACGACCTCGACCTCGTCCGGCGGGCCGTGCGGGAACGGGGGATCGACCACCCGGTCGCCGTCGACAACGGGTACCGGGTCTGGCGGGCCTTCGACAACCACTACTGGCCGGCGCTGTACTTCGTCGACACCGACGGCGTGGTCCGCGACTCCCACGTCGGCGAGGGCCGCTACGAGCAGTCCGAGCGCCGGCTCCAGCGGCTGCTGGGCATCGACCGCCCGTTCGTGTCCGTCGAGGGCGAAGGGGACGAGGCGGCGGCCGACTGGGACCACCTGCGCACGCCGGAGACCTACCTGGGCGCCGAGCGCGGTGGGCGGCCCGACGCACCGGGCGAACTGCGCCTCGGCTCCTGGGCTCTGACCGGGCGCTGGACCACCGAGCCCGAGGACGTCGTCTGCGACGAGCCCGGCGGCAGCATCAACTTCCGCTTCTCCGCCCGCGACGCCCACCTGGTGCTGTCCTCGGCCGGCCCGGCGCCGATCCACTTCCAGGTGCTCCTCGACGGCGAGGCCCCGGGCCGCTCGCGCGGGGTCGACGTCGACGAGCAGGGCAACGGCGTCCTGGACGGCGGCCGGCTCTACCAGCTGGTCCGCCAGGACGGCGAGGTCCGCGAGCGCACGCTGACCCTCACCTCCTCCGCTGCCGGGGCCCGGGCCCACGTCTTCACGTTCGGCTGAGCTCGTCCCGGGCCCGGAGTGGGTCCGGTCGCTGTCCGTCCGCACGATCCACACCGCCCGGAGGAGCAACGATGTCCACACCCACCCGACCCACCTCGACCGGCGCCCGCACCGGCGCCGTGCCCTCGCCCCGCGCGGAGGCCGACCTGAGCGCGGTCCGGCCCTTCGAGGTGCACGTGCCGGAGGAGGAACTCGCCGAGCTGCGGCGCCGCATCGACGCGACGCGCTGGCCGACCCGGGAGCTGGTGGCGGACCGCTCGCAGGGCGTGCAGCTGGCGACGATGCAGGCACTCGCGCGCTGCTGGACGACCGAGTACGACTGGCGCCGGTGCGAAGCGCGGCTGAACGCGCTGCCGCAGTTCGTGACCGAGATCGACGGCGTGGACGTGCACTTCCTGCACGTGCGGTCGCGCCACGAGGACGCCCTGCCGCTGGTCATGACCCACGGCTGGCCGGGCTCGGTGGTCGAGATGCTCGACAGCGTCGGGCCGCTGACCGACCCGACCGCGCACGGCGGGCGCGCCGAGGACGCCTTCCACCTCGTGCTGCCGTCGCTGCCGGGCTACGGCTTCTCCAGCGAGCCCACCGAGGTCGGCTGGGACGTCGGCCGCACCGGGCGGGCGTGGGCGGAGCTGATGCGCCGCCTGGGCTACACCCGCTACGTCGCCCAGGGCGGTGACGTCGGCGCCGGGGTCACCGACGCGATGGGCCACCAGTCGCCGGAGGGGCTGATCGGCATCCACACCAACCTGCTGGTCAGCGCGCTGGGTTCCGCGCAGCCCACGGACACCGAGGCCGAGCGCGCGGCGGCCGAGGCGATCACCACCTTCCGGACGACCGGCATCGGCTACTTCACCGAGCAGTCCACCCGGCCGCAGACCATCGGCTACGCGCTGCTGGACTCCCCGGTCGCGCTGGCCGCCTGGATGCTCGACCACGACACCGACGCCTACCACAAGATCTCCCGCGCGTTCGTCGAGGAGCAGCCGGTCGGCAACCTCACCCGGGACCACGTCCTGGACAACATCACCCTCTACTGGCTGACCGGCACCGGGGCCTCCGCAGCCCGGTCGTACTGGGAGAGCTACGGGGCCCGCGCCGCGGCGGCCGCGTCCGGCGAGGTGCCCCCCGACGTCACCGTCCCGGTCGGCTTCACCGCGTTCCCCGGCGAGATCTGGCGGACCCCGCGCAGCTGGGCGGAGAAGGCCTACCCCACCCTCAACTACTTCTCCGAGGCCGAGCGGGGCGGCCACTTCGCCGCCTGGGAGGAGCCGGAGCTGTTCGCGGCCGAGCTCCGGGCGGCGTTCGCCCCGCTGCGCTCGTGACCTCCTCGCCGCGCGGCTGAGCACCGGACCGGCGGCCCGCGGGACCAGGTCCCCCGGGCCGCCGGTCCGGCGTCCTCAGCGCAGGGAGCGGAAGGCGGCCCGCAGCTCCTCGGCGAAGAGCTGCGGCTGCTCCCACGCGGCGAAGTGCCCACCCCGGTCGACCTCGGAGTAGTAGACGAGCCCGGGGTAGGCCCGCTCGGCCCAGCTGCGCGGTGCCTGGTACTGCTCGCCCGGGAAGATCGTCATGGCCACCGGGATGGTCACGCCCTTGGCGTCGAAGAAGCCGCCCCGGTACTCCCAGTACAGCCGGGAAGCGGACACCCCGGTGTTGGTCAGCCAGTAGAGGGTGATGTTGTCCAGCACCTCGTCGCGGGTCAGCTCGCCGGTGGCGCTCGTGGTCCGGTCCAGCGCGGCGACGACGGCCGCGGCGGGCTGGTCGTCGGCGTCGTTGTGGTCCAGCAGCCAGGCGGCCAGGCCGACGGGTGAGTCCGCGATGCCGTACAGCGTCTGCGGGCGCGCTGCCATGTACGTGGCGTACTGGACCTGACCGAAGGTCCGCGCCAGCTGCTGGTAGGCGCGGCGTTCCTCGGGCGAGAGACCGGCGGGCGGCGGGTCACCGGCCGCGAGCGCCCGGTCGACGTCGGCCGGCACCGTGGCCGGCATGTTGGTGTGGACGGCGAGCAGCCCCTCGGGGGCCTGCAGACCCATCTGGTCCACGACGAAGGCACCCCAGTCGCCGCCCTGGGCGACGTAGCGGGTGTAGCCCAGCCGCTGCATCAGCTCCGCCCAGGCCCGGGCCATCCGCTCCGGACCCCACCCGGGGCTGGTGGGCTTGCCGGAGAACCCGTACCCGGGCATCGAGGGGACGACCACGTGGAAGGCGTCGGCGGCCGTCCCGCCGTGTGCGGTCGGATCGGTCAGCCGGTCGATGATCTTCAGCTGCTCGATCACCGAACCCGGCCAGCCGTGGTTGACCACCAGCGGCAGCGCGTCCTCGTGGCGGGACCGGACGTGCAGGAAGTGGATGTCCAGTCCGTCGATGGGCGTGACGAACTGCGGGAACGCGTTGAGCCTCGCCTCGCACGCCCGCCAGTCGTAGTCGGTCGCCCAGTGGTGCGCGAGGCGCTGCACCATGTCCAGCGGCACGCCCTGGGAGTGGTCGTCGACGGTCTCCCGGTCGGGCCAGTGGGTGGCCCTGATGCGGCGACGGAGGTCCTGCAGGGCCTCGTCCGGCACGTCGACGTGGAAGGGGCGGATCCCGACTCCGGACTCCACGGTGGTGGTCATGACGACGTCCCTCCTGTGCGGAACTGGCTGCCTGGGCGCCCGTCCCCGGTCAGGGGACGGCGTGGCACCACCCTCGCGCGGCGCACCCCCGGTCGAACCCGGGAGAGTCCCTGGTCCGCTCTCGCGGCCGGCGGGGTCAGCCGCCGAGTGCTTGGTGGTCGCGGGCCGGCAGCGACTTCCGCAGCTCCCGCCGGGTGCTGACGCCGAGCTTGGTGAAGGTCTTGCGCAGGTGCCACTCCACCGTCCGGGGGCTGACGTAGAGAGCGGCACCGATCTCGGGGTTCGTCAGCCCCTGCGCGGCCAGGCGGGCGATGTGCGCCTCCTGGGCGGTGAGCTCCCCGGGAGCTCCCACGGTGCGTCTGCGGACGGTCTCCCCGGTGGTCAGCAGCTCGTGCCGGGCGCGGTCGGAGAAGGCCTCCAGGCCCATCTCGGACAGCGCCCGGTGCGCGGCCCGCAGCAGGGCGCGGGCCTCGACGCGCCGCCCCTCCCGACGCAGCCACTCGCCGTGCAGCAGCTGGGCGCGGGCCAGCTCGACGCGGACCCCGGTGCGGCCGAGGCGCTCGACCGCCTCGCGGTGCAGCTCGTCGGCCGCCGTCCCCTCGCGCAGCAGGGCCGCCCGGCTCGCCGCCACGCCCAGGGCCCAGTCGCTGCCACTGGCGCCCGCGAGGTCGGCGAGCCGCTCGAGCGCGGCCGCCGCGGCCGGCGTCTCCCCGCTGCGCACCCCGGCCTCCACGAGCTCGGCCAGCGCCCACGTCGACGGACCCAGGTCCAGCAGGTCCGCCGCGGCCTCCCGCGCGGCGTGCAGCGCTTCCGCGTAGCGGCCCAGACCGTTGCACAGGACGGCGCGGGCCCACTGGGCCATGGTCACCCCGACGCCCTCGCCGCGGGCGACGACGTCGTCCAGGCAGCGGCCGATCACCGGTTCGGCCTGGTCGGCCCGGCCCCGCACGGCGAGCAGGCCCACCTCCCCGTAGCGCACCAGACCGCTGCCGGTCACCTCGGTGGTCCACCGGCACTCCCGGACCAGGGACTCCGCTGCGGCGAGGTCCCCGGTGAACAGGTGCACGACGGCGCGGGTGTCCAGGGCCAGCGGGAGGGCGCCGAGGGCACCGGCCCCCCGGGCGAGCTGCAGGTGCCGGCGGGTCAGCACGTCCCAGTTGCCGTCGTCCCACAGCGAGGCGGCGGTGGCCGCCGCCAGCCACGCGGAGCGGAGCGCCTCGTCCATGGTGAGGTCCTCGCCGGCGAACGCGGTGACGGCCCGGCGCAGCGGCGTGACCGCGGGTGCGTACCCGTCGGTGGCGAGGACGGCCAGCCCCGCGAGCAGGGCGTCGCGTCTGCGGGGGGTGGACGGCGGCGGTGCCGCCCGCACCGCGCCGGCGACCTGCTGCGCGCCCGGGCCGGCGGCCAGCCGGCCGGCGAACAGCGCAGCGGTCAGCGCGTCCAGGTAGGTGTCCCGGGCGAGGTCGGCGTCGATCGGCTCGAGCCGCCGGGCGGCGGCCAGCAGGAGGGGGAGCGCCTCGGTGCCCCGGTCCTCGGCGAAGGACAGCTGCGCGCAGAGCAGCTCCAGCCGGGCCCCGTCCGCCTCGCGCAGCGGCCCGACCCGGGCCGTGGCCAGGGCGTCGCCGGCGTCGTGGAACGCCCCGGCGGCGATGTCGGCACCGGCGGCGTCGAGCGAGCGCCGTGCCCGGCCGGCGGGGTCCGGTGTCAGCGCGGCGGACCAGCCGAGCAGGGCGGCTGCCGCGGCCAGCCCACCGTGCGCCAGGGCTCGGCCGGCCGAGTGCTCGAGCTCGGCGGCGACCGACTCGTCGGGCCCGACCGCGGCGTGCGCGCGGTGCCAGGCCCGGCGGTCGGCGTCCAGGTCCGCGTCGGTGGCGTCGGCGAGCGCCCGGTGGACGGCCCGCCGGTCGTCGGGGGCGGCTGAGCGGTAGACCGTGGCCCGCACCAGCGGGTGCCGGAAGCGGACCCGGTTCCGCACCTCGACCAGCCCGGCCGCCTCGGCGGCGGCCACCGCGTCGGAGCCGAGGCCGAGCCGCCCGGCCGCGCGCCACAGCAGCGGGACGTCGCCGACCGGTTCGGCCGCGGCGACGAGGAGCAGCTGCCGGGACGGCGCCGGCAGCGCCTGCACCTGGCGGGCGTACCCCCGCTCCAGGCGGTGCAGCAGCGGGGTGGCGACGGCGTCGCCGTCGCCACCGAAGGCCAGCTCCGCCGCAGTGAGACCGCGCGGCAGCTCGAGGAGGGCCAGCGGGTTGCCCTGGCTCTCGGCCACGATCCGGTCCCGCACCCGGGGGTCCAGCGCGCCGGTCACCGCCGCCTCCAGCAGCCTCGTCATGTCCGCGCTCCGCAGCCCGGACAGCGTGCGGCTGGGCAGGCCGGCGAACGGTGGTGCCGCCGCGCTGTCCCGCGCGGCGAGGACCAGCGCCACGGGGTGGGCCGCCAGCCGCCGGGCGACGAACCCCAGCGCCTGCGCCGAGGCCTCGTCCAGCCACTGTGCGTCGTCCACCACGCAGACCAGCGGTCGGTCACCGGCCACCCCGGACAGCAGGGTGAGCACCGCCAGGCCGACCAGGAAGCGGTCCGGTGGAGGCCCCGGCCGGAGTCCGAACGCCGTCCCGAGCGCCTGCTGCTGCGGGACGGGCAAGGCGCCCAGCCGGTCCAGGAACGGGGCGCAGAGCTGGTGCAGCCCGGCGTGCGCGAGCTCCGTCTCCGACTCGACGCCGGCCGCCCGGGTCACCCGGCACCCGGTGGCCCGGTCCACGAGGAAGTCCAGCAGGGCCGTCTTGCCGATCCCCGGCGGGCCGCGCAGCACCAGGACCTGGCTGCGGCCGGCCCGGGCGGCCTCGACGAGGCCGAGCAGCGCCGCGCACTCGGCGTGCCGGCCCACCAGCCCGAGCCACGAGCCGGGAGAGGGCATGTGCTCACCGCCTGAGGAGTCGGAGCCCGCCCATCCGACACCCGGGAGGCGCCCCTCGGGAAGGGGCCGCACGACGGCAGGCACGGTGGGTCCAGTTCCGTCGTGCCGGCCCCGGTCGGCGACCGGGGCCGACCGCGGTCAGGTCGAGGTGGCGTCCAGCGGGCTCCCCGCCCGGGTCTCGCTGCGCCGGCGGTGCCTGGCCGCGACCGTGAGGTACCCGCTGACCGCCAGGTAGTAGACCAGGTAGGCCAGTGACGCGGCCACGACCAGCGGGTTCAGGGACGGGTACTCGACCAGCAGCAGCGCGTACGTGCCGATCCACACCGCGGTGAGCACCAGGCTGAGCGACCGGAACGCCTGCGTGCGGGACGGGTAGAGGTAGCGCACCGGCACGAAGACCAGCACCGAGCAGACGACCAGGATGGTGGCGACGGTGACCCGGTCCAGGTCCAGCACGATGACGTAGAAGGCGACGACGTTCCAGTAGCTGGGGAACCCCAGGAACGTGTGGTCGTCGGTCTTGGCGTCCACCCGGCAGAACTGGAAGCTGGAGGCCAGCAGCGGCAGCGCGGCCAGCACCCACCCGGGTGCGCCGTCCGGCAGCGCCCCCGTCATCCAGAGCAGGACGACCGGTGCGAAGACGTAGGTCAGGTAGTCGACGATGTCGTCGAGCCGGGCGCCGTCGAACCAGGGGATCGTCTCCTTCACCCGCGCAGTGCGGGCGAGCATCCCATCCGTGCCGTCGACGACGAGCGCGGCCAGGCCGATCCAGAGCGCCATGATCGCGTTCCCGTCGAACGCGGCCAGCACGATGAGCAGCGCGAGCACGGAGCCGCTCGCGGTGTAGAGGTGCACGGCCATGCCGGCCAGGCGCCGGCTCAAGGGGAACACCTGCGGCCAACCGCCTCTGTGGTCGGGGATCGTGGGCAGCCGGCGGTCCCGGGGCGGGTGCCGTGTCCTGCACCGCAGACCTTTCCACGTCCACGTCCCGTCGGCCCGATGACGGGGCCGGTCGCGCCCCCGGAGAAGCCTCCGCCGACCCCACCCGGCGGCCGCGGAGTGGCAGCGAGCCGATCTTCGGAGCAGAGTGACGCGACTTCTCCCCTCTCGGACGTGGGCGGACCGTGGACAGATCGATCGAGCAGGACCGCGACCAGCACCTCGCCGACTTCGGCTACAAGCAGGAACTGGACCGCCGGATCGGCAGGTTCGCCAGCTTCGCGGCCGGGGTGAGCTACATCTCCATCCTGACCGGCACCTTCCAGTTGTTCTACTTCGGCTTCGGGGCGGGCGGGCCTGCCTACGTCTGGTCCTGGCCGCTGGTGTTCGTCGGCCAGCTGATGGTGGCGCTGTGCTTCGCCGAGCTGGCTGCGCGGTACCCGATCGCCGGCTCGCTCTACAACTGGACCAAGCGGCTGGGGAGCCGGACCACGGCCTGGATGGCCGGCTGGATGATGCTCACCGCCTCGATCGTCACGCTGTCGGCGACCGTCCTCGCGTACCAGATCACCCTGCCCCAGCTTTGGTCGGGCTTCCAGGTCGTCGGCGACGGCACCGGCACCTACGACGTCGCCGTCAACGCGGTGGTGCTGGGCAGCGCGTTGATCCTCTTCACGACCATGGTCAACGCCTTCGGGGTCCGGCTGATGGCCCGGATCAACAGCACCGGGGTCTTCATCGAGCTGGTCGCGGCCGTGCTGATCATCGTCATCCTCGCCGTGCACGCCACCCGGGGTCCGCAGGAGGTCCTCACCGACACCGCCGGCCGGGGGGACGGGCAGCAGCTGGGCTACCTCGGGGCGTTCCTGATCGCCGCGCTGGCCTCGGGCTACGTCATGTACGGCTTCGACACCGCCAGCTCGATGGGCGAGGAGACGATCGACGCGCGGCGCACCGCCCCGCGGGCGGTCGTCCGGGCGGTCACGGCGTCCTTCGTGCTGGGCGGGCTGATCCTGCTGTTCGGCCTCATGTCGGTGGACGACCTCGCGGACCCGCAGCTGTCCTCGGCCACCGGGGGGCTGCAGTACGTGCTGCTCCAGGCGGCCGGGAACGGGCTGGGGAAGGCCTTCCTGGTGTGCATCGTCGTGGCCATCACGGTGTGCTGCCTGGCGGTGCACACGGCGACCATCCGGATGATGTTCGCGATGGCCCGGGACAACAACCTGCCCTTCGCGGCGCGGCTGGCCCGAGTGGACCCACGCCGGAAGACGCCGGTCGTCCCCGCCGTCCTCATCGGCCTGCTGTCGATCAGCATCCTGCTGGTCAACATCCGTCAGCCGCAGATCTTCACCACCATCACCAGCATCGCGGTCGTGATGATCTACCTCGCCTACCTGCTGGTCACGGTGCCGATGCTGGTCAGCCGGCTGCGCGGTCGCTGGCCGCTGCCGGCCGAGCCGGAGGGCACGCGGCACTTCTCGCTGGGCCGCTGGGGGCTGCCGGTCAACGTGCTGGCCGTCCTGTGGGGCGCCGGCATGGCGCTCAACCTCGCCTGGCCCCGGCGCGAGGTCTACAACGCCACCGCGCCGTACCACTGGTACCTGCAGTGGGGCGCGTTCGTCTTCATCGGCGCGATCACGCTGATCGGCCTGGCGTACTACCTGCTCCGGCAGCGCCACCGCTCCGGCGTGCTCCCCGAGCACGCCGCCTGAGCACCGCCGTCACCGCTGCGGGGTGTCCGTCGGGGGCGGGGGGCCGGCCGCGGACCCGGCCGGCGTGACGTCGTCGTAGAGGAGGGCCATCCGGTCGATGAACCAGGTCTTGGCGGCCGTCTCGACCGCCAGCCCGAACGCGACCATCCAGCCGTTCCGCACGGCCAGTCCCCTCACGATGAAGGGCACGCCCACGGCGCTGACGCCGGCGAGCACGTTCGGCGCGACCCGGTGCCGCACGGGTACCGGCTCCTCGTCCCGCCGCGCCCAGCAGGTCTCGCCCAGGACGCCGCGGGAGGCCCAGTGGTCCAGCGAGCGTGGCGGCGGGAACGCCCTGGGGTTGATCGCGGTCCACGCGCCCACCAGCCCCACCGGGACGACCGACCACCAGCCCAGCCGGTGGCGGGACCAGATGGCTCCGGCGAGCAGGGACGGGATGGGGATGCGGGTGTAGACGCTCCACGGGTTGGCGTGGCGCTGCCAGGCGTCCTCCTCGAGCCCGAACGCCTTCGCCAGCCTGGTGTCCACGGTCATGTCGAGGCCCTCCTCGCGATCGCAGGTCAGCTCGCCGACCGGAGCAGGGGCGACCGGAGGTCGAGGAAGGTCGTCTCGCCGACGCTCAGCTTCCCCATGTCCTCCATGGCGACCTGGAACTCCCTCGGCGGCTCCTTGCGCTCGCCCTCGCGGGCCTCGGCCTCCGAGGTGAAGTACAGGACCTGGGTCCACGCGCCGTCCGGGTGCCCGACCATGACGCTGCCCAGCACGTCCGGCCGGAAACTGGCCATCAGGTCGGCGGGGATCTGCGCCATGACCTCCTTCGCCCGCTCCAGGTCGGTCATCCGACCCTGCATGACCTGCACGAAGCCGGCCCGGTCGGGGTCGCCCTGCAGGTCGACGGTGACGTCCTCGCTGTCCCGGAAGCCGACCTCGCCGTCGAACAGGCGGCTGGTCTCCTGCCACCACCGGTCCTGCTCCGGCCGCTGACCGTTGCGACCGGCGGCCTCGGCGGAGGTGAAGCGGGCGATCGCGATGAACGTCCCGTCGTCGGTGGTCCCGACCGTGCTGCCGAGCCAGCCGACCGCACCGGGCGCGAGCTCCTCGACCCACCTGTCCAGGGCGGCCCGTACCCCGTCGGCGTCCGAGGTCCGGCCCGTGATGACCTGAGCGAACATGGTGTCCTCCCACCGAGCATCGAGTTCCCCGACCCCCGTGGGACCCCGACGCTACGACCGTCCGTGCACGCCGTCGACGGGTCCGTGCGCGCCGGGTCCGCGGGCCGGTTGGCAGACCGCCGGGGACAACCGGGGTGGTCGCTGCCGTGGATCGCCCCCGCCGGCGATGCGCACCAGCGCCCGCAGCGCCGGCAGCGCGCCGACCGGCTCGATCGCCGACGGCGAGGCGGCGGGGTGGTGCGCCGCGATCCGCACCCGCAGTGCCGCCGGCCGGGTCCGGAACACGACCGGTGGAGCGAGCAGGGCGGCCTCGCCGTCGATGCCCGCCGGCACCGGGCGGGTCGCCTCGACCCGGAGCTCGCTGGTCACCCACTGCCGCCAGGGGCGGCGCCTGCGCCGCGTCCCGTGGACCGGTGGGTCGACCACGGTCACCCCGAGGAGGCCCTGGTCCACGGCCGGCCGGGTGCCCGCTCCCGCCGCGCCGGCCAGCCGGTACTGGTTGTTGCTGACCAGGACGACCGCCGCACCGCGCAAGGTGCGACCGCCCGGGGTGGTCCAGCGCAGGTCCTGCGCGGCGCTCGCCGGGACCTGCGAGGCCGCCACCGTGTCCAGCAGCGTCCGCAGCTTCGCGGCGCGGTAGCCCTGCTGCTGCACCGCCTCCGCGTAGACGCCCAGCGAGACGTTGTTGACGAAGTCCCGGTCGTTGACCTCGGCCAGGTCCACCCGCCGCTCGCCGCCGTCGACGAACGCGTCCAGCGCGCCCACCACGTCGTCCCGGTCCACGCCGAGGTCGAGGGCGAAGTGGTTGCGCGTGCCCGCGGGGATGCACGCGTAGGGCAGGTCGGCCTCGGCGGCGAGGGCGGCCACCACGGCCTGGGAGCCGTCCCCGCCGGCCATGCCGAGGGCGTCCGCGCCGGCGTCGACGGCCGCGCGCACCAGTGCCGCGAGGTCGGCGCCGGGAGGCAGCTCAACCACGTCGATGCCCCGCTCCCGGGCAGCCGCCGCCAGCCCGACCCGGCCCGCCCGGCCATCGCCGGACCGCGGGTTCACCACGACCACCGGCCGCTGCGGCCGCGGCGCGGCGGGCAGGACGACGTCCGGCCGGAAGGCCGCCCGGGCCGCCGCGTGCCAGACCAGCGCGCCGAGGCCGAGCAGCAGCAGGCTGCGCCGGTACCCCTCGTCGCCGAGCACCAGGACCCCGCCCGCCAGCGCTGCACCACCGACGGCGAGGCCGGCCAGCCGGGCCCAGCCCCGGCGCAGGACGCCCTCCCAGGCGCCGGCCGCGACGAGCGCGGCGCACAGCAGCAGGAGCAGACCGCGCGGGAAGTCGTCGATCGCCACGGTGACCCCGAGGACGAGCACCCAGGCCGCGGCGGCGAGCGCCACGGCGGCGGTCGTGCGGCGCCAGCGCACCGGGGACCTCCGGCGCGGAACGGACATCGACGACCTCCTCGGTGGGCGCCCTGGACGGAGGCGGGCTCAGCCGGTGCCGCACTCCTCGCGGAGGTGGGTCTCGACGCGGTCGCCGGCCGCGGACAGGTCGCCCTCGGCGTCGTCGAGGGCGTCGAGCGTCGAGGGGTCGGTCAGGTCGACGTCGGCGACCGCGTCGGCCATCCGCTCGAGGCCGTCGGCCATCGTCGCCCCGTCGGTGGCGATCGGGGCGGGCGGCTCGATCGCGCGCAGTTCCGTGGTCAGCTCGCGGAAGGCCCCCGGGATCGACGCGCCGTCCCGAGCTCGGACACCGCCGCGTCCACGCGGTCGTCGATGCCGGCTGCCCGCGCGCAGGAGTCCGCGTCGCCGGAGGACGCCGTGGAGGAGGCCGCCGTGGAGGTGGACGCCGCGGACGTGGCCGGGAGGCGTCGGACCCGGGGTCGTCACCCCCGCAGCCGGTGAGCAGCAGGACCCCCACCGACGCCGCGACGACGCCTGCGCGGCCGGCGGGCCGGGTCCCGTGCACCGTGCCGGACATGGCAGCCCCCAGGGGCGGATGAGCGGACGGCGTCGAGTCTCCACCCGGCCCGCCGCTGCGGACAGGGGTTCGGCCCGGGCTGCGGAGGTCCACGCGGACGACGTGCGCGGCGCAGGCGTTGGACAGCTCCGCGTTCGTCGGGCATGATCGTTGCTGTAGGGGAGTACCCCTCCGCGGAGCGTCGTCAGTACGGTCTGTCCTCAGGCCCGGCGCATCCGGTCCGGCACGTCGCCGGGCGGGGGAGACCTGCCGACTTCGTGTTGGAGGCCTCTGCCATGCCCGCTCTCGACCGTGCCGCCGATCCCACCGGCGGTCTCCCCGCCGCCCTCCCCGTCGGGGAGGGCTGGGTGGCGCCGTCCTGGGAGCAGGTCGTGCGGGACCACTCGGCGCGGGTGTACCGGTTGGCCTACCGGCTCTCGGGCAACCAGCAGGACGCCGAGGACCTGACACAGGAGACCTTCGTGCGGGTGTTCCGGTCGTTGGCAGACTTCTCCCCGGGCACGTTCGAGGGCTGGTTGCACCGGATCACCACGAACCTGTTCCTGGACATGGTGCGGCGCCGGGCGCGGATCCGGTTCGACGCGCTGCCCGAGGACACCGAGCGGTTGCCGGGGTCGGCGCCGAGTCCGGAGCAGGTGTACGCCGACACGCACCTGGACCCGCAGGTGCAGGCGGCGCTGGATGCGTTGTCCCCGGAGTTCCGGGTGGCGGTGGTGCTGTGTGACATCGAGGGTCTGACGTACGAGGAGATCTCGGCGACGTTGGGGATCAAGCTGGGCACGGTGCGCAGCCGGATCCACCGCGGGCGGGTGCAGCTGCGCGAGGCGCTGGCCCACCTCGCCCCCGGGCGGTCCGCCGCGGCGGTCTGACCGCGCGGCCCACGCGGGCCGGCCGGGGGAGGATCGGGGCGTGCGGACTCGCGCGGTCGATCGACCGAGGCTCCTGGGGTTCACCGGAGCGCTGATCGCGGTGCTGGCCGCGTGGAACGGCCTGGTCGTCACCCGCCTCCCCGGGTCCGCCGTCGTCGCCAACGTGCCGGCCACCGTGGTGGTGCTGGCGGCGGCCCGGGCGACCGGGCTGGGCTGGGACGAGGTGGGGCTGGGTCGGCGGCGGCTGCCGTCCGGGCTGCGGCTGGGCGGGGTCTGCGCCGGGCTGGTCGTCGCGGGCTACGCGGCCGCGCTCGCCGTCCCGGGGGTGCGCCCGCTGCTCGCGGACGCGCGGATCGCGCACCTGGACGGGGGTCAGCTCGCGTACGCGACCCTGGTGCGCGTGCCGCTGGGCACCGTCCTGTGGGAGGAGGTCGCCTTCCGCGGGGTGCTGCTGGCCGCGCTCTCCCGGCTGGTGCCCCGGCCGACGGCCGTCGCCGCGTCGGCCGCCGTCTTCGGGATCTGGCACATCCGCCCGACGCTGAGCGGGCTGGCCGCCAACGACCTGGCCGACGGCGCGGCCGCCACCACCGCCGCGGTGCTGCTGGCATGTCTCGGCACGGCGGCCGCCGGCGTCGGCTTCAGCTGGCTCCGGCTGCGCAGCGGCAGCCTGCTCGCCCCCGCGCTGCTCCACCTGGCGACCAACTCCACCGGCACGCTGGCCGCCGCCGCGGCCACCCGGCTCGGCTGACGCCGGTCAGCCCTCGGCGAGCAGCCCACGCAGCCGGTCGGCGTCGAGGGCTGTCCAGCCCGGTGGCTGGAGGACCTGGGCCCAGGCGTCGACGTACGGGACCATCGCCGGCGTGGTCGAGGGACGAGCGATCGCCGTCCGTGCCCCGGTCGGTCGGTGTCGGCGCCGCTGCGAGCGTCGGTCTCCGTGCGGTCCGTCGGGACCAAGAGCTGGTCCACCCCGGAGACCGTCCTCCGACCTGCCCACCGCGGACACCCCTTCCGCGCCGGGATCGTGGTAGGACGCCCGGCAACGGACATCGGCTCGGGCGGGGTGTCGATCCGGGCCGGTCGCAGGTGTCGGAGAGGTGGAGGCCCGAACAGCGGGCCGTGACCCAAGGGGACGAGATGAGCAAGTACCTGATCCTGATCTACGAGGCCGAGGCCCCGTACGAGACGGCCACGCCCGAGCTCTTCGGGGAGATCACGCAGGAGCACGACACCTTCTCCGCGCAGGTCGAGCAGCACGGGGTGACGCTCCTGGGCGGTGAGGCGCTGCAGCCCACCGGCACCGCGACGAGCGTGCGCGGCGGGTCGGAGGTCACCGACGGCCCCTTCGTGGAGACCAAGGAGGCGCTGGGCGGCTACTACCTCATCGACGCCCCGGACCTGGACGCGGCGCTGGCCGTCGGCAAGCTGTGCCCGGCGCGGTTCGGCGGCGTCGAGGTCCGTCCGGTCATGACCTTCGACTGAGCTGGTCAGGCCGGACATGACCGTCCCGGACACCTCCGCGGTGGCGGCGGCGGTCGCGGACGCGCACCGTCGCGAGTGGGCCCTGGTGCTCGCCGCGACGGTGCGCGTCACCCGTGACCTGGACGCCGCGGAGGAGTGCGCCCAGGACGCCTTCGCCGCGGCGCTCATCGACTGGCAGGTGCACGGCGTCCCCGCGCGGCCCGGGGCGTGGCTGACCACGACAGCCAAGCGCCGCGCACTCAACGTCGTCCGGCACCGGGGCGTGGAGCACCGGTACCTCCCGCTGCTGGTCGAGGAGGAGACCACGCCCGGGCCCGGTGACCTGGTCGACGACGAGCCCGGGCTGTCCGACGACCGGCTGCGGTTGATCGTCACCTGCTGTCACCCGGCACTGGACCGGTCGGCGCAGGTCGCGCTGACGCTGCGGCTGATGTGCGGCCTGTCCACCGCCGACGTGGCCCGCGCCTTCCTGGTCGGCGAGGCGACCATGGCGGCGCGGATCACCCGGGCGAAGAAGAAGATCGCGGTGGCCCGGATCCCGTACCGGGTGCCCTCGGCCGCAGAGCTGCCCGAGCGGGTGGACGCCGTCCTGTCCGTCGTGCACCTGCTGTTCACCACCGGGCACACCACGCCGGCAGGGACCGAGCTCGTGCGGCGGGACCTCGTGCTGCGGGCGGTGGAGCTGTGCCGGATGCTGCGCCGGCTGCTGCCCCGGGACCCGGCCGTGGCAGGGCTGCTGGCGTTGCTGCTGCTCACCGACGCCCGCCGGGACACCCGCACCGCACCGGACGGGCGCCTGGTGCTGCTGGAGGAGCAGGACCGGTCGCGGTGGGACCGGCAGGCCATCGCGGAGGGTGCTGCGCTCGTGCGGGAGGCGCTGTCGAGCCGGCCACCGCCGCGGTACGCGCTGCAGGCGGCGATCGCTGCCGTCCACGCCGAGTCACCGACCTGGAACGACACCGACTGGCACGAGATCGTGGCCCTCTACGGGGTCCTGACCCAGCTCTGGCCCTCGCCGGTGGTCGCGCTCAACCGCGCCGTCGCGATCGGCTTCGCGCGCGGGGCGGCCGCGGGCCTGGCCGAGCTCGACGCACTGGCCGGCGAACGGCAGCTGGCCGGCTACGGCTACCTCCCGGCCGCGCGCGCGGACTTCCTGCGCCGGCTCGGCCGGGTTGCCGAGGCGCGAGCGGCCTACACCCAGGCGCTGTCCCTCACCGAGAACACGGTCGAGCGGGACTTCCTCACCGGCCGGCTCGGCGAGCTGGGCGGCACGCCCGTGTGACGTCGCGGCGCCAGCCCCTTCCTATACCACGGCCCGGGTGCAGCCTGGTGCCCGGAGCAGGGCCGCACGAGTCAGCCGGGAGTCACCGTGTCCGTGCAGACCAGCAGTTCAGGACCGCGGCCGCCGCCCGATCCTGGACCCCAGCCAGGTCAACGGGTCGTACCGGCGGTCGGCCACCCGCTCCTTCAGCGGGATGATGCCGTTGTCGGTGAGGTGGATGCCCTCCGGGCACACCTCGCTGCAGCACTTGGTGATGTTGCAGAAGCCCAGGCCGAACTCCTGCTGGGCGGCGTCGCGGCGGTCGGCCACGTCCAGCGGGTGCATGTCGAGCTCGGCCAGCCGGATGAGGAAGCGGGGGCCGGCGAAGCTGCGCTTGTTCTCCTCGTGGTCCCGGATGACGTGGCAGGTGTCCTGGCAGAGCCAGCACTCGATGCACTTGCGGAACTCCTGGGAGCGCTCGACGTCCACCTGCTGCATCCGGTGGCTGCCGTCAGGATCCCGGGGTCGCGGGGTGAACGCCGGGATCTGCGCGGCCTTGTCGTAGTTGTAGGACACGTCGGTGACCAGGTCGCGGATGACCGGGAAGGTGCGCAGCGGGGTGACCGTCACCGTCTCGGCCTCACCGAAGGTGCTCATCCGGGTCATGCACATCAGCCGCGGGCGGCCGTTGACCTCGGCGCTGCAGGAACCGCACTTGCCGGCCTTGCAGTTCCACCGGACGGCGAGGTCACCGGCCTGGGTGGCCTGCAGCCGGTGGATGACGTCGAGCACCACCTCGCCCTCGTTCACCGGCACGGTGAAGGTCTGCAGGTCCCCGCCCGCGGCGTCCCCGCGCCACACCCGGAACTCGGCGTCGTAGGTCATGACGACTGCTCCTCGAAGATCTCGGCGACCTCGGCCGGCATCTCCGGCAGCGGCTGCCGGGTGAGGGTCACCGAGCCGTCGGCCGCGCGGGCGCAGACCAGGTTGGTCCGGCCCCACTCCGGATCGGGGCCGGGGAAGTCGTCGCGGGTGTGCCCGCCGCGGCTCTCCCGGCGCTCGAGGGCCGCCCGGGCGATGCACTCGCTGACCAGCAGCATGTGCGGCAGGTCCAGCGCCAGGTGCCAGCCGGGGTTGTACTGCCGGTGCCCCTCGACCGACAGGTTCCCCACCCGCTTCTTCAGCACGGCGATCCGCTCCAGCGCCTCGTCCATCTCCGGCTCGGTGCGGATGATGCCGACCAGGTCGTGCATCGTCTGCTGCAGGTCGTGCTGCACCGTGTAGGGGTTCTCGCCGCCCTCCCGCTCGAAGGGCGCCAGCGCCGCCCGGGCCGCGTCGGCCAGCGCGTCGTCGGCGAGCTCCGGGCGGTCGGCCCGGGTCAGCGCGTGCCCGGCGGCGGCCGCGCCGGCCCGCCGTCCGAAGACGAGCAGGTCGGACAGCGAGTTGCCGCCGAGCCGGTTGGAGCCGTGCATGCCGCCGGCCACCTCACCGGCGGCGAACAGCCCCGGCACCCGCGCGGCCTCGGTGTCGGGGTCGACCTCCACCCCGCCCATGACGTAGTGGCAGGTGGGGCCGACCTCCATGGGCTCGGCGGTGATGTCGACCTCGGCGAGCTCCCTGAACTGGTGGTACATCGAGGGGAGCCGTCTGCGGACGTACTCCGCGGGCCGGCGGGAGGCGATGTCGAGGAAGACCCCGCCGTGCGGGGTGCCGCGGCCGGCCTTCACCTCGCTGTTGATCGCCCGGGCGACCTCGTCGCGGGGGAGCAGCTCCGGTGGCCGTCGGTTGTTCTTCTTGTCGGTGTACCAGCGGTCGGCCTCCTCCTCGCTCTCCGCCGTCTCCTTGCGGAAGTAGTCGGGGATGTAGTCGAACATGAACCGGTTGCCCGCCGAGTTCTTCAGCACGCCGCCGTCACCCCGGACGCTCTCGGTCACCAGGATCCCGCGCACCGACGGGGGCCAGACCATCCCGGTCGGGTGGAACTGGACGAACTCCATGTTCACCAGCGTCGCGCCGGCCTGCAGCGCCAGGGAGTGACCGTCGCCGGTGTACTCCCAGGAGTTCGAGGTGACCTTGTAGGACTTGCCGATCCCGCCGGTGGCGAGCACGACCGACGGCGCCTGCCAGGCGACGAAGCGGCCGGACTCGCGCCAGTACCCGAACGCGCCCACGATCCCGTGGTCGTCGGTGAGCAGCCTGGTGACCGTGCACTCCATGTAGACGTCGATGCCGAGGGCCACGGTGCGCTGCTGCAACGTGCGGATCAGCTCCAGCCCGGTCCGGTCGCCGACGTGGGCGAGCCGGGCGTAGCGGTGCCCGCCGAAGTCCCGCTGGCTGATCAGGCCGTCCGGCGTCCGGTCGAACAGCGCACCCCAGTCCTCCAGCTCGCGCACCCGGTCCGGGGCCTCCTGCGCGTGCAGCTGCGCCATCCGCCAGTGGTTGAGCATCTTCCCGCCGCGCATGGTGTCCCGGAAGTGCACCCGCCAGTTGTCCTCGGCCCAGGTGTTGCCCATGGCGGCGGCGATGCCGCCCTCGGCCATCACCGTGTGCGCCTTGCCCAGCAGGGACTTGCAGACGACGGCGGTGCGCGCGCCGCTCTCATGGGCCTCGATCGCCGCCCGCAGCCCGGCACCCCCCGCGCCGACGACGACGACGTCGTACTCGTGCCGCTCCAGCTCCATCAGAAGAACCTCAGGTCGGAGATCGTGTCGGTGGCCAGCAGGAGGACGTAGAAGTCGGCGAACGCGACGCTGAACAGCGACGCCCAGGCGAACTGCATGTGCCGGGCGTTCAGCCGGGAGACCTGCGTCCAGGCCCGATAGCGCAGCGGGTGCCGGGAGAAGGAGTTGATCCGGCCCCCGACGATGTGCCGGCACGAGTGGCAGGACAGCGAGTAGAGCGCGAGCAGGGTGGCGTTGACCAGCAGGACCAGCGTCCCCAGGCCCATGTGACCCCAGGCGCCGGTCTCGTCCCGGAACGCCAGGACGGCGTCGTAGAACAGGACCACGTTGATGACCAGCGCGGCGTAGAGCGCGTACCGGTGGATGTTCTGGCCCACCAGCGGCAGCCGGGTCTCCCCGGTGTACCGGCGGTGCGGCTCGGCGACCGCGCAGGCCGGCGGCGACAGCCAGAACGACCGGTAGTAGGCCTTGCGGTAGTAGTAGCAGGTCAGCCGGATGCCCAGCGGGAACACCAGGATGTAGAGGGCGGGGGATATCCAGGTCGGGCCGGTGAACAGCTCCGGGAAGGTGTCGCCCTCGCAGGCCGTCGTGAGGCACGGCGAGTAGAACGGCGAGATGTAGGGCTCGGCGAAGTAGTGCGCGTCCTGGAAGGCGCGGAACGTCGCGTAGACGACGAACAGCAGCAGGGCGACGGCGGTGACCAGCGGCTGCAGCCACCACCGGTCGGTGCGCAGGGTGCGTGCCGCGATGGTCGCCCGGCGGGGCGCGGCCATCCCGTTCCCCGGTCCCGGCGCGACCGCCCCGGTCCCGCGCGGGGCGGTGGTGGTCACCGCCCCGTGCGGCCGGCCCCGCCCCAGCCCTCGTCGTCCCCGTCGCCGTAGATGCCCGCGAAGGGCTCGCGTGCCCGGTACGGCTGGGCGCCGCACAGCAGGGTCAGGTCCTCCCGCACCCGGGTGACGTCGCCGCGCAGCCGCCGGGCGTCCACGGTGTCGCCGAAGTGCCTGCTGACCGGTGCACATGCCTGCTCGAAGGCGTCGAGCGCCTCCCGAGCTGCCGCCACGTCCTGCTCCAGGGACATCGCTGCCTCCACGTCGCTGCTGACGCCGCCGAGATGGTGGGAGGCAGTCGACCACGGACGCCGGGTCGGGGAAAGAGGCTCCGGCGCGCCAGTTGTGGTCCGCGGGATCGGGCCGTGCGAGACGCGGTGCCTACAGCCGGACGCCGGGGTTGGCGTGCTGGAATCAGGCGTCCTCCACCTCGGCCCGGTCCAGCGGGTTGCCCGGGTCCACCGGCCGGTGGTGCTCCCACCCACCGCAGGAGCAGGACGCCAGGTGGGCGTCGGTGCCGTGGGCGTCGCTGCTCTCCCGACGCTCGTATCGGGGCGCGTGCTTGCTCACGTGCCTCGCGTCGGCCCCCCGTCCTGGGCCGGCGCGCTCCACCGGCGCACGCGGGAACCGGTGGTGCAGGACGATCGTCCCCTTCCGGGAACCGCCACCTCGTCCAGGCGCTTGGCCCGCGGCGCGCAGGTGTTGACCAGGTTGGCGTCGATGTGCAGCTGACCGACGTCGTAGTCGAGTTCCCGGACGATCTCGTCGGCCAGCGCGTCCCCGAGGAGGGGGTGCGGCGACCGGTTGTCCAGTGCCCGGCAGCAGAGCGTCAGGTACAGGCTGTCTTCCAGCGGCGTGAGTGCCGGCAGCGTGGTGCTCATCGGATCGACCCCTCGTGGTGGGGTAACTGTCGCGGCGGGGTCTCCTGGCGCGCCGTCCGGCGGCGGCCGCACCGCTCCCGCCTGCGGCGGGGACGTCGGCGGGACCGGGTCCACGTGCCGCGGCGGCCCTGCCAGTGTGCTCGCAGCGCACCTCCCGGCCAAGCCCTCCGGGAGCGGTCAGGACACCGATCGGGTCCAGGCGGGCCCACTGGAGGGACCACGTCGCCGAGCGCCGTCCGGCGCGGGGGTCTGTTGTCCATCACGGGGGAGGGCGCGATGCTGGTTCATGGCGTCGAATCCCTCGTACCAGCAGTCGAAGCAGGTCGCCGAAGCCAGCCGTGAGACCGAGTGGACCAGGCCGTCGTTCGGCAAGGAGCTCTTCCTCGGCAACTTCCGCCTCGACCTGATCCACCCCCAGCCCGAGCTGGACCCGGCGGCGGTCGAGAAGGGCGAGGCGTTCCTGGACCGCCTCCGTGCCTTCCTGACCGAGCGCGTCGACCCGCTGCAGATCGAACGCGAGGCGAAGATCCCCGAGGACGTCCTCCAGGGACTGAAGGACCTGGGCGCCCTCGGCATGAAGATCCCCGAGGAGGACGGCGGGCTGGGGCTGAGCCAGGTCCACTACAACAAGGCGCTGGCGATGGCCGGCACGTGGCACGCGTCGATCTCGACGCTGCTGTCCGCGCACCAGTCGATCGGCCTGCCCGAGCCGCTGCGCCTGTTCGGCTCCGAGGCGCAGAAGCGGGAGTGGTTGCCCAAGCTCGCCAGGGACCACGTCTCGGCGTTCCTGCTCACCGAGCCCGACGTCGGCTCTGACCCGGCGCGGATGAGCACGACCGCGGTACCGACGGCGGACGGCACCGGCTACCGGATCACCGGCACGAAGCTGTGGGCGACCAACGGCGCGATCGCCGACGTGGTCGTGGTCATGGCCGTCGTCCCGAGGTCCGAGGGCCACCGGGGCGGCATCACGGCCTTCCTCTGCCCGTACGACCGCGAGGGCATCACGGTGGAGCACCGGAACTCGTTCATGGGGCTCAAGGGCATCGAGAACTCGGTGACGCGCTTCGACGACGTCCTCGTCCCCGCGACGGACGTCATCGGCGGCGAGGGCAAGGGCCTGCGGATCGCGCTCACCACGCTGAACACCGGCCGCCTGTCGCTGCCGGCGATCTGCGTGTCGATGGCCAAGTACTCGCTCAGGATCGCGCGCCAGTGGTCGGCCGAGCGCACGCAGTGGGGCCAGCCGATCGGCCGGCACGACCCGGTCGCGCAGAAGCTCGCCTGGTTGGCGGGCACGGCGTTCGGCCTCGAGGCGATGCTGGACGTGTCCAGCCGCCTGGCTGACGACAAGCGCAACGACATCCGCATCGAGGCCGCGCTCGCCAAGCTCTACGGCTCGGAGCTCGGCTGGACCGCCGTCGACGAGATGGTCCAGGTCCGCGGTGGGCGGGGGTACGAGACCGCCGAGTCGCTCGCCCGGCGCGGGGAGAAGCCCGTGCCTGCCGAGCAGATGCTGCGCGACATGCGGATCAACCGCATCTTCGAGGGCTCCACGGAGATCATGCACCTGCTGATCGCCCGCGAGGCCGTCGACCAGCACCTGCAGGTCGCCGGCGACGTGCTGCTCGCCGATGCCGGGCTGGCCCACCGGGCGAGGACCGCCGCGACGGCAGGTGCCTTCTACGCCCGGTGGTTCCCGACGCTGACGACGGGCGCCGGCCAGCGTCCCGGCTCGTACGCGGAGTTCGGCGACCTGGCCAGGCACCTGCGCTACGTCGAGCGCCACGCGCGCAAGCTGGCGCGCTCGACCTTCTACGCGATGGGCCGCCACCAGGCGCGCCTCGAGCGGAAGGGCCGGCTGCTCGGGCGGATCGTCGACATCGGCGCCGAGCTCTACGCGATGTCCTGTGCTTGCGTGTACGCGGACACCGTCGCCCGCGCGGACCCGGACCGCCGGCAGACGGTCCTCGAACTGGCCGACCTGTTCTGCGGCCAGGCCCGCCGCCGTGCCGACCGGCTGTTCGCGGAGCTGTGGGCCAACGACGACGACGCCCAGTACCGGGTCGCCCAGCAGGTGCTCGCCGGCCGCTACGAGTGGTTCGAGGACGACGTGCTCGACCCCGCGGGTGACGGTCCGATGATGCCGGCGCACGCGGAGCCGGCCGTCGGGCGGGCCGAGGACCCGCAGGCGGCGACCGCGGCGGCGGGCACGCCCCGGGAGGAGGCCACGATCGCCCGCTAGGACACCGGTGCGGCGATCCGGTACGCGCACGTGGCTGCCGCCCGGCTCCACGTCCTCGCCGCCGTCGGCCGAGGGCGAAATCCCCTTGCCTCCGAGCGGACCGGTGGACGCATGCTGGCTGCATGACCCCGCGGACGAGCACTGCGGCCGAACTGTCGGTACCCAGGGACAGGATCACGTCATGAACGCCACACCGGCCGTCGAGGCGATCGACCTGGTCAAGCACTTCGGTGAGACCCGGGCAGTCGACGGGGTGAGCTTCGTCGTCCCGCAGGGCTCGGTCCTCGGCCTGCTCGGGCCCAACGGGGCGGGCAAGACGACGCTGGTGCGGATGCTCACCACGTTGAGCGTGCCGACGAGCGGGACGGGTCGGGTGGCCGGCTTCGACGTCGTCGCGCAGCCGACCGAGGTCCGCCGCAGCCTGGGCCTCACCGGCCAGGCGGCGACGGTCGACGAGATCCTCACCGGACGGGAGAACCTCAAGCTCATCGGCAGTCTCTACGGTCTGCCGAAGAAGTACGTCCGGGAGGCCACCGAGCGGCTCTTCGCCCGCTTCGACCTCACCGATGCGGCCGACCGGATGGCGAAGACGTACTCCGGTGGCATGCGCCGCCGCCTCGACCTCGCGGTCAGCCTGCTGGCGGCACCGCCGATCCTCTTCCTCGACGAGCCCACGACCGGCCTGGACCCGCAGAGCCGGTCCGGGCTGTGGGCGGTCCTGCGGGAGCTCGTCAGCGAGGGCACCACCCTCGTCCTGACGACGCAGTACCTGGAGGAGGCCGACCAGCTGGCCGACGAGATCGTCGTGGTCGACAAGGGCAGGGTCATCGCCGCCGGCACCCCGACGCAGCTCAAGGACCGGGCGGGCCGGGCCAGCGTCGTCGTCACCCTGACCCATGCCGCGGACGTCGACGAGGCGGCGGAGCTCATGCGGTCCTGCTGCCAGGAGGTGCACGTGGAGCGCGGCAGCCGGCGGCTGACCGCACAGGCCGGCGGGCTCGGCGACATGACCCGCATCGCCGCGGTCTTCGAGACCAGCGGCATCGCACTGGACGACCTGGGCCTGGCTCGGCCGAGCCTGGACGACGTCTTCCTGCACCTGACCGGGCACCGGGCCGAGGACGCCTCGACCCCGACGAACGAGGGAGTCGTTCCATGACCACCGTCCAGGCCACCCGGGCACCGGCCGCGCGGCCGCCCATCTCCCCGCCGTCCCTGCTGCGGGCGTCCTCGACCATCGTCTGGCGCAACCTGCTGCACATCCGGCGGATGCCCGAGATGCTGCTCGACGTCACGGTGCAGTCGGTGATGTTCGTGCTGCTGTTCGCCTACGTGTTCGGCGGGGCGATCGTGGTGCCCGGCGCGGACTACAAGGAGTTCCTGCTCCCCGGGATCATGGTGCAGACCATGGTGTTCTCCTCCGCCATCGTGGCCATGGGCCTGACCAGCGACCTGCAGAAGGGGATCGTCGACCGGTTCAAGTCCCTGCCCATCGCACGGTCAGCGGTGCTGGTCGGCCGGAGCATCTCCAGTCTGATCCACTCCAGCATCGGCGTCGCGGTGATGGCCCTGACCGGCCTGCTGATCGGCTGGCGGATCCGCAACGGCGTCCTGGAGGGGGTGCTCGCCTTCCTGCTCCTGCTGCTGTTCGGCTTCGCGCTGATCTGGCTGGGCATCTGGGTCGGGTCGATGATGCGGACCGTCGAGGCGGTGCAGGGCTTCATGTTCACCGTGATGTTCCCGCTGACCTTCGTCGCCAACACGTTCGCGCCGCCGGAGAGCATGCCCTCCTGGCTGCGGGCCATCGCCGAGTGGAACCCGGTCTCCGCGGTCACCCAGGCCTGCCGTGAGCTGTGGGGCAACGGCCCGGTCGCACCACCGGAGGCCGCGTGGCCGCTGCAGAACCCGGTCCTGGTCTCGATCGGCTGGTCGATCGTCCTCACGGCGATCTTCGCGCCGCTGGCCGTCTCGGCGTTCCGCCGCCGGTCCCGGGACTGATCCAGGACGACCTGATCACGCCGTCACCGTGGTGTCGGAGGTTCGGTGGGGGAGGAGGGTGGCTCCTCGCCGATGTCGATGACCGGCGCCGGCTGAGGATCGGGTGGGTCGTTCTCCCGGGGCCGTGCTGAGGTCACGTCCGCACCGTCGCCCGGGGGCCGGGCCGAGCGGGTCGCCGCCGCCAGCTCGGAGCGCGCCCCCTCCGCCTCGGCGACCGCCCGGTCCCGCGCCTCCTCGGCCCGTAGCCGGTCGCGCCGGCTCTCCTCGGCCTGCCGCTCGGCACGCTCGGCGCGGGCCTCCTGCACGCGCGCCCGTTCCGTGGCGTCCTCGGCCCGGGCCGTCGCCGCCTGGACCCGGCCCTCCGCGGCCGCGGTCTCCAACCGGAGTGCCGCCTCCGCCTGCTCGGCACGGCCGACCGCCCGGGCCGCGTCGGCCCGCGATGCCTCGGTCCCCGCGCGAGCCGCGCGTTCGGCCTCCAGCGCCCGGTCCCGCGCCGCCTCGGCCGCGCTCGCCCGGTCCTGCGCCGAGCGCGCGTCGGCGAGCGCGTGGTCCCGGGCATCCTCGGCCCGGGCCGCCTCGCTGCGGGCGGACCCGGCGTCGAGCACCGCCGCGGCGCGTCGCCGCTCGGCCTCCTGTCGCGCCGCCTCGGCCTCACGGGCGGCCGTTCCGGCAGCGTCCGCGGCGGCCCGCGCCTCCCGGGCTGCTCCCTCCGCGGCGTCGGCCGTCTCCAGCGCGGCGGCGGTCTGGTCGAGGGCGGCGGCGGCCCGGTCCTGGGCTGCCGCCGCCTCGTCCCGGGCGTCGGCTGCGTCGGCGTCGGCCCGCGCGGCGGCCTCGAGCGCCTCCCGGGTCGCGGTCTCGGCGACCGCCCGCACCCGGTCGGCGAGGGACGCCCGCTGCTCGGCCTCGGCGATCTCGCGGCGTGCGTCGGTGCGGATCGCCGCTCGCTCGACCTCCAGCAGTTCTGCGTCGGCTGCCCGGGTCAGCACCTCCCGGGCACGGCCCACCTCTTCCTCGATCGCGGCCAGGGTGTGACGAAACCGGTCGGCAGCCTCAGTGAGGGTCTCAGCCGGCCGCGTTCCCGACCGCGGAGCGGCAGGCCGCTCCTCTGTCGACGTGTGCACTGCGGCCTCTGCCCGGCGGGCGGCGAAAGCGGTCGTGCGGTTGTGGTCGGGGCGCGGGCAGTACGACGACCGCCCGCCAGTGGGCGGCGGCGGCGCCACCGGCCGGTCGCAGCTCGGGAAGGCGCACGTCGCCGTGCCACTGGTCATGCCCAGCAGTCTGCGCTCGTTCGTGCTCCATGACCAACGACCGCAAACGAACGAACGCGCGCGTGTCGGATGGGCACGCTCGGCGCCGCGCGTCGCAGCACTCCATAATCAACTGTTATGGAGTCCTCCGAGTCGATGTCCGGAACGTCCGCCGTGGGCTCCGCGGAGGTGGTCCGGCCGGGCGTTCCCCGACCCGGGAACGGTGGCCTGGTGCTGCCCGGGGACGTCGAGTCGGTGGGGCGCTACCTGACTGCGGCCAAGGCCGAGTCGACCAGGAAGGCCTACGACGCGGACTTCCGCGCGTGGTCGACATGGGCCCGGCAGCGCGGCTTCGCCCCGTTGCCCGCCGCCGATGCCGCGGTGGCGGCCTACCTCGCCGCGCTCAGCGACGCCGGGGCCAGTCCGCGCACCGTCGCGCGGCGGCTGTCCGGCATCGGACACGCGCACCGGGAGGCCGGGCACCCGAGCCCGACCGAGCACCCCGGCACCCGGGAGGTCCTCCGCGGCATCCGCCGCACGGCGGCCCGTGGCGGCCGACGTCCGAAGAAGGCCCGGGCGGTGGACACCCAGACCATCCGGGCGCTGGTCGAGGACCTCCCGGACGGCGTGGCCGGCCTGCGCGACCGGGCCCTGATCCTGACCTCGTTCGCGCTCGGGCTGCGGGCCTCGGACGCCTGCGGGCTCGACGTCACCGATCTGGCCCCGGCCGGGCACGGCGGCCTGGACGTCACCGTCCGCTGGTCCAAGACCGACCAGGAGGGCGCCGGTGAGGTGCTGGCACTGGCGCCCGGCACGCGGGCGCGGACCTGTCCGGTGCGTGCCCTGCAGGCGTGGGTCGACGCGGCGGGGCTCCAGGGTGTTCCCGGGCCGCTGTTCCGCAGCGTCGGGCGGGGCGCGCAGCCCCGGATCGGCTCGACGCGGATGGCCAGGTCGTCGGTCCGGCTCGTCCTCCGCCGCGCCGCCGAGAACGCCGGCGTCCCGCTCGACGGGCTGAGCCCGCACAGCCTGCGGCGGTCGTTCGCGACCGAGGGCTACAAGGCCGGGGTCAGCGAGCGCGAGCTGGCCCGGACCGGCCGGTGGGCCTCGGTCACCACGCTGCGGGGGTATGACGCCAGCAGTCGCTGGGCGGCTCCGGCGTCCGCCCGGCTCGGCCTCTGACCGGCGGGGTCCCGCACCGGCAGGTCCTCAGCCCTCGCCCGGGTACGGCGGCGCGCTGTCCGCCACGACCGCGCCGCGCTTCCCCAGCGGCTGCTCGGGTCCGACCGTCGAGTCCTGGGTGGTCTCCCGTTCGGCCTCGGCGTTGACCACCGCGCCCGCGATGACCAGGAACACGGTCACCCACAACCAGAACATGCTGATCGCGACCCCGGCGAGGCCCCCGTACGTCGCCGCGTAGTTGCCCAGCCGCTCGACGTAGGCGAAGAACCCGAGCGTGGTGGCCAGCCACAGCAGCGTCGCAACGGTCGAGCCGCCGGTGATCCACCGCCAGCGGGCCCGCTTGCGATCCGGGCCCCACCGGTACAGCACGGCGAGCACCGCGGTCATCACGACGGCCAGACACAGCCAGGGCGCGAACGTGCGGAGCGGACCAGGAGCCCCGGTCAGCGAACCCGACAGCGCACCGGCCGCGGTGACCAGCGCGCCCAGGAGCACGGCGCCGCCGAGGACGAACAGCAGCGCGAGCCCGCTGCGACGGAGGAAACCCCGGGTCTCGGGCTCGTGGTAGGCGAGGGTCAGCCCGTCGATCAGGTAGGTCATGGCGGTCGTCGCCGTGTAGAGCGCGACCACCAGCCCGGTGAGCCCGCTCCAGGTGTGCACCTGGGTGGAGGCGGTCGTGATCGTGGTGAGCTGATCGGCCATCATCGGCCGGAGCTCGCTGGGCAGCATCCGGGTCACCCGGGACAGCTGCGCGAGCGCCTGCTCGGGGGTGTTGACCGCGCCGTAGACCGAGATCGCCGTCACCAGCACCGGGGCGATGGACAGGATCGCGAAGAACGCGACAGCCGAGCTCTGCACCATGAGCCGATCGCTGACCACGTGCGCCAGCACGCGCCGGAGGACACGCCGCCAGCCCGCGGCGGAGATCTTCCGCGGCGAGTCGGCGTCGCTGGCCTGCCGACGTCGTTCGGATCCAGCGGCTCGCGTCGTGCGCCCGTCCTCCTGAGCCCGGGCCATGGCTCATCCCATACGGCGTCGGGGGAGCTCGCAACACGCGGTCATCCGGCCGAGCCCCTCCGGCACCCGTCGCCGGGGCTCGACCCTCCCGCCGCGGGAGACCGCACGGTCGGTGCCCGACCACCCCTGCCCGACCCGAGAGGAACGAACTCCATGTCCACCAGAACCCCCCGAGCCCCGCACGGAGACGACGCCCACCCGGTCATCGCCGCGGCCCACCCGCTCCGCGGGCTGCACGATGACGCCGAGCGCCATCGTGGCCACTGTGGCGGACCAGGCCTTTGCCGCCGACGTCGCCCCGGAGGTGGCCGACCTGGTGGCGGTTCCCCGACGGCCCGTGCTCGCCGACGCGCTGGAGGCGAAGGCCACCCGCACCGCCTGGAAGACCATCCCGTCCTGGGCCCTGGGCCCTGGTCACCAGGCGCGACCTGGCCGTCCCCGTCGACTCCCTCCGGTTCATGGGCCGAGCGCGCGGGGTCCCGCACCGTCGAGGTGGACGCCTCCCACGCGGTCACCGTCTCCCACCCCGGGCCGTCGCCCGGCTGATCGACGAGGCCGTCCGCGCGACCGCCGGCTGACCGGTCCGGGCGGCGTGGCGCGGTGTCAGGCTGCGCGCTGGGAGGTCGGCTCTAAGCGGCGAGGAAGCGCCGGCGCGGGACGTCGCCCACGAGGGCGTGCCGAGGGAGGAGCATCGGCCGCGTCCCAGCACGGCGCGCTGCGCGGGAGCAGCGGCTGGATCGGGGAGCGCGGCCGCGACCACCGCCCAGGTGCAGACCGGGAAGTCACCCGGCATCCGATGACTTCACGGTCGACGTCCGGTCAGCCCTTGCAGAGATGCTCGTCCCACGCCCGAGATGGGGAAGCCGATGACCGCACAGACCGAACTCGCGATCGACGCGAGCGGGCTCGGGAAGTCCTTCGGGGAGACCCGCGCCGTCGCCGGGGTGGACCTCGCCGTGCCGGCCGGTGCCATCTACGGCGTGCTGGGCCCCAACGGGGCGGGCAAGACGACCACCATCCGGATGCTGGCCACGCTGATCCCGCCGGATGCGGGGAGCGCCCGCGTCCTGGGGCACGATGTGGTGGCCGAGGCGGCGACGGTCCGTGAGCTGGTCAGCCTCACCGGCCAGCTCGCCTCGGTCGACGAGGAGCTCACCGGCCGGGAGAACCTCCGGTTGCTCGGGCGTCTCCTCGGTTGTTCGCGTGCCGCCGCCAAGGCGCGGGCGGACGAGCTGCTCGACGCCTTCGACATCGCCGAGGCCGCCGGCCGGCTGGTCAAGCACTACTCGGGCGGCATGCGCCGCCGGCTCGACATCGCGGCGAGCATCGTGGTGACCCCGCGGCTGATGTTCCTCGACGAGCCGACGACCGGGCTGGACCCGCGCTCCCGCAACCAGGTCTGGGAGATCGCCCGGGCGCTGGTGGCCGAGGGGACGACGATCCTGCTCTGCACCCAGTACCTGGAGGAGGCCGACCAGCTCGCCGACGGCATCGCCGTGATCGACCGGGGCCGGGTCATCGCCGAGGGCACTCCCGCGGACCTCAAGGCCTCGGTCGGCACCGGCTCGCTGTACGTCCGGCTGCTGGACCCCGCGCGGCGCGCCGAGGCCGCGCAGCTGCTGGAGCGGACGGTGGGCCCGGTGGTGCTGGAGCCCGAACCCGCGGCCCTGTCGGCCACCGGGGCGGACGCCGAACGGGCGGCGACCGCCGTCGCCGAGCTCCACCGGGCGGGCTTCCCGCTGGTGCACTTCTCCCTGCAGCAGCCCAGCCTCGACGAGGTCTTCCTCGCCCTCACCGGCCACGCGGCCGAGGAGACGTCCCCGTCCACCGACGACCTGCAGGAGCACCTGTCATGACCGCGACGACGACGGCACCCGGCTCCGCGGACACCGCGGCGGTGCGCCGGGCCATCTCCTCCACCTCCCGGCCTCCCCGGCCCGGGCCGCTGTCGGCCGCGCTGACCTTCGGCTGGCGGGGCATGCTGAAGGTCAAGCACGTGCCCGAGCAGCTGCTCGACGTCACCGTCACGCCGGTGATGTTCCTGCTGATGTTCACCTACCTGTTCGGCGGCGCGATCGCGGGCTCCACCAGCGCCTACCTGGACTACACGCTGCCGGGCCTGCTGGTCATGTCGGTGCTGTTCACCACCGTCTACTCCGGGGTCTCGCTGAACACCGACCTGACCAAGGGCGTCGTCGACCGCTTCCGCACCCTGCCGATCTGGCGGCCGGCGCCGCTGGTGGGCTCGCTGCTCGGCGACAGCGTCCGCTACGTGATCGCCGGCACGGTGATCATCGTCGTCGGCGTCGCACTGGGGTACCGGCCCGACGGCGGCGTGGTCGGGGCGGTCTCGGCGCTGGGGCTGGTCGTCGCCTTCTCGTTCGGGTTGTCCTGGGTCTTCTGCGTCCTCGGCCTGCTCCTGCGGTCCCCGAACGCGGTGATGAACGCCGGGTTCATGGCGATCTTCCCGCTGACGTTCCTGTCCAACGTCTTCGTCGACCCCGCCACGCTGCCGGGCCCGCTCGAGGCGTTCGTCGACGTCAACCCGATCTCCGTCCTGGCCACCGCCTCGCGGTCGCTGATGGCCGGTGCGCCCGACGGCGAGGCGATCGTCATCTCCCTCGCGGTGGCGGCTGGGCTGGCCGCGGTGTTCCTGCCGCTCACCACGCGGCTCTACCGCAGCCGCTGAGCCCCGGTGCCACCTCGTCCGGCACGCGGCAGCGCGGTCATCGGCTGCCCTCCTCGGCGATCAGCTCGGTGATCTCCTCGGGCATCTCCGAGCAGTCGTCGTCGGCGGCCGGTTGGTCCTCGGCAAGCCCCTCGATGCCGGCGTCCTCGACCGGCTGGAAGCCCTTCTCCGCGATGTGCCGGGGCACGCGGTTCTCCGCGTTGAGGACGTGCGAGCGCGACAGCCAGCCGAGGCCGTCGGCCACCTCGAAGTCCAGCCCGCCGCCGGGTGCCCGCTGCACGTGCCCGGGGGAGGGCAGCAGCCCGACCAGTTGGCTCGCCTGGTCGACCGTCAGCGTGGACGGCGGTGTGTCGAAGTAGTACCAGCTGGCCGCGCAGATGCCGTAGATCGTCGGACCGAGCTGGGCGTGGTCGACGTACAGCTCGAGCATGCGGCGGTCGTCGACCACCAGGGCCAGCTCCACCGACAGGCCGGCCTCGACCGCCTTGCGCCAGGCGCTCATCCCCTGGTTGAGGAAGAGGTTCTTGGCCACCTGCTGCGGGATGGTCGACCCGGACGGGTCCTCCTCGCCGCTCAGGTGCGCCTCGGCGCGGCCGTACAGCTCGTCCCAGGTGAACGCGCCGTCGCGGTAGGGGAGGGGCTGGTCCTCGTGTGCGATGACGGCGGCGAGGAAGTTGCGTGACACGTGCTCGACCGGTACCGACTGCTGGATCGCCCCGTCGCTGTTGGCCAGCATGAACGCCGTCGTCGGCGGGTCGATCCAGCGCAGCGACAGCAGGACCGCGGCCTGCACCACGAAGACGACGACCAGCACCCGGAGGACCCGTCGGGCCAGCCGGCGGCGCCCTCGACGCCTCGGGACGTCCGCGGGCGGGACCTGGCCCCGGCGCCGCCAGGTGTCCCGGCGACCCCGTTCGCGCGCAGGCGGGGCCGACGGCTCGGGCCAGGGGTCGGCCGGCGGCGGTCCTGCGGGGAGATCGCCGTGGCCGGGGAGCTCCTCGCCGACGTCCGGCCGCGACATGCGCCGGGTGGCCGTCCGGTCGGTCCACGGCTGCCCGGACGGGTCGTCGTCGGGGGCGCGGCGGCGGTGCGACGCGAAGGGCATGCGGTGCTGTCCTCCTGTGGACCGACGGACCGGGTCCCCAGGTTACGAGGGACCCGGCCGAGGGCCTGCCACCGGCGCGCTCAGCGGCGAGCCGCTGCCCCCGACCCGCTCGGGACCGGCACGCTGTCCTCGGTCGGCACGCCGGTCTCGTCGGGCCGCTGCGCGAGTGCGCTGGGCCACCACATGTGCCGGCCGGCGTCGAGGGTCAGGGCGGTGACCAGCACCGAGCGCACGATGACCGTGTCCAGCAGCACACCGAGGGCGACGGCGATGCCCAGCTGCGTCAGGAAGGTCAGCGGCAGCGTGCCGAGCACCGCGAAGGTCGCCGCGAGCACCAGCCCGGCCGAGGTGATGACGCCGCCGGTGGCCGCCAGGCCGATCAGCGCGGCCCGCCGGGTGCCGTGGTCGGCCGCCTCCTCCCGCACCCGGGTCATCAGGAAGATGTTGTAGTCGATGCCCAGGGCCACGAGGAACACGAAGACGAACAGCGGGAACGAGCTGTCGGTCGCGGTGACCCCGATCGTCCAGTCGAACACCAGGGCGCTCAGCCCCAGCGCAGCGCCGTAGGACAGCACCACCGTGGCGATCAGGATCACCGGGGCGACCAGCGCCCGCAGCAGCAGGCCCAGCACCACCAGGACGACCAGCATGATCAGCGGGATGATCACCCGGTTGTCCCGCTGGGAGGCGTCCTGGACGTCGAGGTTCAGCGCGGTGTTGCCGCCGACGAGCGCCTCGCCGTCCCCCGCGTCGTCCAGCGTCGTCCGCAGCCGCTCGATGGTGGCGGCGGCCGCCGCGCTGTCGAAGGGGTCGGCCAGCGTGGCCTGGACCAGTGCCTGGTCCCCGGCGACCTGCGGCTCCCCGGTCTCGGCGATGCCGTCGGTCGCGGCCACGGTGTCGGCCACCTCGGCAGCGGAGCCGGCCGAGGTCACCACGTAGACCGGGTTGCCCGCGACGGCCGGGAAGTGCTGGACGGCCACCTCTTCGCCCTCGATCGACTCCGGTGTGCCCCGGAAGCTCTCCGCCTGGGTCAGCCCGCTCGGGGAGAGGAGGAACACCCCGGCGCAGGCGACCAGGAGCAGTGCGCTGGTGACGACCCAGGTCGCGCGCGGGCGAGGCCGGATCCTGGCGCCCACGCGGGCCCAGATCCCGGTAGCGCTCGGCTCGGCGCTGCCGAAGGTCGGGCGCACCGGCCAGAAGACCCAGCGGCCGCAGATGACCAGCAGCGCGGGCAGCAGCGTCATGAGCACCAGGAGGGTGACGGCGACGCCGATCGCAGCGACCGGCCCCAGCCCGGCGGTCGAGTTCATCTCCGCGAAGACCAGGCACAGCATGCCGAGGACGACGGTCCCGCCGCTGGCCAGCACCGCCGGTCCGGCGCGGTGCACGGCCTCGGTCATGGCCTCGTGCCGATCGGTGTGCAGCCGCAGCTCCTCCCGGTACCGCGCGACGAGGAGGAGGGCGTAGTCGGTGCCGGCGCCGACGACCAGCACGGTGAGGATGCTCGCGCTCTGGGCGTTGACGGTCAGGTCGGCGTGGCGGGCCAGCAGGTAGATGACGGCCTGCGAGGTGAACAGGGCGATGACCGCCGAGAAGATGGGCAGCACCCAGAGCACCGGGCTGCGGTAGGTGAACAGCAGGATGAGGATGACCACGCCCAGGGCCGCGAACAGCAGCGTGCCGTCGATGCCCTGGAAGGCCTCCGCCGAGTCGGCGGCGCTGCCCGCAGGGCCGGTCACGTAGGCGGCCAGGCCCTCCGGGCCGTCCGACGCCTCGGCCCGGACCCCGTCGACGACCGGGGCGATCTGCTCCCAGCCGTCGGCACCCACGTTGAGCGGCACGATCAGCTGGACCGCCTCGCCGTCCTCGGCCGGGACGGGGCCGACCACGGTGCCGTCGAGCTCCGGCAGCTCTCCGAAGAGCCGGACGTCCTCCTCGATCGCCGTGGTGTCGGCAGCGGTGAGACCCCCGGCGCGCTCGTAGACCACGACCGCCGGGATGAGGTCGGGGTCGGAACCGAGCTCGGTCTGCAGTTGCAGGGCTCGGGTCGACTCCGCGTCCGCCGGCAGCCACGCCGCGATGTCGTTCTCCTGCTCGTCGGTGAGCCCGCCCGCCAGCGGGGCCGCGACGGCGGCCACCACCAGCCAGAAGACGAGCACCACCCACTTGAGGCGTGGATGACTGACGCGGGAGGCGAACGACCTGGCCATGGCGGCCTCTCAGGGTTCCCGGGCAGGCGGACCCGGACGGGGACGGGTGCGGCGGCGACGTTAGCGAGACCGGGCAGTCTCGTCATCGCCTTTTCCGACGACGGGTAGAGCGCTCCCACGTCCGGCCCGCGCGGGCCGTCCGCGCGTGACCGGCCGCTCGCCGGGCGTGAACGGCTGCGACGGGCCAGTCGGCCGCGGTGCGACCGGCGGGGTGATCAGGCGGCCACTGGACCACCTCGATGCGGTTGCCCTCGGGGTCGGTGGTCCACGTGGTCAGGTGACTGATCGGCGCCCGATCGGACCGGGCGCTACCGGGACCGGCAGGTCATGCGGCTGCGCGTGGTGGCTGGGTCGGCAGCTGGACGGTGATCCGTAGTCCGCCGGCGGGACGCGGCACGATGTCGAGGGACCCGCCGTGCACCCGGGTGATGCTCGAGACGATCGCCAGGCCGAGGCCGACACCGGCGTGGTCGGTGCGGATGCGATCGGTTCCCCGCTGGAACGGTTCGGGGAGCGTCGCGACCAGCTCCGGGGTGAGGACGTCGCCGGTGTTCTCGACGGTGAGCACCGCGGTGCCGGGACCGACGGCGGTGGTGACCCGGACGGTGCCGTGCTCGGGGACGTTGTGGACGATGGCGTTGTGCAGGAGGTTCGTCGTCAGCTGCAGCAGCAGCGTGGGCGAGCCGACGACGGGGGTGAGGTCGGCGCAGGAGTCGATGGTGACCCCGCGCGCCTCGGCCAGCGGGAGGAGCGTCTCGGTGGCCTCCTCCACCAGCAGGGACAGGTCGACCGGTTCCCGGGTGAACGCCCCCTGGTCGGCGCGGCTGAGCACGAGCAGCGCCTCGGTGAGGTCGATCGCCCGCGCGTTGACGGCGTGCAGGCGGTCGAGGAGCTCGCCGGGGTCCCGGGGCGGGTCGTGGCGGGCCACCTCCAGGAGCGTCTGGGTGATCGCCAGCGGGGTGCGCAGCTCGTGGGAGGCGTTGGCTGCGAACCGCTGCTGCTCGGCGAGGTGTCCCTCGAGCCGGGCGAGCATGGCGTCGAAGCTGTCGGCGAGTTCGCGGAACTCGTCGCGGCGGCCCGGTAGCCGCACCCGGTGGGACAGCGACCCGTCCGCGGCCAGCCGGGTGGCCTGGGTGATGCGGGTCAGCGGCGCGAGCATGCGGCCGGCGAGGAGCCACCCGCCCAGCAGGCCGAGGGCCAGCAGGAGGGCCAGCATCGCGGCTGCCTTGGGGACGAAGGCGCGCTGGAGGTCGGAGCGGTTGGGCACGAACTCCGCCGGCCGCCCGACGCCGGCGTCCGGCCCCGGCACGCCCTGGGCGGATCGGATCACCTCGGGCACGTAGCGCAGCAGGAACACCCACACCACGGCGAGGAGCAGGCCGCCGGCGAGCACGAGGAACCCGGCGTAGCTGAGGGTGAGCCGCAGCCGGACGCTCGTCCCGGGCGCCCGGTGCACCGCCTCCTCACCCACGCCCACGTCCGGTGCCCGGGGCCGTGTCGATGCGGTAGCCGACGCCGGCCACGGTCGCGATGACCCAGGGCTCGCCGAGCCGCTTGCGCAGCGCCGAGACCGTGATGCGCACGGCGTTGGTGAAGGGGTCCGCGTTCTCGTCCCACGCGCGGGCCAGCAGGTCCTCGGCGCTGACCACACCGCCCTCGGCCGCCACGAGGACGTCGAGCACGGCGAACTGCTTGCGGGTCAGCGCGACGTACCGGCCGTCCCGGAAGACCTCGCGGCGGAACGGGTCGACGCGCAGGCCGGCGATCTCCCGCACGGGTGGTCTGCTGTGGGCGCGCCGGCGGTCCAGTGCCCGGAGCCGGAGGACCAGCTCCCGCAGCTCGAAGGGCTTGGTGAGGTAGTCGTCGGCGCCCAGCTCGAACCCGGAGGCCTTGTCGTCGAGCCGGTCGGCAGCGGTGAGCATCAGGATCGGCATGCCGCTGCCGGAGGCGACGATGCTCTCGGCGATCTGGTCACCGGAGGGACCGGGGACGTCCCGGTCGAGCACGGCGATGTCGTAGGCGTTCGTGGCCAGCAGTTCCAGGGCGGCGTCGCCGTCACCGGCGATGTCGGCCGCGATCGCCGCCAGGCGCAGGCCGTCGCGGATGGCCTCCGCCAGGAAGGGCTCGTCCTCGACGACCAGCACGCGCACGCTGCGATGCTACGAGCGGGTGCATATCGCCAGGATATGGACGAGCGCGAACGCGCTGGCAACACCAGCGTGCCTTGACTCCCGGCATGAGCCCGAGCAGATCAGCACGAAGGACGACCCGGCGGAGTCCCCGGGTCCTCGCCGCCACCGTCCTCCTGGTGGTCGTCGCGGCGGCCGCGGTGGCCCTCACCGACCAGGCCCCGGCGCCCCCGACGCGTCCGGCCCTGTCGGCGGCGGCCGGGTCGCCCCCCGACGTCCTCGGCCGGGAGGACCGTGCGCCGGTCGGCGAGGCCGACGGTGTCCTCCCCGCCGGCGCGACGGTCTCCGACGACGACCTGCCGGGGGTGGCCCACCTCGATCCGGCCCTGCTCGGCGCGCTGCGCCGGGCAGCGGCGGACGCCGGCATGGAGTTCCGCGTCACCAGTGGCTGGCGTTCCCCGGAGTACCAGGAGCAGCTGCTCCGTGAGGCGGTTGCCGAGCACGGGTCCGAGGAGGAGGCCGCGCGGTGGGTGGCCACCGCCGAGACCTCTGCGCACGTGTCGGGGGACGCGGTCGACATCGGACCCGCCGAGGCCACGGCGTGGCTGTCGGAGAACGGCGCCGAGCACGGGTTGTGCCAGGTCTACGCCAACGAGCCCTGGCACTACGAACTGCGCCCCGAGGCGATCGGTGACCACTGCCCGCGGATGTACGACGACCCCACCCAGGACCCGAGGACGCACCGGTGACCGGACGGCGTGAGCGGCTCACACACCCGGGTCGCAGGGGACGGTGCCCCGCGCCACGGCATCGACCAGGCGCTGGTGGTCGGCCTCGGTCTGGTCGGCGTACCTGCGGGCGAAGGCGCAGAGGGCGCGGTCCACCTTGTCCGACCTGCCCAGGTAGCCGGCGATCATCGAGGCGCCGCTGGTGCGCGCGTGGCCCTTGGCCAGCAGCTGGCCGCAGATCCCCGCGTAGTCGGCGAGCGCGCGGGGGTCGATCGCGTCCAGGGCGACACTGCCCTTCATGTTCCGGAACTGGCGCACGTAGTACTGCCGGCTCCCCACACTCGTCCAGCCGAGCAGGGGGTCGCTCACGGTCTGCAGTGCCTGCTGGTACTCCACCACCCGCTCGCCCTGGTGGGCGTGCCAGGCCTGGTCGCCGTGCACGAAGGGGGCGACGACGGAACGTCTGGCCTGCTTGAGCTGGAGGAACAGCACGTCCTCCGGGTCGGACCCCTCGCACAGGACGACGTAGGCCCGCAGGCCCACGCTGCCCACGCCGACCACCTTGTGGGCGATGTCGACGATGGAGTACCCGCCCAGGATCCGGCGCCAGTGCGGGGCGAGCGTCGCCAGGTACCCGTCCAGCGCCGCGGCCAGCTGGTCCGCCTCGGCGGCGTCCACCCGGGTGATCAGCGGTGGCTCCTCGACGATGCGCCGCCGTCCCTCGTGCTGCTCGGTGAAGCGGGGGAGCGCCCGGTCGCTCGTCCGGGAGCGGGCCTTCCTCGCGGCCCGGTCCAGCTCCTGGCGCAGGGCGTCGTCGGACGCTGCGGTCTGGAGCCGGTCGAGGTCCAGGCGCTGGAACGAGCGCCAGAGCAGCGGCTGGTCCGACAGCTCCCACAGCTGCCGGCGGTAGGAGGCCACGCAGGAGCTCGCCGCGTCGGCGCAGGAGTCCTCGCTCATGGCGTTCTGCCGCCCGGCGACCCAGACGCTCGCCACGAGGCGACGCAGGTCCCACTCCCAGCTGCCCGGGTGGGCCTCGTCGAAGTCGTTGAGGTCGAGCACGAGCTCCTGCTCGGGAGAGCCGTAGAAGCCGATGTTCCCCACGTGCGCGTCGCCGCAGATGATCGGGGTGATGCCGGTGGCCGGCAGCGTCGCGAAGTCCTCGGCCATCACCACGGCGGCCCCGCGCAGGAACCCGTACGGCGAGGCGGTCATCCGCCCGACCCGCACGGGCACCAGCCAGCTGATCCGGCCCTCGTGCGACTCCGCGAGCAGGTCCAGCACGTCGCGCCGGTCGGCCGGAGGGCTCCACTGCGACAGCGACGACCGCGGCACCTGCTGCCGCAGGCTGCGGCCGAGGGCGTACCGCTCCGCGCGGGGGGTGCTCCGGGTCCGCAGGGAGCCGTAGGACTGGCCGTCGGCGGCGGCCAGCACCGTCGGGGTGGTGCCGTGCGGGCGGACGTGTGCCATCTCGACCTCCCGGCGGCCCCGTGCGCTGCGGTCGATCCTGGCACGGCCGTCGGTGCAGCGGCATCGCCCCGACCCGTGGGGTCGCCACCGGGAGGACGTGGCCGCGCCCGCGCCGTCAGCAGCTCCTCACCGTCCGCAGTCACCCGGCCGGGCGGGCGCACCGGCTCGCGCGGCGCGGTCGGCGGGCCGCGCTCCGCACGTACGGGGGGAGCCGAGCCGGTGGGACGCTCGGGTCAGGACGGGGACCCGTCCCGGTCTGGAGAGGGCGCGGTGGTCGCCGATGTCCATGTCGCGGAGCGACTCCGGGGCGGCGGTGTCCCGGAGCCGCAGTGTCGTGGCCCTGGCCTGTCTCCTCCTGCTGCCCGGGTGCGCCGATGCGCAGCAGACCGGTGCAGCGCCTCCGACGGCGGACGCAGCGGTCGACTGGCTCAACACGACGTACTCGGTGACCTGCGACGGCATCGTCCCCGACGGCTTCCCCGCGACCGTCGTCGACGGGAGCGCGCGGGTCCCCGCCGACGGCAGCCGACCCCCGTACTACGACCACTACGACGTCCGGGTCACGGCCACCGCCAGCGGTGACGTGGACGGCGACGGGGCGCCGGACAGCGCGGTCGTGCTCGACTGCTCGCCGCAGCCGTCCAACGGCATCGTGCAGGAGGTGCAGGTCCTCTCCTCGACCGGTCGCCTGCTGGGCACCCTCCCCAGCCCGCGCACGATGCCGGAGAACGTGCAGCTGCCGCCGGTGTACGACCGGGCGGGGCTGTCGGTCCAGGACGGCGAGGTCGTCGCGGCGATGACGGCCTACGGGCCGGAGGACTTCCACGCCAGCGGCCCCTCCGTGCCGCTCACCGTGCGCTGGCGCTTCGACGGGCAGGGATTCGTCCGGGTCTCGTCGTGACCGGGACCTGACGACGCCGGGGTCCTGCGTCAGTGCGGATCCGGCGCGCCGTCGGGATCGGTCCGCGGCGGCTCCGCGTGCCGCTGCTGGTCGTCGGCGAGGTGGTCGCTGACGACCCGTTCGGCGGCCGAGGAGGGGGCGGAGGAACCGGTGACCGCCGAGACGAACTGCGGCCCGCTCAGGGTGGCGAGCTCGGTGTCCTCGAGGGCGCGGACGGTCGCCGTCCGCGGGACCGCCCGCAGCAGTGCGATCTCACCGAAGGCGTCGCCGGGACCCAGCTGACGGATCTCCTGCCCGTCGTCGAGGACGGCCACGCGGCCGGACTCGATGACGTAGAACCCGTCGCCGGGATCACCCTGCCGGAACACGTCGGTCTGCGCCGGGACCCGCGTCCTGCCCAGCCGCTGCGCCAGGCTCTCGATGACCGGGACGGACAGGAGACGGAACATGCCGACCCGGCGCAGCAGCACGATCCGGTCCCTCCGCACGCCGATGTCCGCATCGATCGCCCGGAGTGCTGCCCAGCGCGCCATGACGGCCACGGGCAGGATGCCGCCGATGGCGAGCAGCGCACCGGTGTCACCCAGCGCGGAGAGGACGAACGGGACCGCCAGGGAGCCGAGCGCGACCGTCAGCGAGAACACCGCCTCGGTCAGGGCGAGCACGCGCGCCAGCGTCTGGTCGGGGACCAGCCGCTGCAGCAGCGTGAACCCGGTGACGTCGACGAGTGCGTTGGCGGCGCCGATGACCACGAACGCGCCGACCGCCACGGGGCTGCCCGTGAGCAGGCCGACCAGGACGATCGGCACACCCCACAGCGCGATCCCGGCACCGAACAGCGTGCCGAGCCGGGCGCTCCCCGCGGCGCCGATCGACGCCATCGCTGCAGCGAGGCCGCCCACCCCGAACGCGGCCCAGAGGACCCCGACCCCCGGGCGCCCCAGGTCGGTGAGCTGCACGGCCACCACCACGGCCAGCACGGTGAGTGCGCCGCGGACCAGGCACTGCGCGCCGCCCAGCCCGATGACCTCCAGCGCCCGACCGCGGCGGCGCAGTTCGCGCAGGCCCTCGACCACGTCGGCGACCACCCCGGACCGGTCGGGCGGCCCGTCGGCTGCCACCGGGCGGGGCGATTCGTACCGCAGCCCGGCAGCGAGCAGCCCGGCGGCGCCGGCCAGCAGGGCCACCGCGGCGAACGCGATCGCCGGGTCGTACGCCGCGATCAGCGCGGCCGCGGCGAGCGGGCCGACCAACGCGGCTGCCCCGTCGAGGACGGCCCGCACCGCGTTCACCCCGGTGAGCTCCTCCGGGGTGGTGCACAGCGTGGGGAACAGGGCTGCCAGGACCGGCCGGTAGGCGGCGTGGCAGACCGTCGACAGGGTCAGCAACGTGTACACCGCGGCCGGCTGGGCTGCAGCAGCCGCCGCCCCCGCTGCGGTGACCGCACGGAGCGCGCACGCGACCACCAGCAGCCGGCGACGCGAGACCCGGTCGGCCAGCGCGCCCAGCCAGGGGAGCGCGACCGTCGCCGGCAGCACCCGGAGGAACCCGACCAGACCCACGCCGGCCGCGCCGTCCTCGTCGAAGGCGTACACCGTCATCGCCGAGAGGAACAGGAACTCGCCGGTCCAGGCCAGCAGCGACGACGACTGCGCGAGCCGGAGGTTCCGGTTGCCGGTGACCGATGCCCACGCCTCGCGGTAGGAACCGCGCACGGCGCGCACGCTAACAGCGGACTCGCGCGTCAGGCGCCGGTTCGGACCTGGCCTGCCAGGTCACCGTCCTCGCTCCGGAGGGGGCCCGATCGCGGAGGTCTCAGCCGGCCGGCGCGAGTGGGCGGGGGCGCCGGCGGGGGAGGACGTGCGGGAGGCCCCGGCCGACCATGTCGAAGGTGGCGCCGATGCGCAGCAGCAACGAGGGCTCTGGCAGAGCCATCAGCGGTGCCGCGATGTCCTGGACGTCGACGTAGAAGGTCTGCACCTGCCCGATGTCGTCGAGGTCCTGGGCGATCTCGTGGACCACCAGCTCGGTGGAGGTGCTGCCACCGTTGCGGAAGAGGTCGTCGGAGACGAGGAGGTACTCGGGCACCGTGACGGCGTTCTTGAGCAGCCGGTGGACGTAGATCACGTCCATGCCGACGAGCTTCTTCCGGCGCCTGATCGTCTGGGTGGCGACGTCCCCGACGTGCGCGACGAACTTCAGCGTCAGGGCGCTGGTCTGCGTGCAGCTCTGGCAGGGGCACATGTTGAGCTCGACGAGCCGGCGCTGGGTGTGGAACGCGCGGTGCATGGCGACGGCTGCCCGGGTGGCCGCGGCCAGCGTCGCGGCGCCGTCGAGCCCGTCGGCGTCCCGCGACAGGAAGGCCGCATCGCCCTCGATCTCGATCAGGTCGAAGTCGCGCGCGGCGTCGACGATCTTGTCGAGCAGGCGTCTCGTGGCCGCCTCCGCGTGCCCGAGCATGCTGCGGTGGAACTGCATGTACTCCGTGTAGCCGCCGATGTCGGCGATCAGGAGCAGCGCACGCCGGGTGGCCATGGGCGGACACTAACGCGCTGCGCGGGCCGGGAGGCCGGTCCCGGGAGCGGTCACGCGTGGACGTGTGTGGGCGGCCTCACTGCTAGCAAGACGCTTGCTCCGGCTAGCAATGGGCATGCAGACTGGTGTCGGTCCCCGGACCGACGCACGGCCGGCACCGCGCTGCGGTGTCGATCGGTCCAAGCCAGTGGCCGAGACGATCTCCACCCAGGCAGCCGGTCCAGCGACCCTGCCCGCCGTCCATGAGAGGCCAGGTCCACATGGCACAGTCGAAGACCACTACGAACACCGAGACCGTCGACGTTCCCGTCGACGTGACCGTCGAGCAGGGCGACCGCGGCCCCAAGGGCCCGACCGGTCCGGCAGGCGCCCCTGGCGAGCGCGGCGACAAGGGGCCTCAGGGTCCGGTCGGCGCAGCCGGCGAGCGCGGGGAGAAGGGTGCCCGCGGCCCGGCCGGCGCTGTCGGCGAGCAGGGCGACCGCGGCCCGACCGGTCCGGTCGGCCCGGTCGGTGAGCGCGGCCTCCAGGGTCCGATCGGTCTGCTGGGCGAGCAGGGCCTGCCGGGCGACAAGGGCCTGCAGGGGCCCGAGGGTGCGACCGGCCCGCAGGGCGAGCAGGGCCTCCCCGGCTCGACCGGTCGGCCCGGCGAGGTCGGTCCGCAGGGCCTGCCCGGTCTGCGCGGCGAGCAGGGCCAGCAGGGTCCGGCCGGCGAGCGGGGTCTGCCCGGCGAGCAGGGGCCGCTGGGCGAGCAGGGCCTCCGGGGCGCCCAGGGTCAGCGTGGCGTGATCGGTGAGACCGGCGAGCAGGGCCTGCGCGGTCTGCAGGGCATGCCGGGCGTGCTCGGTGAGCAGGGCGAGGCCGGCGTTCGCGGTCTGCAGGGGCCACAGGGCGTGCAGGGCCAGGCCGGCCCGGCCGGCCCGGTCGGCCTGCCCGGCGTGCAGGGTCCGCAGGGCGCCTCCGGTCCCGCCTGGCTGCACCAGCCCAGCACCGCTGAGCTCGCCGCCAAGGTCAAGCACGCCGCGCTGGACCTCTCGCCGCGCACCCTGCTCGACCCGCGGGTCGGCGTCCGCTACCTCACGACGCTGACGTCGCGGCTGGTCAAGCTGCAGGGCGGGCTCTTCCTGCGCGCCATCGTCGACACCGAGGCCGGGGCGGCCGAGCAGACGGTCTCCGATCGTTCCAACGTGCGCTCCATCGCCTGACAGCACTGAACGCACGAAGGGCGCCTCGTACCGCTGAGTCGGAACGAGGCGCCCTTCGCCGTCCGTGCAGGTCTACCCTTCGCCGGTGCGCTCTGCCGGGGTCCGCAGGGCGGCGCGGGACAGGCCCCCGGCCGGACCACGGGTGCTCATCCCGGTCCTGGTGCTGGCCGCGGGCGTGGCCCAGGGCTTCGGGCGCTTCGGGTACGCGCTGCTGCTGCCGGCCGTCAACGCCGACCTCGTGCACTCCTACACCGTCGCCGGGCTGCTCGGCACGCTGAACCTGACGGCGTACCTCGGCGGCGCCCTGCTCGTCAGCCTCACCGCCGGCCGGATGGCACCGGCGACGTCGGTGCGTCGGGGCCTGCTGCTCACCACGGCCGGGGTGTCGGTGCTCGCGCTGGCGCCGTCGGTGCCGGTCCTGGTGGCGGGGATGGTCCTGGCCGGCTTCGGCGGGGCGATGATCTGGGTGCCGGCTCCCGGCATCGCCGGGTCCGCGGTCGGCGTCTCCCGTCGCGGCCTGGCCATCGGGCTGACCGGCAGCGGCGTGGGCCTGGGGGTGATCGCCAGCAGCGGCCTGACCGCCGTCGTCCACGCCGTCGCGGGCCCCGGCGCCTGGCGCCCGGTGTGGGCGATCGAGGCGGTGGTCGCTGCGCTCGTCGCGGCGGCGGCCGCCCGCTGGCTGCGCCCGGGGGTCGTCCCGGCCTCCGGCCCGGTGCACGTGTCCGCGCTTCGCGCGGTGCCCGGCTGGATCGGCTCGATGCTCTCCTACGGCGGCTACGGGCTGGCGATCGCCATCTACATGACCTTCCTGGTCGCCGCGTACGAGGACGACGCCGGCTTCAGCTCCGGCCACGCCTCGGCGGTGTTCGCCCTCACCGGGGTGAGCATCACGGCCGGCGGGATCCTGCTCGGACGCTGGTCGGACGCGGTGGGGCGGCGGGCGGCCATGACGTGCGCCTACGGGGGCATGACCGTGGCTGTCCTGCTCGTCCCGGTCGGCGCCGAGCCCTGGGCGGTGCTCTCCGCCGTCGTGTTCGGCCTGGCGATGTCGGGGGCGCCGGCGGTGCTCGCCGCCCACCTCGCCGATTCCCTCGACCCCCGCCGGTTCGCCGCGGCGTTCGGTGCGGTCACCCTCGTGTTCGGGCTGGCCCAGTTGGTGGGTCCTCAGCTCGGCGGGTGGATCGCCGAGCGCACCGGCAGCTTCTCGGCCGCGTTCCTGGTCGCCGCCGCGGCCGCGCTCGGCGCTGCCGTCGCGTCCGCCACGCTGCCCCGGCGCGGCGCCGCCCGATCCCGCGGCACGGCGCCCGGGGCGTCCTGACCGGCCGACACGCTGCCGGTTGCAGCCGAGCCGGATCCGCAGGATGCTCACCCGCACCCGATGCCGGAGCAGGCGTCGCCGAGAAGGTCACCGGCTCCGGTCCCGGACCGAGGCGTGCGCGCCCTCTCCCGAGGAGGACCCGGTGACAGACATCCAGGAGCAGACGGCCAGGACCGGCGACAAGCTGGTCGGTCGGGTGGCCTTCGTGACCGGGGGCACCCGGGGGATCGGTGCGGCCATCTGCCGCAGTCTCGCCGCCCAGGGCGCCGAGGTCGCAGCGGGCTACAGCGGGAACCAGGAGGCGGCCGAGAAGTTCGCCGAGGACACCACCGCCACCTTCCCCGACAGCAAGGTGTCGCTGCACCGTGGTGACATCGGTTCCGCGGACGACTGCCGCCGGTGTGTCGCCGAGGTCATCGACCAGCACGGCCGGTTGGACGTCCTGGTCAACAACGCCGGGATCACCGTCGACCGGACGGTGGCCAAGATGGGGGACGCCGACTGGAGCCGGGTCATCGACGTGAACCTGTCCGGGGCGTTCTACCTGTCGCAGGCCGCGCTGGGGCACATGCTGGAGCGGGGCAGCGGGCGGATCGTGATGATCTCCTCTGTCATCGGCGAGACGGGCGGGATCGGGCAGGTCAACTACGCCTCGGCCAAGTCTGGGCTGTTCGGGCTCACCAAGACCCTCGCCCGGGAAGCCGCCATGCAGCTGCAGCGCGCGGGCACCACCGACGGGATCGGCATCACCGTCAACGCCGTGACGCCGGGCTACACCGCCACCGAGATGCTGGACGCCGTGCCGGACAAGGTGCTCGCCGGATTGCGGGCGAAGATCCCGCTCGGCCGGCTCGGGCAGCCCGAGGAGGTGGCCCGCGTCGTCCACTTCCTCGCCGCGGACGCGTCGTCCTACATCACCGGCCAGGTCTGGGGGGTCAACGGCGGCCTGGACATGTAGGCCGGCCGTCCGCCCCGTCGACGACGGGGACCACTGAGAAGGAGAGGTGCCCGGTGTTCGACCGCATCGCCGTGATCAACCGGGGCGAGCCGGCCATGCGGCTGACTCGTGCCGTCCGTGAGCTCAACGCCGAGCACGGCTCGCGCACCCGGGTCATCGCCCTGCACACCGAGGCCGAGCGCCGGGCGACGTTCGTCCGCGCCGCCGACGAGGGCGTGCTGCTGCGCGAGACCGGCGCCGGGAACCCCTACCTGGACCACGACGAGCTCGCCCGGGCGCTGCGTGCCAGCCGCGCGGACGCCGCCTGGGTGGGCTGGGGCTTCGTCGCCGAGGACCCGGCGTTCGCCGAGCTGTGCGCCTCGCTCGGGGTGGTCTTCATCGGGCCGCCGCCGGAGGCCATGCGGCGCCTCGGCGCCAAGATCGAGGCGAAGGTGCTCGCGGAGGAGTCCGGGGTGCCGGTGGCCCCGTGGAGCGGCGGCCCGGTGGAGGGCATCGAGGACGGGCGCCGGCACGCGGGGGTCATCGGCTACCCGCTCATCGTGAAGTCCCGGAGCGGGGGCGGCGGCCGGGGCATCCGGATCGTCCGGTCCGAGGTCGAGCTGGAGGAGGCGCTCACCCGCACGCGGGCGGAGGCAGGGCGCACCTTCGGCGATCCGACGATCTTCATGGAGCGCCTGGTGGAGGGCGGCCGGCACGTCGAGGTGCAGGTCATCGCCGACCAGCACGGCAACGTCTGGGCACCCGGGGTCCGCGACTGCTCGGTGCAGCGGCGCAACCAGAAGGTCCTGGAGGAGTCCAGCTCCCCGGCGCTGAGCCCGGAGCAGGACCGCTCGCTGCGTGAGTCCTCCATCGCACTGGTGAAGGCGGCCGGCTACGTCGGCGCGGGCACCGTCGAGTTCCTCTACCAGCCGCAGGAGGAGCTGTTCACCTTCCTGGAGGTGAACACGCGGCTGCAGGTGGAGCACCCCGTCACCGAGGAGACCACCGGCCTGGACATCGTGAAGCTGCAGCTGCACGTGGCCGCCGGCGGCCGGCTCGAGGGCGACCCACCGGCCCGGTCCGGCCACGCGATCGAGGCCCGGCTGAACGCGGAGGACGCCGAACAGGGCTTCGCCCCCGCCCCCGGCCAGGTCGTGCTCATGCGGCTGCCGACCGGCCCTGGTGTCCGCGTGGACACCGGGATCGGCGTCGGTGACGTCATCCCGCCGCTCTACGACTCCATGATCGCCAAGGTCATCGCCTGGGGCCGGGACCGGCCCGAGGCGCTCGCCCGCCTCCGCTGCGCCCTGCGGGAGACCACCGTCGTGCTGCGCGGGGGCACCACCACGAAGTCCTTCCTGCTCGACCTGCTGGACCGGCCCGAGGTGGCGGGCGGGACCGCCGACACCGGCTGGCTGGACCGCACGGGCGCCGGGAGCCGCGCCGAGACCGCCGGCGACGCCTGGGTGGCCCTGGTCCGGGTGGCCATCGACGTCGCGGACGCGGAGGAGGCCCGCGAGCTGACCGCCTTCCTCGCCTCCGCGCGGGGCGGACGCCCGCGGGCCCCGCACGAGGTGGGCCGGGTCGTGGAGCTGGGGTACCGGGGCCAGGCGTACCGGCTGAGCGTGGCGAAGGTGGGGCCCGACCGCTACCGGGTCGAGCTCGACGGCCCGTCCGTCGACGTGGACGTGGACCGGCTGAGCGAGCTGGAGAGCCGGCTGACGGTGGGGGAGGACCGGTTCTCGGTCGTCGCGGTCCAGGGCACCGGGTCCCACCTCGTCGAGGTCGACGGCGTCACCCACCGGATCTCCACCGACGTGGGCGGGGTGGTGCGCGCCCCGGCACCTGCGGTCGTCGTGGCCGTGCGGGTGTCCGCCGGCCAGGAGGTCGAGGCAGGCCAGACGCTCCTCGTGCTGGAGAGCATGAAGATGGAGACCGCGGTCCGGGCACCGTTCGCCGGCCGGGTCCGGGAGGTCCGCGCCGCCGCCAACGCCCAGGTCGACGCCGGCGCCCCGCTGCTCGTCGTCGAGCAGGCCGGCGGCGACGTCGAGGAGGCGTCCGGCGAGCGGATCGCCCTGCCGGCGAGCTCGGGCACGGCCGCCGGCGGTCCCCGGGACCGGGCGCTGTCGCTGCTGGCGGCGCTGCGGTCGCTGATCACCGGGTACGACATCGGCGCGGGCCACGGCAAGGACCTCGTCGCGGCATACCGCAGTGCCCGCACTGAGCTCCCGCCGGACGATCCGGAGCTGCTGCACGCCGAGCTGGCCGGTCTCACCACGTTCGCGGACCTGTGCGACCTGTCCCGCAACCGCCCGGCCAGCGAGGAGGAGGAGGCCGACCAGCAGGTCCACAGCCCCCGCGAGTACTTCCACGCCTACCTGCACTCCCTCGACGTGGAGCGGGAGGCGCTGCCCGAGAGCTTCCGCGGACGGCTGCGCCGGGCGCTCGCCCACTACGGCGTCGGCGAGGAGCTCGAACCGGGTCCGGCCCTCCAGGACGCGGTGTACCGGGTCTTCCTGGCCCAGCAGCGCATCGGCGACCAGCTGCCCGCCGTCCTCGCGCTCCTCGACCGCTGGCTGACGGTCGGCCTCCCGCCGTCGGATGCCGCACGGTCGGAGATCGCCGAGGTGCTCGACCGGCTCATCGGCGCGACGCAGCTGCGCTACCCGTCGGTGGGTGACCTCGCCCGGGCGGTGCGGTACCGCTACTTCGAGGAGCCGGTGGTCCAGCGGGCCCGGCAGGAGGTGCTGGACGAGGCAGAGCGGCTGCTGACCGAGCTCGACGACGACGACGCGCGCGGGGGCACCGACGACGTGGCCCGGATCGAGGCGCTGGTGGCCAGCCCCGAGCCGTTGATCCGGCTGCTGGCCCAGCGCTTCGTCCGTCCGACGAGCAAGCCGGACCCCATCATGGAGGTCCTCACCCGTCGCTACTACCGCAGCCGCAGCCTGCAGGACGTCCGGTCGTCCCTGCTCGACGGGCACTCAGCGGTGACCGCGGACTACGACCTGCGCGGCACGCGGCTGCACCTGCTCGCCCTGATGGTGAAGGCGGCAGACCTCCCCACCGCGCTGTCCGGGGTCCAGCGGCTCGCGGCCGACGTGACCGACCCGCAGACCCTGCTCGTGGACCTCTACCTGTCCTGGCCGGACCGCCCGACCGACCCGGACGAGATGGCCGCGGAGCTGCAGCGGCGGCTCGCCGACGTGGCGTCGATGCCGTCGATCCGCCGGGTGACGGTCACCGTGACCACGCCGGACGGCGACGTCGACGCGGTCACCTTCCGTCCGTCCCCGGACGGTCCGGCCGAGGAGCGGATCATCCGCGGGATGCACCCGCTGACCGCCCAGCGGCTCGACATCTGGCGGCTGAAGGACTTCGAGGGGCAGCGTCTGCCGTCGGCTGAGGACACCTACGTGCTGCACGTCGTCGCCAAGGACAACCCGAACGACGAGCGCCTGATCGCCATGGCCGAGGTGCGTGACCTGACGCCGCTCCGCGACGAGGCGGGGGAGATCGTCGGCTTCCCGACCATCGAGCGGCTGTTGACCTCCTGCCTCGACGGGCTCCGGCAGGGGCAGTCGCAGCGTCGGGGGAGACGGCCGCTGGCGCACAACCGGATCCACCTGTACGCGTGGCCGTCGATCGAGGTGCCGCTGTCCGAGGTGGCCACCTTCGCCCAGCTGTCCGCGCCGCTCACGGTCGGCTCCGGGGTCGACCAGATCGTGCTCCTGGCGCGGCTGCAGGACGAGGCGGGCGGTCCGCCGCGCGAGGTGGCCCTGCGCTTCTCCTACCGGCCGGGCACCGGCGTCCAGATGCAGGTGACCGACCGGCCGACCGAGCCGCTGCGCGTTCTGGACGACTACACCGAGAAGGTGCTGAGCTCGCGCGCCCGGGGTGCGGTCTACCCGTACGAGCTCGCCCCGCTGCTGGCCGGTCCCGACGGCACGTTCGTGGAGCACGACCTCGACGAGCAGGGCCGGCTGGCACCGGTCGACCGGCCGCCCGGCCGCAACACGGCCGGCATCATCGCCGGCGTCGTCAGCACGCCCACCAAGCGCTACCCGGAGGGCATGACCCGGGTGGTCCTCTTCGGCGACCCCACCAAGGCGCTGGGCACCGTGGCCGAGCCGGAGTGCGCGCGCGTCGTCGCCGCCCTCGACCTCGCCGAGGAGCGCGGCATCCCGGTCGAGTGGTTCGCGCTGTCCTCCGGGGCGCGCATCTCGATGGACAGCGGCACCGAGAACATGGACTGGGTCTCGAGGGCGCTGCGCCGCATCATCACGTTCACCCAGGCCGGCGGCGAGATCAACGTCGTCGTCGCCGGGATCAACGTGGGGGCGCAGCCGTACTGGAACGCCGAGGCCACGATGCTCATGCACACCAAGGGCATCCTGGTCATGACGCCGGACAGCGCGATGGTGCTCACCGGCAAGCACTCCCTGGACTACTCCGGCGGGGTGTCGGCCGAGGACAACTTCGGGATCGGCGGCTACGACCGGGTGATGGGCCCGAACGGGCAGGCCCAGTACTGGGCGCCGAACCTGACGGCGGCCTGCGAGCTGCTGTTCCAGCACTACGAGCACGCCTACGTGGCACCGGGCGAGCGGTGGGCGCGGCCGGCCGAGACCGACGACCCGCGCGAGCGCGACGTGCGGTCCTTCCCGCACGAGCACCCGTCCAGCGACTTCACCACGGTCGGTGACATCTTCTCGGCCACCGCGAACCCCGAGCGGAAGAAGCCCTTCGACATCCGCGCGCTCATGCACGCCGTCAGCGACCAGGACCACCCCGTCCTGGAGCGGTGGGCCGGCATGGCCGAGGCCGACACGTCGGTCGTCCTCGACGCGCACCTGGGGGGACACCCGGTCGAGCTGATCGGGATCGAGTCCCGGCCGATCCCGCGCCGCGGCAGCTATCCGGCCGACGGCCCGGACCAGTGGACGGCCGGCACGCTGTTCCCGCGCTCGTCGAAGAAGACCGCGCGGGCGATCAACGCCGCCAGCGGCAACCGGCCGCTGGTCGTGCTGGCCAACCTCTCCGGCTTCGACGGGTCACCGGAGTCACTGCGCATGCTGCAGCTGGAGTACGGCGCCGAGATCGGCCGGGCGATCACCAACTTCGACGGCCCGATCGTGTTCTGCGTCGTCTCCCGGTACCACGGCGGTGCCTTCGTCGTGTTCTCCGGCGTGCTCAACGAGGGCATGGAGGTCCTCGCCGTCGAGGGTTCCTACGCCTCGGTGCTGGGCGGCGCGCCCGCCGCCGCGGTGGTCTTCACCCGCGAGGTCGACAAGCGCACCTCCGCCGATCCGCGGGTGCGCGAGCTGGAGGCGGCGGTCAGCGCCGCCGCGGGGGTGGAGCAGGCCCACCTACGGGCCGAGCTCGCCACCCTTCGAGCCGGCGTGCGGTCGGAGAAGCTGGGCGAGGTGGCGGCGGAGTTCGAGGCCGTCCACGACATCGACCGGGCCCGCCGGATGGGCTCGGTGCACGACATCGTCCCCGCCGCCGAGCTGCGCCCGCGGCTCATCGCGGCCGTCGAGCGAGGAAAGCAGCGCGCAGACCTGCCCTAGGTCTGCGGCGACGTCAGGACCCCCAGAGAGGAACCCCGTGAACGCCTTCGTGCTGAACCGACACGGTCGGCTGGTCTTCCCCTCGAGCATCATGCCGCAGCTGGACTTCTCCACGATGGAGTCCCTGGACCAGCTCGACACCGTCATCCGCCGCGACTTCGAGACCAAGGCGCCGAGCGGGACCGACATCCTGGAGAAGATCCGGACCGGGGACTACGAGGACCGGTACGCCCTGATGCGGGACGTCGCCCTCAACCTGTTCTGGGCCAACCGCTTCTCGATCACCATGTACGACAAGCGGCCGACCCGGTGGGCGGACCTGCCGCGGACCCGCTCCGACGTCTTCCTGCCCGTGCTCGAGCCGTGGGAGGACGGCGAGACCAAGATCGCCGCCGTCGAGCAGGCCTACCCGACGCTGCCGGCCCGGTGGGACGCCGACGTCGAGGACCGGGTCTTCGGCGTCCTGTTCGACGTGTTCGGCAACCGCAAGAACCACGCGACGACGCTGCCGGCGGTCAAGCCGACGGTGGAGGAGTTCCTCGCCGACGCCGGCAACCTGACCTTCCGGCTGCCGGACTACGACCCGGACTACCCGGTCTACGAGTACGACGACATCCTCGACTGCCGGGAGAACGTGCCCGAGCTCGAGGCGCTGCACCGCTGGGCGATGGTCCTGCACAACCAGTACCCGTGGGACCGGGCGGCGGTGGAGCTGGCCCGAGCCGACCAGCTCTCCGACGACGACTACGTGGTCGCCTTCCACCCCCGCGACCGGGAGGTGCGGGACTTCCTGCGCCGCCTGCGCGCCGGCGCGGAACCCCGGCAGGCATCGCGCCCGCGGGAGTCGCGGCAGCCGGTCCGGCCGTTCCCGGCGGTGGACGTGCGCCGCGCCTTCACCGTGATGCCGCGCCTGGAGTGCCTGGTCGCCGTGCACGGAGACCAGGTGTGCACGAACGACGACGTCGTCCGCAACTCCGCCTACAACTGGTCGCCGATGAGCGCGGACGAGATCCAGGAGAAGACCGGTGTGGAGGAACGCCGGTACACCTCGCTGAGCCTGGAGGAGCTGGCGCTGCAGGCGGCGGAGGCGGCGCTGGAGAAGGCCGGGCGTGGTCCGGAGGAGATCGGCGGCGTGATCGTGTGCACGTGCACCAGCTCCCGGCTGATCCCGTCGCTGGCCACCTACCTCTGCGGGCAGCTCGGCATCTACCAGACCCACGCCGCCTACGACCTCATCGCCGCCTGCGCCGGCATGCCCTACGGGCTGGCCGAGGCCGTGCGGATCCTGCAGGAGGTGGAGCGGCCGATCCTGGTGGTCTGCGCCGAGAAGTTCTCGGACAAGATCGGCAACGTCCGCCCCTCGCGCATGCTGTTCGCCGACGGCGCGGCCGCCATGATCGTGGGGCCGGCCGCCGAGGGGGAGGCCCCGGACTTCGACTACCTGCAGACCTACGCCAGCGGCCCGGCGAGCGAGGTGAACTCGATCATCTGGCCCAACCCCGAGTTCGACAACAACATCACGGTGTTCGGCCCGCAGGTGAAGGCGCTCGCCGGGCGCTACCTCACGCAGATGATCGAGGAGATCGGCGCCCTGCCCGCCCCGGACGGAGCGGCCGGCTCCGTGCTGGACACCATCGACCTGATCGTCCCGCACCAGGCCAACAAGACGATGGTGCTGCAGCTCGCGGACCGGGCCGGCCTCAGCGCCGACCAGCTGTACTTCAACATCGAGACGACGGGCAACGCGTCGTCGGCGAGCATCCCGCTGGCCATCCACGACGCGGTCCGCGACGGCGTGATCACCGAACCGGTCCGCGTCTTCGCGCCGGGCTTCGGGGCCGGAGCCGTGGCCGGCTACGCGGTGATGCGGGTCGACCCCGCGGTCGTCGACGTCCAGGACGCTCACCCCTCGGCCGTCGCGGAGGAGCCACCGGCCCCGGCTGCGCAGGAACCCCAGCCGGCGTCGGAGCAGCTGCGCGAGGCGTTCACCTGAGCACCCGGACGGTGCGCGGCGCGGACGGCACCGCCCTCCGCGCCTGGTGCAACGACGGTGCCGGGCCGCCGGTGCTGCTGTGCAACGGGCTGGGCGCGCCGAAGGCGGCGTGGCCGGGGCTCGTCGCCCGGTCCAGCGGCTACCGGGTGCTCAGCTGGTCCTACCGCGGCCTGGCCGGGTCGGCGCGGCCGGCCGACAGGGCGCGGGTCCGCGTCGAGGACCACGCCGACGACGCCCGGGCGGTGCTCGACGCCTTCGACGTCCCGGCCGCGACCGTGATCGGCTGGTCGCTGGGGGTCAACGTGGCCTTCGAGCTGGCGCTGGAGGACCCGCGCCGGGTGCTCGGCGTGCTGGCGGTCGCCGGCGTGCCGGGCGGCTCGTTCTCCTCGCTGTTCGCCCCCTACGGGGTGCCCCGCCGGCTGCGTGCCCCGGTGGGCCGGTGGAGCAGCGCCCTGCTGCTCGTCGTCGGCCCGATGCTGCCGCCGATCGCGGCGAGTCTGCCGCCGTGGCCCGAGCTGCTGTCGCCCGGCGCACTGCGCGGGCCCGCGCACGAGGTGGCGCACCCGGGGGCCCTGCGTGCGGTGGTGCAGGAGTTCTCCCGGCACGACTGGCGGTGGTTCCGCCACTCGGCCCTCGCGATCGCCGAGCACGCGCCGCTGGACATCACGCCGGTGCGCTGCCCGGTCACCTTCGTGGCGGGCCGCTACGACTCGCTGGTCGACGTCGCCGACGTCCGCCGGGCGGCGGGCAACCTGCCGGGGGCGCGGCTGCGCGAGCTGCCGGGCACCCACTTCCTGCCGCTGCAGTACCCCGGGGTGCTGCTCGAGGAGCTGCGGCGGCTCGTTCCTGCTTCCTGAACCGTCAGGCCGGCCGGCGGTCGCGGACGTACGAGCCGGGAGCCGGTTCCAGCGGCGGGTGGTCCGCGCTGCCCGGGGCCGCCGGGGCCGGGACCTCATCGCCGGAGCGCTCGAGCATCCACTCCGCCCACGGCTCCCACCAGCTGCCGGTGTGCCGCTCGGCCGACGCCCGCCACGCCTGCGGGTCCGGGCCCGGCTCGCCGCCGGTCCAGTAGTGGGCCTTCGGGTTGCCCGGCGGGTTGACCAGGCTCTGGATGTGGCCGCTGTAGCTGAGCACGAACGTGCTCGGGCCGGACAGCAGCTGGGTCGTCCGGTAGCAGCCGTCCCACGGGGTGAGGTGGTCGGTCAGGGCCCCGGTCACGAACGTGGGGACGGTGATCCGGCTCAGGTGCACCGGGCTGCCGAGCACGCGCATCGCCCCGGCCCGGACCAGCGCGTTGTCCCCGAAGATCTCCAGGAACTGCTCGTGCAGCCGGGCCGGCAGGTTCGTGCCGTCGGCGTTCCAGGCCAGGATGTCGAACGCCGGCGGGTCCTCGCCCATCAGCCACTGGTTGACCAGGTAGTTGAAGATCAGGTCGTCGGGGCGCATCCAGCTGAACACCGAGCCCATCTCGCGGGCGCTGATGACCCCGCGCCGGGTCGAGTTGCGGCGGGCGAGCTCCAGCAGCCGGGGGCCGGAGAAGGCGCCGAGCGGCGCCCGGTTGGCGAAGTCGAGCAGCGTCACCGCGTAGCCGGCGGCGTGCACCCGGTCGTCGCCGGTCGCCGCGAGGTGGTTCAGCGCCGTCGTCATCACCTGACCGCCGGCGCACAGGCCGAGGGTCGTGACGTCGGGTGAGCCGGTGATGTCGGATGCCACGCCGATGGCGTCGACGACGCGTTGCGCGTAGGTGTCCAGGCCCCAGTCCGCCTGCTCCTTGGTGGGGTTGCGCCAGCTCATCATGAACACCTGCAGGCCCTGGCTCACCGCGTACTCCACGAGGCTGCGCCCCGGGCGCAGGTCGAGGAAGTAGAAGCGGCCGATCGGTGGCGGCACGATCACCAGCGGCCGTTGCCGGACGCGCGCCGTGGTCGGCGTGTACTGGATCAGCTCGATGACCTCGTCCCGGTGGACGACCGCGCCGGGGGAGATGCCCAGGTCCTGGCCGACGGTGAAGGCGCTGCGGTCGGTCTGGGTCGGCAGCCCGCCGTTGTGCCGGAGGTCGGAGAGCAGGTGGCCCATGCCGCGCAGGACGCTGCGTCCGCCGGTGTCGAAGGCGCGCTTCACGGCGGCCGGGTTGCCGAGCAGGGTGTTGGTCGGCGCCAGCGCGCTGGTGAACGCGGTGAGGACGAAGCGCGCCTGCTCCACCTCGCGCCAGTCGGCGCCCCGGGCCTCGTAGGCGTCGACGAGGCTGGTCAGCGACCCGGTCACCGCGAGGTAGGACTGGGCCAGCCGACGGTAGGCGGGGTTGGTCGACCAGGCCGGATCGGCGAAGCGCTTGTCCTTGGGGGAGGGCGCGATCTCCGCCGTGCCGCGGAGGATGCGCACCGTGTCCCGCCCGAGGCGGCCCGCCTCCCGCGCGAGGGGCCCCGGCTGGGCGAGGGTGGACAGGACCGCTCGGGCCATGCCCCGCGGGGAGGGGACGCCGACCGGTTCGGCGCTCTCCACCGAGGCCAGCGCCGCGGACTCGTCCTCGGGCACCGGTGGTTCAGCACCGGGCTGCGGCCTCCCCGACCCGGTGGAGCGCGGCGTCGACGTCGTGGTCGTCACGGAGGCCTCCTGTGTGACGTGCATCACTCGGGGGTCCGACGGTAGCCGCTCGGGTGGCCGACGTCACGGCCTCGTACGCGTCGAACGTGGGCATCCACCGGGAGTGACCGCACCGTTGTCCCTCACCCGTTCCGGCTCCGGTGAGCCGCTCCTGCTCCTGCACGGCATGGGCAGTTCCAGCCGCGACTTCACCGCCGTCCTCCCCGAGCTGCGCGCACGTTTCGACGTGCTCAACCTCGACCTGCCCGGCGTGGGCAGGTCGGCGCACCTCGAGCAGCGCCCCACCGTCCCAGCCCTCACCGACGCGGTCGAGCGCACGCTCGATGCGGCGGGGGTCGGCCGGGTGCACGTGCTCGGCAACTCCCTCGGCGCCCGGATCGCGCTGGAACTGGCCCGCCGCGGCCGGGCCCTGTCGGTGGTCGCGATCTCGCCCTCCGGGCTGAACGTGCCGCAGGAGCGCATCGTGCAGGGGCTGGGCATGGCCGCGGCCCGGGTGGTCACGCGGATGGCGCAGCCGCTCATCGCGCCCCTGTCCCGGTCGGCGGTCGGTCGGGCGGCGCTGCTGGGGCCGCTGAAGGCCCGTCCGTGGAGCACCTCGCCGGAGGAGGCCATCGGAGCGCGCGAGGGCTTCGCCGACTCCCGCGACTTCTGGCGCGTCCTCGTGTGGGGGCTGATGCTCGACGTCCCGCGCGGCCTGGACCGCATCGACTGCCCCGTCACGCTGGTCCAGGGCGTGGCGGACTGGATCGCCTCCGGCCAGACCGTGCGCTACCTGCCGCTGGTCCCGGCGTCCCGGTTCACCCCGCTGCTGTGGGCCGGCCACGCTCCGCAGTCCGACCGGCCGGAGACGATCGTGCGGCTGGTCGAGGAGGCGGCCGGCCTGGCCGAGGAGAGGACCGCACCCGCACGGCCGCAGACCCTGACCGTCGCCGCTTGACTCGCCGGGGCACCAGCACCGGAGTCCTCACCGTCCCTCGGTGGTGGCCGACTCCCACCTGAGCGGGCGTCGGCCGTTGGTCCCGACCGCGACGACGGGCACACTGCCGAGGTGATCGACGGCGGCGGGACGACGACCGGACCTGACGCCGATCCCGGTGGCGCCCGGGACGCCGGTCGGCCTGAGCCGGAGCAAGGCGCGTCGCTGCTGGTCCCCGGCGCGACCTGCTGGCGGATCGAGCGGGCCACCCGCTTCGCGGTCTTCGTCGACGCGGCCGGTTACTTCGCCGCGCTGAAGCACGCGGTGCTCCGCGCCGAGCGGCGGGTGCTCTTCATCGGCTGGGACTTCGACCCGCGGATCCGGCTCGACCCGCTCGGCGGCGGACCGGCGGAGGACGACCGGCTCGGCGCCGTCCTGGAGCGGGCGGTGCAGGCCAACCCGCGGCTGGTCGTCGGCGTCCTCCAGTGGGACCTCGGCATGCTGCGGGCGCTGGGCCGTGGCCTGACGCCCATCGTGCTGCTCGACCGGCGCACTCCCGACCGGCTCACCTTCACCGTGGACACCCACCACCCGGTCGGCGGCGCGCACCACCAGAAGATCGTGGTGATCGACGACTGCCTCGCCTTCGCCGGCGGCATCGACGTCACCGCCGACCGCTGGGACACCTCCGACCACGCCGACGAGAACCCGCACCGACGTCGTCCGGCAGCCGGGCGCATCGAGGGTCGGCTGACGGGGCCGTGGCACGACGCGACCAGCATGGTCACCGGGCCGGCCGCCCGGGCGATCGCCGAGCTCGCCCGCGAGCGGTGGGAGAGCGGCACCGGGGAGCGGCTCGAGCCGGTCCCCGAGACGCGGGAGTGCTGGCCCGAGGACGTCGACCCCCTGCTCACCGACGTCGACGTGGCGATCTCCCGCACCCGTCCCGCCCACGGCGGCACCACCCTGGTCAACGAGATCGAGCTGCTCTGGCTGGCCTCCATCGCCGCGGCCAGCCGGTCGATCTACGTGGAGAGCCAGTACTTCGCCAGCCGCCGGATCGCCGAGGCGATCGCCGAGCGGTTGCGCGAGCCGGACGGCCCGGACGTCGTCGTGCTCAACCCGTGGACCGCCGACGGCTGGCTGTCGGAGAAGGCGATGGGCACCGCGCGGGCCCGGGTGCTGCAGATCGTCCGCGACGCCGACGCCCACGACCGGTTCCGGATCTACACGCCGGTGACGGAGCAGCGCGAGCACATCTACGTGCACGCGAAGGTGACCGTGGTCGACGACCGCCTGCTGCGTCTGGGGTCCAGCAACGTGAACAACCGCTCGATGGGCCTGGACACCGAGCTCGACCTGGCGGTCGAGGCGGTCGAGGGGCGGCCGGGGGCCGATCGGCTCGCCGCGACGATCGTCGGTGTCCGGGACCGGCTGCTCGCCGAGCACCTCGGCTGCACGCCGGAGGAGGTCGCCGCCGCGGTCGCCGACACCGGCTCGCTGGTGCGGGGCATCGAGCGGCTGCGTCGGCCGACCGGCCGCTCGCTGGTGCCCTTCGAGCCGCCCGACCTCGGTCCGGCCGACCGGGCACTCGCTGAGTCCGAGCTGATGGACCCGCAGAAGACACCTGACCAGTGGCGCCGGGTCGAGCGGTTCTTCGCCCGCCGGCGGCGCGCGCCGAACCGGGTGCGCTCCTGAACCCGCAGCCGCCGAGGGGACAGCAGGTCGAGACCGGATGACGAGTGCGTGGCCGCCCGGCCTGTTCCCCGAGGGACTGACCCCGGGGCTGCTCGTCCTGGTCCTGGTCGCCGCGCTCACGGCCGGGTGGATCGACGCCGTCGTGGGTGGCGGCGGTCTCCTGCAGCTGCCCGCGCTGCTGCTCGTCCCCGGGATGAGCCCGGTGCAGGCCCTGGCGACGAACAAGCTGGCCTCGATCTCCGGTACCGCCACCAGCGCGGTCACCTACCACCGCCGGGTCCACCCCGACCTGCGGACCGCCCTGCCGATGGCCGCAGTGGCCCTGGTGGGCAGCTTCGCCGGGGCCTCCGTCGCCGCGGCCCTCCCGGCCGGCGTGTTCAAGCCGGTCATCGTCGTCGCCCTGGTCGCCATCGCCGCGTTCACCGTGCTGCGCCCGGCGCTGGGCGAGGTGACCGCACTGCGGCACAGCGGGCGGCGTCACCACGGCGTCGCCGGGGCGGTGGGCGCCGGCATCGGCTTCTACGACGGGGTCCTCGGCCCCGGTACCGGTTCGTTCCTCGTGTTCGCCATCGTGTCGCTGCTGGGCTACGACTTCCTCCACGCCAGCGCCCAGGCCAAGATCGTCAACGTCGCCACCAACCTGGGGGCGCTGCTCTTCTTCGTCCCGTACGGCGCGGTCTTCTGGGGGCTGGGGCTCGTCCTGGGTGCGGCCAACATGCTCGGCGGCTACCTGGGCGCTCGGACGGCGACCGCCCGGGGCAGCCGCTTCATCCGGGTCGTCTTCCTCGTCGTCGTCACGGCGTTGATCGGCCGGGTCGGCTGGGACGTGTGGACGGAGAACCTGCGTCCGCTGCTGCGGTGAGGGACCGCCGCGGCGTCCGACGGCGTCGTGCAGGTCAGCCGACGGGCGCCCCGGTCACCAGGTCGGCAGGCTGCCGGGGTACAGCAGCGTGACGATCCCGCCCCAGAGGCCGGTCGCGGGGACGGCCTCGCCGTCGGCCGCATTGACCATCACCACCACGCTCGCCTTCTCCTCCGGCAGGTGGAAGACCATGTCGCTGTAGCCGAAGATCGAGCCGTTGTGGCCGACCCAGTTCCCGAGCTGGAGCACGCCGAGGCCGTACTGCGCCCGGACGCCGGTCGAGGTGAGCGGAGTCCACTGCTGGCGCAGCCGGGCCGTCTCCGGGGCGAGGCCCACTCCGGTCGCCAGCTGCTCGGCGTAGCGCACCATGTCCGGCACGGTGGAGACGACCGCACCGGCGGTGAACGGGACCACCGGGTTGCTGAGCGTGAGGTCCCGTGGCTCGTCCGCTCCCGGGTCCGCGGGCGCCAGCTCGCTGTCGGTGTTCAGGTAGCCGTGGCTCAAGGGCTCCGGCAGGGCCGCCGTCGTGGGGTACGACGTCTCGTCGAGGCCGAGGTCGTCGATGACCGCGGTGGTGTACTGCTGTGCCGAGCGGCCGGTGACCCGCTCGATGACCAGGCCGAGCAGCACGTACTCCGAGTTGGAGTACACGGTCGCCCGACCGGGCGGGGTGGCCTCGTCGGCGTGCGCGCGGATGATCTCGAGGGCGTCGTAGGGGGACCACCCCGGTAGGAGCGGATCGGCCACGTACCGCGCCAGGAACTGCTCGTCGGCGACGAAGTCGTACACGCCGCCGCGCATGCCCAGCAGGTCGTGGACGGTGATCTCGTCCCCGTACGGGATGTCGGGGACGTACTCCGCCAGGGGGTCGTCGAGGGACAGCTCCCCCTGGTCGGCGAGGCGCAGCACCGCCTGAGCGGTGAACGTCTTGGTCACGCTGGCGATGCGGTAGTGCATGTCCGGGGTCATCGGGGTCCCCGCGGTGTCCGCGGTCCCGTAGGCCTGGAGGTAGCTCCCCCGGACCGGGTCGGAGATGCCGACCACCGCACCGGTGACGCCGTTGGTCAGCGCGGCCCGGGCCAGCTCGTCGATCTGTGCGGCGAGGTCCGGGTCGAGGGTCGCGGCCGGGGGAGGAGCGGACTCGGCGAGGGCCACGGGGGTGGTCGTGACGCCGGTCGTCCCGGCCCCCGCGAGCAGGGCCAGTGCGAGGGCGGCGGGGCGCATCCATCGGCGCATGAGGAACAGCTCCTGCTGTGGAGGGGACGGTGTGGTGACCCCGTGGCCGAGGGGCCCTCCTGCTGACGCGGTCTGCCACGGGTGCCGATCAGTCGGCGTAGAGCTCGGCGATCACCGCCTTGGCGAGCTCGACGGCTGGGCCCTCGCCGTTGGGTGCGGGGGCGGTGGAGGCCCAGGTGACGACGGTGATGTCCCGGACCGGGTCGTAGCCCATGAAGGAGTTGGTCCCGGGCAGTTCACCGCTGTGCCCGTACACGGGCCCGAAGCTGGCCAGGCCGAGCCCGTAGCCGGGGCTGGCCGGGTCGTCGGGGTCCAACGGCTGGACGCTGGCGATCCGCTCCTGCTGCAGCTGCGGGCTGAGCAGGCACCCCTCGACCAGTGCCTCCACGTAGTCGGCGAGGTCCGGCGCGGTGGAGATCCCGGCGCCTGCGGCCCACCCCCAGGAGGGATTGGCGTCCGTGACGTCCATCGGCTCCAGGGTGCCGGCGCTGGCTGCGGCCCGGACCTCCGGTGGGAGCACGAGGCTGTCGATGGTCTCCACGTTCGTCCCGAAGGTGTAGGTCCGCGGGTGCGGTTCGGGGATCGAGGCGTCGGTCAGCGCCGGGAAGGAGGTCCCGCTCAGCCCCAGCGGGTCGAAGACCCGCTCCTGCAGGGCCTGCTCCAGCGGGAGCCCGGTGAGCTGCTCGATGATCACGCCCAGCAGCACGTAGTTGGTGTTGGAGTACAGGAACCCCTCGCCCGGGGGGAAGGCGGGCGGCTCGGCGAGGCCGATCGCGAGCAGTTCCTCCGGGCTCCACACCCGGCCGGGGTTGCTGTCCATCTGCTCGTTCAGCTCGAGGTCGGTCGTGTAGTTGGCCAGCCCACTGCTCATGTCCAGCAGCTGGGCGATGGTGATGTCCTCCCCGTTGGGCACGTCCGGGCGGTACCACGACACCGGGTCGTCCAGGCCGATCCGGCCCTCGTCGACCAGCTGCAGGATCACCGTGGCGGTCATGGTCTTGGTGTTGCTGCCGACCCGGACGTGGTCGGCGAGGGTGACCGGCTCGTCGCCGTGCCAGGTCTGGGTGCCCATCGTGGTGGCCCAGTCGCCGAGCTCGGGGGAGCGCACCAGGACGACCGCGCCGGTGATCGCCAGGTCCTCCATGAGCCGGTCGAGTTCGGGCTGGACCGCCGCCGCGTACGCCGGCTCCTCCGCCGGTGCCGTCGCGCCCCCCGGCGATGCGTTCGCCGGGGCGGGAGCCACGACCAGCAACGCGGCCGCCGTCGTCGCGAGCGAGGCGGCCAGCGTCCCGGGTGGCCGGTGACGACGTGGTCCGCGGGCTACAGCTCCCATGGTCGACCTTCCGAGGGGTAGCCGGTCAGTGGTGTCCGGGTGTCCGGGTGTCCGGGTGTCCGGGTGTCCGGGTGTCCGGCGAACCAGTCAGGCGAGCCGCCGTGGACCGCGACGGGGTCGACACGAGCACCCTGACTGCGGCCACTCGGCTGTCCATGCACGCGACCCTTGCGACGTCGTGACCGCCGGACAATGGACCGGAGTGGCCCGGTGACCTGGACCTGGGTACAGGGTGGTGCCCGAGCAGTTGGCCGGTCCGGTGGTCCACCGGGCGCGCGTCCCCGGTGCCATGCTGCAGCGATGGCGCGTCGGCGAGCTGTGCGGTCGGCGCTGGGCGGGCTCCCGTGCTGAGCCTCGCGCTGCTCGGGGCGGCCCGTGCCGTCGTCGCCGGCCGAGCACCCGGACCGGCTCGATGTCGGTCGTCGGGGCCGCGCCGGTGACCGGGGGTGTCCTCGTCGACCGGCTGCGCACCGCGACGCCCGGCCGGCGTGGGGTGCTGCCGCTGCACGCCATCGGGAGCCCGGCCGGCGGCGGCACACCTCTGCTGGTGGAGCTGCCGTGCGGGTCGTGATCGGTCAGGCCGAGGCGCTGTTGCGAGCCGGGCTCACGCACGTGATGCAGGCCGCCGGGTTCGACGTCGTCGCTGCGGTCGCTGATGCACACGAGCTGGTCCGCACCGCGGGAGAACACGTCCCCGACATCGTCGTCACCGACATCCGCATGCCGCCCGATCACGAGGACGCGGGCCTGCGGGCGGCGATGGAGATCCGCCGGGAGCATCCCGAGATCGCCGTCCTCGTGCTGTCGCAGCACCTCCAGCGCGCCTACGCCGTCGAACTGCTGGGCACCAGGTCGTCGGGCGTCGGGTACCTCCTCAAGCAGCGGATCGCCGACATCGACGGGTTCACCGACGATGTCCGCCGCATCGCTGCCGGGGGCACCGTCCTCGACCCCGAGGTCGTCAGCCTCATGGTCTCCCGCGCCCGGGGGCATCACGATGCGCTCGACCGGCTGACCCCTCGCCAGCGGCAGGTCCTGGCCCTGATGTCCGAGGGCAGGACCAACGCGTCGATCGCCCGGACCCTGTCGATCACCGAGCGGGCGGTCGTGCGCCACACGTCCCGCATCTACGACGAGCTCGACCTGGCGCTCAGCGACGACGACCATCGCCGAGTACTGGCGGTCATCCGCTACCTCTCGTTCTGAGCGGGTCACTGAGCTCCCCAGCACAGCCGTGCTGGGGGATCCCGCGGGGTCCACGAGGCAGCCGCTCCGGCCGGGTCGTCCTCCGCGTCGTCGTCACGGGCAGGAGAACCGGGGTGAGGCGGTGTTCGAGGGGCGACACGCCACCGACGCACCCGGCCGCACATGGCGCCCAGGTCGTGCGGGAAGAATGCAGTCCGTCGGACCTCACGATGAAGGGAGCGACCCGTGCCGGTTCTCGAGCGTCCTGACTCCGCCCGCATCTCGTGGGAGTCCGACGGGCCCGAGGGCGCTCCCGCCGTCCTGCTGGTCATGGGGCTGGCCTACCCGGCCGCGATGTGGTTCCGGCTGGTGCCCGCGCTGGCCGAGGGCCACCGGGTCATCCGGGTCGACAACCGGGGTGCCGGCCGCACCGGCGACGTCCCTGGGGCGCCGTACACGGTCGAGACCATGGCGGGGGACTGCCTGGCCGTGCTGGACGCGGCGGGTGTGCACACCGCCCACGTCGTCGGCATCTCGATGGGCGGCCTGATCGCCCAGGAGATCGTGCTCACCGCTCCGGAACGGGTGCGCTCGCTGTGCCTGATCGCCACCCACCCGGGCATCGCGCACGCGGTCTCCAACCCCCAGGCGATGGCGGTGCTCATGCAGCGCGGTCAGATGACGCCCCAGGAGGCGGCCGAGGCCTCCATCCCCTTCAACTACGCACCCGGGACACCTCGCGAGCGCATCGAAGAGGACTGGGCGGTGCGGCTCCCGCTCGCCACCACCAACGAGGGTTACCTGGCCCAGGCGATCGGGTCGTCGCGCTGGGACGGCTACGACCGCATGGCGGGCATCACCGCCCCGACGCTGGTCCTGCACGGGGAGCTGGACGCGCTCGTCCCGCCGGAGAACGGCCGCATCATCGCCGGCCGCATCCCGGGCGCCGAGCTCGTGGTGGTCCCGGACGCGAACCACCTGCTGATGACCGACCAGCCCGAGCACGTGTCGACGGTGCTGGTCGACTGGCTGGACCGGAACCGCTGACGGTCCACCTCGACCCCGCCGAGGTGCGGTTGCCGCCCTGCCCTCGCCAGGGGAGTCGGCATGGTCACGGACTCTCGTCGGCGTCAGGACGCGGAGACCCATCTCGGGGATCCGGCAGTCGTTCAGATCTCCACGGCCGTGCCGCAGACGCCGCAGATCTCGAGCTGCCGTCGTCCCCACCGAGCGATGGGGACGAAGAAGACGGTGACCTGCTTGACCATCCGCACCCGCGCCCACGTCGTGGTGTTGCCGCAGTTCGGGCAGGTGCGGACCTCCCCGGGGCCGAGGTCCTGTTCCTTGGTGCCGAAGCCGAAGAGGAAGAACACGGCGCCACAGTAGGTAACGGACTCCTTCGTCGCCCGGCGTGCGCACCGGCGCCGGCGGGTGTGCCCGGCTGCTGACGGCACCCGCCGCGACCGGAGGGACGATCACCACCCGCGGCCGACGGCCTGCACGACCTGGTGTGCAGGTCGCCCGCCGGTTCGCCGGAGCCGAGCCGTTCGCGGGACCTCAGACGTACTGCGACCTGCGCAGCCAGGTGAGAGCGGCCCAGCCGGGCAGCGTCGGCAGCCAGAACGTCGCGATGCGGTACAGGAAGACGGCCGGGACGGCGACGGTGTGGTCCATCCCGCCGGCGACCAGCCCCGCGATGACGGCGGCCTCCAGTGCGCCGAGGCCCCCCGGGGTGGGCGCCGCGGCCGCGATGGCCGCGCCGGCGAGGTAGACGGCGCCCACGGTGGCGAAGCTGAGCTCGCCGCCGAAGGCGCGGGTCGACAGGTAGACACAGGTGATGTAGCTGAGGGTGACCACGGCCGAGCCGCCGAGCAGCAGCGCGAGCTTGCCGGGGCTGCGCAGCGCGTGACCGGCCCCGTGGACCGAGCGGCGCAGCAGGGGGAACAGCCGGACCGCCATGAGCCGGCGGACGGCCGGGACGGCGAACACGACGGCGGCCAGGACGACCACGGCTGAGGCGCCCCAGGCGAGGACCTCGGGGTGCGGCAGCCGGACGGCACCGAACACGGACCGGCCGGCCCACCCGGCGAACGTGAGCAGCAGGAACACGTGCACGACGACCCCGGCCACGGTGTTCAGGCCGACCCCCGAGGTGGCCACCGCCACGTCGACGCCGCTCCTCTGCAGGTAGCGCACGTTCAGGGCCATCCCGCCGAGGCCGGCCGGTGCCAGCTTGCTGGCGAACGAGCTGGCGAGCTGGGTGAGGAGGGTCGGCGCCAGGCGGAGCCGGTCCGGGACGGCTCCGAGGATGCTCAGCGCGGCGCCCGCGTAGCTCAGCGCGGACGTCCCCAGGATCAGCGGTGCCCAGGACCAGTCGGCTCCTCGGACCCGGTCGACGATGCCGGGCACGTCCCCGAGCTGGGGCACGAGGACGTAGGTGACGGCGGCCAGCACCGCGATGGTCACGATGGACCGGGGGCTGATCCTGTCCAGGTGCTCGAGCTCCGGCTCCGGGACCCCGGTCCGGGTCGACACCGCGGTGCGGACCTGCCCGACCAGGTCCTTGCGCTGATCGAGCGCCTTCCTCGTCGCGCCGCTGAACGTGTCGGGCTGCAGCCGCGGCAGCGATGCGGCCACTGCCTCGGCGCCGAGCTCGGCGACGGCGGCGTCGACGGCGGGGTCGACACCGACGTCCAGCGCCAGCGCCACGAGGAGCTGGGCGACGTCGGCGTCGAGGAGCGCCTGACCCGCGGCCACCTCGCTGAAGCCGAAGTCGATGAGCCAGGGGTCCCCGGCTGCGTCGAGGAAGACGTTGGCCCGCCTCAGGTCGCGGTGGGCGATGCGGTGCCGGCGCAGGACGGCCACCTGCTGCCAGATCCCCCGCAGCACCGGCGTCGTGACCGCCTCGTCGGGCACGCGGTCCAGGGACGTGCCGTCGATCCGGTCGTAGCACAGCACGACGGAGTCGCGTCCCACCGCTGCGACCGCCCGGAGCCGAGGGGTGCGGGCACCGACGTCGCGGGCCATCAGCGACACCAGCGCCTCGTGCTCGACGGTGCGCCGCAGCGAGGAGAACGGCCGCTCGTCCCCGACGTTCTTCAGCCGGATGAACCGGTAGGCGCGGAACAGCAGGTCCGCGGCTCGTTGCTCGGCATCGAGGACCTTGGCGAACACCCGGCCGCCGTCGTCGAGCGTCGCGAAGTAGGGGACGGAGCCGCGGGCGTCGACCGCGGCCGCTTCCAGGTCGACCAGCGGGAGGCCGCTGCTGGTCAGGGCAGCGGCGATCGCGGCCCGCGTCGGCCTGCCGCTGGGTCGACCGAAGAGCAGCAGGGTCGCGGAGCCCACCGCTCCGCCGAGCACGAGCGCGACCGCCAGGGTGGTCGGGGGGGCCACCGGCACCGACAGCCGCAGCAGCGTGAGCAGGCCGAGCACCACGACCCCTGCCCGCCGCCACCGGCGGGACACGAAGGGAGCCAGCACCGCGAACGACGCTGCGGTCACGGCCATGCCCTCCACGGTCAGCCCGTCCTCGACGCCGCCCCACCCGACCTCGCGGGACCGGACGTCCGTGGTCCCGCGGTCGAGCAACGAGTCGACCCCCCGCACGGCCGACGCCGCGAGGACCCCGCTCACGGCCAGGTAGCCGAACAGCCGGTGGTGGCGGATGAGGAGCGGGGTGACCCACGCCGCCGCGACCGATGCGAGCACCAGCAGGGTCAGGGTCCCGACCAGGGCGCGTTCCACCGTCGACGTCCTGGCGGAGGACCGCTGGACGAGGTCGTCCTCGAGCGACAGCACCCCGTCGCGCGACCAGGCGGCGAGGGCGACGACGAGCAGGGCGGCGAGGACGAGCACGACGGTGCGCAGCACGTCGCTGGGGGAGCGGACGTAGCCGGTGACCTCTTCCTGGAAGCGGTCGCCGGGATCGGGTACGGCGGCGGGTACGGCGGCCGGAGCGCTCGGACGTGGCGACTCCGCTGGTCGTCCCATGGGTCCGGCTCCCTCCGCGGACACGTCGATCCTCAGACGTCCCGGGACGCGCCTGCTCTTCCACGAGGGGATGCGTGCGCGGGGGAACGCGGGGCGACGTCGGCCGATCGCGCTGATCGAAGCAGGTCCGTGCTCGGTCCAGGGCCTTCCGAGGCATGCGGGTCATCGGCCGCAGGCTGCCGGGAGGCGCTCTGGCAAGGGTTCCGACCTGCCCGGACGCGGTGCTAGCGTCCCGGCGCAGTGGACGGGGACCGCGGCGCGACGACGAGCGGCGCCCCCACGTCCGAGCACCTGTTCGGCTACCGCGCGGCGGTCGACGCGGTCGTGCAGCACCTCGCGGACCTGCCGGCCGACCAGGCACCCCCGGAGGGCGCTGTCTTGGCGGACGCCGCCGACCGACCGGCAGTGCGCCTCCTCCTGGACCGCCTGCCGGAGGGTGCGGAGGGCGCACTCGCCCGGATCGAACGGGACGTGCTCGCCTTCCGGTCCAGCGCCCGCTCCAACGCCTCGACACCGGCCACCCTGCTCAAGATCCTGCTGCTGCACCAGGTCGATGTCGTGTGGTGGTCGTCGGTCGCGCCCTTCCCCGACGACCGTGCCGTCCTGGGTTCCCCGGAGCTGACCTCCCTGCGCCGACTGCAGCAGCAGCGCCGCCTGCCCTTCTCCTTCCGGGTCGGTGCGACAGGGCTGCCCGGCCGCGCCCGGGACTACGCGGTCCGCCGGTGCGCGCCCGGGCGTCAGCCGCAGTCCTCCGGCCTGAGCTTCCCGCTGGCGCGGCCGGCCATGATCGGGCTGCTGAGCGAGATCGCGACGGCCTTCGCCCAGGCCGCTGCCGGGTGGCGCCGGGGCCTGTGGGTGAACTGCATCGTCCGCAGCAACGAGGGCCAGCAGCGGCTCAGGGACCTCGGTTACTCGGCCTTCCTCCCCAGCGCGCACTGCGTCGGGTACGCCGCCGACATCGAGATGACCTGGCTCCGCCGCAACGGGGTGGCCGCACCGCTCCAGCAGGTCCTGACCACCTACCGGGACGCGGGGGTGCTCAACGTGATCGACGAGGGCCAGGCCTGGCACGTGTGCCTGAACCCGGCTTGGGTCGGCAGGTACGAGGCCGTGGCCCGACCCCTGCTGACCGCGGCCGGTCCGGTGCCCTGATGTGCGGGATCGCCGTCCTCCTCGGTCCGGGCGCCGGGCGCCAGCGTGCCGTGTTCGACGCGATGCTCGCCGCCGTGTCCCCCCGCGGGGAGGTCGACGAGGTCCTCTGCGACACCGATGCCCTGCTCGGCACCGCCCGGCTGCGCATCGTGGACCGGGACCGGGCCGTCCAGCCGTGGACGTCCGGTGACGGGACCTGGGCGCTGAGCTTCAACGGTGAGGTGTTCAACCACGCCGAGCTGCGTGCCCGGCTGCATGCGGACGGGCGCCGCACGCGGTCGTCGAGCGACACGGAGGTCGTCCTGGAGGCCGTGCTGGCCTGGGGGGAGGAGGCGCTGACGCGCATGCGCGGCGAGTTCGCCTTCGCCCTCGTCGAGCGCGGCACCCGCCGGGTGTTCCTGGCCCGCGACCCGGCCGGCGTCAAGCCCCTGTACTGGGCGAGCGCGGCCGGGCGCCTGCACATCGCCTCCGAGATCAAGGCCCTGGTGCCGCTGGGCACCGAGGTGCACGAGGTCCCGCCCGGGCACTGCGGCTGGGCTGATCCGGACACGGCCCCGGACCTGCACCCCTACGTCGACCTGTACCGCCTGGGGGAGGGGCGGCCCGTCCTCGCCGACGTGGAGGAGGCGGCGGCCGCGCTCCGCGAGACCTTCACCGACGCCGTCCGGATCCGGGTGGACACCGACCTGCGGGTCGGCGTCGTCCTCTCCGGCGGGCTGGACAGCTCCCTGACCCTGGTGAAGGTCCTCGAACTGCACCCGGACTGCGTGGCCTTCACCGTCGGGGTCGAGGGCAGCGAGGACCTGGCGTACGCCCGGCGGCTCACCGCCGACCTCGGGGTGGAGCACGTCGTGGTCCCCGTCCGCCCCCGCGAGCTCGGTCGCCGCGACGTGCGGGAGGCGATCAGGGTCTCCGAGCTCACCGAGTACGGGGACATCATCAACGCCGTCGTCTCGCAGCGCCTCTTCGCCGCCGTGCACGAGGCCGGCGTCAAGGTCGTGCTGACCGGGGACGGGTCCGACGAGCTGTTCGGGGGCTACGAGATGTACCGCCGGATCGCCCCGGAGGACGCGCGGCGGCTGTTCCTGCACAAGATCCGCTACCTGAGCCACACCGAGCTCCAGCGGGTCGACCGCACCTCGATGGGCAACGGGGTCGAGGCGCGGGTGCCCTTCCTCGACCTGGCGATGCTCGACCTCGCCATGCGCATACCGCAGGAGCTCAAGCAGCGGGACGGCTACGAGAAGTGGATCCTGCGGCACGCCTTCTCCGACGTCCTCCCCGACTACGTCACCGCGCGGCACAAGAACCCGATGTCGCACTCCAGCGGCCTGCACGAGCGGATCCGCTTGTTCCGGCCGCTGTTTCCGGCCATGTACCGCAGCTACGGGTACCGGTGCTTCGCACCGCTGCAGCGCGACTTCTCCGAGGTCCTCAAGGACCACGGCTACGACCTCGACGCCGCCGTGGCAGCAGCCCGACCCGCCCGCGATCTGACCTTCGCCGAGCACGGCCGGGACTTCGCCGGCGCTGTCCGCTGGAACCTCACCGGCCTGGTCCGCCGTCGGAGGACGACGCCCCCGTCGGCCCGCCATGACCACGAGGCGAGCACCCTGACCGATCGAGCCCGGTGAACAGCACCCGCCGCCGGCGTGCTTGCCACAGCTGCACCGGACCGGCAGGCTGCTGCCGTGCAGGTCCCGCTGACCGCTGAGGATCGGACGATCCTCGCCCTGGAGGGACGCCACCTGGTCGGGCACACGGCCACGGTGGTCCACCTGCCGGACGGCGCGCCCGACCTCCGGGGGCTCCGGGAGGCCGTGAGCCGCCGGCTGCCGGCGGCGCCGCGGCTGACCTGGCGGCTGGGTGGGACGGCCGACGAGCCGGCGTGGTGCCCGGACGGGACGCTGGACGTCACGGCGCACGTCCGATCGGTCGACCCGGTCACCCCGCTCGACCCGGCCGGTCTGCGCACCGAGCTGGTCCGGTTGTTCGGAGAGCGCCTCGACCGGACCCGGCCGCTGTGGCGGATGGACGTCGTCGGCCCGCTGGCAGGCGGCGGTGCGGTCCTGGTCTGGCGGGTCCACCACGCCCTGGCCGACGGCGGCACGGTGATGCGGCTGGCCGAGGACGTGCTGTGGGACCCGGCGCCGGCGACCGGCGCCGCCGGCGGTCGCCGCACCGGAGCCGCGGGGTCGGGGACGCCCGTCGAGCAGCTCCGCCGCTCATCTGCCGCCGGTGTGCTGACCGGGGAGCTCATCCCGGGGCTGAAGCGCTCCCCGTTCGACGCGGCAGTGGGCCGCGAGCGGGACGTGGCCCTGACCGCGATCCCCGTGTCGGCCCTGCGCGAGGCCGCCCACGGGGTCGAGGGCGCGACGGTGAACGACGCCGTGCTCGCGGTGGTGGCCGGTGCGCTGCGCCGGTGGCTGGAGCACCGGCACGGACCGCTCACCGGGTTGCGGGTCAAGGTGCCGGTGACCCTGCACCACGACGGCGACCAGGCCGGCAACCGGGACTCCTGGTTCCGGGTCGACCTGCCGGTGGACGAGCCGGACCCCGTGGTGCGGCTGGCGGCCGTCCGCCGGGAGACGGCCCGGCGGAAGGCCCACCACGACGCCGAGCAGCTCGACGAGCTGATGACCCGGCTGGCTCGCCACTCGCCGCGTTTGGCGGAGTGGTCGCAGCGGCTGCAGCGCAGCGGGCGGTCCTTCGCGCTCAACGTGTCCAACGTGCGCGGTCCCGACCGTCCGGTCACCGTGCTCGGCGCGCCCGTCGCTGCTGTCCAGCCGCTGGTCGAGGTCGCCGAGCACCACGCGCTGCGGGTGGCGGTGCTGTCGGTCGGCGACCGGCTGGGCTTCGGCCTGGTCGCCGACCCCTCCGTCGTCGGGGAGCTCGACGTGCTCGCCGGCGCGGTGGCGGAGGCGGCCGGCGAACTGCAGCGCGCGGGCCGGGGCAGGGACAGCGAGCACACCGGGATCGCGCCCGGTGTGGGCCCGGACGACGCCACGCGGGGCGGCGCCTGCGAGTGAGGTGGTGGCAAGGCGTTCATCCGGGACCTGACGGTCGTCCCTTCTGTGTCCGGGCCGGCGGAGGGCTCCCCGGCCGGTCAGCCGGTGGCCCGTGGCAGTCGTTCCTCCGCGCGGTCCAGCAGGGCCAGGAGTGCAGCGTCGACGACCTCGGGTCGGGTGATGTTGACGCTGTGGCCCGCACCGGGCACGACCACCAGCTCGGTGCCGGAACCGAGCACCTCGGCGATCCGCCGGCTGTGCGCGGCGGGGGTGAGCCGGTCGTGGGTGCCGACCACCACCGTGACCGGCACGCGCCGCAGCACCTCGAGCCCGGCCGTCTCGTCGCTGTCGAGGATGCTGGCGTAGAAGGCCGTCGTCACCGTCAGCGGTGTCTCCTCCAGCATGTCCTGGACCCTGCGCACCAGGACCGGGTCGGCGTCGTCCCGGCCGAAGAGGTAGCGCCGGGTGTACCACCGGCCCAGCGCGGTGCCCCGCCGGCGGAACCGCTCCAGGAGCGGGGCGATCAACTGCAGCCACCACAGCTGGACGGCCAGCAGGCCGAGCCGACGCGCCAGCGCGACGAGCCGGCCGACCACGCCGCCCGGGACCACCCCGTCGGCCGAGGTGGCGAGCAGGAAGACGCCGACGACCCGGGTCCCGAACAGCTCCGGGCGCTGGCGGGCCAGCGCCAGCACGGTCATCCCGCCCAGGGAGTGCCCGGCCAGGACGACCGGGCCGGAGGGCGTGGTGGCGTCCAGGACCTCGCTCAGGTCCCGGCCGGTCCGGTCGATCGTCGCTGTCCGCCGGTCGCCTCGGGCCGACCGGCCGTGGCCGCGGTGGTCCCACAGGACCAGCCGCGCCCGCCCCCGCAGCGCGGCCCGCTGGTCGTCCCACTCACCCAGCCGCGCGGTGAAGCCGTGGGTCAGCAGCACGGTGAGCGGGGCGTCGGCGGTGCCGTCCACCTCGACGTGCAGGTCCACGCCGTCGTCGGTGCGGACCCGCTGCGATCCGGGCGCGGGTGACCCGGCGGGCGTGGAGCGAGAGGAGCGACGGAAGAGGGGCACCTGCTCATCTCAGGGGCCATCGACCCTGACCGCCACCTCACCGGTCCAGCGAGGTCGGTCGCGGCCGTGCGGGGACCACCACGGGTCAACCCTGGTGCGGGTCCGCCTCGTCCGCGAACTCCTGGAAGGCCGCGAACGCGCGCGGTCCGTACACGGTGCCCGGGCCGCCGTTCATCGCGATGGCGACCCCGAGCGCTTCGGCGACCTCCGACTCGGTGGCGCCGGTGCGGACGGCGCCACGCGCGTGCGACACGATGCACCCGTCGCACTCCTTGCTGACCGCGATGGCCAACGCGATCAGCTCCTTGGTCTTCTGGTCCAGCGCACCGGCGGCGTACGCGGCGGTGTGCATCTGGCGGTACCCGTCGTAGACGTCGGGGATCGCTCGACGCAGCGCGCGGGATGGTTCGCGGAGCGCGTCCTGGACAGCGTGGGCGTGACGCATGGCGGAATGCTCCCACCGGCCCGGGCACAGGGCGCGGCGACCTGGAGCTGGGGGCACGGACCAGACCCCTGCCAGTGGAGCAGCGCGGCCGGGTCGCCGCGTCCACCACCGGCGGCGCACGGTTCCGGCCACGATCGGCCTCGGACCACGGGGCCCGGCCCGGTCCGGGTCCGCGGAGGACTCCTGACCGGAGCAACGGGAGGCCCGGCGCATGCAGACGCTCATGGAGCGCGCCGTCGGAGTCCTGATCGTCCGCTGCACGACGCCCGGCGCCACCGTGGGCGCCGCGGCGTTGACCGCGCTGTTCCGGCTGGTGACCGAGCACCGGCTCGCGGTGCCTGCCCAGGTCGCCGCGCTGTTCCGGACCTTCGCGACCCTGGAGGGCACCCTGCAGACCCTCGACCCGGGGTTCGACCTCGTGGTGGCCGCGCGATCGGCCGCCCGCCAGCGGCTGACCGAGTCGATGGCCCCCGAGCGGCTTCGCCGGTCGGTGGAGGACGAGATGGCGGCCTTGCTGCCCATGCTGCAGCGGCTGCCGCGCCGGCTGGACCGCATCGCCGACGCCGTCGAGCAGGGCCGGGTCAACCTCAACGTCCGTCTGCTGGCCGACGGTCAGGACCGGCGCTTCCTCACCAGGCTGGTCCACCTGTCGCTGACCGCCGTGATCGGTGCCGTTGCCGGGGTGATGGGCGTGCTCTTCCTCGGCATGCGGGACGGGCCGCAGGTCACCGCGGCATTGCCGTTGTTCGCCGTCTTCGGCTACGGCTTGCTCGTCGTGGCGGTCGTGCTGGTGCTGCGGGTGCTGGTCGTGGTCCTCCGGCAGGGCGGTGACTGACCCGCCGACCCGGGGTCTTCCGGCCCCGGGCGTTCGTCCCTAGCGTCGGGCACGCCACGGCCGATGGAGGAGACGACATGGACGACGTCCAGTTGCTGCACCCGGGCGACGCGGGCTACGACCGGGCCCGCCGGGTGTGGAACGCCATGGTGGACCGGCGGCCGGCGCTGATCGCCTGCTGTCGGGGACCCCAGGACGTCGCGCGTGCCCTCGCGGTGGCTAGGCGGGAGGGCCTGGAGGTCGGCGTCCGGTGCGGGGGCCACAGCGTGGCCGGGCTGTCGGTCCCGGAGGGTGGGCTGATGCTGGACCTGTCCCCGATGGGCGGGGTGCGGGTCGACCCGGGGC